>NZ_FRBB01000001.1:0-687022 GCF_900142505.1 Fibrobacter sp. UWH5 | reverse complement strand
CCGAAGTTTAAGTTCTCAGCGAAAAAGATTAATGTATCCGTAAAAAATTTTCCATCATACACATTCACCGTACGGTACTTCTGTCCGTCGCGCGGGTCGGTGAACTCGCCGTAAGACACCTTCTCGTTAAACTGGTTTGTCATATCAAAGTAACTACTGCTAGACGTATTCGCATTTTCCATGGAATCAAGATTAAGCCATTGTCCACTACGGCAAATCATCTGGAAACCATCTTTATGATGATAGGTCACTCCTTCACAATCTTCCGTACACTCAACAAAACACATCAACTCTTTAGGAAAGGAACTTGAACTAAACAAAAACATATCATCACTTGAAGAACTGCTCTTGGAATCCGTAGACGAACTGGATTTCGCAGAAGACGAACTGTTCGTCGATGAGGACGAGACACTGCTGCTGGATTTGTCATCTTTGCTGCTGCAAGACGAGGGGCTAGAGCCTTCATGGCTGTCGCCACTCAGGGTAGCGCCGCTGTCGGAGGATTCCTTTTCCGGTTCAACGAAGCTGTTGCTGTCGTCGTCACCGCAGGCGGTAAAGAACATGGTTGCCGCGAACAGGGCCAGGGCAAAAGGTAACAGTCGATTCATTTGTTCACTCCAAAGAGATAAACTAAAAATAAGTTGGTGGTTATGGAAATTTCACTTTACATTGAAACAAAAAAAAACGACGTCTAGTAAAGTTGTCGTTTCGCTTGTCTTGAATCAATTAAGCCTTCTTCGGCTTTTCGGCAGGGGCTGCCTGATTCAAGCCCAGAAGCATCATGATTTCTTCACGGCCGCCCACGACGTTCGTTGCGTTCACGTAAAGGCTTTTCATGTTGCCGTCGTTCCAGACTACTTCTGGAAGGGAGTTGGCCGCTTTATTTTCTTTTTTTTCGTTCATGAGAATAGCTCCAAATAAAATGGCTATGTTCTACTAATTAGTAGGACTGCCATTTTATGTTGAATTTACTGAAAAAATACTAAAAAATGGTCTAACCAAACAAAAATTAGGTTAGACCAAGTATCTAAGATACAGTTTTTAGATAGTTATATTACATCTACACTTTGAAAGAACATAGCCATATCAAATATTACTTCTTGTTGCTAGGACGCTTGTAGCCGAAGGACTTCAGCATATCGTCGCTAGTCTTGATGATATCGCCCTTCTTCTTGGCAGTAAGATCGTTCACCGGCGGCAAGGTACACTTCAGAACAGACTTCATGCCAACATCAACCTTGTAGACATAGGCACCCGTAGCAAACAGCTTGCCGGATTCAGCACGCACATAGCCATCCTTGTCCGGTTTCAGTTCAAAGAACATCTGAAGCAAGCCAGCCTCGTTGACAAAGGAAGGATCGTTCAATTCCTGAGTGAATCGATAGTAATCCACAAAGTTGCCCAAGGTCGTGTACACCCAGATCTTCACATCCATCTTGATGTCGTACAGGTTAGCGTTGGAAGCATTGACGTAATCAAATCCGTCTTCGCAGTACTGATTAACGTAATCACTAACCGTCAGCTTTACACTGTTTGCGGCACTCACACCTTCAATGGCCACAAGGCCATCAGAACCGACCAAGTCATCCAAGGTAGCCAGGCCACCAACGCCACTAACCACAGGAACCTTCACGTCCATGACCAATGTAGGACCAAGGTGAGTTCCTTCTTCAACGCCTTCGTAGGGAACCTTGCCGCTGCCATTTTCGTTCTTGAAGCTGCCACCGATCAGGGTTTCCGCTTCCTTGCCGGTAGAGGGATTGCGAAGACTAACAGCAAAGGTTTCACCAGGTTTGGGAGGATTAGAGGCATAGTATTCTTCGACCTTTTCCTTGGTCACGACAGCCACAGGCTGTTCAACAGAAATCTCGACATCCTTGGCGTCCTTCATCACAACCCAGACGGTATCAGCACCCATGTTGCCGGCCTTATCCTTATAGAAACGGATAATCGGATTGGTACCCTTTTCCAGACTCTGGAGAACCAGGGTATCCTGCACCACGCCGTTCACCTTCCAGGTTACTTCTACAAAGTTTGCGCGGACGAGATCACCTGTCTGAGGATAGGTAATTTCAACCTTGGGACCAACGCGGTCTAGCACAATGAACACGGACTGGGTAGCCCCATTGCCATAAACGTTGACATAGGTGTAAGAAACGGAATAGCCGATATCGCCAACATCGCTACGAACCAGTTCGCCCTTACGATTGACACCGTAGGCAATATTGACGGAGTTGCCGTTGGCATCCACATAGTCATAAGATACAGTATACGGGACTGCATCAATGTCCTTCTTCGAAGCGGCACTTTCCGTCATCAGGTTACCATTGGCGTCCACCAGCAAAACCGCTCCGGTAGCTGCGTCAGCCTTATAGGAAATGGTTACGGTTCTGCCGTTCACGACTGTTTCGTAAGAAACCGTATAAACTTCAACAGAGTCGTACTTGCCCTTCGAATTCATGACCGGCACCTTAATAATGTCGCCGTTCTTGTCCACCTCGTAAGAAACCGTTACAGAATCGCGACCCGCAAAAGATTCCTTGTAAGAGAGAACCACCACATCGCCATTCACAGGAGTACGTTCGGTCACCTTCGTTTCGTCAAGAAGGATATTGGCCTTTTCCACCGTTCCCATAGTAGAAAGAGTGGAACTGGGAATTCCCGTAGTATCCAGGTCAATCTCTATGTAGTAGTCTTTCTTCACATTGGAAACAGGATCAGATACCGTTACATGAATCTTGTTCTTAGTTGCATTCACATAAGTGTTGGCATCATCTTCATCCAAACTTTCAACGATGGTATAAATGTTGTCGGCCACAACTTCGTTGTCTCCGGCGCCAACAGTCACGATCGGAGCGGCAGAGCTATAGCATACCTTGACGGAATCGCGGGCTGCACCATCCAGATCCGGATTGTCATACTCAACTGTAACGTATTGGCAACCATCCTTCAAGTTAGCTTCCTTGCATTTCTCGGCTGAAGGACTGTTATCGAAGGTGCAGCTCAACTCGATGTTCGGAACGTTGGTATAAATGGTCGTGGGGTTCGGCCACTCGCCCTGTTCATTTTTACCTTCAACAATCTTCACCTTGGAATTGGGCACGTCCACGATGGCAACCACCACGTTCTTTTCGGAGCAGCCATTGTATTCATCGCAAACCTGAATGGTAAGAGTCTCATTCTTAGACTTTTCGTAATCAATCTTGGCACCTTCCTTTACGGTGATTACGCCAGACTTAGAAACTTCAAACCAATTAGAAGTTCCAACCAAGGTATAAGTCTTTACGGTATCGCCAGCATCCTTATCGATAGACTTCAGCGAAGAATCTGCAGAAGTTCCGGACTTGGAATTTTCAACCACGTGGACCGTATCCGTCACGATAGTCGGCGGATTGTTATTGAAGTCGATTTCGATGGTCACCTTGGAACTTGCAGTAAGAATATCTTCGTCCTTACCGGTAGAGGCACTCTTGTCGCTTACAATCACGTTGATTTCGTACTTGGACTTAGAGACGTTTTCATTCAGCTCAATGCCATCCTTCACATGGATCTTGCCAGTATTTTCATCGATAACAAAGAGGGAATCCACAACGGCGAAGTTCGGATCATCAGGATCAAAGGCGTAGGTAAATGTATCGTCATCGACATCCTTCACAGAAATGGATCCGTCAAGGATTGCCTTATCGCCGCCATTAATCACATGGCCAGAAATAGTGAAAGTGGCAGGGCCAGTAATCGGAGCATCGTTCACCGGAGTGACAACAACGGTTAGAGTCTTGGAGCCTTCCTTTTTATCACTGGAGCTTACGGAATTCTGAGAATCATAGACTGCAAATTTCAGAGTCGTGTATTCATAATTCGACAGCGAATCACCATATTTATCAGCCACGGGCACATACTTCAACTGACCAAGGGAATCAGCCGGGATCTTCTTACCCACATCACTCTTAGTCAACGTTTTTCCAAAATAGGTCAACGAGCCCTTTGCAGGGACAGCTTCGATAACGACACCACCCATTTCTCGATCAAGGGGCGATTCATAGGGGAACATATCAGCCGCAAAGGTGAATACAGAATCTTCAACGGCGACAATAACCGTGTCCCTAGTCACAGGGACAACATCCTGATCGATGATGTACATGTCAAAGGCACCTTCGCGAACGTATTCACCAGAAGCATTCTTCAAAACGGCACCGACAAGATTCGAAATCTTCAACTGGAATTTTTCTTTATTGTTCGTGCCATACGCTTCGACAAACTGATCCAGCTTTGCGTGAATCTTGATCTGATTTTTCAAATCGAGAGTGTCAGAATCAACGTCAATTTCTGCGGAAGCCAAAGAATCTCCGCAAATAGGAGTAAGCCCCACAAAGTCAGAAGCATCTGCCAGAGCGCCACTGATCTTTCCATCAACCGGAGTTTCAGAAGACACACTGAAGCAATAATCAAATGTCACCTTCACCTGTGTCTTCTTGTTCAGCTTCAAGGGAATAACCGTATCTCTTTCGCTTTCGGGGAATTCAACCGTAGCAAACAAGGTCGGGTCAATTACAGACGGGTTGAAGCGCACATAGCGGAAGTCTTCGGCCTTGAAGTCAAACTGTACATAAATAGCCTTGGCAATCAGCTGGCCTGCGAAACGGGCCTGCTGCGCAATGGTAATGGTCTTGCCAGAAATGAATGTACCCTGAAGATGCTTTTCGCCAGCAGTCCAGTTAATCTCTTCGGGAGTGTAAAACAAAAGGTTGCCGGCATAATCCTTATTGCTAACCAAATTTTCATCAGATGTGGTCCACGTTCTAGATTCCCTATCCCATTCACTATCATCGGAAGCCTGGATTACGCGAATATTACTATGGTTGGTGATTTCAAGTCCACCATCCAAAAAGACGCGAGTCAAACGACCGCTCTTCTGCATGCGAACATACAAGGGCTTGTCATTTTCCAGTCTGATACCCGCAACACGGATATTATACATATCGTCAATATCACCGGGGGGCACATCAATATAGGCGTTGGGAGTCGTGGAAGAAGCATGAATGACCGTATCAATTTTCAGATAATGATCAGCATCCATACCGTCAAAGAAAGAGTAATCAACAACAGGAACATCAAGATCCTCATCAATGGGGATAGCTCCATCACACCCAATAGTAGCCTTTGTATCACGAAGGCCCTGCGTTGCGCAATAATATTCGCCGTCACAATTATTGTTTACGACAAAGCCTTTTTCTACACAATACATGCCTGCAAAGAATTCGTTATTTCGGCCATTAAAGGAAGCCTCAAAAGTACCCCTAAAATGAGAAGGTCCGATCAAGATGGAATCCAGTCCGGTTCCACCCTTAAAGGAGCCTCCAAAAACCAGGGGGCCGCCAATAGAATGCACATCATTTACCATGACGAAGTCGCCAGTGGCACTACCAACATAGCCAGAAGAATCCGTAATATGGATTTTTCCACCATCAAAGACAATACCATCGCCGGCATTTTTTCCGTTACCGACAATGCCATCACCTTCGTACAGACCGGTACCCCAAAGTTTATACTTCATGAGGTCATTCCATGCATTGGTCTGAGACGCAGAATCCCCGGCAATTTTTGTAAACTTAAAAGGGAGCACTTCCAGAGGGAGTCCCTCTGCAAAAGATGCGCTACAGCAACCCAGAACTAGCAAAACTAGCCAAATCTTTCTAAAATCATACAAAAACATAATAAACCTCCGCAAATTCAACCCTATACCCTATCCCATAAAATAATAAAATAAAATTTACAACGTTAACAAAACGAAACCTAAAAGCGGTTTCTTATGTCAAATAATCCATAGAAACGGCCTAATCTCTTGAAAAATGTCAAAATTGTTCTATATTTGAGGCTCCTAGGCCCTGCGCAATGACTATTTGCGGGCAACTCGCCAGGGCGAAAGCAGCAACGGACTTGCGGATTTTTATGTGCTCAGGTAGCCTAGGATTTTTTTTAAAACTGCTGGAAAACGGCAGTTTTTTTATTTTTGAGAAAGAGGAACGAGGTATGAGGGCGGAGCCTGCGGCTCCTTTGTGCCAAATAATCGCGCCGGAGGCGCCCGGTTTTAACTCACCACTATTCACTCTTAACTATTCACTATTCACTGTTCACTATTCACTGTTTACTCTCATGATTCTCTGGACCATCCGCCATACCAAGCCTTACAATCCCAAAGATGTCTGTTACGGCAGACTGGACTTTGACGTTTCCCCTACTTTCGAAGAAGAAAGCGAGGGCGCCCTGAAGGCCCTGGTGGCCGCTGGAGCCAAGCCCACCCGTTTGTTTTCAAGCCCGTTGCTCCGCTGCACCCGCCTAGCCGAAAAGGCCGCCAAGGTGACCGGCCTCGAAGTCGAGAAGCGTGACGAAATCATCGAGATCAACTTCGGTGACTGGGAAGGTCAGAAGATGGATCAGGTTCCTCGCGAACAAATGCTGGGATGGGCCAACGACCTCCGAGGTTACAGGTTCAACAACGGCGAATGTTTCTATGACATCGACAAGCGCGCCGGCCGCCTGCTAGACAGCCTCGACGACGATGGAGAATTTCTGTGGATCAGCCACGCAGGTGTAATCGCCGCATTGCAGCACTTCGCCTGCGGACTCCCCGACGACCAGTTCGTAGAAGGTGCATTCAGTTACGCCATGGTCACCCGCTTTGAATTCAAGCGTAACGCCGAAGGCCACTATCGAGGAACCTACACAAAGATTCATGACGGAATCCAGATGGTTCCGCTGAAAATCGGTTAAAGCAAAAGCTGGCAAACGCCAGCTTTTTTCCGTTTAAAAATCAAAGGTAAACAGAGCCTGGGCGCCGCCGTTGAAATTCGGCAACAGAGCCAGGTGCAGCGGGTTGTCAAAGTCGCTCAACAGGGCGTCCACCACCGCATCGCCAATAGAATACAGATACAGGAGCGCCGAAGCCCAGATATACTGGTTACGGTTCTTGCGGTAATAGGTCACACGCTCTACCACACGTTCGTAGTCTTCACTAGTCGTGCTTTCTCCAGCCTGCATATGCTTGCGGTCGAGGTAATATTCTACCATGTTCTGCGAAGTCCAGACGCTGACGCTTGCTCCCATCAGTCCCATATATAGTAAGCCGGCCTTGCCAAACTCCCCATTATACATTTGTCCAAAACCGGGGATAATGGCCCACAAGGCGGCAGACTTCATACTCCTCAATTCATTGCTTCGATAATTGTTCTTATACCAGATACCAAAGGCGTCGAACATACTATACAACTGCAGACCATAGAGCCAGGCCGTTTCAGCCTTGCGCAGGTCTTCCTGTTCCATTTTCTTGTCGCTGTAGGCTCTCAGACGATTGATGTTGTCCGTACGTTTTTTTTGATAATATTCAAGGCTGTCCCTAGACTGCAAACCCATGATCTTTCGGGTATAGAAGGAGACGGAATCTCTAAAAGGTTCCGCCTGTTCCAGGACTCGTCGATACTGGAAGTCCTTATTGTAGACAACTTCGTAAAAAAGAGCAAGTTCGATTGCGGTAATGAATCCACCACGAACGTAATGTTCCGTGTAATAATGACCACCACCCGGCAGGATACTTAAGAGCATGGTCAAGGGAAGAGAATTCCGCTCGGTAGGAATATCCCATTCATTTACCTTGAGGGTATCGATGGCCCTAATTCCGGTAACGCCCTTTTGCATGGGATTGACACTGTCTTGAGGAGATTCAGCGGCAAAGACCCCGGCCACCAACAGCAGCAGGGCCAGGACTCCGGCCCGCAGGGAGCGACTCCGGATAGGCTTGAACCAACTCATTAACATTGAGCGCAAATATATAAAAGTCTATACAAGGTTTTATTTACGCCAACGCCTATGAACGTCAAAGTCGCGCAAAACGTTATTTTGTATTTTTTTGGGGGAATGTCGTAATTGACATTTTATGACACAACCGTTTTGTATATTTGAACACGTAAAAGGAACAACAAAGTGAACAACGCAAACGAAATGAATCTCGAGCAGTTGGCAATCGCCGTCAAGGAGGCTCTGCAAGCAAAAGGCCAGATGATGGCCACCGCAGAATCCTGCACCGGCGGGCTTATCGCAAGCACCCTGGTCGACATTCCGGGCAGTTCCGCAGTCCTGGCAGGAGGCATTGTCGCCTACCAGAACGAAGTCAAGGAAAACCTCCTGGACGTTCCCGCAGAAATCCTCAACACCGTTGGTGCCGTTTCTGCAGAAACCGTCAAGGCCATGGCTGAAGGAGCCCGCAGGAAGTTTGGTTGCGAATGGGCGGTTTCCACATCGGGAATCGCAGGCCCGGGCGGCGCTGAACCAGGCAAACCTGTTGGTACAGTGTGGATTGGTGTCGCCAATAGTTTGCAAAATGAAGCTTTTTGCGAAATTTTTTCGGGAAACCGCAATCAAGTCCGCGAAAAAAGCGTGTATAGAACATTGCAGGTACTTCTAGAAAAAATAGTTCAAAAAAGCACTTGCACAAGTGAACACTAGTTGTTATATTTTTTAACGAAAAAAACAAAACGGAGTCAATTATGGCTAAGAAGACGAACACAAACGGTATCAACACTCTCGGCAACCTTTCCGCAGATAAGGCAAAGGCAGTAGAAGCTGCCATCGCACAGATTGAAAAGAATTATGGAAAGGGTTCTATCATGGCTCTGGGCGATCAGCCCAACGAAGATATCCCCGTTATCCCCACCGGCTGTATCCAGCTGGACATGGCTCTGGGCGTAGGCGGTTTCCCCCGTGGCCGTATCATCGAAATCTACGGACCTGAATCCTCTGGTAAGACTACCCTCACCCTCCACGCCATTGCTGAAGCTCAGAAGCTTGGCGGTGTGGCAGCCTTCATCGACGCAGAACATGCTTTCGACGCTGTTTATGCCCGCAAGCTGGGTGTCGATATCGAATCCCTCCTGGTTTCCCAGCCCGACACCGGTGAACAGGCTCTCGACATCGCAGAAACCCTGGTCCGTTCCGGCGCCATCGACATCATCGTTATTGACTCTGTGGCTGCCCTCGTGCCCCAGGCTGAAATCAACGGCGAAATGGGCGACAATCACGTGGGTCTGCAGGCCCGCCTCATGAGCCAGGCCCTGCGTAAGCTTACCGGCATTCTCTCCAAGTCTAACACCTGCATGCTGTTCATCAACCAGCTGCGTATGAAGATTGGCGTCATGTTCGGCAACCCCGAAACCACCACCGGCGGTAACGCCCTTAAGTTCTACGCCACCCAGCGTATCGACATCCGCCGCATCGCAGCCATCAAGGACGGCGAAGATGTCATCGGTAACCGTACCCGCGTGAAGGTTGTAAAGAACAAGGTTGCAGCACCCTTCACCCAGTGCGAATTCGACATTCTCTACGGTTGCGGCATTTCTCGCGAAGCCTCCATCCTGGATCTGGCTACCGAACTGGATATCATCCAGAAGAGCGGTTCCTGGTTCAGCTACAATAACGAACGTATTGGCCAGGGTCGCGAAAACACCCGCCTGTTCCTGAAGGACAACGCAGAACTCTGCAACGAGATCGAACAGAAGATCCGCGAAAGCATGAAGGATGTAGAACTCTTCAAGCTGAACGACGGTGACGCGCTGGCCGCAGACGACGAAACTCTGGAAATCACCGACGAAGCCTAATTCGTAGATTTTCAAAAATTTCTTCCTAAAGCAAAACTCCGACCGATCCTTTAGCCATTGGGATGGGCCGGAGTTTACTTTTTTAGAGGAAGCAACGTCCAATTTTTTTGAATTTTAACTATCTTACGGTTTATGAATAAGCGCTTGTGGACTTTGGCAATATCGATGGCACTGACAGCAGCGTCAGCCCAGACATCCTGCCCACACTTTATTCTAGAAGCGCCCATGGTCGTAAACATCGAAGGTCATTTTATTAACGTAAAGAATTCCCGCGAAAGCATTGATGTGGAATGGCGTCACCACCCCGAAAGTCTAGACACGTTTTTTGTCAATGCATCTAACCGTCCGCAGTTCAACTTCATTACTGCAGGAAGTTACCGCTATATGGAATTTCCCGACGCCAAGATAAAGCGCCAGCTGGGCACCCACCATCTAAAAGAAACTATTGGCGACACTCCGCTAAAGTTAGACGATATGGAATTGCTGGCCAACGGGCAGTTCCTGTGCAAGAATCCCACAGAACAGAAGTCGAACGTTTTTTCTACCGCCCTGTCTATGACTTGGTGGAGTCTTACTGCAGACACGCTCCCCACTCCGCAGAGTGTAACCATGCGAGGAGCCCGCAAGGAAACCAGAACATTCACCATCCGTCAGTGGAGAAATTATTCGGGATCCACACTGCCCACTCTGGTCAAACTAGAAAGCGAACAGTACAACGGAGAAATCTGGATCCGTTCCGCCTATCCTATCCAGGCACTGCAATCCGACCCGCTCAAGAAGAACGTCGCCAAGAAAGCACAGCCTCAGCAGCCTGAGCTATTCCGCAAAATTCCAATGAAAGGGGAAAGAAAAATACCCCTGATACTCAAGCTGAATCAAGAACTGCTGCGCGAGTGATCCATCGTAGAAGGATTTCCTGATGCGGCTCCAGCCACCCACTTCCAAGGTCAGGTTCTGGAGCCCCTCATTCCATGAAAAATGAACGCCAGCCATAGACTTGACATAGCTCAAAGCCTCTTTTTCTACGGTATTGTGGCTGCGCAGGTAACCTGTTCTGTAGAAGTTATTTTCAAACAGCAATGCAAAATTTTCGTCCAGGGGAATACGCCCGAACGTTTCTACAACAATCAGGAAGTCACGACTGAACACAGGAATGTTACGCTTGTAATCGTAACTCTTGCCATCGAAATCCGTGCTTACATCCGAAAGAATGTAATGCAAGGTGAATCCTAAATCGGAACCACCACGGAATTCATAGTTCATCGTTAGACCGAAGTCAAACAACTGGGCATAGTCAAATTCAGCATCTTCGCCGCCCACGTTATCGAGAACGTAATCGGCGTTCCATGTTTCCGCAATCCTTCCACTGCCTGTCACATCAGAAGTCACCATTTCCAGGTTAGACTTGAAGTACAGGTAGCTTTCATAATTGAAATTCAGTTCAAAGGACGGATTGATCTTGAAAGGGCGCAGTCCAAGACCTGCGGAGTAACCTCCATAGAAGGGAGTCAATTCCAGCCCGCCATCCATGCGAAGGTAGCTGGGATTACGTCCCAGTCGTTCGCCGTAGGGCAACATGCCCAGAGGTTCCAGCCAAGTATAATGGAGCGTCCCGAACAGCTGAGGCAACCACTGCCCCAAAACAAAGGGAGTATTGCCACTCAAGCCATAAGCCAGGTTGGCACCATATCGAAAGGCTGTCTGAGAGCTCTCGTTATAGCCATCAGCATAGGCATCAACGGGGTTTGCAACCGCAAACAGAGCACACAGAGTGGCTACAGCGCCAAATTTCTTTCCAAAACCGTTCATTTCAGTGTAAAATTAAAAATATTTTCATCTTTTGCCTAATAAAGTTCTTATTTTGTGGTCAACAAAACGAAATGATAAAATCAGACGACTAAAAAGCTGACTTTATAGATAAAATTAGAGGAGAAATTATGAAGCTCTCTCATATTTGCCTGCTCGGTGTTAGCGCCCTGATGTTCTGGGCCTGCGCCAGCCGTTACTCTTCCCCCATTCTTATCGAACGTGGCGAAGGTCGCAAGGAATATGAACGTGAATACTTTGCCATTAAGGAAAGTATGGGTATCGACAAGCGCCTGAAGGACGTGTTCAAGCAGGGCTATATCGAAGAAGGCATGACCAACGACATGGTCAACCTCCTGTGGGGCCCTCCCGACCACGAAAAGGAAACTTCTTCCAGCAGCGTTTGGGAATACTACACCCGCGAAGGTAAGCTGATTACCCGCCTTATCTGGAAGCACCCCGACCAGGCCCGTCTGAAGGGTTACGAAGGCGAATGGATCCTGGACAAGATCGAAGGCGACCGTTATGGCGGCTCTCCGGCACCGGTTTCCAAGCATTCTAGCAACTACTAATCGGTATTTTTCAGCCTCAAGCCCACAACTTGAGGCTATTTTTTTATTCGGTCTACCACAGGCAGTCCTTTTTTACTAAATTTACCCGCGTTAAATTTTAAACCTCTCAAGGAGTTAATTATGCGTCAGTATATCATTGCTGGTAACTGGAAGATGAACAAGACCGTTAGCGAATCCGTTCAGCTCGCTAAGGACATCGTTGAAGCCGTCAAGGACGTGAAGAAGACCGAAGTGGTCATCGCTCCGACCTACCTCGCCGCTGCTAAGGTTGCAGACGTCGTTAAGGGCACCAACGTGAAGCTCGCTATCCAGGACATCCACTGGAAGGACCAGGGCGCATACACCGGTAAGGTTTCCATCGACATGGTTAAGGAAATCGGTGCAGAATACGTGATCATCGGTCACTCCGAACAGCGTCAGTACTTCGGCGAAACCGAAGAAACTGTTAACCTGAAGGTTAAGAAGACTCTCGAAGCCGGTCTGAAGCCCATCATCTGCATTGGCGAAACTCTCGACCAGCGTAACGGCGGCATCCTGAAGGAAGTTCTCGGTCTCCAGGTTAAGGGTGCTTTCAAGGACGTTTCCGCTGAAGACGCTGCTAAGTGCGTTCTCGCATACGAACCGGTTTGGGCAATCGGTACTGGCGTTACCGCTACCGACGAACAGGCTCAGGACACCCAGGCATACGTTCGTTCCGTCGTTGCCGAAGTCTACGGTGCTGAAGTTGCTGAAGGCATGCGCATCCAGTACGGTGGCTCTATGAAGGGCGCCAACGCTGCAGGCCTCCTGGCTCAGAAGGATATCGACGGCGGTCTCATTGGTGGTGCAGGCCTCAAGGCTAACACCTTCATGGAAATCATCGCTGCTGCAGAAGCTAAGTAATTAAGGCTTTTAGCACAACAATTTAAAACCAAGGTAAATAACTATTATGGCAACTCTCTTCTGGATTCTTATCGTCCTCCACGTGTTCCTCTGCTTGTTCCTCATGCTCCTCGTTCTGGTTCAGAACGACAAGATGGGCGGCCTCGCAGGTCTCGGCGGCATGACTTCTCAGTCTGCCTTCTCTACCGCAGGTGCTGCGACCTTCATCCAGAAGTTGACCCGTGCCATTGCAGTTATCTTCTTCATCGTCGTTTTCGCCCTCGGCCTCATCACTGCCAAGCAGGATCAGGCAGTCGAAGAATCCGCCATGCAGAAGGCAACTCGCGAAAACGCTGCTCAGCAGGCTCCGGCAATCCCGGCTCTCCCCGCTGACTTCGGTGCACCGGCAGCAGCTCCCGCAGCTGAAGTTCCGGCTCCCGCCGCAGAATAATTACCTGGTAAACAGCTTTTGCGCGTAAGCTTGCAGATTCGTCTGCGACGCTGCAGCGCAAGGTTCGCGGTCGTGGTGGAATTGGTAGACACGCTAGCTTGAGGTGCTAGTGGGAGCGATCCCATGACAGTTCAAGTCTGTCCGACCGCAGTAAAAAAGACTCAGTTCAAAAACTGAGCCTTTTTCTTTTTTCAAAAAAATCACTTATTCAAAGAAGGCTGCATCCCTCGTTTTCGAATTTTCTCCAACTGCATTTGATTACAAAAACCTGATACATAGATATAGTTTTCTCCAGAAACGGACTGTTTCTGTCTTCCAAAATCCAGCTCGTATTTCCATTTCAGCGGATGAACCAATCCAGCGAGAGATTTAACATAAAGAGAATCCGCTGCACTAAAATAAAAATCAATCAAATCATAAGGCGAAACAGCTAAAGAGTGTCTGCAGCGGGCCCCTAAACACGTCCCCCCCGACATTCCCCTAAACGGGTTTATCTTAGCCTTATCCGAACTCACACCAACCAGACTTACATCAAAATACGTTTTCGTCACTCTATTTCGAGCATCGATGGTAAAAGAAATGTCATCAATCATCTCGTAGGCCGTCAACACAAATCCACTGTCCTTACCAACAAAGACGCTGGTATCCTTGTAAAAACAGAAATTGGCAAAGATGGGGTCCGTTTCGGAAGAATCATTTTCAGAAACACACCCCTCAGCGAAAGAAAGCGAAGCCGCCAGCGTAATTAACAAAATGGATTTACAAACGAGACTATAAAACATGGGACGTTCCTAGAGCATAATAGATGTTAAACAACGTTACAAAAGTACAAATAAGTTTTGCAAAAAACATATTCGCAAAATTTATCTTTCACTTAACTAAGCCAGAACAATAAATTAAACGCAAAAATTCACGAAATAAAATTAGAGTTAAAGCCAGCAGAACAATCAGCCCGCATCAACACAATCTTTTCTAGCCCCAAAACAAACTATATTTGGCTAAGCAAATTCCAAGACGCCGAAGAACCTTTCTGCGAAGACTTTGAAGAAGCCGAAGAGCTAGCAAATCACTAAATGCAAAAAAAACGATCCCATGACAGTTCAAGTCTGTCCGACCGCAGCAAGAAGTCCGTCCTTTGGGGGCGGATTTTTTTATTTTAGCCCTACGGTTATCGAGGGAGGACGATTCATGATCAAGTTTTTTTTCGCGACAGCTATCTTCATTTGCGGTTGCTCATTAGATTCGGAGCGTGAGTGCCTAGAAGACAGAGATTTCTGCCTAGACTACGATATCGACCGACAAAACAACTGCATCGACGAAGACGCCTACAAGACTTGCATCCAGAAATATTCAAAAAAAGCAATGACTAACGTTGAAGAATTCTGCAAGGACCAAAGCACCTACAAGTGCAGTAATTAGCCAGAACAACGCAGCCAATCCGCTGAACAAAAGAACCGACGGTTGCTAAATTTTACCCCGTTAAAAAGGAAATCCCGTCTAGATCCTTGATTCTATCGGACCTGCTGTCCTCCAGAATGACTGGTCGAGGATAACATTGGCCGGGATGACATTTGAAGATAAAGGTTTAACATGAACAACAATTTGGTTTCTCCTGTAGGCATTCTCGGCTTTGGCGTTGAAGGCCAGAGCACCTTGCGTTATCTGTTCCGTGAAGGCGTCAAGGACATTGTCGTGATGGACAAGAATCCGGTGAACTTGCCGGAAGTTCCTGCAGGCGTAAACGTGAAGGTTTGCAGCGGCGAAAGCTACATGGACGGCCTCAAGGATTGCGTGACCGTAGTGCGTTCTGCAGGCGTATACCCCATGAGTCAGGAACTGTTCAAGTTCCAGATGAACGGTGGCATGATGACTAGTCAGATTCAGCTGTTCCTGGAACAGACCAAGTCCAGCAAGGTGGTGGGCGTTACCGGCACCTTGGGCAAGGGCAGCACCGTCAGCATGATCAGTCACATTCTCGACAAGTGCGGCAAGGCAAACATCATCGGCGGTAACTTCGGCGTGCCGGCGCTGGACCTGCTGGAAGACGATTCCGCAGACCGAATCAGCATTCTGGAACTTTCCAGCTTCCAGTTGATGACGCTTTCGAAGTCGCCGGACGTAGGCGTGGTTCTGCGCGTGTCTACGGAACATCTGGACTGGCACAAGACTGTCGAGGAATACCGCGACGCCAAGGCAAATCTGGTTCGCTGGCAGAAGAATAGCGGCACTTGCGTCTACCTGAAGGATGCAGAACCTACCGCAAAGATCGCAAGCGAAAGCCCCGCCCGCAATAAGCTGGCTGTTAGCTTCGGCGACGGCGAAAACGGAAGCAATGACGGAAACGCCGTTATCGAAGGCTCTACGCTGACCATCGGCAGCGACAAGCTGTTCCTGGGCGATTGCAAGGTCCGCGGCATTTATCAGCTGGAAAATATGGCGGCAGCAACCCTCGCCTGCACCGCCCTGGGCATCAAGGTAGCCGACGCTTTCGAAGCCTTGAAGTCTTACGAAACCCTCCCCTTCCGCATGGAATTTAAAGGCGAAAAGAAGGGCATTGAATTCTACAACGATAGCTACGCCACCCGCCCCGACGCCACCATCGCAGCCACAGGCAGCATGAAGCGCCCCTTCGCTTTGATTCTGGGCGGCTCCGAAAAGAACGCAGACTTTACTGAACTCAGCAACATCCTGGTGAAGGAACGCCCCAACCTGAAGCGCGTGGCCCTCATAGGCGCCACTGCAGAACGCATGCTTGCAGACCTGAAGAAGGCTGGTGTAGACGCCGCCGGCATCAAGACCGCCATCTTCCCCACTCTTGAAGAAGCTTTCGCAGACAGCCTGAATATCGGTGAAGGCGGTACCGTTATCATGAGCCCCGCCTGCGCAAGCTTCGGTCTGTTCAAGAACTACAAGGTTCGCGGACAGGTTTTTGACAAGCTAGTTTCTGAAGTTTAATTTTTTTGAGAAAAAGCGGTTAAAACCCTTTACAAGATTAAACGAAATAACTAACTTTGAGCCGTTCCGTTAAAGGACCTCGCGGTCGTGGTGGAATTGGTAGACACGCTAGCTTGAGGTGCTAGTGGGAGCGATCCCATGACAGTTCAAGTCTGTCCGACCGCAGTAAATAACTCGCTTGAAAAAGCGGGTTATTTTTTTATAGTCAGACGTTTTCACGCCCGCTTTCACTCCCAAAAACTTCTTCATTTTTTTCAAAAAAATTTCCGTTCAAACATTTACAAAAACGCAATTTGTTATTATCTTTGAGCCGTTCCATTAAAAGGACCTCGCGGTCGTGGTGGAATTGGTAGACACGCTAGCTTGAGGTGCTAGTGGGAGCGATCCCATGACAGTTCAAGTCTGTCCGACCGCAGTAAATAACCCGCTTGAAAAAGCGGGTTATTTTTTTATTTAGCCGACACAGATTCCGCTTTTTTCAACACCGACGCTGATTCCACGTTTTTAGAACACCGACGCTGATTCCACGCACTCCTAAAACATCCCACGCCCCCAAACTTCCGCACACATCCCAAACGCGCGTTTTATAATCAGTCAAACATCAACAAAACGCGCACAAAACAGAAAAGCCTCCCGAGGAGATTCGGGAGGCTCATCCGTTTGATTTTTCCATCAATTATTTAACGGTATTCACCATCATTTTCTTGGCACCGTCCACCTGCTTCAGCAGGTATACGCCCTTGGCATAGCCGGCAGCGTTAAGAGCCTTGGCGGCACTCTTTCCAGCCAGGTTAACCAGGCCGACCTTGTTGCCCTGAACATCGAACACATCGTAGTTCATGCCAGAAGCTGCAACGAAGTTGATTTTCTTCATAGCGGTTGTTTCGCCAAGAGGATTGTCATCGTCGGCATTCTTGCCCTTCACCAGGTTGAAGTAATCAAGGTCAAACCAGTCTGCGGTTGCAGTAATGCGAATGATATTCACACCGGCCTTCAAGGCCACATTAGTGGAAATCTTGTTGTAATCATCGAAGTTCTGTTCGTCATCGCTAGAAGAAGTTGCTGCAGGAACTTCAACTTCGCCGGCTTCAGTACCATTGACAGACACACTGAAACTTGCACCGCCGTTAGAAGCTGCGGCAATGTACATGGTGTAATCGCCAGCTTCAGCAGCATTCACAGAGTATTCCAGCCATTCGCCCTTTCTGATGTAGCCAACGACAGTCTTCTTTTCGCTCTTCTTGTAGATGTCAACACCAGTGCCATCGCGATACTTGGAGCATTCAGCTTCCTTGCCTGCGTCGGTACAAGAGTGGTTATCCGCATCATCTTCATAGTAGGAATCATTGCCTGCGCCGTAGCCCGGATCATCGAAGTCTTCGGCCTGTACAATTCCAGGAACAGTCCAGGGAGTCTGGGTCTCATTATGAGCGGTCTGGGGTTCCGGTTCGCGCTTGGTTCCCTGGAATTCCCATTCAAGAATACCCATGGTAGAGTCCTTTGCACCCTTGAATACGAAGAACACCTGATCAACTTCTCCGGTAAGACCCTTCATTTCGCAATCATTATCGGCATAGTCATTCCAGCCGCTAGTCTTTGCCAAATCGCAGGAACCTGCCAAAGTACCGGTGACAGAACCAGTATGGATTTCAACCTTGTTGTCGTTACCCACGTTAGCAGCCTTGATGCGAAGATTCTGGGCACCCTTGCCGAAGTCCACGCCAGTCACGCGAATCCAGGATTCCTTGGTGGCAAGGGGAGTCAGCACATGCTTAACAGCCTGGCCCTTGGTCCAGTCGGTACGGCTACGGACATTGCGCTGCTTGGAACTGGTGAGAGCCTTGTAGGTGTTGTACGGATCGAACTTGCCTACCTGCTTAGGACCTTCCTTGGTGAACACAAGCTTGTTCATGGAGCCATCAGCCGCGTAGGTAATTTCATCGATACTTACACTACGATGGTTACCCGGTTCCGGATCGGCAACACCCAGGGAAGCAGGATGTTCCTTAGCGCGAACAAGGCGACGATCATGATAAACAGCATAAGTCTTGCCCTTGAATTCAGCAAAACCCTGGTGGTTGTTACCGCCATCGCAACTATGAGTTTCACAGTCGTTAATCTTCCACACGGCTTCGATAACGATACCCTTGTAGGAGTAAGGACCAAGGGGATTCTTGGACATACCGTAACCGATTTCCTGACCGCTATTGTTGAAGCTGATATAGTACCAGTCACCATGCTTATGGATGTAAGGAGCTTCAAAGGACTTTTCTGCCTGGACTCGAGTCAGAGAGTTCCTGTCCAAAGTCACCTTGCCGTTACTTTCGGTAAACTTGATAATATCGAAGTTATTACCGATGGGACGCTTCACAGAGCTGGCCGATCCACCACCAAAAATCACATAGCCGGTACCATCTTCTTCAATGAAGATACCCGGGTCAAAGCAGTGGTCGATGTCATCGCAGTTGCCGAGGAAGCTATTGGAGCCACCGGCAATTCGAGGTTTGCCATAAGCATCCATAATGGGGTCTGTATAGGGACCATCAATGCTAGGAGCGGTAATCATACCCACGCCACTTGCGCCGTCGGGATACACAATAAAGGGTCTGCCATTACGGACGGCAATGCCGGAAGCCCAGGTATTGCCGGGATAAGTACCAAATTCACGCTTTGACTGGAAAACCATGCCATGGTCAGTCCAGTTCACCATATCCTTGGAACTGAAAGCATACAGACCGATAATATTGTACTGGAACGGGTCAGTGCTGACGCACATATCGTCCGTATCAGTCAGAATGTAGAAGGTATCACCATCAGAAGCGGCAGAAGGGTCTGCCAGATAATGATAACTGGAAATAGGATTTTCCGCCATTGCGGATGCGGCCAGGCCAAAAACGGCGGCAGCCACAAACTTGCGAGAGAGAAGGGCCGCTGTCGCGAGCTTATTCATCTTCATAACTTACTCCATACACGAATATCCCACCCATTGGAATTATTCTTATAGGAAAATACTCTATAATAATGGAATATGGACATTCGAATCCACCTTGTCATGGACAAATTGACAACGGCAAAATATTTACAAGCGCTATAGGAAACGCGGCTTCGCCCATACTATGGGAAATCAGGAAAAAAAAGCTATCTTTACAAAAAAAGTTAAAGAATCGTAAGACATGAACCGTTTTGAACTCATAAAGACTTCCAAGAAGTCCAAGGCACGTCTGGGAGTGCTCCACACGGACCACGGCGACATCCATACGCCGATTTTTATGCCCGTGGGCACCGAAGCTACCGTAAAGTCGGTAACGCCCCAACAGCTGAAGGACCTGAAGGCCGAAATTATCCTGGCCAACACCTACCACCTCTACCTGCGTCCCACAACGCCGAAAATCGCCGCTGCCGGCGGCATTCACAAGTTCATGAGCTGGGATCGCCCGGTTTTGACCGACAGCGGTGGATTTCAGGTATGGAGTCTGAAGGATTTACGCAAGATTAAGCCCGAAGGGGTGGAATTCAGAAGCATTCTGGACGGTTCCAAGCACTTTTTCAGCCCGGAAACCGTCATGAAGGCCCAGCGCGAGATCGGCGCCGACATCATTATGGCCTTCGACGAGTGTACGCCCTACCCCAGCACCGAAAAAGAAGCTCAGCACAGTCTGAATTTCACGCTGAAATGGACCAAAGAGGCCATGGATTGGCTCAAGGCCAACCCGGAAATCCACGGTTACGAGCAGAAGTTCTTCGGAATTGTGCAGGGCGGCATGCATAAACACCTGCGTAAGCAGGCAATAGAGCGCATCGCGGAACTGGAACCCGACGGATTTGCCATGGGCGGCCTCTCTGTAGGCGAGCCCACCGAAACCATGTACGAAATCGCTGATTTCTGCACCGACTACCTGCCTAAGGACCATGCCCGCTACGTGATGGGCGTAGGAACCCCCTGGAACCTGCTGGAATTGATCGGCCGCGGCGTAGACATGTGCGACTGCGTCATGCCAACCCGTAACGCCCGTAACGGAATGCTGTTCACCAGCGAAGGCGTCTTGCGTTACAAGGCCGCCCGCCACGCCGAAGAATACGACAAGCCGGTGGACCCAAACTGCGACTGCTACTGCTGCCGCAACTTCAGCCGCGCCTACCTGCGCCACCTGCACCACGCCGGCGAATCTTTGGGCTTTACCCTGGCCAGCATCCACAACCTGCACTTCTATCTGCACCTGATGCAAGAGGCAAAGGACCACATCGCAGCCGACGACTTCGAAGAATGGAGCAAGGCCAAGATCGAGGTTCTGCAGCGAAATCTGGAATAACGATACTGACAAAACCTTTATAGGCATCGTATATTTTTTATATTTGCCCGCGAAAAATTTGAAAACAGGCATCAAACCCGAAGGTGATTATGCAGGACTCTTCCGCAATGGATAAAGCCGCTCAGGCAGAATTGGATCGCATCAACGCGCTCCCCACGGTGACTCTGAAAGACAAGATGGCTATTCCGCCCCAGCGTGGTGCAGAACTTCCCCATCGCGAATACCGCACAACCATGGACGAAAGCACCAAAACCATGTCTCTGGCACAGGCTCGTCTCGAAGCTAGCCGTTGCATGGACTGTAAGAAGCCGTTCTGCACCGCAGCCTGCCCCATCAGCATGCCCATCCCCCAGTACCTGAAGTTGCTGGCCGGTGGTAACATCGAAGGCGCTGTGGAAATGATCCGCGCCACTTCCCTGCTGCCCTCCATCTGCAGCCGCGTCTGCCCCCACGAAAAGCAGTGCCAGTCCAGCTGCGCCATGGGTCGTACCCTGAAGGATATGAACAAGGGTATCCATATGGGCGAAACCGAACGTTTCTGCATGGACTACGAACGCGAACACATGGGCGGCAAGAAGGTTCCTGCCATGGCCCCCTCCACTGGCAAGAAGGTTGCCGTTATCGGTTCCGGTCCTGCAGGTTTCTCTGCAGCAGTAGACCTCCGTACCCTGGGCCACGATGTCACCATTTTTGAAGCCTACGACTTGCTGGGTGGCGTGCTCCGTTACGGCATTCCTCAGTTCCGTCTGCCCAAGGACATCGTTGACTACGAATACAGCATTCTCCCCAAGATGGGCATCGAAATCAAGACCGGCGTTACCATCGGTAAGGATATCACCATCGAACAGCTGAAGAAGGACTTTGACGCCATCTTCATCGGTAACGGCGCTGCCCAGGCTCTCAAGACCGGCGTTCCCGGCGAAGACCTGAAGGGCGTCTACACCGCCGAAGAATACCTGAAGAAGGGCAACCGCGGCGTTGAAATTGAATCCGGCAAGCGCGTTATCGTCGTTGGTGGTGGCAACGTGGCTATGGACGCAGCCCGCATGGCATTCCGTCTGGGCGCCGAAGACGTCCGCGTGGTCTACCGTCGTACTCTTAACGAAATGCCCGCCTGCAAGGCAGAACTCCGCGAAATCCTGAACGAAGGCGTGGTGGTTATGGAACTGCACAACCCCGCCGAATTTATCGCCGACGAAAACGGTCACGTCAAGCAGGCTAAGTTGGACCTGTTCCAGCTGGGCGAACCTGATGAAGCTGGCCGTCCCCGTCCGGTGAAGATCGAAGGCCAGAGCGAAACCATCGACTGCGATACCGTGGTCCTGGCAATCGGCAGCAGAGTTTCCAGCGAAATCAAGGACACCACTCCGGGTCTCGACACCAATCGCAACGGTACCTACATCGTCCGCGCCGAAGATTCTTGCGAAACTTCTGTTGACGGAGTATTCGTCGGTGGCGACGCCAAGCACGGACCTCTCACCGTGGTGATGGCCATGAAGACTGGCCGTGACGCTGCAGTCCAGATCCATAAGGCTCTCGTCGGTTAATCAAAAGGTTTGCGGGACCTACCCGCAGTTCCCCAAAAAATTTTAGAGGTTCCGCACAAAGGCGGAGCCTCTTTTTTATGCCCAGTCCAATCCTAGGCCGCCAAGAAAAAAGCGTACCGCACCCCATACTGTGCAGAACGCTTTCCCGGGACCGGATTCACATACCCTACGCGTCGTCCGATCCCTAGGCTACTTGTCGCAGCGTAAATTTTACGGCATCGCGATTTTACTGTTTGACGATTTTGCGTTGGAACGTCTTACCGTCGGCCACCAGGCGTACCAGGTATATGCCAGGCTGCAGATGACTCAGGTCATAGCTGACCCCGCCGGGCATTCCGTTCAGGCGCACCTTACGG
This sequence comes from Fibrobacter sp. UWH5, assembly GCF_900142505.1. Lineage (NCBI taxonomy): Bacteria > Pseudomonadati > Fibrobacterota > Fibrobacteria > Fibrobacterales > Fibrobacteraceae > Fibrobacter > Fibrobacter sp. UWH5. The sequence goes on along the minus strand of NZ_FRBB01000001.1, from coordinate 664,517 downwards.
CCATCCATACGGACCACATCCAGTCGGCGGATTTCGCTAGCGAACACATCCAGACGGCATTCCGAGACGTTATACATCAAGGGGTTTCCGTTGGCGGCAACCGTGGCAGAGAATCCAGTTTCTTCACCTTCGGAAGGTTCATCCTTAGAAGGTTCGTCCTTGGAGCCGGAAGAGGCGGGACCGTCTTCGGCAGGTTCGCTGGAGGAAGCCGGATCGTCGCTGCTGGAGGAGCCCGGCTCATCGGCGGAGGCATCAATCTTAACAGAGATCAGGAAGAGGTTAGCGGAATCGCCCTTGGTAATGGAATGCTTACCGGCAGCCAGCTTGACTTTTACAACGCCTGCGGTGGCAGTATACTTTTCACCATCGATCTTGATCCCCTTAGCGAAATCACCGTTGAAAACCAGAGTCACTTCAGCAGACTTGGCCAGCACGAATTCAACAGATGTAGCCGTTTCAATCTTGAGGCAGCGGGTCAATTCGGCACCGTTGTAAGACACGGTTCCCTTGCTGGTAGAAAGGTTTCCGAGGAATTCGAAGTAGTCGCTGCTGGCTCCTTCTTCGGTAAAGTTATGCACCAGGTCTGCAGAAATAGACTTCAAGTCGGAACTTTCATCAACGGGATCGTCTGCAGGCGCTTCGACGGTGGCAGAGGAACTGTTAGGAACAACGCCGCCAGAGACACTGCTGGAACTGGCCACAGTCGCACTGGAGGAAGGTTCAACAGAAGCACTGGAAGAGGGGCTGGATGCGGTTCCCGAAGAGGAGTTGGGAACGATCGGAGTCACGACAACCGCGCCATCACCCTGGATAGACTTGACGCTACCGGTATAGGCCACCAGCTTATTTTTCAGAGCCTGGTTCACAGCATAGAGGGCATCGTCTTCGGCGGTAAAGGTCCACTTGAAATCACCGCCATTGATACGGCCTGCATAGGCCATCACATTAGCCTTGGCGTCATCCGGTTCATCGGCAGTATACTTGTACATGACCGAGGTATTCACGTCGAAGTTGTTGTACTTGTTGCCACCAGACTTAGAAACAACAGTGGCAGGAACCTGTTCGTCGCGCTTGCTCACCACGTAGGCGTCGAAGTCGGTCTTGGTATTGATGGAGCCAACGGCAGTTCCGTCAACGCCCTTCAGGCGGTAGGTGGTTGCGCCGTAAGCGATGAAGGTACCGCCTTCTGCAAACTTGTTATTGTAGGCCTTGATGGTTCCGCCCGCTTCCTTGCTGAAGGTAGCGTTAACGGTGGTGCTGGTGGTAGTACCGGCATAAAGGTCGGAACCCTGCATAGAAGTGAGCATGGGGAACTTGCAGTTACGGAAGTAGTTACCTTCCATGAACACAGAGGAACCCAAGGTAGAGCCCGCACCGTACTTGGCATTGCCATCGTAGTAGTTGTTGTAGACGTGAGCGCTGTAATAACGCACGCGAGGATGACGGCTATCGGAATGGTCGTACCAGTTATGGTGATAGGTAATGTAGTAGCCGTCGGTAGTTCCTTCGGAAAGGCCCAGCAAGTTGGACTTGCCGTTATCCCAGAAGTGGTTGTAGCTGAAGGTGACGTAAGTAGACTTCTTGCAGTCCAGGGCTCCATCGCCCTTCACCTGGTCCGCATCGGAACCGGCATCGCCGTAGAACATATCGTTGTTGTGGATCCAGATGTACTGGTCGTTCTGCTGAAGACCGATGTTGTCGCCTTCGGAACTGTTCACGTTCATGACGCCCATATTGCGGACTTCTACGTTCTGGGCGTTCTTGATGCGGATACCCCAACCGTTTGCGGTAGCATCTTCGCCAATACCTTCAATGGTCACATAGGAATCTTCGGAAGAGCCCAAATCAATGAGCATGTCGCCTGCCACCAGGGAATCGGAGTCCGTCACGTTACCGATAAAGCGGAAGTCGAAAGGACGAGTTTCGTAACCCTTCTTCATGCAGTTCAGAATGCCCTGGAAGCTCTTGCAAGTGGTCTTCGTGCCCTTGGAATTGGTCACCACGTCGGCGGTCACCTTGTTCTTGGAATTTTCGGAAACATACACCACCACGGCACCGCTCTTGAGAGTACCGTCGGTATTGTAGGCCCCAGGAACGCGGCCATTGCTAAAGGCAAAACCGGTGCGGTCATGAGCCTTCACAGAAACCGTCTTGGATTCGGCAGCCCCTTCGGCACCATTCACCACGGGAGCAATCTTCAAGGTGTGTGAGCCTGCCTTCAGGCCGACCACGTCAGCACGCATATAGGAACCGTAGCTACGAATCAGCGGATCATCGATCTTGGTTCCGTCCACATAGACATTGTAGCTGGAGGCACCGGAAACAGGCTGCCATTCCGCATAGGCGGATTCCAGCCAACCGGCAGCGGTATTGACAGTCAGCGCCGAGGCGGAAGCGGCAAGGCCCAGCACTGCGGCAGAGAGAGAAAGAAATTTGCAATCCATAAACATCCCTTTTTTAAACCTTGAGAACGGGCACCATCCCGTTGTTCTCATTTTCTTTCTCAAATATAATGTTTATTTTTTAGAAAAGCAATATAAAAATTCTGATTTTTAAACAAAAATAAAGATTTTCAATATAAGAATGTTCTCAAAATCATTCAAAAGCATCATATTTTGCACCTTTCTACCCAGCCCTTTCTTTTTCAAGGTCTGCATAAATCTATTTTTGCATCAATCATATTTGAACCAAGGAGTTCCCATGGAACCGCTGCTGCACCAGTCCCTCGCCCACATGTTCTTCGCTACCTGCGACAGAGAGGATTTCCCCGGCTGGTACCACAGAAAACACGAACAGTGGATTTATTTCTCTAGGCAGCAACTCGCCAGAGATACCCGCTCCTTGGCCCTTGCGTTCAAGAACCGCGGAATCAAGGAACACCAGAGTATCGGCATCGTAGCCAACAGCTGCCCGGAATGGATCATGACGGACATCGCATCCCAGCTGAATCACGCCCAGGTGGTCCCCCTGTTTCCCAACATTTCCTCGGACAATTTCAACTTCCAGTGTGATGACTCCGACGTCCAGATTCTGCTGCTGAACAACGTAAACGAACTGGACCAGGCCATCAAGGACGTCCTTCCCCGCTTTAGCGTGGTCATCTGCATCGATCCGGCATCCGACTGCCCCGACAACGGCGTCTACTGGCACGACCTGATCCGCGAAGGCCAGGAACTGGCCAAGAAGCCCGAATCCTCCGCCTGGATCCAAAGTCAGCTGGAATCCATCAACCCCGACGACCTGTTCAGCATCATCTACACCAGCGGTTCCACCGGACGTCCCAAGGGTGCCGAACTGAGCCACCGCAACATGCTGGCGCAGATTCAGACCATCAGGCGCGATGTTGTCGCCCTGAACCACAACGACGTAGGTCTCGTAGTGCTGCCCGTGGCCCATGTGCTGGAACGCATGACCACCTATTTCTTTATCCTGAACGCCACAAAGGTATTCTTCGCCGACACCCCCAAGAACACCGCCCTCCTGATGAAGGAAGTCAAGCCCACCGTCATGATGGTGGTCCCCCGCATCCTGGAACGCGTCTACGAAAGCATGACGGCCGCCGGCGAAAAGTGCCACGGTTTCAAGCGTTGGCTGATTAACCGCGCCGTAAAGATTGCAAAGATTGAGGACCCCACCAAGCGCCCCAGCATCGCCCGCCGCATTTACGACAAACTGGTCTACAAGAAAATGCGCGAAGCCATCGGCGGCAAGTTCCGCCTGATCGTCTGCGGTGGCGGCGCCCTGAACAAGTCCATCTGCCGATTCCTGCTGAACGTTGGCATCAACATCTGCGAAGGTTACGGCCTTACCGAATGCGCCCCCGTGCTCACGGTGAACACTCCCAAGTGCATCCGCCCCGGTAGCGTGGGCATCCCCCTTGCCTATCTGGACGTAAAGATCGGCGAGAACAGCGAAGTCCTGGCCAAGGGCGACAGCGTTTTCAAGGGCTACCACAACATGCCCGAAGTAAACAAGGAAATCTTTACCGAAGACGGTTACCTCAAGACAGGAGACCAGGGATCCTTCGACGAAGACGGCTACCTGTTCTTGATCGGTCGCATCAAGGAACTGCTGAAGACCAGCACCGGCAAGTATGTAAGCCCCAACCCCATCGAGCTTGAAATCAGCCGCCACCCGCTGGTGGAACAAGCCCTTGTCATCGCCAACAACCGTAAGTTCGCTTCTGTGCTTATCTTCCTGAACCCCATCAACGCACGCCGCTTCCTGAACCGCACCAAGGACGAATTCGATATCAACCGCGCTCTGGAATCCAAGCACATCAACGAGGCTCTGGAACGTCACATCACCCGCATCAACAAGAAGCTGAACCATTGGGAACAAATCCGCAAGTGGACCCTCATTGGAGACAGTCTCACCGTTGAATCAGGCTTGCTGACACCCACCCTCAAGATCCGTCGCAAAGCCGCCGAAGAAATGTACAGCGAACAAATCGAAGAAATGTACAAGTAGCGGAGAGCGATGAGCAGCGAGCTGTGTGCTGCGAGCGGAAAGACTCGAGGCGCGAGGCTTGAGGTATCATCCTGAGCGAAGGCATGTAAGGCCGTAGTCGATATAGAATTATTAGCAATTTATTGCCTTACAATTCTTAGGTTCGAAGGAGCAGGATCTAGATACTAGATATGAGATATTGGACGTTTGACGTGGGACTTCTAACTGGATTAGTGAACAATGAATAGTGAACAGTGAAAGGCGCCTAACTTTAACTCAAAGCTCAAAGCTCATAACTTATATCTAAATATTACAAATAACGAATACGTTACCAACGAGTACATCACAAACGAGTACAACACTTAAGAGCTGGGGCTTAACGGTAATCGAGGCCAGCAACCTGTATTCAAGCGCAGAGGAAGGACGCTACTCGGGAACTCTGGACGAACGCGCAGACGCCATGCAAGCTTTACGGCATCAGCTCTGGCCACGACACCGCCAACTGGCCGCTATACCTGGGAGCAAAGGTTTCTATAAAGGTCACCGACAAAAAGGCAACCATACAGTTTAAGTAGAGGTATGAGGCGACAGGCTTCAGGCGACAGGTACGAGGGCGGAGCCTTCGGCTCCTTTGAACTAGATATCTCATAACTCACAACTCATATCTCATAACTAAAAAAAAGCCAGGTTTTCACCTGGCCTTTTTTGCAAGGCCGACCTCATACCTCAAAGGAAGGCGAAGCCGACCGACCTCTTTGCCTATTAGAAATGGATCACGCGAACCTTGATGACCTTGGGCAGCTGAGCCAGCTTGTCCTTGATGGAATCATCAATGGAGCTTTCGATGTCGATCAGGTTGTAACCGATCTTGCCGTTGCTCTTGTTGGAGAAGGAGGCAATGTTGATGCCTTCTGCACCCACAACCTTGGTGATTTCAGCGATCATGTTGGGAACGTCTTCGTTAATCACCACAACGCGGGTCTTGATGCCCATGTGGGGCTTGTCCATGAGAGCCGGGAAGTTAACGGAGTTACGGACGCAACCGAATTCGATGTAGTCCTTCAGTTCTTCAACAGCCATGACTGCGCAGTTTTCTTCAGCTTCTTCGGTAGAAGCGCCCAGGTGCGGGAAGCACTGGATCTTGTCGTGCTGAATCTGCTTTGCATCCGGGAAGTCGCTGAGGTAACCCTGGAGAGTACCGTTGTCCAGCATTTCGTAAATGGGGTCCATTTCAACCAGACCGTTACGGGCGAAGTTCAGGATATGAGTACCCTTGAAGTTAGCCAGGTTCTTGCGGTTCAGGAGGTTTTCGGTAACGCCCTTGATGAACGGAACGTGAACGGTGAGGAAGTCAGAATTTGCGATCACGGTGTCGAGATCGGCAATTTCAACCTTGTTGGAAAGTTCGTGCATGTTCAGTGCGTTGGGATACGGTTCGTATGCGATCACGCGCATGTTCTTCCAACGAGCATAGTTAGCAACGAGAACGCCGATCTTGCCGAGGCCGATAACACCGAGGGTCTTGCCAGCCAGTTCAGAACCAGCGAACTTCTTCTTGCCGCTTTCAACAGTCTTGGCCATATCCGGATCATTGATGTCCAGAGCCTTGACCCAGTTTGCAGCCTGTGCAACATTACGAACAGCCATACCGAGAACGGTCATCACGAGTTCAGCAACAGCGTTTGCATTTGCACCCGGAGTATTGAACACGCAGACACCCTTAGCGGAAGCCTTGTCGATAGTGATGTTGTTAACACCAGCACCGGCACGAGCCACAGCCAGGAGGCCGTCAAACTGATCAGTGTCAACCTGAGCAGAACGGACAAGAATTGCGTCCGGATTTTCGACGGTATCAGAAACCTGATAGTAAGCTCCAAACAGGCTGAGGCCCTTCTTGGAGATGTTGTTCATAGTCTTAATAGTTGCCATGATTTATTCCTTGTAGTTTATGTTAAAAATTCTTAGTGGCTAGTGGTTAGTGGTTAGTGGTTAGTGGTTAGTTTTATAATCGCGGCGTAGCCGCCTTACTTTTACTGTCTACTAACCACTGTCTACTAATCACTTCGCTTCCGGCGCATCCACCCAGCGGCCACGTTCCTTGATGAGAGCTACCAATTCTTCGATGGCATCTTCTTCGGGAATGTTCTTCTTGACTGCGGTCTTTCCTTCGAACAGGGTAATGCGACCGGGACCACCACCAACGTAACCAAAGTCAGCGTCTGCCATTTCACCCGGGCCATTCACGATACAGCCCATAATGCCGATAGACAGATCCTTCAGATGACCAAAGCGGGCCTTTATCTTACCCATCACTTCCTGGATGTTGTACAAAGTACGGCCACAGCTGGGGCAGCTGATAAAGTTGGTCTTGCTGCGACGGCAGTAGGCAGCCTGCAAAATATCGAAAGCCAGTTCCACAGATTCCTTGGGACTCTTGAAACCTTCGATAACAACAGCGTCACCGATACCGTCAGTGACCAGGCTACCGATGTCGGCAGAAGCACGGAGCATATCCTTCTCGGAGCTACCGATGTTGGCATAGAGCAAGATGGGATCCTTGCGGCCAGCGGCTTCCATTGCAGAAACCAGGGCGCGAACACCAGAAACCATGTTATCGCCAGTATAGCAGAACACGGAACCTTCCGGAACAGAAATAGGATTGGCGGCAAAGCCAGCAATATCCATGGGATCGTCAAAAGCCACAACAGGCTTGTCGGCCAGGCTGGCCACGGCAAATTCAGGACCGCGACCTTCAGAAGTCAGGCTGGCAGCATCGGAACGAACACCGACCTTGACCGGCTGAGCGCCACCGATTTCCACACCGTTAAGAACAACGGGCTTGGTTTCGCGACGAGCGTAGTGGTACGGATCCTTTTCGAGAATAGGCACATCGTAGCTTACCGGAACTGCGGGCAAGGCGCAAGCCTTGATCAGTTCCTGGGCAACGGGGACTTCGGCCACAGGATCTTCGGTCAGGGAGACGCGGATGGTATCGGCAAGACCGTCCATCAAGAGGGCTCCAATACCTGCGGCAGACTTCATGCGGCCATCGGCACCGGCGCCAGCTTCGGTAACGCCCACATGGAAGGGGTACGGCTTGTAGTTTTCCTGCTTGATACGGGCAGCCAGCATACGGTAGGCAGAAATAGCCACGCGAGGATTGCTGGACTTCAGGCTCAGGACCACCTGGTCAAAATGTTCGGCTTCGCAAACAGCCAGGTATTCCATGACAGATTCCACCATGCCTTCCACGGTGTCGCCATAGCGGTAAATCATACGGGCAGAAAGGGAACCGTGGTTCACGCCAATGCGGATCACGCGGCCCAGACGCTTTGCTTCCTGGACGAAGGGAGTGAACTGTTCAGCCACCTTCTCCTTGCCTTCTTCGAACATGGCGTCAGTCTGATTTTCCAAAGTCAGGATGCCGGTATCAACGAAATTACCCGGATTGATACGGACCTTTTCAACCCACTTGAGAGCTTCGAAAGCAGCCTTGGGCTGGAAGTGGATGTCGGCAGAAACCGGCACCTTGCAACCAGCAGCACGAATGCGCTTCATGACTTCTTCCAGACCCTGGGCATCGGCCAGAGTGGGAGCGGTAATACGAACCAGGCCACAGCCAACCTTGGCAAGATCCAAGGTTTCCTGGACGGTCTTTTCAACGTCCTTGGGCTTGGTGGTAGTCATGGACTGAACTAAAATGGGGGCACCGCCCCCAATCAATGCATCACCAACACGAACCTGTACAGTTTCTCTACGGACTGCGTTAAAGCGGTCAGCAACATACGGAAATTCAGAAAACTTTGTCATATATAAGCAATTTAGGAAAAGTCGAGCGTCGCGGCAAAAGCGTTTTCGCTTTTGACATAACCGAGAAGCACTAAATGCGCTTGTTAAAGCGCCATTTAGGAAAATCAGCAATTATCGGCACATTCCAAATTACTTATGTAGAAGATTTGTAGTACTCTTCCAGCTTTTCACGACAGTTATAGAAGCACTTCCACAGCGACGGATCGAACTGGGAACCCATGCCCTTGGCGATAATATCAAAGGCATCCTCGAAAGAGAATTTTTCCTTATAGCAACGCTTACTGACCAGGGCGTCGTATACATCGGCCACAGCCATCACACGGGCTTCAAACGGGATATTCTCGCCACTCAGGCCCCTGGGGTAGCCCCTTCCGTCATAACGTTCGTGATGGAAACAGGCCACGTTCCTGGCGATGTTCACGAAAGCAGGAACCTCGATCTGAGAAAGGAGATTCTCGACAATGGCAGCACCCTTTTCAGGGTGAGTTTTCATCTCCTCGAATTCCTCGGGAGTGAACTTTCCAGGTTTTCTCAGAATTTCATCGTTAATGGCAATCTTGCCCAAGTCGTGCATAGGTGCGGCACTGACCAGAGCGTCGTAGAAGGTATCTTCATACTTGCGCTGTCGATCCTTACGCAGTTCATCAACAAGGATAGACACCACCTTGCTGGTACGCTTGATATGACCGCCCGTATTGCTATCACGGCTTTCAACCATGTTGGCCATGCCCACAATCATCTGTTCCTGGATAGACTTCAACTGGTTGGCGTTACTCTTCACCACAGTCTTCAATCGGGTATTGCTGTCGCCAAGCATCTGCACATAGTTGTGCAAATCCGTATCGTCCACAATCTTGAACAGGTTCACATAACGATCACGGAACACGTTGACCTTGCGAACATAACAGCGATAATGACGAACGCTAGACAGGTATTCCTTGGTATCCAGATAATCCCCGTCCCGCACTTCCCTCACCCACAATCTCAGGAAATCGATGGCAGCAGAACCCGAAGGCAGCAAGTGGTCTACGCGGCAATTTTTTAAGGCAGGAATGATCTCGTAGGCAATCTCGTTGCATCCCAAAAAACGGTATGACGAAGACACCAGAATATACCCATCCGTATTGTTTTTTTCAAGAACAGATAGAACGCTATGCCCGATGTCATAACTCTTTACACGGAAGCAAATGTATATCAGCGCCAGCTGGTCAAACACATAGACCGCAGGCATGATCAAGGTATCGATTTCCCAAAGGCGCGAAGAGAAGAACGCCAAAATCGTAGCAATATCGATAAGGGACATGGCCACAAGGCACTTAAAGGAAACGTTCTTCTTCTTGGCAAAGGCATAGATAAGAATGCTTACGTTGGCGATCAGGAACCCAAAAATCATCAGGTTGAACAAATCATGGCCAAAGCCATAAGTCGCCACATAGTTACCCACCCCTTCGAATGTCTGGACATACTCAATGGAGGTGTAATAAATATCGCTGAAACCTACCGTACACGACAGGCCGAATATTAACATCGTATAGGCATTCAGGATCGTGCGCACGAACTTGTGGATTTTAACCCGGCAGACATCGGCGACGGCATAGAACATGAACAGGGGCAGAAATACGGAACCCGCATAGTTGAACTTGTTGGCCACAATGGCTTCATCCACGTTGGTAGACAAGCCAAGCATCAAGTGCCCCATGCAGGACACCAATACCAAAAAGCTAATGAACGAATAATTGCCACTAAACTTTGGATTCAGATGCCAAATCGCCACCACATTCAAGGCGGCAATAATACACAAAACCAACAAACACGTAATAATCATACACAAAAACCCTACAATTGGCCAGGCGGTCTCTCTTAAAGATAATCAACTTTAGAACTAATCGCAAACAAAGACCCCCAAAGGGGCCCCAAACGCATACAAAAAACTTGCAATATGTGATTTAGCAAACAATTACCGCTAACCAAAAAAAGCCCGACTGCTTTCGCAGCCAGGCTTTTTAATGTTCTAGGAACTCTGTCGAAGTACTTCGATTAGGCTTCGGTTGCGGTCGCTTCTGCAGCAGCGCTAGCGGGTGCTTCAGGAGCGGCTTCGGCTGCGGGAGCAGCTTCAGCGGCCGGGGTTTCAGCCTTCGGGGGGAGCAGAGCCTTCATGGAAAGCTTCACCTTACCCTTCGGGTCAACACCGAGGCAGAGAACTTCAACTTCGTCACCGACGTGAACGACGTCTTCGACCTTGTCGACGCGGTGGTCAGCAAGTTCGGAGATGTGCACGAGGCCATCGCGACCCGGGAGGATTTCGACGAATGCGCCGAACGGCTGGATCGTCTTAACCTTGCCCTTGTACTTGCGGCCCGGTTCCGGTTCTGCAGTGAGTTCTTCGATCATGCGGCGGCAAACTGCAGCAGCCTTACCAGTCGGAGCAGCGATGTCAACGTTACCGTTGTCGTCGATGTTGATGGTGCAGCCAGTCTGAGCCTGCATGCCCTTAATGACGGAGCCACCAGAGCCGATAACGTCACGGATCTTGTTGGTGGGCACCTTCATCTTGATCATGGTAGGAGCCTTTTCGGAAACCTTCGGACGAGGTGCGGCGAGGCCAAGTTCAGCCATGCGGCCGAGGATGTGGAGACGGCCCTGCTTGGCCTGTTCCAATGCCTGACGCATCAGTTCCGGAGTGATACCACGGATCTTGATATCCATCTGGAAGGCAGTGATACCTTCAGCGGTACCAGTCACCTTGAAGTCCATATCGCCGAGGTGGTCTTCAGTGCCGGTAATGTCGGACAAGATTTCGATCTTGCCGCCTTCCTTCACGGAACCCTTTTCGGAGATGAGGCCCATTGCGATACCAGCAACCGGAGCCTTGATAGGAACGCCAGCGTCCATCAAGCTCAAGCAGCCACCGCAAACGGAAGCCATGGAAGAAGAACCGTTGGATTCCTGAATTTCGGAAACCACGCGGATGGTGTACGGGAAGTCTTCGGGCAGCGGAAGAACTGCAGCCAGAGAACGTTCGGCGAGGTGGCCGTGACCGATTTCGCGGCGGCTGGTGCCGAGACGCTTGCATTCACCCACGCTGTACGGCGGGAAGTTGTAATGCAGCATGTAGCTCTTTGCGCCTTCACCCTGAAGGCTTTCATAACGTTGTTCGTCAGCCTTGGTGCCGAGAGTACATACAACGAAACCCTGAGTTTCACCGCGCTGGAAGATGGCAGAGCCATGAGCGCTGGGGAGAACGCCCATATCAATTTCGATGGGGCGGATTTCGGTAGTGGTACGGCCGTCCAAGCGGACGTGTTCGTTCAGGATCATTTCGCGCATTGCGGTGCGTTCCAGATCGCCGAAGATTGCCTTGGCATCAGCAAGGAGAGCTGCGTCCTGAGCGTCGCCTTCGCCAATGATAGCGAGGATACGCGGATCTTCAGTCATACGCTTGCAGAGGTCTGCCATAGCAGGATAGAAGTCGGTCTTGACCATGTTGGAATGAACGTCCTTCTGGAGTTCGTCATTCACAACTTCCTTAACGGTGGTGAGCAGCTTTTCGTGAGCTTCGCCAAGATCCTTCGGAGCGAGGATCATCTTCGGCATCTTACCGCACTGGTCAACAAGCTTCTGCTGAGCAATGCAAAGCTGCTTGATGACTTCGTGACCGGCGAGGATAGCGTTGATCATGGTGTCTTCGGACACTTCATAAGCGCCACCTTCCACCATGCAGACGGAGTCTTCGGTACCGGCGACCACCATGTCCAGATCGGCGCATGCAATCTGATCATAAGTGGGCATCACAACGTTCTGACCGTCAACGACGGCCACGCGAACTGCAGCAACCTGCTGTTCGAACGGGAGGTCAGAGAGACCAATGGAGAGAGAAGCAGCGCTCACGCCGAGAACGTCGGGAGCGAACTTCTTGTCGGCAGACATGACCTGCACGATGACCTGGACTTCACGAGTGAAGTTTTCCGGGAACATGGGGCGGATCGGTCGGTCGATAATACGAGCAGAGAGGGTTTCTTCGTCAGACGGACGACCAGCTTCACGCTTGGAATAGCCACCCGGGAGGCGACCAGCAGCGTAGGCCTTTTCGCGGTATTCAACCGTCAGGGGGAAGAAGTCACCTTCCTTTTCTTCGCCGTAGCAGACAGTGGACAGAACAAATGCGTCGCCCATCTTGGCAACAGCAGCGCCACGAGCCTGCTTGGCAATACGGCCGGTTTCGAAAGAGATGACACGACCATCGGGAAGTGTTACAGACACTTCCTTCGGGTCCAGCATCTTGCCGTACTTTTCTTTGTAAGCATCAATAGACATAGATTATCTCCAGTCCACAGAAATTAGCCGCGGAGACCCAATTCCTTGATAAGAGCACGCTGAGCGACAATGTCCTTTTCGCCGTAGTACTTGAGGAGAGTCTTGCGCTTTGCAACCATCATAGACAGACCGCGCAGAGAGTGGTGGTCCTTCTTGTGCTGCTTGGCGTGTTCGGTGAGGTTCTTGATCTTTTCAGTCAGGAGAGCGATCTGAACGCGGACGTTACCGGTGTCCTTTTCGTTTGCGCCAAACTTAGCGGTGATTTCTGCAGCCTTTTCTTTAGTAATAGTAGCCATTTTACTACCTGTTCCTTTTGGTTTGTTTGTTTTACTTATTTACACGTTTGCACCCGAGTATTCTACTTGAACTCCCAGTGGAATATAACTGGACGGGAATACCAAGGTGAAATGACGTTGAGGAATAATATAGGTAAAAAGAAGAGAGACGAAAGACGGGAAACGAGAGAAAAGAGGGAAAAAAGGGGCCAAAAGGGGTGTTTGCGACTGATTTTAAAAACTCGCAATTCATATTTCGTAATTCATAATTAAGACAACTGATTTTTCTATCATTGTTGGCGAAGGGTTTAGATAAATTTTGAAGAAGGTTTTACTGGTCATTTTTGCGATTGTATTCTTGTGCGGGGGCGTACTCCCTGCGGTGGAAGATTATCTTGACGAAATCGCAAACAGTAAGGAAGTTCTCACCTTCTTCAACAAGAAAGATTCCCCTGAAAAGCTGAAGAAGTTCATCGTTTCGGTGAACCGAAATTTGAGCGTTGCCGACGTGGATCGTTTTGCCGGATACATCCTGACCTACTCAAAACAGTATGATATGGATTACAAGTTGGTGGCAGCCATTATCGCTCAGGAAAGCAGGTTCAAGGTCAACGCCAAAAGTCGCGTCGGGGCTTTGGGTCTTATGCAGATCATGCCAACCACCGGGAAAAATGTCGCTCAAAAGTTGAAGCTTTCCAAGTACAGTTTGTTGAACCCGAAAGACAATATCCAGATTGGCGTAAAGTTCCTGTCGATGCTCCGCAGCGAGTACAAGGGCGATATAAACCTGATGTTGGCCCACTACAATGGCGGATACAGGCAGGCGGAACTGTACAAGGCATTCAGGTATTTTGAATTTTTACGCCTGATAACCATGCAGTACGAGACCTTTAATTACGTGAAAAAAGTAAAGACCAACTACCGAAAAATCTCCCGCGACGAGGTATGAGGTGGTCGCCTACGGCTCCTTTCAGCGATGAGCTATGAGCCTTGAGCAATGAGCTAGATAATCGCGCCAAAGGGACCTGACGTCACCCTGAGGAATCTCAGGATCTTGTGCGTTCACGGGATTCTGAAACAAGTTCAGAATAACAGTTTGCGGATGTTCAGAGAGACAGTCCCCACTGTTCACTATCCCCCCCCCCTCTAGGTTGCGAAGCAACCGACCTGAAACCTCTAGCGTAGCGAACCTCATTTTCAATTGCTATCTTTGGCCGCAAATGTTCGAGTCCTTGAATTTTCACTTTTCCTTCTACGACTACCTGCTGGTAGCCATGGTGACTGCGCTTGGAACCTTGAGTGCTTACCTGAAGGACCCGCAGCTGAAGGCGGTTACGGCCACCATTCCCATCCCCTTCGGTTTCGCCTACATCGCCGTGGGCCTCCCCATCGGGGCCGCAAACGCCATTTCCGGATTCATGTGCATGCTGTATGCGAACATCGTCCGCATCCTCCATTACAAGGCTAAAGTGCCTATCGTGCTATCCATCATTATAGGCCTTGCCTGTTTCGTGGCCATGGGCACCTTCCTTATGCCCCGCATCCCCGACAACGAAGCCTTTTTCGTAGGGGTCTGTGCCTTCGACTTTATCGTTGGCCTCATCATGTTCCAGAAGCAAAAATACAAGGCCGGTGTCCGCTACAAGACACCCCTGCCCATCTACATCAAGGCCCCCGCCATTGCCGGCGTGGTCAGTGGCCTCATGTTCATCAAGCGACTCATGGGCGGATTCTGCACCAGCTTCCCCATGATGAACTCCATCGTCAGCTACGAAAGCCGTTTTTCATTGGGTGACCAGTGCCGTCAGCTGCCCCTGTTCCTGATTGCAGGCCCCTTTATGTTCCTGGAGATGCACTTTATCGAGACCCGCCTGGGCCTAAACCATTGGCTGGTACTGCTTAGCGGCTACATTATCTTCAGCGTGATTTACGTTCCCCTGAACAATGAACTGAAACGAAGGAACGCCTGTAACTACAACAACCCCCAGGAATAGTTCCCCATAGGCATATTCCAAGCTGTTGTGATTAAATAAACGTTTTTAACAACAAGGGCGCCCCAAAGGCGTCCTTTTTCGCTATTTGGAAATATCTTATATAATGGTAATTTGGCACTTCATACAATTTAGGGTGCCGCTGGTGAAATCTGGAGAATATATGTTTGGAAAAATCAAGGCGATTGGCATTATGGCAGCCATTGTTGCCACCGGTGTAACACAGTCCAACGCTGAAGCTTACGACTGGGGTAACGTCCGTTTCGATGGTGGCGGATTCATGAGCGCCATCCTCCCCAGCCCCTATCAGAAAGATTTGATTTACGCCCGTACCGACGTGGGCGGCATCTACCGCTGGGATGCAACCAAGTCCTACTGGATTCCTCTTATGGACCAGTTCAGCGAAGAAGACAAGGGTCTTTACGGCACCGAATCTTTCGCCCTGGACCCCACCGATCCCAAGCGCATTTACGTTTTGGCAGGTACCGGCTATTTTAGCTGGGGACGCACGGCCGTGCTCCGCTCCGAAGACTACGGTACCACCTGGGACACCACTTATGTAGGCAACAAGGAAGGCGAAGGTATTCTCGCCCACGGTAACGGCATGGGCCGCCAAACTGGCGAAAAGCTGGCCGTAGACCCCAACATGCCCAACATTATTCTTTGCGGTAGCCGTACTGCAGGCGTTTACAAGAGTGAAGACTATGGTAAAACCTGGAGCAGCCTCTACAAGGTGGCTATTTCCAGCGCCTCGGGAAACAGCCTGAGCGGCGTAAATGGTGTCGCCTTCGTCATGTTCGACGAATCCCAGGGCAAGCTAGCCGACGGCAGCACCGCCACCATTTACATCGGTATTTCCGACACCAAGGACAATCTGCAAGTTTCTAAGGATGGCGGTAAGACCTGGAAGACTATCGAAGGCGGCCCCTCCAAGTACATGCCCCACCGCGCCAAGATCGTAGATGGCGATATGTACATCACCTACGCCGATGGCCCCGGCCCCCATAACATTAGCGGCGGCGCCGTGATGAAGCTGAATCTCAAGTCCGGCACCTGGACCGACATCACCCCGTATGATGATGAAGAAGACGAAGGCGGCACCGTTCAGCACAAGAAGAACGAAAGTTCCTACGGCGGCATCGCCATCGACCCCAAGGACAAGAATCACATTGTAGTTTCTACCCTGGGCAAGTACACCGGCCGGCACGTAACCAAGGACGAAAAGGATAACTACGGCGACCGCATTTACGTTACCACAGACGGCGGCAAGAACTGGGTCCATGGTCAGCATTACGGCGACGTACCCAATATCGACGCCAACGGTACCGACTGGATTCCGGGTAATGCCATCCACTGGGCAGGCTCCCTGGAATTTGACCCGTTCAACAACAAGAAGGTCTGGGTCACCAGCGGTAACGGTATTTTCACTACCGACGACATCACCGCCAAGGTTCCTGTCTGGAAGTTTGAATCCAAGGGCGTAGAAGAAACCGTTCCCCTGGATATTGTCAGCATTCCGGGCGGTCCCCTGGTTACGGCCATCGGCGACTATGATGGTGGAGTCTACACCGACATTAACGCACCCGTCAAGCGCCACTTCCCCATCGTAGGTTCTACAGAAAGCATCGGCTACGCAGCCCTCACCGGCACCTTGATGCGTACCGGTATCGTAACGGTCTACGGCCAGTACGATTCCAAGAGCTACAAGAAGATGTACCGTTCCGACGACTTGGGCAAAACCTGGGACGAGATGCCCATGGACACCACAAGCACCATGGAGAACATGCGTAAGGGCCACCTGACTCTCTCCGCAGACGGCAAGGTCATCATGCACAAGCCGGAAAACGGATCCAGCTTCTATCGCTCCGTTGACAACGGCAAGACATGGAAAGAAGTAAAGACCGGTAGCGGCAACGGCCGTATGGCTTCTGACCCCGAGAACCCGAAGGTATTCTACGTCATCGGCGATAACGGAGAAGTGATCGTTTCCAATGACGCCGGCGAAACCTTCAAGCAGGTAACATCTCTCAAGACCAACGAAAACTTCTCTGGCGATGGTAACCCCATCCGTACCGTTCCCGGCAGAGAAGGCCACATCTGGGTGGCTCGCGACCAGAATCAGATCTGGCAGAAAGACGGTTACACTCATAACGGTCTCAGCTATACCGAAGACGGTGGCAAGACCTGGAATGATTGCGACATCGTAGGTACCGCCGTTGCAGTAGGTATCGGTAAGGCAAAAGAAGGCGCCGACTACGAAACCATCTACATCTGGGGCGGCACCAGGGAATATGTAGGCGAAGGCCAGTGGGGCGGCAAGGAATACAAGTACTCCACCGTCGGCCTCTACCGCAGTACCGACAAGTGCAAGACTTTCGAACGCATCAACGATGACATGCATCAGTTCGGTGGTCCGGGTAACGGCAAGTTCGTCCAGGGCGACATGAACAACTACGGCGTGGTGTATATGAGTACCGTTGGCCGTGGCCTGATTGTTGGCGCACCGGAAGGAACCAACATTGTCATGAACAACCCCAGAATCATCAACATCGGACGTTCCGCCAGCATGAACCAGCAAGGACGCAGCCTCCAGATCGCAGCCCCCGAGGGAGCCGTTCTCAAGCTGTATTCCGCAAACGGAAAGATTGTCCTTTCTCAGCAAGTTGGCGGCAATGCAAACGTCAGCCTGAACAGAATTCCCATGGGTAAGTACATCGCCCGATTGACCAACGCCAACGGAAACAATCTGCTTTCCAAGGCCATCCTGGTCAAGTAAGCTTTAAGGAGCAAGAAAAGAAAGCCCTCGGTTTTTAGAACCGGGGGCCTTTCTTATGCAATTTTTTGGGAAAATTACTTGGCGAGAGCACTGAAAGATTCAGTGTAGGAGTTCTTGATAGCCATTTCATCGGTCAAATTGTACATAAAGTACAGCTGACCCAGATTCAAGGTCACGAGGGTACCGGTTTCGTCAAGAGCGACAGTGGCGGCCAATTCAACAGTCTTGGGTCCCATGCACATGGTGTTGGTAAAAGACCTCATGTGCAAGACGCCAGCGGCAACAGACCATTCGCCGTAAACAGGATTGCAGTCTGCGGTAGCAATGTCTGCTGCCAGGGCAGGAGCGTCAAACTGGAATTCATGAGTATTCTTGTCGAAAGTCAGCGTGCCCGGAGCTGCGGTGTAATTGAACATGGAATGCATTTCACCAGAAGCCTTGTTGGCCATACCATTGGCGTTCCATGCACCATTCAGGCAGTCATCGGAAATGCCGTTAGCGCAAAGTTCTGCACGGGTCGGATCCGGAGTGCTATCATCGCTACAGGCAGACAGGAGACCCAGGGAGCAAACGCCAGCCAGGGCGATCAAAGAAAACTTTTTCATATAAAACCTCTGTTATTTGTGGTTGAATATAAGAAAAAGTGGCGAACATTTTTTTGTATTGATTTTATTTTACCAAAAGACAATGGCTTTTTTACGCAAAAAAGCATAATGTTGTAAAAAAGAACAACGGAAATCCCCCATTTATATGTACAGACAGGTCAGGAATAGCTATTTTTGGCCCGTGTTTGGAGAGGTCTGCGACTTAACAACAGCAGACGAGTGGAGTTATAGTAGAATGAAGAGATATCTGACAGCAGCAGTTTTGGCTACTTCACTGATGTCGCTCAGTGAAGCAGCCCCAAGCACAAACTTCCAGGTCAACTTGCTGGGCGATTCTAATATGGGGAGCCCTAGCCTCACCCATGCCGAAAAGAATTACCAGGCAAGCGTCAAGGTTTATTCCATGTTGGGCAAGGAAGTTCTAACCTTAGGTAAGAACACCACCTACTTCGAAGCTACCAAGGCATGCAGCCAGAACCTCCCCTCAGGCCGCTACGTGATCAATATCAGGGCAAACGGAACCGACCGCAGTTCCATTATCAATGTTAGATAGTCTAAACCCGACTCTATACTAAATCTTAATCAAGTCCAGGACCGAAAGCACTTCATCCTGGACTTTAAATTTGACTTCAAAGCCAGCAAACTTAAAGCCGTAAACTCGGTCGGCATCCTTCTGGTAAGCCGGGCGGGGATCCTCAGCCAGAATTTCGCGGAGGGTATCCAATTTTTCTGTCGGAAACTCCCCAAGGTCCACGGAGAATTCCACCTTCAGGCTTTTTTCGCGGAGGGGTTCCGCAAAGCCGCCCAGTGCATCGGGCACGGAATCGGCATAAGGCAAATAGGGCTTGATGTCTACAATGGGAGTTCCATCCATCATGTCGGCGCCGCTAACGATAATTTCGGGGCCGCAATAATCCCCGTCAACCACGTTCAGGCGGATTTCCTCGATTTTTACGCAGCTCATGGCCACGGGATTAGGGCGGAAACTGCTGCGGGTGGCAAAAACTCCCAGACGCTTGTTGCCTCCGAGGCGGGGCGGGCGCACCGTAGGGCTCCAGCGATTTTCGCCGTTCTCGCCCACCCTTACATTTTCTGAAAAAATCCAGAGGACCCACAGGTGGCTAAAACCCTCGAGACCGCGCAAGGCGTCGGCCACTCGAAACTCAGGTTCAAAGCGAATGGAGGAACGCAATTCCTTTAGCAATCCACTCTGGCGGGGAATGCCGAACTTATCGGGAAAGTCACTCCGGATTCTGGCAATGACCTTAAAGGGGAAATGAGATGGGGTTTCGCAGTCTGGGTTCACAGAGCCATATATAAAAATTTCTATCTTGCCCCACCGATGATTTAACTCAGGCGAATGTTTTTTCGCCGCAACATAGAAGAGGAACAAATGACCGTAGTCGTCTTTATTCTTTACTTGTTGATGATGCTAGGCATCGGTGCCTACTTCTCTCGCAAGGCAAATAGCCTCAACGCCTACTACCTGGGCGATCGTGGCATGAACAAGTGGGTGGTGGCTATGTCCGCCCAGGCTTCCGATATGAGTGGCTGGATGCTCATGGGTCTCCCCGGCGCCATCTACCTCAGCGGTTTTTCCGAAGCTTGGATCGGTATCGGTCTGGTAATCGGTACCTATTTCAACTGGAAGATCGTTGGTCGCCGTCTCCGCAAGTACTCTCACTTCTGCGGCGACTCCATTACCCTCCCCGACTTCCTCTCTAACCGTTTCCGCGACAAGAAGGGCATCATCCGCGTGATCGCATCCTTCTTCATCCTGGCATTCTTCCTGTTCTACACCGTTTCCGGCTTCGTGGCTTCCGCAAAGCTCTTCGGCACCATCTTCGGTCTTGACTACACCACCGGCCTTATCATCGGTGCCGTCGTGGTTGTTAGCTACACCTTCATGGGCGGCTTCTTCGCTGTTTGCTGGACCGACTTCATCCAGGCTTCCATGATGCTCATTGCCGTGCTGGTGATTCCCACCATCATCTGCGTTTCCGGTGGCGGCTTCGCTGCAACCATGGATGCAGTGAACGTACAGAATCCCTACCTCATGAGCCTCTTCACCAACGCCTCTACCGGCAAGGCCATCGGTTTCATCTCCCTGATTTCCAGCCTGGCCTGGGGTCTCGGCTACTTCGGTATGCCCCACATCCTGGTCCGTTTCATGTCCATCAAGAACGCTGAAGAAATCAAGCATTCTCGCCGCATCGCCATGACTTGGGTCATCATCTGCCTCGGTGCTGTGATCATGATCGGTCTCCTTGGCCGCTATTATGTAAGCGCTAACGGTCTCACTGTCCAGGACCCTGAAAGAATCTTCATGGTCCTCTGCCAGGCCCTCTGCCATCCGGCTATCGCCTCTATCCTCATGGCCGCCATTCTCGCCGCTATCATGAGTACCGCAGACTCCCAGCTCCTGGTTTCTGCTTCCGCTTTCAGTAACGACATGTACAAGCACATCTTCCGCAAGAACGCCTCCAACAAGGAACTGATGTGGGTGAGCCGCGTTGTGGTTGCCGTTATCGCAATTATCGCTGTTCTCGTGGCACTCCAGGGCGCACCTTCCGCTGGTGCCGCTAAGGAAGGCAAGAGCTTCCTTGACGTGGTCATGAGTCTGGTCAGCTTCGCCTGGGGTGGCTTCGGTGCAACCTTCGGTCCGCTGGTTCTGTTGGCCCTCTTCTGGAAGCGCACCACCCTGCCCGCAGCCGTTGCCGGTATGCTGGTTGGCGGTATCACCACCTTCGTCTGGAAGTTCTACCTCTCCGGCCTCAGCGGTGAAATCTTCCAGATTTACGAACTGGTTCCGGGCTTTGTATTCAGCATGGTTACCATCATCGTGGTAAGCCTTTTGACCAAGGCCCCCTCCAAGGAAATCCAGGACGAATTCGACCAGGTGGAACACACCCGCTTGAGCGATATGAAGCTGTAAGATTAGATATCAGATACACGATATGAGATATGGATTTCTCATGTTGTGAGATTCCGAAAAAATCGGAATGAAGATTTGCAGAATTCAATTTAATCTTCAGCAAAAAGAAACCCAGACTTTTTAAGTCCGGGTTTCTTTTTTTATAGTCTAACGTTCTAGATTAACAGAACTAAGTCGTCTTTCCAGAATCCAGACCCTTCACAGGAAGAACCTTTACAGAACCATCGGCACCGATTACCACGGCAATACCGGCCAGGTAAGTAATCCAGCTGCGATTTTCGTAGTATCTAAGGTCAATCTGACGGCCAGAGGCATAAATTGTCAAAGGAGCCAGGAACATGTCGTGGGTATTCACCACGCTTACACGAGCCTTCTTGGAAATCACGCCCACCAGGAATTCATCAATGAACTGCTTGGCACGAGAGTCCAGGTCATAGAAGGCATCTTCATAACCGCCATTGAAAGCCCAGTCCGTTGTAGCCACATAGTTTCCATCGGTAGACAAGGCTGCATAAGCATTGAAAGCGGAGTCATTCTTGATGAACCAGCCTCCATTCAACACGCCATAAGCATCGTGGTTGAATCCAGTTTCACCACGACCCTTGGCGATATTCTCCAACGTTTCGCGGGTACGGACATATTCAGAATGAGCGTAGTAGGCCGGATCATCGCTTGCGATTTTCTGGCCCACGGACTGAGCAGAGAAAATACCGAATTCCGTCAGGTGAGAAGTTTTTCCAGAACTGGAATTACGTTCGGCATGGCGCAGAACAAAGACCACCTTTTCATCGGGCTGCAGGGCCTTGAACACCTTTTCTACACTAGTGAAAGTCGTCAGGTCCGGATTGGCCGGATCGTATGCCACGTCGGCATCGGGATCAGCAAAGATCGTTCCCTTAAAAGGGGGCGTTCCAAGAGAATCCAGGCAATAGACGCCGTTACCCATGCCATTGTCAAGAGGTTTGACTTCGCAGCCCTCGGGTACATAAGAGGGTTCATCGATATCGGTTCCAACAGCATAGGGGTCCGCATTGGGATTCTCCGTCGGACCTTCAACACCGCTAGAAGATTCAGGCTGAGACGGATCCAAAGTAGGATTAGACGGATCCACTGTGGGGTCAACAGTCGGATCAGACGGATCGGCAGAGGCCGAAGACTGCGCACCCGGTTCAGGAGACATGCCGGAATCGGAAGAAAGGATTTCTGATGCAGGAGGATTAGGATCGTTAGAAGGTTCTGTTGCAGAACTACTGTCGCCACAAGCCCAGAACAGGGATGAGCACAGGACAGGCAAAATCAGGAATTGTTTTTTCATAGACTCTAATCTAACAAAAAGGGCCAAAATGACAAGTAAATTTTAGGAAAGGGTCTACGAACACCAGCGATTCCTTTCGTATTCCCGCAATATTTCCACAGCATCGGCAGGTTCGTGCCCTTCTACACGCCTCAAAAAGTCGCCCACCGTTTCACCAGGTTCTCGGTGGAAGCCTGCACGAGCCAGTTCCTTTTCGGCTGCATCCAACTTTTTTGCCCAGAGAATCGCCTTGGCCGACGTAGACACGATTCGCTTTTGACGAGCCCTAAGGGCTCCACGGGTTTTGATCGCAACAAGGAACGCTGACAATAAAACGAGAAGCAGGTAAGGGATTCCGCTATCTATAAAGCTCTGGGTGTAGTTCTGCCAGCTGTCTACGGAACGTCTCCATTCACCTTCCTTTAAGAAATGCATGATACGGGCGGCGCGACCGCGGATTCCTTCCCACTTTACGCTGAACCAGCTAGACTCGGTGCCCAAGGGAGAAAACATAGGAGGCGTGGGGTCAAAAATAGCCCAATGACCATCCACAAAAACTTCGACCCAGGAATGGGCATGCTTACGACGGAACACCGCATAGGGGCGGCCCTCCACCACTTCGGGGTGAGCAAAGCCGGTAGCATAGCGGGCAGGAATTCCAACGCGGCGCAAAGCGAGAGCCGCCAAGGTAGCGTAGTATTCACAGAAGCCCTGCTTGGCATGCCAGAAAACAGACAGAGGATCCCGGGTCACATTCCCGCCACTGCGCCAACGTTCCAGTCCCGGAATCTGCAAAGAATAAGTAAAATGATTCTTGAAATAAGCCAGAACACGCTGAAGATTTTCTGCATCGGAATTTTCACCGGAAATGCTGTCGCCACGGACCAGTCCCATTTCGGCCACTACGGAATCCATAAGCGCTTCATAGCGGGCACCAACATGCAGGTCCCCTTCGCTGTACGCCAGCAGGGAATCCGGGATGACGCAATTTCTCTGGGAGCCACCAACGCCTTGAGCATCTCCATTCTCCTGAGCATCGCAAACGAAGTAGTACCAGTCCGAACGTTTGCCGTTCTGATCTAGCCCGCGGACCATGCCCCCGGCAAAATACTGTAATGAATCCACGTCC
Source organism: Fibrobacter sp. UWH5 (assembly GCF_900142505.1). NCBI lineage: Bacteria > Pseudomonadati > Fibrobacterota > Fibrobacteria > Fibrobacterales > Fibrobacteraceae > Fibrobacter > Fibrobacter sp. UWH5. The sequence goes on along the minus strand of NZ_FRBB01000001.1, from coordinate 640,939 downwards.
TTTGCGGCATAGCCCACCGCACCATAGGGAGCAAATACAAAACCAAAATTCTTTACGGAGGACTGTACCCAAACCTGTCGTACTCCATGGTTAGCGGAACCTGCCGGAGTCTCCCCCATCGAAGTAACAGAATCCATCACTTCCATCACCGCGTAGTCCACCTGGTAATAGGCCGGCGTCAAAGTCTTTACTTGTTCCGTAGGAAGTTTCCAGATTCCCGCCACGTACTTTTCGTAACTGGCCGCCTTCAGATAATTGGAAGGCAACGAATCCCACACGCGGAGCACCACCTGACTATTATACTTGCCGTTGTAATTGCTGCCAAAACTTCCCAGTGCCGCCACCTGGTCAAAGCCCATGACCCGTTCACGCTGGTAATAATCCTCGGCCCACCGCGCCCCTTTTTCGTAGCGATGCGCCCGCCAATAACGCCACCCGCCAAAAGCGATTCCGCCCAAGGCAACCACCAGCAGCACAAACAAAAGATACTTGTACCAGGCCGTTCCCCGTCGGCTGTAGGCAAACAGGCAAAGCAGCAACCCTACAATACCAGCAACAGCCCAACCCTTAGGCACCATGAACATGCCAAACAGCAAGGCCGCCACACCGTCAAAAGCCACGAAAGCTTCAAAGCCGCCATTACCGCGACTGCGTTCCTGCAACGCCGCCAAGAACAGCAAATACAATCCCGGCAAGAAAATCATCATGGGGTTCACACCGTTCTCCACACCGGGAGTCACCACCCAATACAAGGCCAGCGGCACAATGGCCCCATAGGCAGGAATCTTGTTGTACTTGGGGCGCTTGGAAAATTCCCTGCGGCTGGTGGCGTTCAAGAATCCCGTCACGGCAAAGTAAATCGCAAAAAGCAGGCCCAGCCAAGTCGCCTCGAAAGTATGCCCCAAGTTAAAGGAGGCTGTCATCAAGAACAAGCATTTGGCTACATAACGGATGTCTACTATTTCTTTTTTCACAGCGACACCCCCGACTTTATGGAAGCGGGCTCCACGAACAGGCACTTATCCGAAGATGGATCACGGCCCACCACAATATGCTTGTGGACCAGAGGTTCTTCCTTGGCGTACAGTCCCACCCGAAGCACCGGATCCATGGGCCGTGCCGCAGGAGACCAAGGTCCTGGCTTTCTCGCCGAAATCAAGTTCGCCGCAGGAATTCGGGCCAGCGCGTCCATCAAGTTCTTGCGACGTTCCCCTTGGGCGGCACCACTACCAGCCAGCGGAATTTCTTCATCGTCAATAAAGAATCGCCCAAGGATGTTCCGTTCCAGAAGCCACAGGCCAATTCCCGCCGTCAAGCGGATGGCAAATTCCAGATGCTGACGTTCTCCAAAGGAGGGAGCTGCCGTATCCAGAACCAGAATGGCACCGGCCCCGCGTTCCGTTTCAAATTCCTTGGTAAAGGGCTTGCCGTAGCGGGCAAAAGCCTTGTGGTGCAAGTCTCGAAGAGCATCTCCTTCCCGGTACTCGCGGACGCCCACAAAATTCATTCCGCGATTTAGGCAAGACATCAACAGCGGGGCAAACACCATGCCGCTAGCCCCCGAGGTTAAGAACGGGAATTCACCCACCTTTATAGGATTCGGATAAACCAGCAATTCCGCAGAACCGCGATATTCAAAAGGCCACTGCAAAAGTCCCATGATTTCGGGAACGTTGGCCGCAATCTTTTTCAGCGGAAAAGCGCCGCGGTTCTTCGTCTGAATTTTGCATTCCAGTTTCTTAAAACCGTCAGCGGCATTAATCTGAACCATCTCGGATTCAAGCCAAGTCAAGCTCGGGTCCATACGGTAAGATGCCAACTGCACCGAATCCAGACGATCAGCAGATCCGCCTCCGCGACCAAACAATCGCAACAGCAGATTAGAAGAACGCTTACGACCGATGGCATTTATGGCATCTTCGCCCCCAACGCCCACATCGGCCCAGATGGTAGCCACCTCCCCCTCGTAAGCGGGAGTCACCACCACATTTTCCATAGAAACGTAATTCAGCTTGCTGGAACAGAACAGGGAAAGAATCATTCCCAGGAACAGCAAGAAATCCAGACCGCAAAACACCCAGGCCGCCCAGAATCCAGGGACCATGCCCACCGCCATAGACAAGGGCATCAATGCGGCAGCCGCCTTCCCCGCCGGAGTAAAATATTCCTGCCACAGGTAGAACGCGTGCATCAGAACACCCGCCCGCCGAGGCGCACGAGGAACACTACGAACAAACCAGGAGAAGAAAGACATGGGAGTAGGGAGTAGGGAGTAGACGGTAGACAGTAGACGGTAGGTGGTAGGAAGGGGAGAGTGTCATCCTGAGCGTAGTCGCAAAGCGACGAAGTCGAAGGATCTAGCAAATCAAGATATCAGAAACCAAATATGAGTTATGAGTTATCATTGTTGCGCCAAAGGCGCCCTTACCAGCGGTGAGTTTTCAGTTGTGAGCTATGAGTTTTTTATAGTCGCGCCAAAGGCGCCTTACTTTTAGCTCACTGCTCATCACTCGCAGCTCATCACTCATTACTAACCTCACTTCGGTACTTTAACTTTTTTCAGGATGCTTTGCAGGATGTTCTTGCAGGCTTCTGGATTGGCGCTGTCCTTGGCAAACACGCGATGTTCCATGACCGGGAAGAACACCCGCTGAATATCATCGGGATTCACGAAATCGCGACCAGCCACAAAGGCACAGGCCTGAGCCATTCGGACCAAGTTCAAACCAGCGCGAGGACTTGCCGCCAGACGTACGCCCCCGTCACTACGAGTCGCCTGCACAAGAGAAACGACATAACGTTCCAACGCCTCATCAATATGAATCTTGAAAACCTGTTTGCGGGCTTCGAGAATATCCACCGGCGAAGTCACCGCCACCACCTTGTCTACAGGCCGACCTTCACGATGGCTGCGCAGAATATCAAGCTCCGTTTCTTCGGTGGGGTAACCTACAGAAATGCGAACCATAAAACGATCCATCTGAGCCTCGGGCAAAGGGAACACCCCGTGGAATTCCACCGGATTTTCGGTGGCCAGAACCATGAATAATTCCGGCAACTTGTGGCGTTCACCTTCCAGCGAAACCTGACGTTCTTCCATGGCTTCCAAAAGCGAAGACTGAGTTCGTGGCGACGCACGGTTAATTTCGTCGGCCAGCAAAACCTGGGTAAAAACCGGACCCTTCTTAATATCAAATTCACCGGTCTTGGCATTATAAACCGCGCCACCCGTCACATCGGCAGGCAACAAGTCCGGCGTAAACTGGATTCGGGAAAATTCCGCCCCCACAGCCGCCGCCAGGGCCTTACTCAAAGTCGTCTTACCCGTACCCGGCACATCTTCAATCAGCACATGGCCATCGGCCAGCAATGCCATCACTAGAAGTTCCACCGTATCGGACTTCCCCAGCAACACCCCATTTAAAGCAGAAATCAAAGACTTAATCATACTTTAAATATATGTAAGTCAGAGAGAAAAGCGCTAACCAGGGGAAAAATAAATGAGAATTCATGCGCGAGAATCAGATACCAGTTATGAGGTATGAGGTATGTGATATGAGGTATGAGGTATGAGGTATGAGTTATGAGGTATGAGTTATGAGGTATGAAGTATGAGGTATGAGGTATGAGGTATGAGGTACGAGGTATGAGGTATGAGGTATGAGGTATGAGTTATGAGTTATGAGGTATGAGATATGAGATATGAGGTACGAGGTATGAGTTATGAGGTATGAGGTATGAGGTATGAGATATGAGGTATGTGGTATGAGGTATGTGGTATGTGGTATGTGGTATGTGGTATGTGGTATGAGTTATGAGGTATGAGGTATGAGGTATGAGATATGAGGTATGAAGTATGAGGTATGAGATATGAGGTATGAGGTATGAGGTATGAGGTATGAGGTATGAGGTATGAGGAAAATACAAAAAAGATTTTTTTTAACGCAATGGGTATAGAATTTTCATTTCACTTTTAACGTAAAGCAAAATCTTCTAGCAATTTGTCTTAAACAGCGAAGGCCGTAGGTCACTACGTTCAGGTTGGATTTTTCTTCGGCGTAAACAGTGGGAATGGGAAGTTCACCTATGGCAAAGCCTCGGGCATCCGCAATGGAAATCAGCTCCAGGTCGATGTCAAAGGAGGGGCTCAGGCGAGATAGTTCCACGGTGCGCAAGAAGTCGGCGGAGTAGAGAATGAATCCGCTGTGGCGATCAGTCAGCTTCTGACGGAACACCAGATTTTCTAGGGCGGTCAAGAAGGCTCCGCCAATTCTCTTGTGCAGGGGCATGTTCCCAGCCTTGGCGCCACCGGTCACTGCGTGGCGAGAGCCCTGCAATAGAGCGAGCGCAGACTCGTTACCGTGGCCATCTACGGTTCTGAAATTTTCCAGATGGTCTAGAAACTGGTCCAGCAAATCAGCGGGGTACTGTCCGTCGCCGTGAAGGCAGACGATGAACTTGGCGCCCGAGGAGAGTCCTTCGCTTAAGCCCTTTTTGACGACAGCGCCATAGCCGCTGTTCTTTTCAAAACGAAAATATTCGAGGCGGGGGGCGGAACCGTTCCGAGATTTTTCAACAGTTCCTTCCTGCGATTTTTCAGCGGGACCTTCCCGAAAACCTTCTACATATTTATCAAACTGTTTGCGGGTCCCGTCCTGCGATCCATCATCTATCACAAGAATCCTGGATTTGCGCCACACGCTTTGGGGAATTTTATCCAGCACACCGGCCAAGGTCTTTTCCACATTGTAGGCCGGCACAAAAATAAAGGTGTTGAATTCCGCGGGCATTATTCCGCCAACTTTTCAAGGCAATCCGAAGTGCTGTAATGTTCCGCAAACCAGGTCAGCGATTCCCGCAAGACTTCACGCAAGGGTGTCGAAGCCTTAAAGCCTACCAGCCGTTCCGCCTTTTCGACACTGGGCATGCGGCGGAGGGAATCTTCGTAGCCAACGCCATAGTATTCAACGCCGTCCACAATCTGTGCCCCAGGGATTTCTTCTACGGGAATGTGCTTTACATCGGCATAGATTTCGGTCATGATCCGTGCCAGTTCCGCAATGGAAATTTCGTTGTCAGGATTTCCAACGTTAAAGGCCTGGCCCTTTGCAGCCGCAGGATTTTCAAAGAGGCAGAAGATAAAATCAATGGCGTCATGAACCGAGGTAAAGGTCCGTCGGGCAAGTCCGCCATTCACAAGCTTAATGGGTTCGCCCCGCACCAGGGCCGTAGAAAAATTCGCCAGCACCCGGGGGATTCCTTCCCCATCGACGCCGGGCATAAAATCCATGTAGGGGCCAACAAAGTTGAAGGGGCGCACCACGGTCCATTGCAGGTTCGTAAGCCCTGCCATATAGCGTTCCGCCAGAAGTTTTGCGGTAGCGTAGCTCCAGCGACTTGCAGCCACCGACCCAAAGACAAGGTCTGCAGAATCTTCTTCCAGCAGGCCGGAATCCGCCGCGGTCTTTCCATAAATTTCGGAGGTAGAAAAATGGATTAGCCAGGACCCGCTCTTGGCGCAGGCGTCGGCCAGGCGGGCCGGGTGATCGTAATTGCTGCGAATGACGGTTGTCGCCTCGGACATATAACGGCTAGGCACGCAAATGGCAGCCAAGTTCACCACCACGGGGAACTGCGCAATGCGCTGCACCACGGAAGGGTTCGCCAGATCGCCGCAGTAGAATTCCACCCGCGGGTCAGCCAAGTGCTGCTGGATCCTGTAAGATTCAAGGTCTACGGCAAACACCCGCCAGCAGGTACGCTGCAGCACAGCTTTAAGCAGGTGACTACCAATAAAACCACCGCAGCCGACAATGGCCACGGTGATCGAATTGTCTTTAGGATTTAAGTGCGGGATTCTCAAGGATTACTTAGAAACCTTGAAAGTACCGGAATTACCGGCCTTACTGGTATTTTCGTAAGGAATCACGCGGATGATAGCTTCATCGGAAGGTTCAGAATAATTGCTATCGAGAACAACCTTCTGTTCGTAGCAAGTCTTGCCATCCGGATGTTCCGGGCCCATGGATTCTTCGAACATATCGTCGCCCAGGTCATCCTTGTCGACCTTGTACACGAAACGGAAACCCGTTCCCTGAATGTCGGAGCCGTAAATAACGGTAATGGTTTCGCCCATCTTGAACTTTTCGCCACCGGCCGGGTAGACGACCTTTACGCCGCCTTTAACGGAGCAGTCGTAGCCAGCCTTTTCGTCGCTAGAAGCAGAAGAGGAATCATCACAGGCGACAAAGCCGAAAGATGCAGCAAACAGAGCGGCCAGGGAAATCACACGGGAAAATTTCATAAAAAACCTCCAATTACTAAACGGAATATATAAAATTTGAATGCCTTCAAGAACTATAATACCATAAAAAGATGCTATATTACCGTCCTATAATTGTTAGGTGTTGAGGTTATGAAGATTGCATTTTTGCAAATCGTTCTAATTTCATTATTTTTTTTGGGGTGCGGCGAAATCGGCTTCAACGAAGCGGTTTACGCCCCAGGCCTTACTTTGCAGGTCTTGACTCCTTGTATGAAGCTTTCGGTTTGATCAGGCCAGATCTCGTTGATATGTATGGTGTTGGAGAATCGAATTGGAACTACGTTCTTTCGGGATCGAAAAACGATGTTTATGAAAGTTCGCTGAACGCCCGATTGAAAGATGAAATCCTTTACAGCATCGACCCTGGGGAACCCTTTATAATCACCATTGACACATTTAATGTTCGTGTTGAAAAAGGGACAAATACCAGTTCGTTAGCAAGTCGCACTTATCTGAAATCCAGTCAAATAGATGTGTGCGGACAATTAATGATTTGGGCGAACGAAAGCGAAAGCCTTTCTCACTTTTTTGTGGGCGGTTCCATAATGAGCGCAGAAGTGGAATTGAATGGCCGATCTACAACCAGTGATGAGTGGATTTCCGCGTCAACTGTCGGATACACCCTTAATTTGGGCTACACCATTGCAGAACATTATCGAGTCGGGTTACAGATGGCTGCACAACACATGTCAGTCGCTGTAGCAGGAACTGGGGAACACCGTAGGTGTAGCAATGTCACTTTACTGTCAGAAATTTTTTCTACATTAAGCCCCAAAACTGATTTTTGAACGTACGACATTATTCTATTTCTACACGACTTATGAGCGACATGAACAACGATAACGAAAACGAAGTAGAAACTTCCAAAGAATCTTTTAACGATGTTAAGGTGGGTGAGCACCAGGATACTACTCTGGGCCTGTCCAATGTACACCACCTAGAAAAACTGTATGACGGCTGGTTCCTTGATTACGCCAGCTATGTAATTCTGGACCGCGCCGTTCCGTATTACGAAGACGGCTTGAAGCCGGTGCAACGTCGTATCTTGCACTCCCTGTTCGAAAATCACGACGGCCGTTACCAGAAGGTGGCAACCATCGTCGGTCGTACCATGGCTTACCACCCCCACGGTGACGCATCCATCGGTGATGCCCTGGTGGGCCTGGGCCAGAAGGGCCTGCTCATCGATACCCAGGGTAACTGGGGTAACCCGCTGACCGGCGACCGCGCTGCAGCCCCCCGTTACATCGAAGGACGTCTGACACCTTTTGCCGTAGACGTGGTCTTTAACGGCGAAACCACCGAATGGGTGCCCAGCTACGACGGACGTAGCGAAGAACCGGTAACCTTGCCTGTCAAGTTCCCCCTGCTTTTGGCTCAGGGCGTCGACGGCATTGCCGTGGGTCTCAGCACCTCCATTCTCCCCCACAACTTCCGCGAACTTTGCGAATGCAGTATCGCCATCCTCAGGGGCAAGAAGTTCGAACTCTATCCCGACTTCTTTACCGGCGGCATTATCGATGTTAGCGAATATAACGACGGTCAGCGTGGCGGTCGCGTGCGTGTGCGCGCCAAGATCGAAAAGGTCGACAACAAGACTTTGGCCATCCGCGAAATCCCCTACGGCACCACAACTTCAAGTTTGATCGACAGCATCGTCAAGGCCAACGACAAGGGCAAGATCAAGATCAAGCATGTGGACGACAACACCAGCCGCGATGTGGAAATTCTGATCCACCTGCAGGCCGGTACCGATCCCCAGGTGGCCATGGACGCCCTCTACGCCTTTACCGACTGCGAAAAGAGCCTGTCCCCCTGCACTTGCGTCATTGTAGACAAGCACCCCAAATTCCTGGGCGTGTCCGAAATCCTGCGCATGAACACCGAACATACGGTTCACCTGCTGCAGTGGGAACTTCAGAACGAACTGAAGCACCTTGAAGACAAGTGGCACATGACCAGCCTCGAAAAGATCTTCATAGAAAAGAAGGTCTACCAGGTTATCGAGAATGCCAAGAGCCGCGAAGAAATGGTCCAGCTCATTGATGAAGGCCTGAAGCCCTACGTCAAGAAGATGCTCCGCCGCGAGGTCACCGAAGAAGAAATCCTGAAGCTTGCAGAAATTCCTATCCGCCGCATCAGCCGTTTCGACCGCAAGAAGGCCGACGAACTGTTGGCAGAACTGGATGCAAAGATTGCCGAAAACAAGTTCAACCAGGAACATATTACCGACTACACCATCAACCACTTCAAGAATATCCTCAAGAAGTATGGCGAAGGCAAGGAACGTAAGTCCCAGATTGCAGAATTCGGCAAGGTGAACGCTGTACATGTGGCCATCGCCAACCAGAAACTGTATGTCAACCGCAAGGAAGGCTTCCTGGGCACCAGTATGAAGAAGGAAGAATACCTCTTCGACGTTTCTGAATACGACGACCTGATCGTATTCAAGGCCGACGGTAGCTTCAAGGTGGTCAAGGTCAGCGACAAGGACTTCGTAGGTAAGGATATTATCCTAGTCGAAAAGTTCAAGAAGGATGATGACCGTCATATTTATAACGTCATCCATTTGGATGGCAAGGACGGAGCTTACTACATCAAGCGCTTTAACGTGGGTGGCGTCACCCGCGACAAGGACTACTTCATGGGCAAGGGTAAGCCGGGCAGCAAGATTCTCTACATGTCCAGCAACCTGAACGGCGAAGCCGAAGTGGTAGAAGTCACCCTGAAGCCCCGCCCCCGTACCAAGCTGAACTTCGAAGTGGATTTCAGCACCATCGAAGTGAAGGGCCGTGGCGCCATGGGCAATATCGTTACCAAGTACCCGGTCAAGAGCATCAAGCGCCTGCGCAAGGGTGTAAGTACCTTGGGCGCCCGCGTGCTGTACTTTGACGCCCCCAGCGGTATCATCAGCACCCAGAAGAAGGGTGACCGTATCGGCGAATTCGGCGAAAAGGACAAGGTCCTTATCGTCAAGGAAAACGGAACCGCCCGCGTCCACGACATGGCAGATCCCATTCTCGTGGGTACAGGCATCAAGTACATTCACAAGTACGATCCTGCACAGGTCTTTACGGTGCTGTACTTCGAAGGCGGAAACTTCAACTACATGGTCAAGCGCTTCAATCTTGAAGGCTGCCCCATGACTACGGAATTCAGCCTGGTCAGCGATCATAAGGACACCCAGATGATCGAATTCTTCGCCACCGACGACGCCCGCGAACTGATGGAATATCAGGTGGGCCGCGAAGTCCAGAAGGAAGAACTTGACCTGACTGAGGTTGCAGAAGTCAAGGGCTACAAGGCTCTGGGCAGCAAGTTTACCGCCAAGAAGGTCAAGCGCGCCAGCCGCATTTCTCCGCCGGACACTTTCGATGACGGCACTTCGGATTCCGAAGGCGAGGACGACGGCGACAACGACCTGTTCAAATAACTAGGAACGTCGCGGACCAGTTCCGCGACAATCCCAGCATACCCCTTAAACAAAAAATCCCGACGTTTCTGTGTGAACGCCGGGATTTTTTTTGCATTTTCATGCACTATCTCTTATTTCCGTTAAGCTTCTGCCTAACGCCGAAAACAAACAAGTTTCTTCAAGAGTTTCTCCAGTTCCCTGGTCTCGGAGTTGTAGTTGATTTTTGCCATTGTTTTTCCTTTTGGGGGTCAGTTCAATGCTACCCTCTTATTAAACTCCTGCATGGTCCACTTCGCGGCCTACATTCTTTGGAACTGTAAGCACTACCTTGTACTTGGCGATATATTGTTGAAACAGGCTTGCGCTCCGTTCAAAGACGTGGTAGTGGGCCCTGCGAAGGTACATGTGTATGGAGCTGGTGTTGCCTGTTTCATTTTCTAGCACTCTAGAATTTGTGTAGAGTGCAGCTTGTTTTTCTTCCATTTGGTTTCCTTTGTCTTGCAACAAAAAAGGAGCCTTGGGGCTTACGCCCTGGTGGCTCCTTTTTTTTTAGGGGGAGGACGGCTCGCGCCGCCTTTTTTTGAGGCGCCTACGGCACCTTGGTTAGAAAGAGTCCTTAAGGCAACGGACGGAGAGCGCGTAGTCCTTGTCGTAGATGCCCTGGTCCGCGTAGTCGTAGCTGAAGTACTGGCTCCACGCATCGGAGCCGTTGTACTTGTACTCAGTAGAACTCCAGAAGAAGGCGAGGCGGCCTTGACCGTAGAAATCACCGTAGTAGCCGCGGTTACCGGCAGGGAGAACCGAGAATCCAAAAGAATCATCATTAGTCACTCCACTATAAGAGGTCCACAGGCTGGTGTTCGCCTTCAGCTTCTGACCGGCATAGCTGGCCCCGCCCACATTCGTATAGAGAGCACCCCATTCAGCATTGCTCGGCAGGTGCCAGCCGCTGGGGCAAACGCCACGAACAGGCGCCGTAACCCATGCAGAGGCACTGAAACGGGTACAAAACTTCCAATAGCCACATTCCTCACCGTAGTTCTTGTAAATAGCAACAGAGTCAACCGCGGCTGCCCAGGTATATAGGCGACCATAGGTTGCGCAATTACTTGGATCATCGTCATAGCACCAGCTGATGGAGTCGGAGGTATAATAGCCGTTGTCAAAAGCCACTCCGGTGTAAGCATAGTTCAGGTTCTGGGCCATCCAGGTCTGGCAATTTTCATTCTTATCGTCGCAGATTTCTACCGTCTTGTACATCTGGTAGTCACGCTCATCCAGAAGTTCGCCATAGGTGACCTTCGGATTCAAGTATTCGGTAGGTGCGTAAGTGCATGTATGGCCCACAGGGCATTTTGTAGCGTAAGAAAGATCAACGGCTTCGTCGGATGAAGATTCCGGGTCAGTGCCCGGAATGACACTGGAAGATGTGCCAGGAACACTGGTGGAAGAACTACTTGCAACCTCGCCAACAACATCCTAGGAGCCTTCCACGCAATTCAACTCGCGGTCTTCTTCATAAAGGTAAGCTGACAGGCCTTCTCTTGACCCCGTGCAGCCAGGCAGATTTTCTTCAACGTCCGCAATCATATCGTAATGGACCCACTTACGATCCTTGCAAATGAAACCTTCCTTTGTCCCATTAATAAAGTTAACGAAACCTTCCCCGCTTTCTGTACAGCTGGGCAAATTTTCTTCAGACTCAACAGAAGAAATGTTTGTGTCCTCATGGTTATTAGCCGGTCCGTTTGAAGAGCCGCCATCACCACATGCGGCAAGGCCCAAAGCCAGAGCAAAGGCTACAAAGCCAAACTTTACCACTTTCTTTCCAAAAAATTTCTTGTTCATTGAAAACACCTCCTTGCAACTTGCGCAGGTTTCCCGTTATTCCCTAAAGCTTGCGTTCAGGGAATTGGCGAGCCAGTCACCAAAGCTTGCGTCGCTGGGCATTCTCCAGTCGGCACGAGGCGACAGGGAGATGGTACCCACCTTGGGGCCGTCGGGAATGCAGCTGCGCTTGAACTGCTGGGTAAAGAAGCGGCGTACAAACAAAGTAAGGCAGCGTTCCAGTTCTTCGTCGGGATAAAGACCGGCGAAGGCATGCTTTGCCAGGAACAGCATCTTTGCAGGTTCTGCACCGTACTTTGCAAAATGGTACAGATAGAAATCGTGAATTTCGTAGGCGCCAAGGATGGATTCGGTCTTCTGGGCAATCTGGCCGTTGGCGTCGGCAGGCAGAAGTTCCGGAGAAACGGGAGTATCCAAAATGTCGCGAAGCACTGCGGAAAGCGCATCGGCGGACTTGAAAGCAGCAGTCTCGTCGGCGGAGCCAGCGGCTACATCTGCGGCAAAGAAATTGCGGGCGCGGTCGGCGTACCAAGCCACCACATGACGGACCAAGGTCTTGGGAATGTCGCAGTTCACGGCGTACATGGACATATGGTCAGCGTTATAGGTGCTCCAGCCCAGAGCGATTTCAGAAAGGTCGCCGGTACCTACCACGATACCGCCTTCCTTGTTGGCAACGTCCATCAAAATCTGTGTGCGTTCGCGGGCCTGAACATTTTCGTAGGTCACATTCAGTACAGCAGGATCATGACCGATGTCGCTAAAGTGCTGCATGCAGGCGTCCTTGATGGACACGGTACGCAGTTCGACGCCCAAAAGATTTGCCATTTCGACAGCGTTATTCTTGGTGCGGTTTGTAGTGCCAAAGCCGGGCATTGTCAGCACCAGGATTTCGGAAGCAGGACGATTCAAAAGTTTGAAGGTTTCTGCAATTACCAACAAAGCCAAAGTGGAATCAAGACCGCCACTAAGCCCCACTACAGCACGCTTAGAATGGGAGGCTTCCAGACGTTTGGCCAAGCCGGCACACTGGATGTTGAAGATTTCCTTGCAGTTGGCGTCGCGGGCATCAATATTACCAGGCACAAAGGGCGTGGAACAGATAAAGCGGTTCAGTTCAGTTACTTCCGGCAAAGGGCCGAATTCAGCGGCCGTCGCAAAATAAGGAGTTGCATCAAAGTCCTGGAAGGAGCCTTCACTCAAACGCTGCATATTCAGACGCTGCACATCAACGTCCGCATAAATGATTTCGGAGTCACGGCCATAAGTCTTGCTTTCGGCCAACATGCTTCCGTTTTCGGAAATCATCAGGTGACCGCTGAACACCATATCCGTAGTAGATTCCTGGACACCTGCAGAAGAATAGACGTAAGCCGCCATACAGCGGGCAGACTGGTTCATGACCAGATTACGACGGTAGTCGCCCTTCCCTACCAGAGCATCGCTGGCAGAAAGATTCAGGATAACGTTTGCGCCAGCCAGGGCAAGTTCTCCACTGGGCGGCATGGGAGTCCAAAGGTCTTCGCAAAGTTCAACTCCGAAGCAGATTTCAGAGCCAGCACTTTCCGCGACGCATCCTCCTAATGCGGAGGAAGCATCAGCAGCACTCAACACACCAACGGAACTTACGCCGCTGCGAATGAAGTTGGTTACAAGCACTTCGCCAAAACCCGGGAAATCCCAGGTAATGCGGTCTGCGGAATTCAGCAGATCGCGACCGCTATTGAAGTGACGCTTTTCGTAGAATTCCCGCTGGTTGGGCAAATGGATTTTCGGAGTCACCGCAAGCAACTGCCCGCGTTGCACAAAGGCGGCACAGTTATAAAGGCGACCAAACATGCGGAGGGGCAAGCCCACCGCCACAATCATATCGGAATCGGCAAATGCTTCTGCAATTTTCTGCAGGCCCGCATAAGCATTCTTCAGCAGCAGTTCCTGATGGAACAAGTCACTGCAGGTATACCCCGTAATGCAAAGTTCCGGGAACACCGTAACGGCGGCACCCTCAGCCTGTGCAAGCTTTCCGCAGCGAATAATTTCTGCGGTATTAAAGGCAGTATCCGCAACCTTCAGGTTGGGGCAGACAGAAGCAAATCGATAAAATCCGAACATGATTTAAATATAAAAAAGGTCCCCTGCAGGGGACCCCTTTTAACTCAAATATACACTTAAAACCGCCGCCTTACTTGTTGTTCAACCCCAGCTTGTTCATGCGGTAGTTCATCATGCGGGGACTTACGCCCAGTTCGCGGCCAGCGGCAGAAATGTTTCCGTTGTGGCGCTTGATGGCTTCGGTAATCAATTCGCGTTCGTAGTTATTCATCATCACATCCAGCGGGGCGCTCTTCATTTCGGCAGAAATGATGGAGCCGGTGCTAAGGCTGGTCTGCAGCGAAGGCGGCAGGTTGTAGCTGTGGATGCAATCGTCAGCGGCAGTGAGAACAGCACGCTCCATGCAGTTTTCAAGTTCACGGACGTTACCCGGCCAGTGGTAGCTCATGAGCAAGTTGATGGCCGTTGTAGACAAACGAGCGACCTTCTTGTTGTAGCGCAGGTTCATCTTTTCGATGAAGTGTTCTGCCAGCAAGATGATATCGCTCTGGCGCTTGGCCAGATCCGGCATAGAAATCGGGAAAATGTTCAGACGGTAGAACAAGTCTTCGCGGAACAGTTTCTTTTCCATCAGTTCTTCCAGGTTGCGGCTAGTTGCAGCCAGGAAGCGGACATCGGAATGAAGCTCTTCGTTACTACCCACGCGGCTGAAAGTCTTTTCCTGCAGGAAGCGGAGGAGCTTCACCTGGGTCTGCATGGTGAGATCGCCAATTTCGTCCAGGAACAGAGTGCCGCCATTGGCTGCTTCTGCACGACCGATACGGCGGTTCACAGCGCCAGTAAAGGCACCCTTTTCGTGACCGAAGAGTTCGCTTTCTACAAGGTTTTCGGGAAGGGCGGCACAGTTCAGGGTAATGAACGGCTTGTCCTTACGGGCAGACAGGTTCACGATAGCGCGGGCGATCATTTCCTTACCGGTACCGCTACCACCACGAATCAAAACGGTAGCATCGGAAGGAGCCACCTGGCGAACCTGTTCGTACACAATCTGCATTTCGCGGCAGTTACCCACCAGTTCCGTGGGATTGCCAGACAACATGTCACGGAGTTTCTGGTTTTCTTCCAGCAAGGCGGCATGTTCAGAATGGACTTCCTGGCATTCATTGGCTGCATCACCCGTAATGTTGGCGATAATTTCCAGCAAGGCCACATCGTGGTCCAAGTCCGTGTTCACATCCACCGGACGGTCCACAGAAAGGGTTCCAATCAGCTCCTCGTCATGAATCAGGGGCACGCAAATAAAGGCCACCTGGCTATCGTAATTACGAGAGCCAGTGCGGTTCAGGAATCTGGAATCCTTGCGCAGGTCAGGAATCACATGGCTACGGCGAGTTTCAGCCACATGTCCAGTAATACCTTCACCGATATGATACTGGCCCAGCTGCTTTTCAGCTTCAGTCATGCCATGGGAGGCTTCAATCTTCAGGGTATCGCCAAAACGCAACGTGAAAGTACCGCGCAACATGCCAAGTTCTGTGTCCAGAATGGCAAGAACGTTGCTCAGCAGCTTTTCAGCGTCGCGTTCATGGATAATGGCAGCGCTGATTTTCTGGATGACAGATATTTCTGGACCGATGGGCTGTTTCATAATAGTCTCTAGGTTCGGGTCTTTTTCAGGCACTCTTGTTTTTATAAAAATTGCGGGGCCTGTCAGCAATCCTTATAAGAATCCTTTATAAAATACATTCAATTTTACATGAAATGTAAGATTTTCACAAATTCTACATAGGATTTTGCAAATTCCGTGCTAATTTTTACAATTTTTCCTTAATACGCTTCAGGGCAACCTTGGTCTGTTCGTGGTCACCGAAGGCGGTCAAGCGGAAATAACCTTCGCCGCAGGGGCCAAAGCCACTACCCGGAGTACCCACCACTTCGCAAGTGCCAAGGAGGCGATCGAAGAAGTCGAAGGACTTTTCGCCGTTTTCAAGTTTCCACCAGATGTAGGGAGCATGTTCGCCACCAAAGACGGTGTAGCCGGCAGCAGTCAATTCAGAGCGGATCATGAAAGCGGTATCCATGTAGCCCTTGATCACAGCCTTGGTCTGTTCCCAACCTACGGGGCTGTAGATGGATTCGGCAGCGCGCTGCACAACGTAGTTCACACCGTTAAACTTGGTGCACTGGCGGCGATTCCACATGGCGCGGAGCTTGCCCAGTTCGTGAGGAACGATGGTGTAGGCGCAACGGACGCCGGTAAAGCCAGCAGTCTTACTGAAGCTGCGGAATTCAATGGCGCAGGTGCGGGCACCCGGAATTTCATAAATGGAGTGAGGCAGGGATTCATCCTGGATGTAGCAGTTGTAAGCACCATCGAAGAGGATGATGGCACCGGTTTCGTTGGCGTAATCCACGAACTTCTGGAGAGTTTCGCGGGAAAGAACGGTACCGGTGGGGTTATTGGGGCTGCACAGGTAAATCAGGTGAACAGGATTCTTGGGAAGGTCCGGCTGGAAATTGTTTTCGGCAGTAGAAGCCAGGTAGGTGACTTCAGAAAAATGGCCGTCTTCCTGCATAAAGCCGGTACGGCCAGCCATCACGTTAGAATCCAGATAGACAGGATAAACCGGGTCGGGAATGGCAATCTTCACGTCGGCGGCAAAAAGTTCCTGGATGTTGGCTACGTCGCACTTGGAACCGTCACTGACGAACACATCGTCCGGATCCATTTCAACGCCGCGGGGAGTATATTCGCCGCGAATGATGGCTTCGCGCAAAAAGTCATAACCCTGTTCCGGACCGTAACCGCGGAAGGTGTTCTTGCATGCCATTTCGTCTACGGCCTTGTGCATGGCTTCAATAGCGGCAGGGATAATGGGAGTGGTCACGTCGCCGATACCCAGACGGATAATGTCGGCATTGGCGTGGGTGCCCTGGTATTCCTTAATCTTCTTGGCGATAGTAGAGAAAAGGTAGCTGCCAGGAAGACGATCGTAGTACGGGTTGATGATTGAATTATTCATAATTTAGTTCTCAGGTCGGGCTTCGCCCTTTGAGGTGTGAGGTCGTTCGTTTCACTCACTTTGAGGTTAAAATTTGGCGCATTCGCGCTTTATTGAGATAGCGACTTCGTCGCGACTGCTGAAGCTCACGGTTCACAGCTCATAGCTCGCAAACTCCGGTAAAGCATTCCTTCGCGGGGCCGGTCATGAGGACGGAGCCGCCTTCTTCGTGCTTGATGTGGAGGGTTCCGCCATCCAGGACCACGTCGGATTCCAGGCCAACGCGACCGGTGCGCTGGGCAGCCACCAGAGTGGCGCAACTGCCGGTACCGCAAGCCATGGTCACGCCACAGCCGCGTTCCCACACGCGCATACGGATCTTGCCGGGAGCCACCACCTGAGCAAATTCAATGTTGCAACGGTCCGGGAACTGCTTATCGTGTTCCAGGACAACGCCCCAGTTTTCAAGCTGGATCTTTTCGATATCGTCTACAAAAATCACGGTATGGGGATTGCCCATAGAGACCGTTTCACCGGTAAAATCAAAGGAGCCTGCAGAGAGCTTGATGGTGCCCAGGAAATCACGGGGAGCACCCATGTCTACGCAAACCTGCATTTTTTCTAGGTCTGCGGCACTTGCTGCGGAACCCAAAATACTCGGCTTGATCAGACCGCTCTTGGTGTGCAGAACAAAAGAGGTCCCGTTGCCCAGGCCACGAGACACAATAAACTTTGCAACGCAACGGGTGGCGTTTCCGCACATGGCGGCTTCGGAACCGTCAGCATTAAAAATGCGCATTTCGAAATCTACACCATTGCCTTTCTTGTTCCAGTCGTAGCCGGCACGGACATCCTTCTCGCCCACCACATATTCTTCGGAGCTAGAAAGCGGAGTCACCACCACCACGCCATCGGCACCAATGCCAAAACGACGGTCGCACAGTTCAATCACGCGCTGGTCCAGGGCTGCACCCGGAGTCATATCAAAAGCTTCACCCGGTTCCACCAGAACGAAGTCGTTTCCGAGGCCGGTCCACTTGGAGAATTTCATTGACATAAATTGTAATCCTTATTTTCGCCCTCAAATAGCAAAAAGCATGCCATTTTTTTACATTTTCAGTAAAAGCTGAAATTTTCGCAAAAAAAAGGGAATTTATAAGGATGACGTCAATTTCACGATTTGAAAATATTTACATATTTTGTAAAAACAGCTTTTGCATTTTTACATTATTTGTAAAGTTTGCTTTTTCAGTAAAATCAGTCTTTTATGCAACGGACAGATGCACCATACTTTTTACTGCCAGGCCAGAAATCAACCTCACCAGAATAATAGCCAAATCGTGTTTTCCAGGCATTATATCCATTATCTTCAGTGCTGGCCCAGAATTCCGTGCGTTCGCCTGCACCGCCAAATCGATCAGGATCCTCCCAGAAACCCGTGGGTACAGCAGAAAAACCGTAATCATCCGTTCCGTTTCCATTTTCTGCCCAACCATCTGTAGCCTTCAACTTCGGAGCAGCAGTAAACCTACCTCCCACCGCACTAAACAAGGTATTCCACTCGTCTTTGCCGGGAATATGCCAGCCTTCCGGACAAACACCACGGGTTTTCAAATTAGGCCTTTCGCAGACATGATCCCAGTTGCCTTCGGCATAACCGCAATGCTTGCCCGCCGTTCCAAATACAGCAGCAGAATCCATGGCGGCACTCCACAAATACAGGCGACCAAACTGAGCGCAGGATTCCGGATTATTTTCGAAACAGATGCTGGAAGAATCCAAAGTCGCCGTCGGAAGATTGTAGGCATAGTTCAGATTTTCAGCCATCCAGGTCTGCGTTCCGATAGTCACTGTCTTGTAAGTCTTACCGTCACGGGCATCCGTCATGGACCCCTTCACAACGGTCGAGGGATCAACAAGCGAAGCGGAAGAGGAAGAATTGTCCTGAGTCCCACTAGATTCCATTATACAACGAACCGAGACAACAATTTCCTTTTCCAAAGAACTTCTCGACGGTTTCGGGCTCTCGTAGCCAAAAACGAAGCCAATACCTTCTTCACAGGAAGCCCCTCCCACCGTGCAATTTTCCGTGGCAGTCCAGAAAATAGCGGAGCTGCCATTGGAAGAGAAAAATCCATAAGATCCATAACCAGCAGCCAACACAGCAAAGTCATAATCATTTTTAGGTGGCATGCCCCCAGCCCATCCCTGGGAGAATCTTAAGTCTGCATCACCCACTTCATCAACCAGGGCATACCAGTCCAATTCACTGGGCAGAGTCCAGCCTTCGGGACAAGCATCCGTTGCGGCATCCCAGGAATACAGGCGACCAAAAACTTCGCAGTAGCCCGCATCATCTCCATAACAGGCGCTGCCTTGAGCTGTTTCGTAGTTCAAGTTCTCGGCCATCCAGACCTGGTTACCAACCTTCACCGTCTTGTAGGTCTTGCCATCACGGGAATCGGTAAAGGTTCCGTCAGAATTGAGACCGCCCGCAGGGTTTGATCCTGAAGAAACGGAGCTGCTGGATTTATTGAAAACAGAAGAACTTGACCCTACCGATTCCGCCGAGCTACCGGATCCGTCAACCGCAGAACTTGACAAGTTCACAACCTCCGCAGAGGACAAAGTTTCCGTCGCGGAACTCGTAATCAGGTTCTGTGATGAACTCAAGTTTTCACCAGCAGAGGAACTGCTTTCAAATTCGGGATTATTATCTTCGCTGGACGAGGTACCGCCATCACTGCCGCAAGCAGAAAATACTCCGCACAAGGCAAGACCAAAGCCTAATGTAGCAAGACGATTCATATAAACTCCTACCCTTTTCGAACAAAAAAAAGATAACACCTTTTCGCGCCAACTAATGTAAAAAAAAACAAAAATCAAGTAAAGAAAAAATTGAAAACACACCCCATCTAAAATTATCTATACTTTCTTTTATGAAATACGCAGTAATTACAGGCGCCAGCTCGGGCATCGGCGCCGAATTCGCAAAGGATTTGTCTGCCCGCGGTTATGGTCTTATTCTGGTTGCACGTCGTGAAGATCGACTGCAGGCCTTGGCCAAGGAATTAGGTACCCCCGCAGAAGTTTTCACTGCAGACCTTTC
Organism: Fibrobacter sp. UWH5; assembly: GCF_900142505.1. Classification (NCBI taxonomy): domain Bacteria; kingdom Pseudomonadati; phylum Fibrobacterota; class Fibrobacteria; order Fibrobacterales; family Fibrobacteraceae; genus Fibrobacter; species Fibrobacter sp. UWH5. The sequence goes on along the minus strand of NZ_FRBB01000001.1, from coordinate 621,188 downwards.
CAGCCAAAGCGAATGCGAACGCCTGGGAGAATTCCTGGAGAAGTTCGACGTGGGCGTGTTCATCAACAACGCAGGCTTCGGCGACTGCGGCGCCTTCGCCGAAACAGACCTGAACAAGGAACTGCGCATGATCAACGTGAACGTGATTGCGCTGCATCTGCTTTCGAAATTGGCGGTCCGCATTCTGGCCAAGAACGGCGGCCACCTCTTGAACGTAGGCTCCAGCGCAGGCCTGATGCCTTCCGGCCCCTACATGGCCACCTACTACGCCACCAAGGCCTACGTGGTCAGCCTCACCCAGGCTATCGCCATGGAACTTCAGGAATCAAGGTCTAACGTATCCGCCAGCGTTCTCTGCCCGGGCCCCGTAAAGACGGAATTCAACGACGTGGCCAACGTACAGTTCGCCCTGCCGGGAATCTCCCCCAAGTTCTGCGCCAGTTACGCCCTCAAGCAGATGTTCAAGAAGAAGACCATCATCGTTCCCAGCCTCTTCATGAAACTTGCCACCATAGCAGGAAAACTCCTCCCCCGCTACGTCGCCTCTAAGGTGGCCGGCACCCAGCAGAAAAAGAAGTTGGGCAAGGCATAAAACGCCAGACATCCAAAAGATTTCTAAAAAACCAAAATCCAGCCTCCCGAAGGAGACTGGATTTTTTTGGGGGTTAGGAGGATCCTTTGATTCGCTTTTTCAGCGACATTCATCTTTACAGGAAATAAGATACAAACTTTTTGGTGGGTGAGTCAGATAACAAAAAATCAAACTATTAAAAGTGTGTTAAGTGATATATTCTAGACCTTTTTTTTTAATCAAAATGGAACGTTTAATCCCAAAAAAACATTCCACGCCGGACTATAAAAAATGGGCCGCCGGCAGTTTTACCCACCAGCGACCCGTGTTGTTACACAAGGAACTCTATTAGCGTAAAGCGGAAAGTTTAAAGCGTAAAGACATTACCCTTTATCCTTTAACCTTTATCCTATAAGCTCTTGACCTTGGCCTTTGCGTCGGCCATGGCTCTTACAACCAGGCTAGCTCCGTTAGCGCAGTCACCTACAGCGTAGATGTTGCGGGACGGATCCTGAATGATTGCAGTACGCGGAGTCAATTCAAGGCCCAGGTCCTTCACAATACCTTCAGCCGGAACGCCGGTAAAGCCCATAGCCAGAACCACCAAATCAGCGTCAATGATTTCTGTAGAATTGGGAACTTCATTAGGCTTGATGGGACGACCGTTGGGAGCCATTTCCCATTCAACCTTCACGGCTTCCACGCCAGCCACCTTGCCGTCCTTCACAATGAACTGCTTGGAAGACACATTCCAGCGACGTTCGCCACCTTCGTGGTGAGCATAGCTGGTGCGCAGCATGTACGGCCAATCCGGCCACGGAGTAGACGGGGAACGTTCTTCAGGAGGCTTGGGCATGAATTCCACCTGGAGAACGCTCTTGCAGCCTTCACGGAGGGATTTGCCCACGCAGTCGTTACCGGTGTCGCCACCGCCAATGATCAAGACCTTCTTGCCCTTGGCATTATACTTTTCACCTTCACCATGAAGGAAGTCCAGAGCCAGGTAGATACCTTCTGCATCGCGTCCAGGAATGTTCAAATCGCGAGCGTTGGGAGTACCGATAGCCAGGAACAGGTAATCGAAATTCTTGCGGATGTATTCAGCAGAAATGTCCTTGCCGATTTCGCAGTTGCATACGAACTTGATGCCAGCCTTTTCCATGAGGGAAACGCGACGGTCGATGACTTCCTTTTCCAGCTTCCAGTTAGGAATGCCGTAACGGAGGAGGCCGCCAACCTTGGGCTTCTTTTCGTAGACGGTTACTGCGTAACCCTTGCGGCGGAGGCTTTCTGCAGCAAAGAGGCCTGCAGGACCAGAACCGATCACAGCCACCGTCTTGCCGTTGGGAGCAGCTTCGGGCAGTTCCACCCAGCCTTCCTTGAAGGCGGTTTCGATCATAAACTTTTCCACCTGGCGAACCATGACGGCGTCATCGTTCAATTGGCGGGTGCAGCTAGCTTCGCAGAGGGCGGGGCAAACACGGCCCGTGAATTCCGGGAAGAAAGCCGTCTTGCTGATAATGTCGTAGCCCTTGCGGATGTCGCCTGCAGCTACGGCGGTATTAAATTCGGGAATCAGGTTACCCAGAGGGCAGCCTGCACCATGGCAGAAAGGGATGCCGCAATCAGCGCAGCGGCCTGCCTGTGCCTTAATTTCTTCTTCTGTGAAGAGGCGTTCAACTTCCTTCAAGTCCTTAACGCGTTCTTCTACGGGGCGGTACACGTCCTGGATTCTCTGTACTAATGCCATATAATGTTCCTTATTTAGCGTAAAGCGGAAAGGTTAAAGGTTAAAGTAGTGTAAAGCGGAAAGTTCTATTTAGCGTAAAGCGGAAAGTTTAAAGGTTAAAGAAACTCCTTCAACCTTTAAACTTTATCCTATAAGCTTTAAACTACAACTTGGCAAGAGCGTTGCGGTATTCCACCGGGAAGACCTTCACGAACTTCGGACGAGAGTTGTTCCAGTCTTCGAGAATGCGCTTACCCTTTTCAGAGCCGGTAGCTTCCACATGCTGCTTGATGATGTCAAGCAATTCGGTTTCGCTTTCGGTACCCGGGAGAACGCTTTCCAAGTCAACGGAATCCACGTTGCAGCTCAAGTCGAAGTGACCGGTTTCGTCATAGACGTAAGCGAAGCCACCAGTCATACCTGCTGCGAAGTTCACGCCTACACGACCCAGCACAACCACGCGGCCACCAGTCATGTATTCGCAACCATGGTCACCCACGCCTTCGGTAACGAGAAGCATACCGGAGTTACGGATACCAAAGCGTTCGCCAGCAAGACCATTGATGAACACCTTACCGCTAGTACCACCGTAGCCGATCACGTTACCGGCGATAACGTTGTCTTCAGCCTTGAAGGTTGCGTTCTTGGACGGGCGAACGATGATCTTACCACCGCTAAGGCCCTTGCCCATAAAGTCGTTGACTTCACCTTCGATATCGAGGGTTACACCCGGTGCGAGGAAGGCGCCAAAGCTCTGGCCAGCCACACCCTGCAGGTGAACCTTGATGGTATCTTCCGGCAGGCCCTTTGCACCAAAGTGTTCAGCCACTTCACCAGAAAGTTCAGTACCCACGGTACGGTCCACGTTGTGGATCATGGCGGAAATTTCTACCGGCTTGCCGGTCTTCAGGGTATCCTGTACGAAAGGCAGGAGTTCGCGACGGTCGAAGTTCACCAGTTCTTCAGGAACGAAGTTCGGGTCGTGCTTCTTGATCTGTTCCTTACCGTTGCCTGCATCCACAGAAGCGAAGATCTTGCTGAAGTCCAGCTTCTTTGCCTTGTAGAATTCAATTGCAGAATTCATGTCAAGGAGATCGTTACGGCCGCAGGCTTCGTCCAAGCTCTTGAGGCCAAGGCTTGCAAGGATTTCACGGACTTCGTCAGCGATGAAGAACAGGAAGTTTTCAACGTATTCCGGCTTGCCCTTGAAGTGCTTACGGAGTTCCGGATCCTGAGTAGCAAGACCCATGGGGCACTGGTTGGTATGGCACTTACGGTCCATAATACAGCCAAGGCTTGCCAACAGGTTGGTAGCGAAACCGAATTCTTCTGCACCGAGGAGGGCTGCGATCACAACGTCACGACCAGTCTTCAACTGACCATCCACCTGGAGCTTGACGCGGCCGCGGAGGTCGTTAAGAACGAGAGTCTGTTCTGCTTCGGCAATACCCAATTCCCAGGGAAGACCGGCATGCTTGATAGAAGTCAGCGGAGATGCACCGGTACCGCCATCGTGGCCGGAGATAAGGACCACGTCAGCATGAGCCTTGGCAACACCTGCAGCAACCGTACCCACACCCACTTCAGAAACCAACTTCACGGAAACGCGAGCCTTGGGGTTGGAGTTACGGAGGTCATAGATCAACTGAGCCAAGTCTTCGATAGAGTAAATATCGTGATGCGGCGGAGGAGAAATGAGGGACACATTCGGGATGGAGTGACGGATGCGAGCCACAAATTCGTTCACCTTGTGAGCAGGCAGCTGGCCACCTTCACCGGGCTTTGCACCCTGAGCCATCTTGATCTGCAAATCCTTTGCCTTGCGGAGGTAATCGATGGTCACACCGAAACGACCAGAAGCGATCTGACGGATAGCGCTGCTACGAACGTCGCCGTTTGCTGCCGGAGTATCGCGATCCGGGTCTTCGCCACCTTCACCGCAGTTGCTCATGGCACCGTTACGGTTCATGGCGATAGCGATTGCTTCGTGAGCTTCCGGGCTCAAGGAACCAAGGCTCATTGCGCCAGCAACAAAGTGCTTGATGATGGATTCGCGGGATTCCACTTCGGAAATATCGATGGGAGTAGTTTCCTTGAACTTGAAGAGACCGCGGAGAGTTGCCAAGCGCTGAGACTGATCGTCAACGAGCTTGGAGTAAGTCTTGAACTTGGAGTAGTCACCCAGCTGAACAGCCTGACGGAATGCGCCCAGAGACTGGGGGGTCCACAAGTGCATTTCGCCATCCTTGCGGAACTTGTACTGACCACCTTCCTTAAGAATGGGGCTTGCATCCTTCAGGGAAATGTTGTTGCGCTGTTCCACTTCCTGGGCGATTTCAGCAAGACCGATACCTTCGATGCGGCTTGCAGTACCCGGCAGGAACTTTTCAATAATTTCGTGGTTCAAGCCAACAGCTTCAAAGATTTGGGCACTGCGATAGCTACGCAGCGTAGAAATACCCATCTTGGACATGATCTTCAGAAGACCCTTGTCCACAGCCTTCACGTAGTTGGCAGCGGCGGTGACAGGACCCACATCCAGTTCGCCGGTGTGGCACATGTTGGTAATGCTCTGGAATGCCAGATACGGGTTGATGACGGTTGCGCCGTAACCCAGGAGCAAAGCGAAATGCATGACTTCGCGAACTTCACCGGACTGGACGATCAAACCGATTTCCGGACGGACACCTGCTTCAACCAAGGTACGGTTTACAGCTGCGGTTGCCAGGAGAGACGGCATGGGAACATAGCCCCAATCCACGTTCTTATCAGAAAGAACGATAATGTTGAAACCTTCCTGAACAGCGCGGACAGCGTCGCCAGCCAGGTTCTGCAAGGCAGCTTCAAGAACTTCGCCGTTACCACCCATGGGGAACTGCATCTTGAGCACCTTGGCCTTGAAGCTCTTATCGCCAATGTTTTCGAAGTGCTTGATTTCGTCTTCAGTAACAATGGGACGAGGAATCTTGATGAGGTGAGCCTGTTCCGGAGTTTCTTCCAGAATGTTACCATGGTTACCGATGTAAGTGGTAAGACTCATGACCAGTTCTTCACGGATCGGGTCGATAGGCGGATTGGTGACCTGAGCGAAGAGCTGCTTGAAGTAGTTGAACAGGGGCTGGGGCTTATCGGAAAGGACAGCCAGAGCGGCGTCGTTACCCATAGAACCGATAGGTTCCTGACCATTCTTGGCCATGGGCTGCAAAATGACACTCAGATCTTCGGCAGAGTAGCCGAAACGCTTCTGCTGGATCAGCAAATCATCAGGTACGTCAGACGGATTAATTTCGCTGAAGAGGCCACGGACGCTCATCTTGTTTTCGGCGACCCAACGACGGTAGGGTTTGCTACGAGCAACGAAAGCCTTCATTTCGGCATTCTTCAAGATACGATGGTTTTCGATATCCAGGTAGATAATTTCACCGGGTTTGAGACGGCCCTTTTCTTCTACTTCGTCATCGTTAATATCGAGAACGCCAGTTTCAGAAGCCATCACGAAGAGGCCATCCTTGCAGAGGGTATAACGTGCGGGACGAAGACCGTTACGGTCCAGGATTGCACCTGCGTTTACACCGTCAGAGAATGCCACTGCAGCAGGACCATCCCACGGTTCCATGAGCATGGATTCATATTCGAAGAAGCCACGGACGTCGCGGCCCATATAATGCTTAGCACCCCAAGCCTGCGGCATCATCATGAGGATAGCGTGCGGGAGGCTACGGCCTGCAGCCACCAGCAATTCAAACATGTTATCGAGGCTAGCGGAGTCACTCTGGCCGCCGGCAATCAGCGGCAAGCACTTCTGGAGATCGTCGCCAATGCGTTCGCTCTTCAGGTGGGGTTCACGAGCCTTCAGGCTGTTCAAGTTACCGCGGAGGGTATTGATTTCACCGTTGTGGGCCAGGTAGCGGAACGGATGAGCCAGAGGCCAGGTGGGGAAAGTATTGGTGGAGTAGCGCTGATGAACGAGAGCGATGGGGCTTTCGAAATCAACGTCATTCAGATCCTTATAGAAGGCTTCGATCTGAATAGCAAGGAGAAGACCCTTATAAACGATAGTCTTGCTGGAGCAGGAGCAGATGTACAGGCTTTCGCAGGCCTTTTCAATCTGACGGCGCAGCACAAAGAGCTTGATTTCAGCATTTTCCGGCTTGGAAGCGTCGAAAATGTACTGACGGATATGGGGAAGAGTTTCGCGAGCGGTACGACCAATAGCGTTGGGGTCTACCGGAACTTCACGAACATGGAGGACAGGGCAACCTTCGGCTGCAGCAAGTTCCTTAATCTTTTCGTCGTAGGAATCAGCGGCAACGGAGTTGTCTACAAAAACCATGGCCACACCGTACTTTTCAGGAAGGTCGCTGTAGATCTTCTTGAAGAACTTGTGGGGCATAGAAAGCAAAAGGCCAGCGCCATCACCCGTTTCCGGGTCGCCACCAGCCGCACCACGATGCATCAAACGCTTCAGAACAGTAATGCCCTGAAGCACAATCTGGTGCGATGCCACATTGTTGATATTGGCTACGAGACCCACGCCGCAGGCGTCATGTTCGTTAGCCGGATTATAAAGAGCTTGAGCTTTCATTGTATTATTCCTTGTGTTTTATTTTTTCCGCGGCTTTATTGCAAAATGCGTGCCAAAATTTTTAAATCCCACACAAGAAACGAACAAAAATTGAAAATCTTTACATTTTTGGAAAAACCTTTAATTTTTTAATGAAATAAAAAGGTTTGCAGTCCTTTTCGCTTTAATCCCATCCCAAAGGCGATTACGCATTTTGTAAAAACAAGATTTAATTTTACGCAGAATGTAAAAATCCTCTAAATTTGATCAAAAACGGCAGTAAACGCAAAACGACCAACAAGAAAAAGAGCGGGTCGAAAGTCCCGCCTCATACCAGAGAACCTAGAGCACCCCCTTTCACGGCACAGTTTATTTCATTTTCTGTAAAAACACGAATCAAAAGCTCTAAACGATTCCTTAGTTCATAAAGTACCCGTACTATCTTATATATCCTAAAAACAAGCTATTTCCGCCACTTTTTCCAAATCCGTAAAAGTTGGCACGGCTTTTGCATAATGGACGCCGAAAACAAAACAAATAGGAGTTCATTATGAGCAACCAGTATAGAATGAATGCAATTACCGAAATTGCAGAAGCACCGGCAGCAGGCATCATGGCTGCAAGCCCGGCAAACGTTGACTTTTACGGCGAGGACGTATTCAACTCCGAAGCCATGAAGGCATACCTCCCCAAGGATGTTTGCAAGAAGCTTTTCGCTACCATCGAAAATGGCGTAGCACTTGACCCCAGCATCGCTGGCGAAGTGGCTCACGCTATGAAGAAGTGGGCAATGGACCGCGGTGCAACCCACTTCACTCACTGGTTCCAGCCCCTTACCGGTTCTACTGCTGAAAAGCACGACTCCTTCCTGGAACCGGAAGGCGACAAGGCTATCATGGCTTTCTCCGGCAAGAACCTGATCGTTGGTGAACCGGACGCATCCTCCTTCCCCTCCGGCGGTATCCGTTCCACTTTCGAAGCTCGCGGCTACACCGCTTGGGATCCGACTTCTCCCGCTTTCATCAAGCGTCACGGTAACGGTGCAACTCTTTGCATCCCCACCGCATTCTGCTCTTACACTGGCGAAGCTCTCGATAAGAAGACTCCGCTTCTCCGCTCTATCCAGGCCCTCCAGAAGTCTGCCGACCGTCTCATGGGTCTCTTCGGCGTTGAAAAGCAGAAGGTCACCGTTACTCTCGGTGCAGAACAGGAATACTTCCTGGTAGACAAGAAGTTCTACCTCCAGCGTCCGGACCTTTACCAGGCTGGCCGCACCCTCTTCGGTGCTGCTTCCGCTAAGCACCAGCAGATGGAAGACCACTACTTCGGCTCCATCCCGGCTCGCATTTTGAACTTCATGAACGAAGTTGAAGACGAACTGTGGAAGCTTGGCATTCCGGCTAAGACCCGTCATAACGAAGTGGCTCCTGCCCAGTTCGAACTTGCTCCCATGTTCGAAGAAGTGAACCTGGCTTGCGACCACAACATGCAGATTATGGAAGTGCTCCGTAACGTTGCAGACCGCAACGGTCTCGTTTGCCTCCTCCACGAAAAGCCGTTTGCAGGCATCAACGGTTCCGGTAAGCATAACAACTGGTCCGTGAACTACGGTAAGACCAACCTCTTGAACCCGGGTAAGGATCCTCACCAGAACGCAATCTTCCTCACCACTCTCTGCGCTGTTGTCTATGCAGTAGACACCCACGCCGACTTGCTGAGAATGTCCGTTTCTGGCGCTGGCAACGACCATCGTCTCGGTGCTAACGAAGCTCCTCCGGCAATCATCTCCATGTACCTCGGCGACCAGCTTGCTGACGTCGTCGAACAGCTGGAAAAGGGTGAACCCAAGTCCAGCAAGCAGGGCGGTGCCATGAAGCTCGGTTCCGACATCCTGCCGCCGCTCCCCCGCGACGCTACCGACCGTAACCGTACTTCCCCGTTCGCATTCACTGGCAACAAGTTCGAATTCCGTGCACCGGGTTCCAGCCAGTCCTGCTCTGAACCGAACGTTATCCTGAACACCATCGTTGCCGAAGCATTCGACATGATCGCCGACAAGATGGAAAAGGTCTCCAAGGTCAACTTCCACAAGGAACTCCAGAAGCTCCTGCAGTCCATCATCAAGGAACACAAGCGCGTTATCTTCAACGGTAACGGCTACACCGACGAATGGGTTGCTGAAGCCGAAAAGCGCGGCCTCCCCAACATCCGTACCACCATGGAAGCTCTCGGTGCCCTCACCAAGAAGGAAAACGTGGCCCTCTTCAAGAAGTACGGCGTGTTCAACAAGGTGGAACTTGAATCCCGCTACGAAGTCAACCTGGAAGACTACCACAAGCGCGTCGACATCGAAGCCAAGGTCGCTTACGACATGGCCAAGAGCATCGTCCTCCCGCAGGTCGTGAAGGCTTACTCCGAAGCCCTGAAGGTGAACGAAATGGCAATCAACCAGGGTCTGGTTTCCGTCGATTCCTACGCTAAGGAACTGGCCGAAGGCTACAAGGCCCTCGTCGAAGAAATCGCCGTCATGGAAAAGGCTATCGCCGGCAAGCATCAGCTGAAGCTGGAAGCTATGGTCTCCCTCCGCAAGGTTGTGGACAAGCTGGAAGGCATCATCTCCGATGAACAGTGGCCGCTGCCCAAGTATCGTGAAATGCTTTTTATCTATTAAGATAAAAAGCATGGCCACCCGTCGAAGGTGGGTGGCCCAATGTCACTTTATTTACTAATGAACAGCGCGAGCGAAACTGCACGCACAATTAAAAATCGAACCTCATAATGAAGGCGCGGATCGAAAGATTCGCGTTTTCTTTTTTTAACATCCCCAAAAGCAATCAACATATAAACTCTTGTTATATTTATTTTGAACTTATTAGGAGTTAAAATGAACAAGAAAATCTTCAAATTGGTTGCTTCGGCAATCGCGCTCACGTTATGCGCCTGCGGTAACGATTCCACCAGCCCGGAAGACGATCCCGCCTCCAGCACCAGCGAAATTCAGTCCTCCACAAGCAAAGATCAGCCCTCGTCCAGCTCTTCCAAGGACACTTCCAGTTCTTCTAAAGAAAAATCCAGTTCTTCAGAAAAGGTTTCCAGTTCTTCAGAAGAAACTTCCAGTTCCTCTGACGAACCGGAATCTTCCTCCAGCGAAGACATTTCATCTTCTAGCGAAGAAATTTCTTCTTCCAGCGAAGACATCAGCTCTTCCAGCGAACAGCCTTTTGAAACAGGCGTCTTGATCGATACCCGCGATAATCAGACGTACAAGACGGTTAAAATCGGGACCACCAACTGGATGGCCCAGAACCTGAATTACAATTTCAACGACAATTACGGCAACTCCTGTCCCAACAATGACGAAGAGAATTGCGCTAAATTCGGACGTTTCTACTCTCTGGGCACGGCCATGGACTCTTCGGCCGTCTTCAGTTCCAACGGAAGAAGATGCGGCACCGACAACTACTGCGAGGCCCAGGGTGCCATTCGCGGCATCTGCCCCAAAGGTTGGCGTTTGCCAAACAAGAACGACTTCGCCGAATTGATTGAAATCGCCGGCGGCGCAAATCAGGCCGGAATGAACCTGAAGGCAACAACCAGCTGGACACCCGACGACAATGCCTCCCCCGCCACAGACCTCCTGGGATTTTCCATGTTCGCCACAGGTTTGGCAGACCCCTACCATTACGACCACGACGCCAAGGAATTCCGCACACGTTATTACGACCAGGGAATAAAGGGAGTCATTCTTTCTAGCGATTACGAAGACAACCACGAGTTAACTGTTCTCCTTCTGCAAAACGATTCCGACAAGGCAAGCATCATCAGTCAGGATCGAGAAATCTGGACACCCGTACGCTGCGTCGAAAGCAAGGAAACCGATCAGTACTTCGACATTCCCGACCCATTCGCAGACGAGCCCTAACATTTTCGGGTCCATACAACTCAGAAATCTTTCAAAAAAAAGTAATCCTCAGCCCTTTCGGACTGAGGATTTTTCGCATCAGCAGATGGTGGTTTTAGGAGGGGGTTTAGTCCACCTGCAGAATGCTAAAGCCAAGCTTCACGTTTTCGGATGCAGAGCTGTTTCTATAGCGGGTAATGACCACCTCGATTTCGCCAGAGTTGGGAGCAACAAAATCAACCAACTCAAAGGGATTGTACGACGAAGCAGACGAAGCGATGATTGTCCCATTCTGCCTGATCACCAGGTCAATATCCTGAGGGAGTCTCTGATTATTCATCACGTACTCACCCGAAGACAGCCATGAAATAGCGGCACGGTAACGCTTGCCCTTCTGAATATTAGATTCAGTAAAACTGATTCTTCCATTTTTGTCAAAATTGGTGTTGTTCGCACCATACCAGTACCGATTCTTGAACAAGGGAGAAGTAGTCAGCCTGTCAAGCATGGGAATGCCAGCCTTGAATGTTCCGATGCCATCATAATCATAGTCCGTATTGCCCACATCACGAGTACTTCCCACCAACATTACCGCCTTCAGCATTTCAGGATGCCATTTCAAAGACGGGTACTTAGACAACAGGAGTGCAGCCATGCCTGCCGTATAAGGGGTTGCAGCACTGGTTCCATTGAATCGGCCATTGTAAGATCCATTCTCGTCACTGTAATGAAGATCCCTGCGGAAATAGAAGTTGGTAAAGTTGGCCACTTCAGGCTTATCATTATGGGCATATCCATTTCTAGAGGAAGAATAGACCATGTACTTGTAATCGATGGGAGAAACGGCTCCAACAGCCACAGCATTCATAGATCTTGCAGGAGTCGACACATAGGAATAGCGGTAATCGTTTCCTGCAGCAACGAACTGGGCTACACCATATTCATAGATGTAGTTATCCATGATGGCGTCAGCGGAGCAATAATAGGGGTAATCGTACACATAGCCCCAAGACTGGGAACCGATATAAATAGGTACAGGATACTTATCGGGATCCTCGGGATAAATAACCTCAGCAGATCCATAAATGTGAGATTCGCCGGTAGAAGACTGCAGAACACGGGCCACACCAATTGCATGGCTAGAAACGCCGTTGGGGCAGTTATTCATCTGCGTAAAGTAATTGTGGTTTACATAGTTATCGGGAACGCAACCACCTTCGCTATAGTAAATACCCACACCCTGGCCATAGTAGCCCTTATTCCAGGCGTAAGTATCAATACCAGACTTAGTGCGGATATAGAAGTCTTCCAGATAGGTGTCTTCGCCAAAATCGAGACCATCATACTTCACGCCTTTATATTCGGAAACATAAACGTTCTCGTTCGAAGAAATTTCCTGTTCAATTTCACTTGCAGTCATGTACTCTACACGAGGGGCCTTAAACTTCCTTCTGTTCTTGCGAAGTTTCTTGCGACTGTTGTCAGCCTTTTTCTGGAACTGCGATTCGGACATTTTTACGCCGTTCAGTTCGTAGTTCTTGGAATCGGCAGAGGCGCTGTAATCAAAAGAACCCGATTCAGTTTCAAGGCTGGCATGTTCAACCATGACATCGTTGACCAAAACCTTCATTTTCTGCTGAGAAGCCACGTCGACTTCATAGGTGAGCGTGTTATTGCGGCTGCGGCCCAAAAGGTCAGATTTCACAGAAACCTTCTTAACCTTTTTAGAAGCCTTCTGGGTATCCACGAATTTCTTCACGCTCTCTCCCATGCGGGAAGGACGTTCCAAAGAAACGCGATCAACCTTTTCGTCAACAGGTTTTTCGTAAAGCAGCTGGGCCCAGGAGGCAACACCACCTGCCAGGACCAAAGCCGTAATCATCTTATTGTTCATCATTAACATCTCCTGCGCTTATACAAACTAGCGCAGAAAGGCAATTTATCAAAAATTAAACATATAACGTAAGATTTCAAAAATAATTTGCATTACAAAATCATTACGGAAAAATTACCGCTCACTAAGGTATAGCAGACGTATAAACAAGTGCCATATACACGCAGTACGAGCACAACACCAATTCTCAACACCCTCGAAAATCAGCTTTCCAAAACAGGACCGTTTTGACTTGCAAACGGGGGATTATACCACCAGTCATTATTATACAAAAACTGTAAAACACAGACTTAATTTTTCGTTTTTTGTAAAGTTAAGCTTTTACAATTCCTGCTTTAAACCCCAAAATATGCAGTTACTCTTCCTTGGCACACTTATTGCGTGTATAGGCGTTGAAATTACATAAAGTGTAAACACAAGGGACGTGATGCTGGGCCTAGAACAGCACACGAAAAAGGTTTTATTATGGCATTGCAGTACAATTACAACGGAAAGACGAAATTCATTATCGTGACCGGGGGTGTCATCTCCGGACTTGGCAAAGGGGTAGCGGCAGCGTCCATCGGGGCGCTGCTTTCTGCTAGAATGAAGGTGGTTCCCGTAAAATGTGACGGCTACCTGAATACAGACCCGGGCACCATGAACCCCACCGAACACGGCGAAGTTTTCGTGTTGGACGACGGTGGCGAGTGCGATATGGACTTCGGCCACTACGAACGCTTTTTGAACGTGACCGCCAAGAAGGACTGGAGCCTCACCATGGGCCGCATCTTCAAGATGATTCTCGACAAGGAACGTCGCGGCGATTACCTGGGACACACCGTCCAGTTCATCCCCCACGTTACCGATCTGATCAAGGAACAGTTCTACCGCATCGCCGACCAGGAAAAGGCTGATGTCCTCCTGATTGAAATCGGCGGTACCGTCGGTGACTTGGAAAACCAGTTCTACATCGAAGCAGCCCGTCAGCTGAGCCACGACGTGGGCCGCACCAACGCCATGTTCGTACACCTGACTTACGTGCCTATTCCTTCTGGCGTTAACGAACAGAAGTCCAAGCCCACCCAGATGTCCGTCCATGACTTGAACCGCCTGGGTATCTATCCGGAAATCGTTATCGGCCGTTGCGAAGAATATATCAAGCCCCATCTGAAAGAAAAGATCGGCCTGTTCTGCAACCTGCCTGCAGACCACGTGATTTCTGGCGTGGACGTGCAGCACGTTTACGAATGTCCGCTGGTTTATGACGCCGAAGGCATTCCCGAAATTCTCGCCAAGCGCCTGAACATTTACGCCCCGCCCAAACTGGATCAGTGGAGCAAGCTGGTGGAATCCCTGAAGCGCAATTCCGTAACGCCCCGCAAGACTTTGACGGTCGCCATCTGCGGTAAGTACATGGCTCTGGAAGATTCCTACGCTTCTGTGGTGGAATCCATCCGTCACGCTTCCGCTCACCTGGACCTGCGCGCAGACATCCGCTGGGTGGACACAGAAAAGATTGAAACAGGTGCCGTTTCCGTAGAATCCGCATTGAAAGGCGTCGACGCCGTTATCGTTCCCGGTGGCTTCGGCAGCCGCGGTATCGAAGGCAAGATCATGGTCATCCAATATGTCCGCGAGAACAAGATTCCCTTCCTGGGCATTTGCTACGGCATGCAGCTTTCCGTGGTGGAATTTGCACGCCACGTCTGCGGCATGAAGGGAGCCGGCACCGTGGAAATGGAAAGCGACACCTACCACGTGGAACATCCGGTTATCGCCTACCTGCCCGGCCAGGAACATATCAAGGATATGGGAGCCACCATGCGTCTGGGCGGTCACGACATCCTGATCAAGGAAGGCAGCAAGGCTCAAGAAATTTATGGTTCCAACGTCGCCCGCGAACGTTTCCGCCACCGCTACGAAGTGAACCCGCAGTATGTTCAGCAGATTGAACAGGGCGACCCCACTGGCGCAAACCCGCAGAAGCTTATCTTCTCAGGAAAGGCTTCCGGCGAAGACATCATGCAGATTATGGAACTGACAGACCACCCCTACTTCATGGCTTGCCAGTGCCACCCTGAACTGAAGTCTTCCCTGATTCATCCGGCCCCGCTGTTCCTGAACTTGCTGAAGGCCGCGGACGAACGCACGTAACACACTGACATTCAATAAGTTACGCCAATAACGTAAAAATACCGCAGGTTTACCCCCCAAGTCTGCGGTACCTTTTTGATGTCCCCATATTCCAAAAAGGCCTTTCATTTTTTGTAATTAAAGCTATATTTATACAAGTTTAACCCTTGTGAAATAAGCGATTGGCTAAAATGGCAAAAAATGTAAAGATGATGAAGCGAACTGGCACCCACGGTGCTGCTTCCGCCATTCATTGTTCCGCCGTTGCTATTTCCATTATTTCCAAGACTGTTGATTTTATTAGTGCCGGACTTGTTAGTTCGGCGTTTTATTTATCCTCGCCCCGTGTCATCTTGATCGGCTCCCACCGCGTCATCCTGAGCGGAGCGAAGGATCCGGCATTTATTAGTTAAATCAAACGGAGATAAAAAATGAAGATCGAAGGTATCGATAAGGTTCTCATCATCGGCTCTGGTCCTATTGTCATTGGCCAGGCTTGCGAATTCGACTACTCTGGCACCCAGGCCTGTAAGGCTCTGCGCGAACAGGGTTACAAGATCGTGCTGGTGAACTCTAACCCGGCAACCATCATGACCGACCCGGTCATGGCCGACGCCACTTACATCGAACCGCTGAATCTCGAACGCTTGGAACAGATCATTGCCAAGGAACGTCCCCAGGCATTGCTCCCGAACCTCGGCGGTCAGACTGGCTTGAACCTGTCTTCTGCTCTGAACAAGGCTGGCATTCTGGACAAGTACGGCGTGAAGGTCATTGGCGTGAACCTGGACGCTATCGAACGCGGCGAAGACCGTGAAATCTTCAAGGCTACCATGCAGCAGCTGGGCATCGACACCCCGCGCTCCGGCATTTGCCACTCTGTTGAAGAAGCCGAAAAGATCGTTGCTGAAATCGGCTACCCTGTTGTGGTTCGTCCGGCATACACCATGGGTGGTGCAGGTGGCGGCTTCTGCTACAATGTCGAAGAACTCCGTACCATTTGCGGTAACGGCCTTGAACTTTCCATGACTCACCAGTGCCTCATCGAGGAATCCATTCTCGGTTGGGAAGAACTGGAAGTTGAAGTGGTTCGCGACTCCAAGAACCAGATGATCGCTATCTGCTTCATCGAAAACATTGACCCGGTGGGCGTTCATACTGGCGACTCCTTCTGTGCCGCTCCGTTCCTCACCATCGACAAGAAGCTTGAAGAAAAGCTGAAGACCGACGCTTTCAAGATTGTTGAAGCTATCGGCGTGATCGGCGGTACCAACGTTCAGTTCGCACACGACCCGAAGACTGGCCGCGTGGTGATTATCGAAATCAACCCTCGTACCTCTCGCTCCTCCGCTCTTGCTTCCAAGGCAACCGGTTTCCCCATCGCTCTCGTTTCTGCAAAGCTCGCTGCTGGCATGACTCTGGACCAGATGGACTACTGGCGCGACGGCACCCTCGAAAAGTATACTCCGAGTGGTGACTACGTTGTGCTGAAGTTTGCTCGCTGGGCATTCGAAAAGTTCCGCGGCGTTGATGACTGCCTGGGCACCCAGATGAAGGCTGTGGGCGAAGTCATGGCTATCGGTAAGACCTATAAGGAAACCCTCCAGAAGGCAATCCGCGGTCTGGAAAATGGCCGTGCAGGTCTTGGCTTTGCTAAGGACTTTAACAAGAAGACCAAGGAAGAACTTCTCGACATGATGAAGACCGCTTCTTCTGAACGTCACTTCCAGATGTACGAAGCCATCCGTAAGGGCGCAACCGACGAAGAAGTTTTCGCCGCTACTTACGAAAAGGCTTACTTCGTGCAGCAGATGCGCGAACTGGTTGAACTTGAAGAAAAGATGCTCAAGACTCCGGGTCGCATGCCTTCTGACGAACTTTTGATCCAGGCCAAGAAGGACGGCTTCGGCGATAAGTACATCGCAAAGATCCTCGGCATCCGTGAAAAGGACGTTCGTGCAAAGCGTATCGAACTTGGCATGGTTGAAGGCTGGTGCGCAGTGCCTGTTAGCGGCGTGAAGGATCAGTACTACTACTATTCTACCTACAACTGCAAGGACGAATCTACCGCCACCAACAACCCGAAGAAGATCATGATCCTCGGCGGTGGCCCGAACAGAATCGGCCAGGGCATCGAATTCGACTATTGCTGCTGCCACGCTGCAATGGCTCTCCGCGAAATGGGTTACGAAACCATCATGGTGAACTGCAACCCGGAAACCGTTTCTACCGACTACGATACTTCCGACAAGCTGTACTTCGAACCGGTTACCCTCGAAGACGTTCTCCAGATTTACAAGAAGGAACAGCCCGCTGGCGTTATCGTGCAGTTCGGTGGCCAGACTCCGCTGAACATCGCCCGCGCTCTCAGCGACGAAGGCGTGAAGATTCTCGGTACCAGCATCGATTCCATCGACATTGCTGAAGACCGCGACCTGTTCCGCAAGATGATGGACCAGCTGGAAATCCCCATGCCCGAAAGCGGCATGGCTACCAACATCGACGAAGCCCTCGCTTGCGTCAAGCAGATCGGTGGCTACCCTGTGATGATCCGCCCCAGCTTCGTGCTTGGCGGCCGCGGCATGGAAGTCATCTACGACGAAAACATGCTCCGCGAATACGTTGCCAAGGCTGTTGGCGTTACCCCGGATCGCCCGCTCCTCATCGACCGTTTCCTCCACAACGCTCTGGAATGCGAAGCCGACGCCCTCTCTGATGGCGAACATGTTTACATTCCGTCCGTGATGGAACACGTGGAACTTGCCGGTGTCCACTCCGGTGACTCCGCCTGCATTATCCCGCCGGTAACCATTACCGAAGCAAACTTGAAGACCATCAAGGATTACACTCGTAAGATTGCAGAATCCCTCCACGTTTGCGGTCTCATGAACATGCAGTACGCCATCGAAGACGGCAAGGTTTTCGTTCTCGAAGCCAACCCCCGTGCATCCCGTACCGTGCCTCTGGTCTCCAAGGTCTGTAACACTCAGATGGCCCGCCTTGCCACCCGCCTCATGATGGGTGAAAAGCTGGAAGATTTGAAGCTGAAGGACAAGAAGTTCAAGCACCACGGCGCCAAGGAAGCTGTATTCCCGTTTGACAAGTTCCCCAAGGTTGACCCGGTTCTCGGCCCTGAAATGCGTTCCACCGGTGAAGTGCTGGGCCTCTCCGAAGACTTCGCCCTGGCTTACTACAAGAGCCAGGAAGCTGCAGGTTCCATCTTGCCTTCCAGCGGTGCAGTTCTCATCAGCTTGTCTGACAAGACCAACCTCTGCGACCAGGCTATCGAAGTGGGTCAGCGTTTCCAGGAACTTGGCTTCAAGATCTACGCAACCGAAGGCACCGCCAAGTTCTACGAAAAGGCGGGCGTCAAGTGCGAAGTGGTGAACAAGATCGCCGAAGGCCGCCCGAACGTTCTGGATGTCATCCTGAACAAGCAGGTGAACCTCATCATCAACACCCCGTGGGCTCGCCGCGACGCTGTTGCCGATGAATCCGCCATCCGTAAGGCTGCCATCAAGTACAAGACTCCTTACATCACCACTCTGGCCGCCGCTCTCGACACCGTCAAGGGCATCGCCGCTGCTAAGGCTGGCAAGGGCGAAGTGAAGAGCTTGCAGGAGTACCACGCAAGCATTGAAGAGGTGTAAGCGAGTATACAGTAGGAAGTAGACAGTAGACAGGAATGTTTGCTGCACTATGGACCTGCTTGTCATTCCCGCGAAAGCGGGAATCTAGCCTAAACTTAAAGAACCCCGTCTCATTGGAGGCGGGGCTCTTTTTTGCATCTATTTGTTTTTGCGATAGAAATATCTATATTGTTGTCAAAGGAGTTTTAAAATGTGTCAAATTGAAAAATTGCAAGAACTGTACGACGAATGCAAGAAGATGAATTTTGACGAAACTTCTGACATTCTTGAAAAGGCTCGTTCTGAAGAAGAAGCCCGTTTCTTTGCGTTGGTAAGCGATTTAATTTTGCAGCAGAAGCAAGAAGAAGTCATCGCCGCAAAGAGGTTTTAATTGCCTAAATACATTGTTTTCGCAGGTCCCAACGGTTCTGGAAAATCAACCCTATATCAAACAAATAGGGATATTTTCGACATTCCTAGAGTAAATGTTGACGAAATTGTTCGCCAAAACAATGGAGATTGGAGAAATGCCGCTGATGTCGTAACGGCAGGAAAAATTGCAATTCAGAAAATCAAGACCTATTTCGCTTCTTTGACTTCTTTCAACCAAGAAACAACTCTTTGTGGTAAAAGTGCAATTCAAAACATCAAAAAGGCACAAAGCCTTGGTTATACAATTGAACTTTATTTCGTGTATGTGGATTCTGTAGAAATTGCTAAGCAACGCGTTCTCCTGCGAGTTGCCGCAGGTGGGCATGGAATCCCCGAAGCTGACATAGAACGGCGCTATAAAGAATCTCTTGAAAAGCTAAAAGAAATTCTCCCACTATGCAATAAAGTTGAACTTTATGACAATTCCAAAAGATTCAGACGAGTCGCTTTAATAAAGTCTGGTAAAACAATTGCCGTTTCAAACGATGTTCCAGAATGGGTTAGGAGTTTGTTGAAATAATTCCTGATTTGTCAAACTAATTCCTTAATTTTTAGTTTTTTTTGTTAAAAATAGAGTTTTTGCTCTTGTTCTCCAATCGAAATCTAGACAATTTCATCTAAACGGGGACAAGGCGAGCGCTCACGCAGGCATGCCGTTTTGACGGTATGTTTCAGTTTGTCGTGCCGGCTTTTTTCAAGCTGGTCTTTGGTTGTATGGCCATGGGCAACAGCCCTTTCGGGGCGTGGGTCGTTTGCGTTTATCGTCTAGAGGCTGTCAAGAGCCCCGTTTAGGTAAATGCAGCGATCCGCATCCTTTTTTTTCTAAAAAAATGATGCGGTTCGCATCTAAGCGGATTTGCGACCGAATCAAAAGAATCGCTATCAAGAGTATCCTTTATGGGAAGAATACGACCACGTTTGGCGTCCGGAAATAAAAAATAGAGTCGGTCTTCAGAACGGTTTCCATGAATGCGTAAATTTCAAAAACTTTGAAGGTCAAATACAAGGCTACCTTCCACCCAAACCTGGGGGCGATAGCGATTGGATTGATGACAATGATGAAGTATGCTTCGTTTTCGTAACGAATAAGTCTAGAATATCAAAGGCTGAAGCTGAGAATTTGGGCTTATACGACGCTATTATCGGGATCCAGGTTGGATGTTGCATGACTTGGGGTGTGGATAGTGATAATTGTTTTTGGCTTGAACGAAGGAACAAAGGAAATAAACGCTATGGTGAGGGTGGTTTTGGACATCGCCGTGCCTTGATGGAAGAAGCCCAGGAAGTGAAGGCTGTTTTTCATAATCCAAGTACAGGGCGAACAGATTCTGGTCAGGTCGCTCTCGATTCCGTTCGCCAAAATTCCGACCTCTATCGTCAATTGGCTTCCCGCTACATCCTTATCGGTCACAGCATGGGCGGTGTCGTTTCCCGCGAGTACGTGCAGGGCAATTTCTACAACGGCGATGTGGATAAAATAATCACGCTCAATACCCCGCACGAAGGCACCGGGGCGTTGAATATGCAGTGTGGAATGCTATTTTTCTGTTTGATTAATCGCAGAAGGATTTTAAGAGGATAGAATATGAAAAATCTGTCAAAAAAGGTTGAATTTGCAAGGTTGAACTTTGCTGTTTTAGCGATGGCGTTTGTTTGCATCGGTTTGTTGGGGTGCAGCGATAAGGAGGAATTTTGGTGGGATGATGATCGGAGTAATGCGAAGGTTGTAGGTTTTGTTGATGACTCGCTGGTGATTGTTGGTGATTTTCGTTTCTGGCATGAAACAACGGAACGATGGAATGGGGAATATTTAGAAGGCCGAGGTGCGGGAAATCCACGTCTTTGCCTGTACAATTACCGTGTGCAGGAAGATGGACCGAGATGGTGCGATTCCCTGAGTGAAGAAAAATCTTCTGGCTGGTTTGGCGGGCAGATGACGGATTCCATTGTCTGGGGCGGGGTCCTTGGGGAATACATAAAATTGTGGAAGATTGGGGATGAACCACATGAGATGAAATTGAGTAAGTCCTTTGAAGGATGTAGCCAAAAGGTTAGCGTACAAAGAATTCACCAGTGGCTCGATGGAAAATTTATCGCCCTGGGTTCATATTCCATGAATTCAAGAACGTTTGATAATGCGCTTACGTCGCTGGATTCTGGAGCCTCATATTGCCAGTATGCTGTTTTGGATACGGTGACGCGGACGATTACGTACAAGCGTCTTGACGAAAAATTGAAGTGGATTGGAAAGTGCGACGACGTGAGGGCTTGGGGCGAAGATGTGTATTGCTTGAAATTGGATAAAGAAACTTACGATGCAGAGCTTTTTATAAATGATAATTTGAAATTTATTATGGAAAGAAATCAATATAAATTAGGAAATTATGCAAATGTTTCTTTTATGGGACCTTATTTAAAATTGCATCAAACTGTGTATAAATATCATGAAAAGGAGATAGAAAGAATGTCTAGTTTTAGTTCACAGGAAATCTCCTTTGGTGATGGAAAAGGAAATAATATAATATACTAGGATCAAAATAATGAAAAAATTGTTTTTGATAATGAAGGCTTTATCCATCGTAGTTTGGGCTATACCTAAACCAATGGAAAGTATTGAAAATCATAACGTTCTCATGGTACATGGGGCGTACGGCTGGGAAAAAGGGTTCATTTGGCCTTTTATGTCTGAAGATTATTGGGATGAATCCTATGGATATGAAGATTTTAAGTCTGAAATAAGGACTCGGATGAATGATGTAATTGACGCCATGGATACAAATCTTCTTTCTGCGTATGAGGATACCACTTTTTTTGGGGCGGCGAATCTTGGAGACTATTCCAAGGATAGTCGAATCACTTGGTGGTTAAGTAAAAAAATACAAAATATGTATCAAATCAATAACTAAAGTTATTGATTATTAAAAAAACAATTAATTTTAATGAATAGTCGCAATTTCAACCCATAACAATAAAACCCCGTCAGTTCATTCTGGCGGGGTTCTTATTTTATAGTCGAAATTTACTTTCGTCCGTTCAGTATGCGGCTTATGGTTTTCGTAAGGACGATCATGTCAATGGGTTTTGTCACATGGTCGTTCATTCCGGCTTCTAGAGCGGCACGGCGGTCTTCCTCAAAGGCATTGGCCGTTGTCGCAATAATGGGAATGTTCTTACGGGAATCAGGAAGCTTTCGAATTTGACGGGTAGTTTCATAGCCATCCATTTTAGGCATTTGGATGTCCATCAAAATAAAGTCGTAATAGCCCGGGTCGGCCTTAGTCAACATTTCCAGACATTCACAACCATCTGCGGCACGTTCAACCTTGAAGCCAACTTCTTCCAGAAGCGTCGTTCCGATTTCCACATTCAGGTCGTTATCTTCTGTGAACAGAACTCTAAGACCAGCAAGATCCATTTTTTCTGCATCGGAACTTGACTTTTCAGAAACAACATTTTCTTCACAGATTTTATGGACAAAGCCAAGAGTAAACTTGGTTCCCTTTCCAAGGCTACTTTCTACTTCAATGGTACCGCCAAGCAGGTCCACCAGTTTCTTCACGATGGGTAAGCCAAGACCAGTTCCCGCAATCTTGCTTTCGGTGGAATTTCTTTCACGGACAAAGGAATCGAATATATGGGGCAAGTAATCTGGAGCCATACCGATACCATTGTCTGAGAAGATGAAATCATAAGCGGCATAGCCTTCCTTATCGCAAGGCTTTTCTGTCAGTTCGACGTTAATGGTTCCGCCTTCTACAGAATACTTTACAGCATTACTCAAAAGGTTTACGGAAATTTCGCGCATCTTCACAACATCGATGCAGACATTTTCGTGAACAATATTCACGGCAAAATTCATGGTCAGATGATTTTCTTTAAGGGAAGCCTCAAAGATACTTGACGTAACCTCGACCATTTCGCGCAGATTAACCGGGCTTTCCACCACCTCGGATTTACCACTTTCAATGCGAGCCATTTCAAGCACATTGTTAATCAGCGAAAGCAGGAAGTCTCCGGCATTCATCACCTTCTTCAGGTATTCCTTCACCTTGGCCGGATTATCGCTTTCCTTTTCGATTAGGCTTGCAAATCCAAGAATGGCATTCATGGGGGTACGGATATCGTGACTCATGTTGTTAAGGAACGTCGTCTTCGCACGGCTGGATTCCTCTGCAGCGGCAAGGGCCTTTTTCAGGAGTTCCTGCTGTTCTTGTTCATTGGCCACAATTTCGGTAGCGTCACCGTGATAACCACGGAGACAGTAGGCCCCATCGGGCAAACGCACTGCAGTTCCACCACAACGGTTATACACGATTCCCAGCTTAGGATGATTCCAGCGGTAAAGCGCTTCGGCAAACTGGCCAGACTTCATCTTTTCAACAGCAGCACCAAATATGGGGACATCTTCCGGGATGATTCTCGACGCGAAGTATTCATGCAAGTCTTCCTCAGACATGGAACCGCCATCAACGCCGATCAGCTCGTAGAACTTTTCGTTTCCATTCAACAGACTGGGCAAGCCTTCTCTAAAGGTAACAAACCAGACCCCAAGTCCGGCATTGGTAATAATGTCGTTGTATTCCGCCAATTTTTTACGACTATTTTCTGCATTGACAAGAGCCGTTTCCGTCCGGACGATTTCATCCTTGTCAAAGACGACGCCCCAAATTTCATCTTCGGCGCCTTCGGTCTTGATCAAGCGGCCACGTTCTTCCACATGTTTCCAGGAACCATCCTTGCAGCGCAGGCGGTAGCTGACAGTATAGATTTCACTATTTTTCAGCGTGGGAATATCCTGTCCAAAGTCATCGGGATGAACAATCCCCTCAAGGCTACCACCAGATACCGACAGCAATTCTTCTACAGTATAGCCGAGCATTTGCGCAAATTGTTCCGACACATACTTGAAGGAAAAGGCATCGTCATTCCGTCCAATCTTAAATCCACCACGGATCGTTTCGGCGATAGTCTTCGCCTGCATTTCACCACGCATCAGGAGCTTTCTCATTTTTTCGTTGACGTGCTGCAGCTGGCGGTTAAAATTGGCCAGGTCCTTCATATGACGGTGTTCTTCAGCATCACCCATGTACATGCCGATATAGACGAACACAAGGGCAACACTCAAGCCCAGTTCCGAGAAGCATCCCTTCAAGTTCATAAGAACCTGAACACAGGATCCAAATACGGGGGGAATCACATACAGCAACAGGAAGCTGATCGCTCTAGGCTGCAGCGAAAATTTTCCCTTGGAAGTCTTTTCACGAAGCAGGTAAACAAATACACTCAGCACGTAAGAGTACGGCACCAGCAGTTGCAGCAAGAACAGGCTTCCGCGACGGTAGGCACCACTCTCATCAATATAAAACACCCAATGGGTCTTAAATGAAATTAGGCAAACCAGGGCATAGGCAATCAGGGGGATGGCAACAAACCATTTCTGTTTCGTAAACTTTTTGTTCTTTCTAAGGGCAAACAGACGGAACATCCAGACAGAGGCAAGATAGCTGGCCACAGCCGGGAACACCACCAACAGAAAATAGAGCAGACATTTACCCCACAAGGGGAAATCGACTAATCCATGCTCCGAGCAGATGACACCGATTGCGGAAATCTGAAGCAAAGTCACAGCCAGCGCAAAAGCGCTGAACGACAAATGCGACGAAGATTCCGCTCTTTGAGAAAAAGCCTTGCCCAAGACAAATAGGTCTATACCAAGGAAAAATAACGCATGAACTACGTAAACTACACCTGCATCCATATACAATATCCCGTTCTAATTATTACAATAATAATATAAACAAACATTGCTCACTTTTATTTGGCGGGTCCTCCAGAAAGTGATTATTATAGCATCTTTAGGGTACCGCGTACCTTACAATTTATGTAAATACACAAAATCTTTTATTTTTCAAGCAATTACGTTAAGACGCAGCCTATTTTATTCATTTTTTGTAAAAAATTAGACCGTTTCACCCCTCTTTTTCCCAAAATAAAAAGGATTTTTTTTATAAAACCACCTATTGCCGAGGGGAATCTCCTTTTCTATTTTTGCACCCGATGAAGAGAACTGAAGTACAGAATCTCCAGCGTGCACTCCAGGGTGCAGCACCGGCAATCCAGAAAGTCGGTTGGGTTTCTACTTTTCAAGACGTTGTTTCTGTTTTCAGTTTTAGTGTTTTTAAGGCAAAGGCTTTTAGCTTTTGCCTCTTTTTTTGCTCTACGAAAAGGGGCCGCGCAGCACACCCCTCCGCGTCATTCTGAGCGAAGCGAAGAATCCAAAAGAGTTTTAATTAGAACAAGTAAAAAGGTAAAACGATGAACGATAAATTCAACTGGAAAGCAAAGCGCGATCGCAAGGCATTCATTGCCCTGGCCGATGGCACCGTATTCCACGGCTACGCATTCGGCGAAGCCAAGGACACTGTAGGCGAAGCAGTGTTCAACACCGGTATGGCCGGCTATAAGCAGATTCTGACCGACCCTTCTTACGCTGGTCAGTTCGTAGTGTTCACCACCGCAGAAGTGGGCGCCTACTCCGCTAACATCGAAAAGTCCGAATCCCGCCAGGTGTTCCTGAACGGTATCGTCATCAACGACCTTTGCGACGCCTCCGAAAACGTGGGCGAACAGTCCCTGGATTCCTACATGAAGGAACAGAAGAAGGCCGGCATCGCAGGTGTAGACACCCGCGCCCTCACGCTGCACCTCCGCGACAACGGCGCACAGAAGGCTTACCTCCATGTGGAAGCCACCGAAATGAGCGAAGCCGACGCCATCAAGAAGGCCCAGGAATGGATTGGCCTCGATGGTCAGGACTATGCTTCTGTGGTCAGCGACCCCAACGGTTACGAATTCTCTACCGAGGGCAAGTACAATGTGGTGGCCCTGGATTTCGGTATCAAGACCAACATCCTCCGCGACTTGGCCAGCCAGGACATGAAGGTGACCGTCATGCCCATCAACACCACCTTCGAACAGATTCAGGCTAAGAATCCCGATGGCGTGTTCCTCTCCAACGGCCCCGCAGACCCCAACTCCCTGCCCCAGGTTGCAGCCCTCGTAAAGCAGCTCCTTGGCAAGTATCCTCTCATGGGTATCTGCCTGGGTAACCAGCTCCTGGGTCTCGCCCTGGGCGCCAAGGTTTCCAAGCTGAAGTTCGGCCATCACGGTTGCAACCATCCGGTTAAGTACCTGAAGACCGGCGCCGTGGAAATCACCAGCCAGAACCACAACTACGCCATCGACGAAACAAGCTTGCCGGCCAATGTGGAAGTCACCCACATCAACCTGAACGACAACACCGTAGAAGGCATCCGTTGCAAGGACGTTCCTGCATTCAGCGTGCAGTACCATCCGGAATCCGCTCCGGGTCCCAACGATTCCTACTACCTGTTCGAAGAATTTAAGAAGATGATCGAGGAATTTAAGAGGTAAGAGGTTCGCTCGCAAGCTCGCTAGGGGTATGAGGTCGGCGCAAGGCGCCTAGAGGACACCTCAAGAACAACCTCAAAGCGAAGCGCCCTCAAACCTCAAAGCCACGAAGTGGCGACCTGAACAAAGTTTATTAAAGAGGAATACACAATATGCCTAAGCGTACAGACCTCAAGAAGATTATGCTCATTGGTTCTGGTCCGATCGTTATCGGCCAGGGCTGCGAATTCGACTACTCCGGCGTGCAGGCCTGTAAGGTGCTCCGCCGCGAAGGTTACGAAGTGGTGCTGGTGAACAGCAACCCGGCAACCATCATGACCGACCCGGAAATGGCCGACCGTACTTACATCGAGCCCCTGAACGTGGACATTCTCCACGAAATCATCCGCCGCGAACGTCCCGATGCATTGCTCCCCACTCTGGGTGGCCAGACCGCTTTGAACCTGGCCATGGAACTCCACGAAAAGGGTGTTCTGGAACGCTACAACGTGGAACTGATCGGCGCCAAGGCCGAATCCATCGCCCGCGCAGAAGACCGCAAGCTCTTCAAGGACGCCATGCTGAACATCGGCCTGGACCTCCCCCGCTCAGGTTCTGCACACTCCATGAGCGAAGCTCTCGCCATTGCAAACACCATCGGCAGTTGGCCTCTCATCATCCGTCCGGGCTTTACCCTGGGTGGTACCGGTGGCGGTATCGCACACAACCCGGAAGAATTCGAAACCATCGTGAACCGCGGTCTCGACGCTTCCCTGAACAACGAAGTCTTGATTGAAGAATCCCTCCTGGGCTGGAAGGAATTCGAAATGGAAGTCATGCGCGATAAGAAGGGCAATGCCGTTATCGTCTGCTCCATCGAAAACCTGGACCCCATGGGCGTTCACACAGGCGACTCCATCACTGTGGCTCCGATCCAGTCTCTTGACGATCGCGCTTATCAGGCAATGCGTGACGACTCCCTGAAGGTGATGGAAGCTATCGGTGTTGAAACCGGTGGATCCAACGTTCAGTGGTCTATCGACCCCAAGACGGGCCGTCGCATCATCATCGAAATGAACCCCCGCGTGAGCCGTTCTTCCGCTCTTGCTTCCAAAGCAACGGGCTTCCCCATCGCAAAGATTGCAGCCCTTCTCGCTGTGGGCTACACTCTGGACGAACTGAAGAACGACATTACTCAGTCTACCCCCAGCTGCTTCGAACCGGCTCTGGACTACGTCGTTACCAAGGTTCCCCGCTTTACCTTCGAAAAGTTCCCCAAGGCAGATAGCACTCTCGGCACCCAGATGAAGTCTGTGGGTGAAGCCATGGCTATCGGCTCCAACCTGAAGCAGTCCCTGCAGAAGGCTCTCCGCTCTCTGGAAACTGGTTTCGGCGGCTTCGGTGCCTGCGCCAAGTGCGAACAATTCCTGGCCTACGACGACGAAACCTTGACTCGCGAAGTGGCTCGCCCCAGCGCAGAACGCATCTTCGTGGTGTACGCCGCCTTCCGCCGCGGTTGGGACGTCGAAAAGCTTTACGCACTCACCAAGATCGACCGATACTTCCTCCGACACATGGAAGAACTGGCCCAGTTCGAAGACGAAATCCTCTCTGCAGGTTCTCTCGAAAACCTCTGCAAGGACAAGGCTCTGTTCCGCCAGGCCAAGGAATTCGGCTATAGCGATATCCAGATCGGTTACCTGTTCCACAAGACTCCGGAAGAAGTCATGGCAGCCCGTAACGGTATCAACCTGAAGCCCAGCTACTATTCTGTAGATACCTGCGCCGGTGAATTTGAAGCAGTCACTCCGTATTACTACTCCTGCTACGCCGACAATACCGAACCCGTCCGCGAAGTTCCGAACCGCGACAAGAAGAAGCGCATCATGGTGCTGGGCGGTGGCCCGAACCGTATCGGCCAGGGTATCGAATTCGACTACTGCTGCTGCCACGCTGCATTCACTTTGAAGAAGCAGGGCTACGAAGTCATCATGGTAAACTCCAACCCGGAAACCGTTTCTACGGACTATGATACTTCTGACAAGCTGTACTTTGAACCGCTGACCCTCGAAGATGTCATGGGCATCTACGAACGCGAAAACTGCTACGGCGTTATCGTTCAGTTCGGTGGTCAGACTCCGCTTAACTTGGCAATGCGCCTGAAGAAGGCCGGCGCCAATGTGGTGGGTACAAGCCCCGAGGATATCGACCTTGCAGAAGACCGCGACTTCTTTAAGCAGCTGGTTGACAAGGTGGGCATCAAGCAGGCCGAATCCGGCATCGCCCACAATGTGGAAGAAGCCCTCGCCATCGTAGACAAGATCGGCTACCCCGTTCTGGTCCGTCCCAGCTTCGTTCTGGGTGGCCGCGGCATGGTGATCGTCTATAAGGAAAAGTACCTCCGCAAGTTCGTGGAAGAAGCTGCCGCCATCGGCGAAGGCAAGCCCATCCTCATCGACCGCTTCCTGGAAGATGCTACCGAACTTGACGTGGACTGCATCAGCGACGGCAAGCACACCGTGGTTGGCGCCATCATGGAACACGTGGAACCTGCAGGTATCCACTCCGGCGACTCCGCAAGCGTCATCCCGCCCATGTCCCTCTCCAAGGATTTGCAGGACCGCGTACGCGCCTACGCCAAGGAATTCGCAAAGGAACTCCATGTGGTTGGCCTTATGAACATGCAGCTGGCCGTCAAGGATGGCGAACTCTACATGATCGAAGTGAACCCCCGCGCTTCCCGCACCGTGCCCTTCGTCTCCAAGTCCATCGGTGTGCCTCTGGCAAGCTACGCAAGCCGCTGCATGCTGGGCGAAACTCTCGAAGAAATCGGCTTCACCGAAGAAGTCCATGTTCCGTACGTGAGCGTCAAGGAAGCTGTATTCCCCTTCGTGAAGTTCCCGGGCGTGGACGTCACCCTTTCTCCGGAAATGAAGTCCACCGGCGAAGTCATGAGCCTGGATCGCGACCGCGGCCTCGCCTACCTCAAGAGCCAGCTGGCTTCCGGCAACCGCATCCCCGACAAGGGCAACATCTTCGTATCCCTCAAGGACGAAGACAAGGAACGCGCAGTGCCTCTCATCAAGAAGCTTGCAGACCTGGGCTACGGCATCTACGCCACCCGCGGTACTTCTACCATCCTCTTCAACGCTGGTATCAAGACTCGCGCCGTGTTCCGTATCTCCCGTGGTCGCCCGAACCTGCTGGACCTCATCCACGATAACGAAGTCCAGTGGATCGTGAACACCTCCGAAACCGGTGCCGAAGCCATGGTGGACGAAATCCAGATGCGCAGTAAGGCAGTGGTCAGCGGCGTGCCTATCACTACTACCATCGCAGCCCTCACCTCTACCGTTGAAGGCCTCATGGACAAGTATGACTACGGTAGATTCGAAGTCTGCTCACTGCAGGAATATCATAGACATATCGTGAAGTAAGAGGATGTCATCCCGGACTTGTTCCGGGATCTCCATTCACTAAAGTGTCGTCCTGAGCGAAGCGAAGGATCCAGGGCGTTGCCCTGGCGGGCCGGCCCTCTTGCGCTATAAAAAGACCGAACTGGAAAAATCCAGTTCGGTCTTTTTGTCGTTCAGCCTCGCGCTCCTTGAAACTGCACAAGGCAAGCGCCGCGCGAGTCCGACCCCATGCGGGCTGCGGGGCCTAACGCGAAAGCATTATCAGAACTTCACATCCCTTAATGAAATCTTGCGCAGCCGGATTCGTGTCGAAGTGTTTTCTACAAAAACTTTCCAGTAATCGACTTCCGCCCAGAAGGTTTCCGCCAAATCGAAGCGCCAGTAACTTAAGGATTTCTTGCGCTTGCCAAGCCACCAGTAGAGCCATTTGAGGCGACCGCCTCCTACATGGCGACCAAAGTTGCCACCCTGCAGGATTTCCCGCAGGAGCCACCGCCCGCGGAATTCGTCAGGCTTGCAAAGCATCAGACTTTCGTCAAGACCAAACGATTCACGAAGCAGCCACATGAGGGCCCCCGCAATTTTTCGCAATCCAAAGCTGTTCAGGTTCGCCTTCAGTTCGTGGCGATCACTTTCGCTGGAATGCCTAAGCAACACATAGTAATCTACAATCTGCCGGAGCCCTACCCCGCCACCAATAAAATGGCGATAGATGTGCGATAGCTGCATGGCCAGCGCAAACTTCATGGAATGGGCGCAGAAACCTTCGGGAACCTCTACCGAGTTCAGGATTTCCCAGTCCAGATATTTCAGCAGTTGCCTTGTCGCAAACGGATTGTAATTGCCCGAAGAGGTACGGAAATGAACTTCCACATCGATGGCGCGATCATTTTTCATGTGGGTGTGATGCGGTGAATCCTTCAGCGATTCCTGCATTCCAGTTTCCCGCAGCAAACCCACGACGCTCTTTTTCCCGCCGGAAACCCAGATGTCGATGTCACCCGGCTGCCTGCAAAGCGGATTCGGGTAAAGGCGGGCATTGGCCTGCCCCTTCAAAACGGCGCAACTTCTGCCATGCCCCTTAAAAAATTCAGTAAGCCTCGCCGCTTCCTCATTCAAAATCTTGTTCAGGCCACTAAAGGATTCCGCTTCGCTGGCCCACTGGAACATCAGCTCCATGGGAGGGCGCAGCTCCTGAGGCAACTTCATCACCCCGTCAAACGCAAGCCCCAGAAGAGTCTGCCGGTCCGCCTCGTCGTAAATACGCTTCCACTCTTCCGCAGACAGCCGCGGAAACACGCCAGCACTTGCCCCCGGACACCCAAGGGCGATACGCAACAGAAAGAAAAAATTATCGTATCTGGAAAAATCCATAGCACTCAGACAAAATACTGTAAGGCCGAATATTTTATTTCGGGAAGATCCTTCAAGTTAGCATCATCTTTTGATGCTATGTAAAACTCATAGTATCTTTTGAACATTTCCACAATTCTAGTGTAATTTGAATTAAGCTCTTGGAACTCCCGTTTATCAATAGACGCAGGAAGGCCAACATCTTCATCTACAATTACAACAGCCTTGCAAAAATCTAGTGCAGGAACTTTTTGTTCATTACTTAATTCGGAACTGCCAGATGATCCGAAAAAATATACGGATTGAGGAACGCCTTTTCGTTTTTTTGGTTTATGAGCATTTGTCCTAAAAGGATCAGCAAACTTTTTTCCAAAGGCCTCTATTATTAACGTTAGGTAGGGGCGCTGCTGCTTGCAAAGAATTTCGGAATCCGATACATGCTTTGCGTAAAATGCGGGCGTCAGTACAACAATGTTAATCACTTGTTCCTCCTTACAAGAAATGCCGGATTTTACTCCGGCACATCTAGTTGGCCTTTCTTTTTTTTCTCAGGTGGCGACCTACCACCCTGTTGCATCTAGTCGGCCTTTCTTTTTTTCTCAGGTGACGACCTACCACCCTGTTGCACTACCTAATATAGTTTTCCGCAGAACCTTTGTCAAACACCTGCCCTAAAATCCGCACAAAAAAATCCCTCCGATTTTGGTCGGAAGGACTTTCGTTTTATACTTCAAGGCGAAATCGTAAAAACAAACTAATCGTCAACGACAACACCCATTCTGTCGGGAAGGCTGCTCTGCAGCAAGTTTGAACGGTGCTTCAGCTTGATCACCTTCACCTGGGGCTTTTTGTACTGTTTCTTCTGCTCTTGCTTTTTCATTTCTACTCCTATTACTGAAATTTGCCGCCATAACCCTTGGGACCGTCATTTTCAAAACCGCTGTTTTGCAGCAGGTTCGCACGGTGTTTTAGCTTGATCACTTTTACCTGGGGTTTGCAATACAGTTTCTTCGGTTCCGGCCTTTTCATTTTACGATAACCTTGCTCTTGTTATTGAAGAAGGAGCCCTTAACGCTGGGTTTGCCGTTGAGTTTACGGCCCTTCATGTCGAACCAGCGCTCTCCCGCGGCGTTGAACTCGCCGGTGCGGGTATTGAGTTTACCGATATACAGAGTTCCGCCCTCATCGTCATCCACGACCACATCCA
This sequence comes from Fibrobacter sp. UWH5, assembly GCF_900142505.1. Classification (NCBI taxonomy): domain Bacteria; kingdom Pseudomonadati; phylum Fibrobacterota; class Fibrobacteria; order Fibrobacterales; family Fibrobacteraceae; genus Fibrobacter; species Fibrobacter sp. UWH5. The sequence continues at coordinate 588,967 of NZ_FRBB01000001.1, read as the reverse complement.
AGTAATTCGGGGTCTCGATACTGGAAGTCGAACGAGCCATGGGAGCCATGCCACGGAAGGATGGTTTCGGAGAAGGTGCCGGAGTTGCGACAGGATTGTAATAGAGGTAGGCTCGCATAGGCGGCAGATTTGCACCAGCGGTAGCTTTCACAAATTCGCCAATATGGACATCGGCAACATTCTCGGCAGCAAAACCATAAACATACCCAAGATCCGGATGACCTTCCTTCCAGACCATTTTTCCATAGGTTCCGCGAAGTTCCCAGCCATCACCCTCATCCTGGCCCTGGTCCGTGGGAGAGGCATCCAATGTACGTTCCAAGGTAGCCCCAGTCTTAAAGGAGATGGTCTCGCCAGTAGTTTTCACTAGGTACGGGGTGTTTGCGATCAGTTCGTCACGAACGGAACCCACGTGAACAGTCCAGTCATCCGAAGAAACATACTTAAATCTGTAGAATACAGCGCCCTCCACATTTTCCACATACATGCTAAAAGGCAGCGTAATGGTGGAGATTGTGCCAGCGGCAAAGGTCCTATTCAGCTCAATTGCGTCCACATCGATATTCCAAGGGAGCAGTACGGAGGTTTCGGAGTTTCCGTCGATAATTGCCTTGCTATCGTCATTGTATATACAAGCTGCGCCGTAGGTTGTGCCAAGGGCGGCCACCGGGGACATTTCAACATGGCCATCCACATCGGCAAAGCGCTTGTGGCACTCATTGCAGATATAGCCAGCTTCCCAACCTGTTTCGGAGCATGTGGGTACTACAGCATCATCGGTCCAGACCAGCATAGATGCGTCGTGATCAACAATGTGGTCCTTGTAATCCTTCCAGCCATCGGCAAACCTGTAGGCGTCGGCTGAACCATGAGGCACGTGAATCAAATATTCATCAGGAACGCTGTAGAAAGTCATCCATTCCCCCAATTGAGGGGGCACTTTTGACTTCATATCCACACGGATCAAAGGAGTTTCTGCAAAAGCGAAATGCCCAATAGTTTCAATACTGCTCGGGATTTCAATACTAGTCAAGCGTTTATTACCATGAAATGCGCCACTTTCTAGTTCTGTAACACCATCGCCCAAAAACATGACACACAGACCGTCCTCGCACTTATTTTTCTTAATATCATACATAGATGAAAGCACAGGCAAAGCAGTATCACCGTCGCTGGTTGTGTAAGCAATATAGTGATTGCTGAAAGTTGCTTCTAGGCTATTCTGTTCAGCATCAACCGTGTATTCAAATGTTGCTGGGACATCGACATCACTGTTCCAGCTAAGGAACTTGTATCCGTCTGCAGGCTCCGCGGTAAGGGTAAGTACTGTACCAACAGGGTAGAATTCGTCGGGATCGTAGCCACTTACAGAACCGTCGCCAACCACGGTCACATCAACACGAACCGGCACCTGAATTTCAACACTCCCTGCGGCACCAGACCAGTTATCGCTTTCCTCGACCTTATAGTAAACCGTATAATCGCCGCCTTTATCCGCACAAGGAATATTTTCCGAGTAATCATCATCATCATCTAAACTGTAAAGCATCGTTCCAAAGTTCGTAGATCCGGCGGTGACAAGTGCGACGCATGCACCAGCGTACTTCGGATTGGCAGAAGTCGGAGGTTCAACTGTAGGCGTAGCCTTCGTGATATTAAAGGATTTTGAAACAGGCTTGACCCAGTCATATTCGCCAAGGAAAGTAACAGTTACAGTTGCGGTGCCAACATTTATATTGTTGGAATATGAATATTCATAGTCGGTACCTTCTGCAAGACTGAGTGAGCCTGCTAAAACAAGTGGCTCAGGCTTTATCTCGCTACCCGTATAAGTCTGGTCGGGAACATTGTCCAAAGCAGCAACAGTTTTCAGAATAGACACCGACCATCTATCATCGCCAAGATCGGTTAGTATGATATCGTAGAAGCCCGATGGGATATTGCGAAAATAAAATATCGTCGATTTATCATCATCAATAAACTCCCCTACGCCATCGGAATATGGAATATCGACAGTGCTTTTATCTAACCTCAAATAAGTTTGGTCTTTAGAAACAATTTTATAATTACTGTTAGCTTCAAGATTTAATGTAGTCACACCATCGTAGATAATGTTTTCTTTAACTATACTGCCAGATACATTTTGCCACACAAACTCCGTCGTACCGTGAGGGCCTTGCTCAAAAATTGCACTTACCGTTACATTGCCCTTTGGCATCACGAAAGAATTCCCATCAATTACAACATCATTGTTATTGGCATCCTTTACGATAAGACGGCTAATTCTGTATCCAAAGTCTGGAGTAACGGTAATTGTCACCTTTTCCGTATACTTTGCCGCCCCTGCTCCTGTCAATGTACCATGCTCGATGTCGTTAGCAATGGAAATGCTATAATCGGCATCGTCCTTTGGTGCGATAACGCGTCGGTTGCCATCTTCGCTGATATTGAAATAATCGGTTTTATTGGCGGTCACATTGCTCTCGCCATGCATATAGGTAATATCTTTTCCAATACTTGATGCATCAACGAGTACTACGCTATCGTAAATGGTTACCGTACCAAATTCATTCGTACTACCAGGATTTACCAAACCCGAACCAATGCCTTCAGCTGACCCACCACTAGTTGCCTTTACCGAGCCCCCCTTAATGGTAATATTACCAAGTCTTACAATATTTGCGCCACCATACGCAAAGCCAGTTCCAATTCCGGCTCCAGATCCACTTCCGATAGCATTAATTGTTCCTCCTTCGATAACAATATCTCCACCATAAGCATCAACATACCGTACACAATCTAAACCAATACCTGCAGCTCCATCACTACCAATTGCTGTTAAGGAACCATTACCTTTGATAGTAAGTACAGTCCCTTCGCCACCAACCTGGATACCCGCTTTAAATACATTTTTACTTATACTTGAATATCCCTTAACATTATTTGAACCTTCAAGAATAATTGTTGCAGAGCCTTCGCAAACTATACCTCCATTTATTGTCGCATTAGAAAGTGTAATATTTGCACCATTGGCAATTGTTACCGTGCGTTCTGTTGTACCACTAAGAACATCATTATTTAGAGCAGTAAAATCATATGGTGCCTCCGCTAGATTTACATTGTACTCATGATTTATTGTAGCCGTAATATTTATGTCAGAAGTTCCAACTGTCACACTATAAACACCGTTTGATGCAACCAAAGCATTGGTTCCATCAGAAACATCAAATACCGTATAAGTATAGTTAGGTCTAAACTCAACAACCGTTCCTGAAATATATTTGCCGTCACCATCTGGAGGATTTGTGGAGCTTACAATTTCCATCTGTTCAGGGATAACGACAGAATATGTATCAGAGGCTCCTGCTGTCACATTTACATCACCATCTGGCATAACAAAAGTGTACTGACCATTTCCTGCATCCAATAACGATACTGCGCCACCATTTAATTTAATCGATTCAACATCAACTGCCGCGCCAATAGAAAGTGTAACCATCTCTCCTGTAAAAGCATATTCTGTATTTGCTGTTATTTGAGCCTTGATATTATCACTAATTACTATATGATGATTTAATGCTTTGGTTCGAACATATCGCTGTTCGCCCTCACCAGAATCATAAAACAATTTATCCTTGGCATTCCCTTCGACTGTCGACTCGCCGTCCTTAAATATCACATTGATAGTGGTTTGTCCATTTTCACCTTGACCGATACATTCAGCGCCAGATGATCCCTTAGTTGAAACAATTTTCTTTACAGCACTACTAATTGTGATGGTCATTGTACCACTCTTGGCCATATTTCCTGTTCCAATACCTGCTCCTCCATAACTGTTTAGTGCTGCACCAGTTGCAGTAATGCTTCCACCATTTAGCGTAATGCTCGATACATATCCATTCCCGCTACCGCCGATGCCAGCACCACCATATGCAGAATGTGTTGTTGCATCGATAACACCACCATTAATGGTAATGTTTCCACTTGTTGAATTATAACCACCACCAATACCAGTAGTTTGGCCTATTACCGTAATCTTTCCGCCATTGATAATGATGTTACCAAAGCCCGCCATATTAGTTCCACCAATACCAGCGCTGCCAAATACGTTTTTTGCATTAGCCACAAGCGCACCCATCGTCGCTTCATTCTCCGACTGTGCATAGACATTGAATGTCGCACTACTGCTAACGCCAATACCTTTATTTGCATTAAGAGTCGCTCCGTCAGCTAATATCAAATGCACATCACCATTTACCGTGATGCGCTCATCAATTGTTACATTGTCCGATACAACATACCAGCCTGCACTCCAGGTTGTCATAGAGCTAGTAATCGCTGTTGCAGATTCTTCTAGTGTTTTTAGAGAGCCTTTTTCGTCAAGATATGCCGTTTGGGCAAATAAAGCCGTGGGCAAAACTAGCATAGCCAGCACCGACAGAATGTTCTTAAATCCACGAAACTTCATAAATTTTCCTTACTTTTTCCTAATTTTCAAAAAAGATAGAAAATACACACAAATTTACAATAGCACAAAGGTCCTAAACAAAAGCTATTCATCCCCGGATAGACATAGCATCTCCACGGATTGAGGAACTTGCTTCTTCACATAGACAAAGCATCTCCACGAATTGAGGAACTTGCTTCTTCACGTAGACAAAGCATCTTCACGGATTGAGGAACTTGCTTCTTCACATAGACAAAGCATCTCCACGGATTGAGGAACTTGCTTCTTCACATAGACGTAGCATCTCCACGGATTGAGGAACTTGCTTCTTCACATAGACATAGCATCTCCACGGATTGAGGAACTTGCTTCTTCACATAGACATAGCATCTCCACGAACTGAGGAACTTGCTTCTTCACATAGACGTAGCATCTCCACGAATTGAGGAACTTGCTTCTTCACATAGACAAAGCATCTCCACGGATTGAGGAACTTGCTTCTTCACATAGACAAAGCATCTCTACAGGTTCGTAGAGCAGCTTCTTCACCGAAAACAAGCTCCTTGCAAGTTTTTTTGAGGGCAATCGATTCCAAATGGGAATATTTTCTTTTATAAAAAACGGCCTGCAAGCCCCGAAAAATCGGCGATTTTAGAAAAAATTTGCGTGGTGCAAAATGGTTGCATCCTTTTTAGAAAATCTTCATTTACATACAAACTTTGTATAGATTTTTAAACTTTTCTTTAGCGGCGGACCCTTGTAGTTTAGTGATCAATGAGCCGGGAATTGCTCGGACAGATTGACCTAAACATCAACACTCTTTACGAGGGTACCTATATGAAAAACGTTAACGCAATCAACTTCAACCGCATCACCAACGACGGCTTCATCGGTTTCCACAACAACGTGGCAACGGCAGCCGCATCCATCAACCTCAAGGATGTCCGTTCCCAGCTGGACGCATACAAGGCAACCATCGGCAAGTTCTCCGACTACACCACCAGTGTGGCGGAGGCCGCGGCAAAGAAGGGCGCATCGGAACAGGATTCCAAGCGCACCATCGCATTCCGCAATTTCCGTGGAACGGTAAAGGTTCTCACAGGCTCCCTGGACCAGCAGCGTTCCGCCCTGGCCAAGGAAATCTGGGAATATGTAAAGGGCTACGGCAATGCAGGTTCCGTTGACCAGAAGAGCCTCACCGGCATCATCGAATCGGTCATTGCTAACGTCCAGGCGGTTATTGGCAAGGAAGAATATGCCGGGGCCCTGGCCGGGAGCGAACTGGAGCTTGCCTTCAACGCCCTGAAGGAGGTGCAAGGCGCATTCGCCGAAGCCAACCAGACCCGCGCCGAGGAACGCCGCATCCGCGAGGAGACCACCAGCAAGAATCTCCGCAACGATTGCATCAGCGCCTTCCGCCAGCTGATTAACTTCGCGCAGTACAACGCGGCCACCAAGGGTGACGAAAGTTGCACGGCCTTCATCGACAAGGTGAACGTATTCATCGCCAACAGCCGTTCCCTCTACAAGGCTCGCGCAAAGGCCCGTGCAAAGGCCCGCGAAGGAGCCACCCCGGAACCCCGTGACGCTGCCGCCCTCGCGCTCCCGGTAAACGCCGCCGCAGGCGTTGCCGAAGGGAGGATTAATGCCGCATAGCAGCTACATAGAATACCGATTGCGCATCGCGCATACAAAGACACCCTGCCGACGCAGGGTGTTTTTTTATTTCATCGGGAGATTTTACCCTACAAAACTCAATTTTCAAGCACTTGTAGGGCAACTCTACCCTACAACCGTCAAATATTTTTATATTGTAGGGTAAGATGAGCGTTGTGAAAGGAATATTGCTAGAAGAACTCGATCGCCTGGAAAAACTTCAGGCGAAGTATGCCTCCGAACAAGCAAAACTCCCCTCATGTTCTCTTCGAAGAAAAAAAATAGGCAAGCAGGTATATCTTTACCATGTATCCCGTCAAAACGGGAAAGTTGTTACCAAATACCTCTGCAAAAGCGTCGATCCGCAAGCCGCGCAATTTGAAGAACAAGATGCAAGACGAAGAGAGTTAAAGGCAAAATTAAAGAAATTGCAAAAAGACATTGAAGAAGTAGGACGAAGCCTTGGAAAAGTCAGCAGAAACAGACAAGTCCTTTGACAAGGCCTCTTCAAAATCCTATATTATGGATGAGGATAATGCTATGAAGCAGTTTACTACATCCGAAGCAAGGAAGCTTTTGAAAGACATTCTTGCCGAAAAGAAACAAAGGGCGGAATATTTCAAAGCCAACGGTACTTTGAAGGGCTTTGCTCCCACAAAGTAGTTTTTTTGTGATTTATCCAGTAATTGAAGATTGCGACACCTTTTATTTTGAGACCGAAACTCAAAATAAAATTTCTGTCATATTCAACGACTTGACTTCGCAATTTGAAGCCAACTTCCCTATCTTCTGCGTGGACATCTATCGCGTAGAAAGCAGTTTGCTGCCAAATAATCATGTAAACGATATTTCTGGAAGTAATACTAGAGATACCATTGTTTCGATCATTCGAAACTTCCTGGACAAATTCGACAGCGCCTTGGTTGCGTTCATCGACACATCGACCGACAGTAAGGGGCGGGCAAGACACAGGCTTTTTCAGTCCTGGTTCCGTATGTATGGCGAAAATGAATTTTCCATCACCCCAAGAGAAATTTTCTTTAGCGAAACAGAGTCCTATTCGTTCTTGATTATCCGCAAGTCTTATACAAACGCAGATTCCATAATCGAGGCTTTTGATAACTTTATTAAGCTGGCCAATGAGACTGATGACTAGCGTTTTGCGTTAGGGATGGTTACCCCCGTGAGCCAAAAGCAACTTGTATTAACAAGTTGTGTTGGCGAAGGTGAGGCGAAAGCCGAACGGTCTTTATGGGGCCGAGACTTTAGGCTCGGTGAGCGAAGCGAGTATAGCCCGACCTTGCCGCAGGCAAGGGAACGCCCTAAAGTCGAGAGCAACACGAACACTTGTGTTCGTACTGCCGAGACGCATGGGAGTGCGCTTGCGCCACGCCCCAAATAAAAAAAGGAAGCGCAGCCTCCAACCGTTTCCACGGACTACGATACTGACCACAAGCTTCACTTTGAACCGCTGACCCTCGAAGATGTCATGGGCATCTACGAACGTGAAAACTGCTACGGCGTGATCGTTCAGTTCGGTGGCCAGACTCCGCTTAACCTGGCTATGCGCCTGAAGAAGGCCGGCGCCAATGTGGTGGGTACAAGCCCCGAGGATATCGACCTTGCCGAAGACCGCGACTTCTTCAAGCAGCTGGTTGACAAGGTGGGCATCAAGCAGGCCGCTTCCGGCATCGCCCACAATGTGGAAGAAGCCCTCGCCATCGTCGAAGGCCTCATGGACAAGCACGACTACGGTAGATTCGAGGTGTGCAGCCTGCAGGAGTATCATAGACATATCGTGAAATAATGGGCGTTGCCCTTGCGGGCCAGCCCTCTTGCGCTATACGGGCTGCGGCATCCCCTAAAGGGGACCATGCCCCACTAAGAGCGAAGCTCTAAGTGGTTGCAGGCCTAACGCGATTGCAAATAACACAATATTCGATTAAATAAAAAAGCTTACTTAACGCCATAGTCCACAACGGAATGATTGATGGCAATTATAATGTATTGCGTTTCGCAATACATTTTTCTATATTGTCTTATATGGCAAAAACAGCAAATTTATACGCACGTATCGAGCCCGAAGTCAAGGAACAGGCGGAAAGCATTCTTGAAGCCTTGGGGATTCCCGTTTCCAACGCCATCAATATGTTTTACAAGCAGATTATCCTGCAGCAAGGCCTACCCTTCGACGTGAAGCTGCCCGGCGCAAAATCCAACGAAACAGCACAAGCTGTCGCTGGACTCAACGCACCTACAAACACCTGCGTCAACAACGTTCAACATTTTTCGGCAAAGCCTTTCTGTTCTGACACTCAGACCACGTACAACGCCGGCGTTGATTTAAAAAGCTATCGCCTGACATCTTCTGAAGAACCTTCTGATGAAATGCTAAACGCTTTAATGCTGAAAGTCCGCGACTCTGCCCGCGAGTCCACAACAAACGCAGCAAAAGCCTTGCAGAGCATGCGCGAAAATGCCGTTAAAAACGTGACAAGAAAAAGAAAGAAGATGGGGTTATAACGATGCGTAAAAAGCCCACCCTCTGCATTGTCGCCGGTCCCAATGGTTCTGGCAAAACCACAACGACAGTCCAGCTTCTTGAAAACGAATGGACAGCCGACAGCATCTACATCAACCCCGACAACATTGCTCAAGAAACCTTCGGCGACTGTGTACAGAAAATCCATTAATCAATGTAATGCGAATTACCAATCGCGTTATCAACGGCGGACACGAAGTTCCCATTTCTAAAATCATCTCTCGTTATTACAAATCAAAAACAAACGCAACGTTAATTCTGCCTTTAGTCGATCGAGCTTATATCTACGACAATTCCATCGAGAACGAAACACCCCGTCTGATTTGCAGAATGGTGGACGGCACATTGATCAAACAATACTCCGACACCATTCCCGAATGGGCAAAAGACCTGCTTAAATAATCTATATTCCGCCTATGCTCTCCTACGTTTGGCCCATGGCCCTAATCATTTCCTGCAACGTTATCTATCAGATTTGCGCCAAGTCCGTTTCCAAGGGAATGAACCCCTTCGCAGCATTGGCCATTACCTACAGCGTTGGAGCCATAGCCTCGCTCATTCTTTACTTTATTCTGGGAAAGTCCGGCAGTCTGCTTGCTGAATTCAAGCAGCTGAATTGGGCGCCCATCGTTCTTGGCCTTATCGTGGTTGGCCTTGAAGTGGGCTTCATCTATGCCTACAAAGCCGGCTGGCCCGTAAGCATCGCGCAAATCGTGCAGGCCACCATTCTCGCCATCATCCTGATTTTCGTTGGGTATGGGCTTTATAACGAAGCCATCACCTGGAATAAAGTGGTGGGCATTCTGGTTTGCCTGGCGGGCTTTGGACTGATCAACCTGAAATAGAATACAACTCAGCAGCAAGCTCAAAACAGTTAAAACATTTTTTATTCCAAACTAAATAAAAAAATGTAATCTCTCCACAATTTCCTTCTATTTTGAGGGCAGGAGAACAAAATTCTATGAAAAACGCTTTTATCAAGTCATTTATCATGGCTAGTGCGTGCCTGTTCATGTTCGCATGCAGCACTTCCAAAACGTCCAATCCAGCAAGCAGCATCGCCAGCCCCGACGATCCATCCATTCCTACTGAAATTCAAACCGGCGAAGTCACAAATCCAGAAATCACCCAGCCAACAGAGCAACCTGATTATGGCAGCGGAGTCGTTGAAAATCCGTCAAATCCAATAGAAAATAGCGACTCCTTGACAATCCCGCCAAGTTCTTCTGCGGACACTCCTATAGCACCTTCATCCAGCTCTTCAGAACTAAACATCATTTCATCATCAAGCACATCCGAGCCACAAGTGGGACCCATTACACCAGATGCAGAGACTTTCAACTCCATGTTCTTTGGAGCATGGGTGGGCGGACCGGAAGAAGTCCCCCAGCCTACGGAAGCCAACGTCGAGGCTTTTGAAAGATTGCAGGGGCGCCATCTCGACGTCATCCACCATTTTGTCCTTTGGCAATACAATGACTGGGCCTGGACAAAGCCCTACGTTGAAATGGCAAAGAAGCGCGGTTCCATCATGATGATTACCTGGATGCCCCAGCCTTACACAGCGCAGGATATCCTCGACGGCAAAACCGACGCCTACCTGGATGATTTTGCTAAGGGCGTGAAGGAATTCGGATCCGAAATCTGGTTGCGACCGCTTCATGAATCCAACGGCGATTGGTACACCTGGGGCACAGGCAAAGATCCCGTCAATAACGCCGAAGACAAAGTTGCCGCAGCCTACCGCCACATCGTAGAACGTTTCCGGGCCCAGAACGTCTCCAACGTCAAATGGGTTTGGACAACAAACGCTAGCAACAGCGGCGCAAAGTCCACATTGAAGGGTTCCTACCCTGGCAACGACTACGTAGACTACACCTCTATCGACGGCTACAACTGGGGTACCGCACAAAGCTGGTCTAGCTGGCAAAGCTTCTCACAAGTGTTCAGGGCTGCATACAGAGCCATCGAAGGTTTCAACAAGCCCATGTTCATCGCAGAATTTTCCTGTTCAGAACACGGCGGTAGCAAGGCAGAATGGTTCCGGGAAATGTTCCGCATTTTGCCCACGGAATTCCCGAAAATCAAGGGTCTTGTCATCTTTAGTCAAAGCAAAGGCCACGAAGCCGATTGGGGCGTAGATACATCCAACGAATCCCTAAAAGCATGGAAGGAAGGCATTGCTGCCTTCCCTGCCACTAAGTAACCGCCTAGCTCCCAAAAATGCGTTAAGCGTCAAGCCCACTTCTAATTATCGGATGTGGGCTGTTCTTGTGGCGTACTTGGCATCTGAAGGCAATCTACCACAACATCGTTGCTAAACTGCCCCCAAGATTCATTTGCGTAGGAATAGTACGTTGTCTCCTGCAAGCAAACGCCATTAGCACAAGTGACGTTAGAACCATCATGGAGTTTCTTGAATTCTTCTTCAATAGCATCAAAGTCTAGTTCTTCTGCACTTTTTGCATCGGAATAAACCTTGTACACATATTCATAATCCACATCGGAATCGTCTTCCTCAATGTACCCATTGTGATCAAGTTCAATGCAATAAGCCGCTCCAGAGGCTTTATCTACGCCCTCGACTACGCATGTCAAACTGCTAAAGTCAGGACCATCCTCCTTTTCATACGTATTTCGAATCAGCACATACTGTTCCTTAAATACATTCGGTTCAATCACTGTGGTACAGCTATAGGAACCTTCATCCACATTGTGACTATACTGGCCCTTGCAAGAAAGGGACAACCTTGTTTCACTAGAGCTGGCATAGAAAGGAATCGTATCCACAAGACCCTTGGCTTCGGACACGGTCAACGTCTGGGTTACCACAGAATCCTTTATTGAAACACGATATTCCAAAGCGCGTCCTTCATACTGTTCACAACGAATATATTCCTCCGAGCCCAGGTAATTGAAATAGACACTGCCTTTGGCATAATCTTTTTTCAACATGCAGTGGTCATCCTTGTCATCAGCAGTAGAACAAGGCTCCACTTCGACCCTCTCGTCCAAGAAATGTCCCGCATCCCGATAGGAATCCAGAATTTCTTCACGAGATTGCGAATTTTCTTCACGCGTCACGGAATCCATGTCAGGAACCTTAGGAGTTTCATCATTCGGTTTCAAAACCTCATTCAATCCCGCTGCCGGCGTATATTGAGGAGAGACTTCCTCGGGACTTGAGCTGTTATCGGAACAGGCTAGCAAACCCAGGGCGGCAATGCCGCATGTTAGCATTTTGTAATTCATAGTTTCCTCCTTACTTTAATCGTGACATTTGTTTATAACTTCTGCGGCAAAGGACGCCCAATAAGGATCTTCATAAGGTGTTTTATTTGCAGCCCCTTCAGTAAGCACAACCTTACATACATCTTCTGCCAGAATTCCGTCTTCGGCAGCACAGGCATTTTCAAAAACATCCCGAACATTCTGATCATCTGTCCTCAAGATCTTTTGAACAACACCGGCTTCCCTGACCACCCTGTAGGAGTAGGTAAAACCAGTTTCACACATAACTTCGGAAGAAAAATCATGTTCCTCAAGAGACAAGTAGCCAGATTGGGTACCTCCCTTAACCGTACGGAAATCACATTCCGGCAAGCCGCAATTATCAGGAGCCATATCATAAAGTTCGCGGGGCAAGAGAATGTAGTTGTACACGCTATCTAAAGATGCTCCAGAGAACTCAACCTCATTCAATCCCGCTGCCGGCGTATATTGAGGAGAGACTTCCTCGGGACTTGAGCTGTTATCGGAACAGGCAAGCAAACCCAGGGCGGCAATGCCGCATGTTAGCATTTTGTAATTCATAGTTTCCTCCTTACTTTAATTGTGACATTTGTTTATAACTTCTGTGGCAAAGGACGCCCAATAAGGATCTACATAAGGTGTTTTATTTGCAGCCCCTTCAGTAAGCACAACCTTACATACATCTTCTTTCAGAATTCCGTCTTCGGCAGCACAGGCATTTTCAAAAACATCCCGAACATTCTGATCATCTGTCCTCAAGATCTTTTGAACAACACCGGCTTCCCTGACCACCCTGTAGGAGTAGGTAAAACCAGCTTCACACATAACTTCGGAAGAAAAATCATGCTCCTCAAGAGACAAGTAACCAGATTGGGTACCTCCCTTAACCGTACGGAAATCACATTCCGGCGAGCCGCAATTATCAGGAGCCATATCATAAAGTTCGCGGGGCAAGAGAATGTAGTTGTACACGCTATCTAAAGATGCTCCAGAGAACTCAATTATATGAATGTTCCCCTGTGGGATGCTGGGATCAAAGCCCGGATCAAAGCCCGGATCAAAACCAGGATCCGAAGATCCGTTATCGTTGCTAGAATAACCCATACCGGAGCCAGAACTTTCGATAACTTCGCTGGAACTGGAATTTTGATTTCCTCCAGTCGGGTCATCGGCAATAGAATTACCCTGTTCGTCAACACCAGCCACGCCTTCGGATCCGCAGGCGCATAGCATCGCCGTCAAAAAAATTGCGAAAAGGCCATTTCTCTTTTTCATATTGTTCTCCCTAAATTTTTTCCGTCAACGGGAAAAATTGCAAATTCAAACGATAGACCTGATCGATATTCTCGCATTCACTGGCGATCGCCATAATCCGTCTGCGAAATTCATCAACCTCCTTATTGATGCGTTCGAATGTTTTGGCATCTACCCCCATAGTTATACCAGAAATATTCCTTTCTCGAGGATCCACATTTTCAATAGCTTCCCTCGCAAAATCAATCATCTCGCGATTCAGGGAACGTAACGCCAAGGGAATCGCTTCCGTAGAACCCGAAATGACACGATCCGTCTGACGGTATTCATTGACACCCGTTTCCTGAAGTAAATTCGCCTTCGTCAACAGACCGAGCGAATCCCTGACCTGCTGAGCCGTAAAAGTGTGCTTTATCTTTCGCGCCATTTCCAGAGGCAAGGCACCGGGCATCAGAGGAGCCAATTCGCGAACGATGGTGTTGACCGCAGATTCATAATAGGCAAAGGTGTCAGAGTCTATGACACGCGCCTTCTGTTCCTTGGCAATCTTAGTCATCTCTTCGAAACAAGCCTTTTTCTTGGCGTCTATTTTTGCATTTCCAAACTCAACCATCTTTTCAAAGTAGGTCAACTCAAAACCAGCCAGTCCCATAGCGGCAGCCACCTTGGGCACACCCACCCGACTCAGAGAAGTTTTACCATCACACACCAACTTCAAATAAGAAGGTGACGAAAAATCAGCCATCCTGGAAAACTCGCGCCAGGTAAAAGCGGACTTTTGCTTCCGTTCTTCGTAAAAATCCTGCATGTAGCAGCGATAATCTTGATACTCAGTAATCGGTTTCATATTTCCTCTCTTGCATGTTCAATATAACTAGGTTTTTTCAAAAAGTCAACAGAAAATGATACAAAATATTAGTTTTTCTTTAATTTTACCCAATTTCATCAATCATTTAAAAATTTTATTCAGTATATGAAACAAATCTTACCTTATATGATACAGAAGAAAAAGAAACCCCGTACCATTCGGTACGAGGTCCTTGTTTTTATTATGGCTTTAACTTATTGCGACGTTTGCCGCGAAAGTCCAGGCGGTTTTCCTGATCTTACATGTTGCTGAAGATCTGGAAGCCACCATAAGATTCCTGTCCGTGTTCTGCAAGATCGAGACCGCGGAGTTCTTCCTTTTCGCTAACGCGGAGGCCCATAGTCTTCTTGATCACGATGAAGATCAGGCAAGCAGAGAGGAAGCAGGGGATTGCGTAGGCAACGACACCGAGAAGCTGGGTGGAGAAGTTGAAGCGGCCGGTGTAATCGAAGATACCAACTGCAAGGGTACCCCAGATACCGTTGACCAGGTGAACGGAGAGAGCACCAACCGGGTCGTCCAAGCGGAGCTTTTCGAAGAAGTACACAGCCAGGACTACGATCACACCACCGATTGCACCAATGATCCAGGCACTGAGCGGGGAAACGGTATCAGCAGGAGCGGTGATTGCAACCAGACCAGCCAAGCATCCGTTGAGAGCCATGGTGGCATCGGGCTTCTTTGCGATAATCCAGGAAGTTGCAGTTGCGGTAATGATGCCAGCCACAGCAGCCAAGTTAGTAGTCACAAGAATCAGAGAGGTATCGAAGGGGTTGCCGGAGAGAGCGGAACCGCCGTTGAATCCCCACCAGCCGAACCACAGGATAAACACACCGATAGTTGCCAGCGGAACGTTGTGAGCGGGAATTGCATGAGCCTTGCCGTTCACATACTTGCCGATACGGGGTCCGAGAATGATTACGCCAGCGAGAGCGCCCCAGCCACCAACGGAGTGAACCAGTTCAGAACCAGCCAGGTCGTGGAAGCCTTCTGCACCGAATGCAGCGAAGTTGGAGAGCCAGCCACCACCCCAAACCCAGGAACCAACTACCGGGTAGACGAATGCTACGTAGAAGAAGGTGAACACCAGGAAGGAGGAAAGTTTGATACGTTCAGCAACGGCACCGGAAACGATGGTTGCGGCGGTAGCGGCAAACATAGCCTGGAACAGCCAGTCAGTGAACAGGGAGAAGTGACCGTTATAAGCGGCAGTGAAGTTGGCGGGATTCATCCAGTCGCCAATGCCGAAGCCTGCAAAGCCAAGCCAACCGTTAAATTCACCCGGATACATCAAGCCAAAGCCCAGCAATGCGTACACGGAAATACCGATAGCGGGAACAGCCACGTTCTTAAAGCAGATGTTGGAAGCGCTCTTTGCACGGCAAAGACCGGATTCAACGCAAGCAAAGCCAAGGCCCATGATGAACACCAGCATTGCGGAAATCATGATCCAGATATTTTCGGTCATGAAGATTGCTTCACCTACAGAGGGAGCAGCTTCTGCAGCGGGAGCGGCAGCGGCTTCCACGGCGGCAGCCACAGGAGCAGCAGCTTCGGCAACAGATTCAACAACAGCAGCGGCGGCGCTAGAAACGGTATCAGCTACAGCAGCGGCGGTATCGACGATAGTAGAAAGTGTATCAGCCATTTTTATACCTCCTTATTAGCCAATAGCTTCCGGGCCAGTTTCACCGGTACGGATACGGATACATTGTTCAAGGTTCGTCACAAAAATTTTGCCATCGCCGATGTTACCAGAACGGGCGCCAGCAATGATTGCATCGATGCAGGGCTGAACGAATTCATCGTTTACGGCGATACGAATACAAATCTTCTTAAGCAGGTTCACTTCGGTTTCAACGCCACGATACACCTGAGTGTGTCCCTTCTGCTGACCGCAGCCCAGAACGTTGGTGACTGACATCTTGAAAATTTCAGCCTCGTATAGAGACTGCTTTACGCTATTTAGCCTTTCGGGTTGAATGTAAGCTGTAACGAGCTTCATGATTTCATCCTTGTGTTGAGTTTATTTTTGTTTCCGCCACCCATACGCAAAGACCATGCCAACTCAGATTTTCAGTTGGCAAAAAAAAATAGACGAAACCGTCTCAATCCCTTATTCTATAAGGGTTTGAACGCATCTTCTTTTTTTTATCTGTTAGATTTTACCGCCCCGACGTTCCCCCAAAAAGGCTTACACTTTATGAATTACCCAAATAAAATTATTTACACTATTTGTAATTCAAACAAAAATTTCCTATTAAAGAGCCTCCTAAGGCAACCTTCAACCCCCTCAATCCTATTTATCATATTTTTGTAATTTTCATTTTCTGTAAACCAGCAGAGACAACCACCGCAAATAAAAAACTCCCCCATGCGGAGGAGTTTCGCAAAACAAAGATGTTCGAATCGACTATTTCTTCTTCGAGTTTTTCTTGCCGGCAGCCTTCTTCTTGTCCTTCATTTCTACGCGGCGGCTTCCGGAGCGGAGGCGTTCCCAAGGGGCAAAGGACATAATGGGGAACTGCAGAACGAAGAACCACAAATTGAAAACGAAGAAGTAAAGGGCTGCGCCCCAGTAATTCAAATTAGAAGTCTTGGCGGCATCGGCGGCATTTGCAGCAGCATCGGACGCCTGGGCGGCATCCACAGCGTTAGCGGCAGGCATGTCAAAAGCCACGGCGCACACAGCTAGCAAGGAAGCCGCAAGCACCGGGACAAACATCTGCTTCGCAGCCTTTACCAAAGCACCCGCAGCAGGCACACCGGCAGACAGATGCTTGCCCGCCACAGCAGACAAGGACATCGCACTGGCAAATCCAAGAGCAGAAAGCACAGCCCACACAAGCCAGGTGGGTTCCAGGCTAGCCGGCAGAACGGCACAAAGTCCGCTCCAGAAAATCCAGGCCAAGACAAAGGGGAAAAGTCCACAGGCAAAGGGGACCTTCACCACAACAAGAGCCACCAGCGAAACAATCGCCAAAGCGCCAAACATCATGACAGGCATGTTTTCGTTACCGCCCAAGATGTAGAGAGCGCCAAATGCCAAGCCAAAAGAAACGGCAGACGCAACCGCACCGCGAACGCTTCCAAAAATAGCGAACAGTACAACGGCGGCAATGGCAGCCACGCTCAGATACTGAGCATTAGCCCAGACCCCTGCAACACCTTCCACCTCGGCCATCCACATTCCCAGCGCTTCAGACGCTCCCAAGGGCAAGGAGGCAATGCCCTGCCAGCTGGAGGCCATAAAGCTGATGGAAGCAACGACGATAGCCACAATGGAAATCAGGCGTATACGCAGCATGATCTCCAAAAAAGACTGAATCTTACCCGGTTTTTCTCTCAAATCCATAATTACCTCGAAATCAATAGTTTCTGTTTTTTAGTCCAAGTTTTCTTTTTCACACCTTCCGACGCAGGAACTTCGCAACGTACCACATAGTGATACAGCCCATTAGCAAGAAGGCGGTTACGATCATCGCGGCCATCCCAGCGGGTCACACCCGATACGGCATCCTTCAAGACCTTCACCAGACGGCCATTCTGATTGTAGATGAAAATGTTTACTCTGGAATCAGCGAAATTCTTAAAGTAGAAAGTCGTTCCCTTTTTACCCATGGGGTTCGGAGCATTGAAAACATCGGCCAGGCCCGTCTCCATCTCGTCAGTAATTTCGACCACCAACGTTTTCGTAGCAGCATTTCCAACAACATCCAGGGCCCTCACTTTAAACAAGTAGGATCCCGCAGGATATTGTTCCGTACTAAAGTTCATACGGACCTTAGCATATTTGGAATTCTGTTCAAGATAAGGGCTTGGATGGAACGGATCCTGAACACCTTCGACTTCAAAGGAAATTCCCTCATCAGCCTGTTCCCTAAAATCGAGGGCCGTAGAATCTTCCACTTCAACTTGCAAGCATGCAGGAGCCTGAAGCTTTATGTTTTGTCCGTCAACAAAGTAGGTTGCCATTGCCCCCGATATACAAGACTGAATCTTGATTGTGGGGGGAACAGTATCCTTCAAGGAATCTGCATAGTTGGATATTCCTGCGATTCTCAAATGTCCAATTAGGGAGCGGCCAACAGCAGCGGATTTCTTTGAATACGCCCACGTTGTAAATTCCGCCAGGGAATCACCAAAGGACATTTTACGCGGGGTGACAAATTCTGTAGAGAACCGTCCATTCTTCACAGCCACTTCTTCAGAATAAATCAGAGGACCATTCAAGAACACTTCCAATTCTTCGTTCATCGAATTTTGCAAATCAACCGTTTTGTACGAACGGCCTTCTTTCAAGTTCAACACGATATATCCATCATCAAGACCATCTACAGTTCCAGACAAAGTCAATTTGTCAAGCGCCTTAATCTGTTCCAGAGGTTTATCTAGTTTCACTTTATATTCAGAAATCGGCAGACCAATGACCGGTTCGCCTAACAATACATAGCGTCCTTCATTATAACGCTGGTTTCCAGATAAAGTGGAATAACGTTTGGAACCTACGTAAGCATCACCAATGCGACGGACGGAATCAGAGGTCAAGGCAAAGCTCATGAAATTCAATCCGAAGGTTTTATTCTCCGAGGCAAAAGTTTCTCTAGTCGCACCAATGGAAACAATAGAACCTGCGCCACTAGCCATTAACATTTCTTCTGAAAGTGACGGAACAGTTCCTTCATCAAAACGGCCAACCGTACAGGAGAACGAAGCCAATATGGTATATCGTCCCTTATTAGAAAGTTTCTTAACATAGCTGGGCTTCATCAAACCTTCTACAGCCCAGTCCGTCTTCGAACCATGTCCATAGTACGTGGTAATCAGGGCTCCCTGGTTCAAAATACTGATAAAGTTTTCGGCAGCGAGTTTTTTCTGTCCAGAAGCATCCCGTTCATAATCCACCAGGTAAATTTTCTTCATATCCCAGCGAATATTCTTTTCTTCAGAACGATCACTGATTGTTTTAGCCGTATTTTCCTGAAAAGTGGTATGAGGGATATTATCGACACCGCCATTATTCCAGGCATCATCTGCAGCCAACAAAATGACAGAACGCCAACTAGAATTGTCAAACGTTTTCAGCATTTCATGATCTTTCGCCTTGCGAACATAGTTGGCAAACGCAGACGGAGACTGGGCAGGAATTCGCCCAACGGCAACATCCAGCTCATAAGGTCCAAAGCGAATCACTTCACCCGAATCCAGTACGCCATAAAAATCCTCGGACACATAGTCTTCATCCTGGTAGGTCGGGAAATGATTTGGCGTCAGTCGGCTGTTCATGCCGCGGTAATCGAAAGTTCCCGAGCCGACCAAAAGGACATAACGGAAATCGGGGCATACAGAGTAAACGTAAGACAGGTAGTTTCTAATTGCAACCGGAGAAAGGCGCCCTGCCGTGTACGTTCTGTAAATGTCTTCAAGATTTACTACAGAGGTGGCAATAGAACTTACAGCAGAACCGCCGGCCCTAAACTCAGCCAAGGCAACAGCTTCATTAATAAAGTCAGGAGGAGCAATGATCAAATACTCCAACTTTGAATTAGGGCGAGTCAAATCCTTAAGGACACCGCTATTGGGTCTAGAAAAACCAGCAACCCTCAAGTCCTCTCTAAACGCATCCGAACGAACGGCAAGATAGCGAACATCATCCTCGCTGGCCACGCTATCCTTGGCAACACCGTTGGATGAACGCAAATAGCCGACAGGCTGAAGATTCTTAAACTTCATGACCTGCGTACCAGACGGAACCGGAACGTTGATCACACCCGAAACATTTCCCGGCAAAAGCCATTCCGCAGAATCAACAACAGGCTTCCACTGGTAGGCAAAACTGTATCCGTTAAAACGATCATACTGTGTGCCGCCCGGGAGCATATCCAGGGCAATGGAATTGCCAGTCTTCTTAAGTTCGACGCCATCGATCCTAAAGTTACCCCCCGGCATCAAAGTCGTCGCCTCACGGCGGACTCTAGTTCCGTTCACCTCTACGGCAAAAAAGATGGAATCCATTCTTTCTGCATAACTACGGCTAGACATATAGATGTCTTTTTTCTGGTCATTTGCTTTTTCTGCAGAAGAATGACTTACAGAACGGCGGGGCATGTACGTTACGGCAACATACTGCCTGCCGCCTTCCACAAGGCCAGGCAACGTATACGTTTCATCCGTTTTTAACTCCGCAGCAGAAATCCGCGTGGAATCAAACCTCGAGTGCCAATGCCAGAACCATTCCTTACCTGAAGCGGATTCCCAGTTCAGGTCCTTTCCGTAATAAGTATCCCTAAGCAAGGCATCTTCTTCGGCATGTACATAGCGCATCCACTCCACATCTCGGCCCTTTCCCGCAGGGGATTCAACCAAGTCCGAGAGTCGCTTGCCCTTACCCGTATATTTCTTTCCAAGAAGGAATCCCTGGTCAAAGGAATAGGGAGAATAGGAATGGAAGTAGTCCATCTCGCCGTTTTTAAACGACGGATTTTCGCGGTCACAACGTTTCCAGAAGCCGTTTCCGTATCCAACAAATACAATGGAGTCTCCCTCGCCAAAAGTTCCGTCAGCCTTGGAACTAGAAGGAGAATGGTCTCTAACCTCAATGGGGATTTCAAAAATTTGATTGGGATTGCGTTCCGCCGCACCAGGACCAATTGCCGCAAGGGTATCCTGAGACGAACCATATAGGCAAATCTTATCTACAGGTATGCCCACGAGATCGTCTTCTCGTTGAGCGGAAACCATTGCCGCACGAACACTTCTATACTCTACAGCATACAGGCCATCTTCAGAGAACGAGCCAAGCTTTTTATCGCCTACAAAGAACTGTGCCAGAAATTCAACGTCGGAGTAATCGCTAGAGGCGGACTTGCGAAGGCTTTTCTGCAAAGCCTTCTGGTTCGCGCCAAAGCGCGAAGCCCCGTTCACGTTCAGTGCACGGGCAAGTCCTCTCAGACCAGGCTTCACACCTGCAGCCCGTCCGTTAAACTTGACGTTCAGTCTAAAGTTCTTGCGAAGTGCAACAGAGTTTCCTCTTTTCACGTAAAGAGGCACCCGGATATCCGTAAGCCAGAGGCCATCTCGCTGAACTGCTTCAGACATCTGAATCGGACCAAAGCCAAACGACACCGGCTCCATTCTTTCCGGATCAGCACAGACAGGCTTGCCCAATTCAAGCAGACGCTCATCAGATATGAAAACCTGAGGCAATTCCTTCGTCGGCAAGGCAATGCTATACGTTCTAAACGGAACACCGTTTCCATCGAAATAAGTGGCATTTTCCGGTCGGAAAAAACCACCCTTGTAACCATCGCAATCCAGCACAGCCGTATTTGCGACTTCATCATCCATCACAAAGCGATTTTGGGAATCCTCCACCACTTTCGAGGCAAATGCAGGCACCGCCAACAGCGCCGCAAGAACAAAATTTGATATTGAAAACTTCACGTTTTCAAAATAGAAAAATGCACCTAGGGATTAGTCACCAGCAATTCGGAATAGCCGTTTCCATTGGTCCTAAATTCAACCACTTCGCCTCGAGCCGTCTTGGCCTTAAAAAGCGTAAAGAAAGGAGGCATCACACCGCTACTGAGAATGGCATCCAGTTCCTCTGACGGCATTTTATAGTTAGCATTCCATTCCTGCATATACCAATGCCAGGGCTGCCAATTGAACACGCCTCGAACAGACTGGACAAAAGCACGAAGCATCAGGGAATACTCATACTTGAAGTAATCCTCATAATCCCTAAGCATCGCCTTTTTCTCCACAAAAGTCTTGGTCGAATAAGTCGGATCCAAGGTTAGCGGAGAATCTACGCGGTTTTCATAAGTAAAGCGGAATCCATTGCTCATGGTCTTGATTTTCAAGTTAGGCTTATCTATATGAATAAATTCATTTTCAGAAACTTGTTTATAATCTCTAAACACCACGGAGTTAGAAAGTACAGGATTGATTGTCAATTTTTCGGGCTTTGCATCCAGCTTTTTCAGTTCATAAAACATCAGCACTTCACCAGCACCTTTCTGCAGGAGTACAGCCAGCAAGGGAAGTTGACGTTCCGTAAGTACCCAAACCATTTCCGGCTTATTTTCAGCCTTGAGCATAGGATTCAGCACTTCCATCAGGGACGGATCCTTTACGCCGTTCACATCCCATTCCATCCACGTGCCCGTACCGCCAACAGAATCCAGCGTCGCAAACAGACGGTCGCCACTAAAGGGTCGGCGGGAATCTACGGCACCAAGAATTTTTGCGGAACCCGAAGTATAGCCGGTCTTAGTTGATTTTGGGGAGGCCGGGGCGGATACGCACAAGGATACCGCTAACAGACAGAGGCCAAGCACACGAACAAAGCTTTTACTCATTATAAAACCAACGAAAAAGCGTTAGAATCCAATAGGATTGAACAGGGATTCATCCAGTCGGCTATACTGCAGATGGTATTCCCTATCCAGCCAGTACAGGGCCAATTTCTTGTCAGTCCAGTTCTTCTTCACGGCGGTAGCTTCAACGCCCTTGGTAATCAGGGGAACCGTTTCCACTAGGTCTAACTTCCAGTCGTTATCATCCCATTCAAACAGCATAATGGGAACCTCGGGGCTATTGGCAAGACCAATGCTGCCGCGGTCATTTTTCACCTTCATGGGCCCAAGTTTCAGGCTGGTAAAGCGCTGGAACATTCCCGCCTTAGAAAGGTAGAGCCACAGCATGCGATCTTCGGAAACTTCCCACAGGTGTTCACGTTCGTATAGACGGTAAAGGAGTATGGAATAAATTTCGTAAAACTGGCAGGTATCCAGTTCCGCCTCGGTGTAGGACATGGCATGACGTTCCAGTTCATCCAACCAGTTTTCCGAAGGGTCGGTCAGCATTTCCAGCAAGGTGTCTGCAGGAGTATCGACGCGAATGGCGGCAAGGAACTTCTGGAACATGGCTTCCAGGGCGGCCTGCTTATCAATTTCGCGATTCTGAGCCTTTGCATCCTTAACGGCAGCAGATTCGCTTAACGAGCTAGAGGAACCAGCACAGCCAGCAAAAAACATGAGAATTCCGGCAACAGCGGCCAAAACTATTTTATTTTTCAGTACATGCATCGCGACACCTACCTAAAAATGACCTTGGATGAACTCCTTCGAGCCTGCACCCTCAAGGGGTATCAAGGCAGCGGTCCCGGCGGCCAGCACCGCAACAAGACCAACACAGGAGTCCTTTTAACTCTTCGTGAATTCAATTTAGAAATCAAATCCTGCGAAGGTAGGAGCGCTCACGAAAATAAGATCCATGCATTGCACCGAATGCAGATGGCCCTAGCCCTGCAAGTTCGAGAAACACCAGCAAACCCGGAAATTCCTTTTCCCGGCAGCAACGGTCACATCCAGACCTCCAATGCGTTATTCCCCCTTTTCGTAGCTCATGTATTTGATATTATGGCCGCCAAGGGGGGTGATACCAAGACCGCAGCAGCCGCATTCAACCTCAGTCCCAGCGCCCTGGTTAAAATTCTTCGGCAAGATAAAGCCTGCGCCACAAAACTCCAAGGGAACAGGCAACAAAACGGCCAAAAGCCCCTTAAGCTTTAAGATTTCGCAGGCCCCGAAAGTAAAAATCTTTTTACAGCGTAAAAGGCGATTTTCTGGATCAAAAACTCGTGTTAAGAAGTGGACCACTTCAAAACAGGAGGTTTTATGAGTCCGATTCTTAACCGCATCTCGACCAAGTGTTTCTTGGCCGCCATCTTGTTCTGCGCCGCATTTTTCTGGAACTGCGGGACAGACTCCACCAACAACCAGCTTTCGTCTGTTGACGTCGAAAAGACCAGCGTTTCCCTGAGGTTTTCCTATACCGAAACCCCTCTGGTAGACAGTCTTGTTCTTGACTGCCTCGGCCCGGACACGCTCCATTTGATTCATGCCCCAGGAAATCCCGACTTCAGCCTGGACCTGTTTCCCAGCGACCACTGGAGTTTCAAGGCAAAGATTTATGCCAACGGAGACCTGCAGCAGATGGGAGAACTGGAAGCCAAGCTTTCTGCAGGCGCTGCCGTAAACCTGAGCATCCAGATGCACGCCATCGTAGGCTTTGTCTACATCGAGGTTCCGTTGGGTCTGAACAACAGTGCGGGAGTTACCCGGGGAACCATGACCCTTACATCCGACAAGGACAGTTATACCATCCCCATGACCCAGACGGCAACCGCCGGTATTTTCAAGAGCGGAATGTTGAAACTGGGGGCCAACTACGATGTGGAAATCACACTGTTCGGCGAAGATGGAAAGGGCATCTACAAGCTGAAAGACAAGTTCCTTTTGACGGAAGACAGCCCCGTTCCAAATCTGACATTAAATTCGCTCAGGAGCCAGGTTTCGCTGATGGTGAACCTCGCACCAGAAAAGAACGTGGAATTGACACTCCCCCTGCCAGCAGGATACCGCAAGCCCAAGGCCAACGAACTCCTGATTACCGAAGTGATGGCCGCCCCCGACAATAAGGACACTACCCAATACGAATTTGTAGAAATCTACAACGGCAGCCTGGACACCCTGATTCTTGACGACTGCGCCATCGGGCTCACCAGCTCCAGTTCCACCAAGTTCATCCCCCTCACCGTCAGCGAGATTCCGCCTAACGAGATCCTCGTTCTGGGAAACCCCAACAGCCAAAATACACCCGCCCTCCACATCGGGACCGACGGCTGGAACGACATGGGAAATTCCAAAGGGTTCGTCATCCTCAAGTGCGACGACATTACGCTGGATTCGCTTTACTACGCCTCGGAACCAGACTCGCTACACCCTAATGTAGTACCCGCAGTTCCCTCGGGCAAAAATGGCGCCTCCTCCCAACTGAACCTGGAGCAGTGGAAAAACCGTCAGGATTCAACCGCCTGGAAGCTGGCCACACCCACACCGGGAATCCTCTAACGAAAAAAACGGCCGCTCCAGAAAGCGGTCGTTTTAAAATTTGCAGCCGATTAGGCGAATTAAGCTCTAATCTGAGTGTTAGCGCGTTCCACGTCAAACAGTCTGCGGAGCAGTTCTGTACGGGCAGGTTCACGTTCTTCAGCAAGAGTCAGAGGAGCCATGTTGATAGCTACCAGGATAGAGCCCGGATAGTTATTTGCATTCTTGATGAATTCGCTGCTAGAAACGCCATCGGTATAGAAGTCAACCACAAAGGTATCCCAGTCGTCGTTTTCAAGCTGTTCCTGGGCTTCGGCCTCAGTCTTGACAGCCTTAATCGTAGCGCCAACCAGAAGATCGGTCAGCACTTCGAGGCAAGCCTCACGGCGAGCATCGTCTTCTTCCCACACCAAAATGCAACGGTCGCTGTAGTCACGGACAACCGGGGCAGAGGATTCTTCTTCGGACTCGAACTTTTCGAGGGCGGCCTCGTCCATTTCGTCGTCATCAAAATTATCAAGATCTTTATTCTTTGCCATAGTAGCCCAAATATAGTAAAAAAGCCATGAGTTACGAGCTATGAGCCATGAGTTATGAGCTATGAGGCCTGTAAGGGTGTTTTTTGCGCAATGCTCACAGTTCCACACTCAAAGCTAACTTGCCATGATTGTGCTATTTTTCTAAATTTGCGCCCAAAAATAAACCTTTCTATATATAAGAAGGCCCTATGGATCAATCTAAAATCAGAAACGTCGCCATCATCGCCCACGTTGACCACGGTAAAACTACCCTGGTGGACCAGCTCCTCAAGCAGTGCGGAACCTTCCACGAAGGTGAAGAAGTCAACGAACGCGTGATGGACTCCGACAACCTGGAACGCGAACGCGGCATTACCATCCTTTCCAAGAACACCAACGTGATGTACAAGGGCTACCGCGTGAACATCGTGGATACCCCGGGGCATGCCGACTTCGGTGGCCAGGTAGAACGCGTTCTTGGTACCGTTGACGGTGTGATTTTGGTGGTGGACGCTTTCGAAGGTCCAATGGCCCAGACCCGTTTCGTAACCCAGAAGGCTCTCCAGATGGGCCTTATTCCTATCGTCGTCGTGAACAAGATCGACCGTGACGGTTGCAATCCCCATGGCGCTCTGGACAAGGTTTTCGACCTGTTCTGCGAACTTGACGCAACTGAAGAACAGCTGGACTTCGACAAGGTGTTCGGTTCCGGCCGTCGCGGTATCTGCAAGGCAGAAATGGAAGATCCGGATGGCGATTTCTCCATCCTCATGGACAAGATTATCGAACGCATTCCGGCACCCAAGGGCGATCCGAATGCCGAACCCCTCATGCAGATTACCTCTCTGGAATACTCCGGCTTCCTCGGTCGCTTGGCAGTGGGCCGCGTCCAGAACGGTCTGTTCAAGCCGGGTCTGACTGTTGCACAGTCCACTGTCGACGGCAAGTTCAAGAACGTCCGTCTCCAGAAGGTTCTCCGCTACGACGGTCTTTCTCCCCAGCCGGTTGAAGAAGCCGGTCCGGGCGACATTGTTCTTCTGGCAGGTTTCGACAACTTCGACATCGGCGATACCCTGTCCGATCCGAAGAATCCTGTGGAACTGCCCCGTATCCACATTGACCCGCCCACCATCTCCATGATGTTCACCGTGAACACCTCCCCCTTGGCAGGTAAGTACGGTGGTAAGTTCATGACTGGTAACCAGCTCCAGGAACGTCTGGAACGCGCACACATGGCTGATCCCGCCCTCCTGGTGGAAAAGGCTGACGGTGCTTCCAACTTCAAGGTTTCTGGCCGCGGCATTCTCCATCTGACCATTCTGGTGGAAAATATGCGTCGTGAACTCTATGAATTCACCATCGGTTCTCCCCAGGTGATTTTCAAGAACGACGAAAACGGCAAGCTCCTGGAACCGGTCGAAGAATTCAAGGTCGAAGTACCTAACGAATTTAGCGGCGCCTGCATTCAGGAAATCCAGCAGCGTAAGGGCGAAATGACCAACATGACCACCGATGAAAACGATCGCGTCACCTTGGAATTCAACGTTCCTTCTCGCGGCCTTATCGGTATCCGTCCCAGACTCCTGTCCCTCTCCAAGGGTTACGCCATCAGCCAGTCCATCTTCAAGGGCTACGAACCGTACAAGGGAGAAATCCCGGCTCGTATCAACGGCGTGCTCATTGCTAAGGAACCGGGTGAAGCCGCTAGCTACGCTCTTTCTAACCTGGAAGACCGCGGCTACCTCATCATCGGACCGGGCGCTGAAGTTTATCCGGGCATGATCGTTGGCGAACACAACCGTGATGTGGATATCACCGTGAACGTCACCAAGGGTAAGCACCTGACCAATATGCGTTCCAAGTCTGCTGATGATATGATCCAGCTGACTCCGTATCGCCGTCTGACTCTGGAAGAATGCGTTACCTTCATTAACGAAGACGAATGCATCGAAGTCACTCCGGAAGTTCTGCGCCTCCGCAAGACCGAGCTGGATCCCATCAAGAGAAAGCAGCTCTCCAAGAAGCCCGCAGAAGAAGAATAATCGTTGTTTGCGGTACCAATGGCGCCGCGACACTTCTCGGATTAGAAAAGACCCGCTTTTTAAAGTTGGTCTTTTCTTATTTCTACAAAAAGCCTGCGGAAAAATTTCCACAGGCTTTCTTCACAATTCAGAACTAAAACAACAATTATTACGGAACACGATAGAAGTTGAAACCGAGAATAATATCATCAGTTGCAACATCATTTCTTGTACGGGAAATATTAATCTTAATCGGATTATTATTCTTCGCAACAAATTCCACATACTGGAAGGTAGCATTTCTAATCTGGGAAGTTGCAGTGTTGCCTTTGTACTGAGAAACATTCAAGCCAAAGACCATAGGGATTCTTTCTTCAGTCTTAGAATTAGAAGGTTTAACAGATTTAGGATTAACCAGCCAGGCAATAGCAACACGATAAGTTTTACCCGCAACAATACCATTAGCTTCTTCAACATGAATAGTGCCATAATTATCAATGGCATTGTTGGGACCTGTCCAGAATTTAGAACGATTCAAGCCAATCATAGCGCTGTAATTAGGAACGCCCTTCAGGATTTTCTTATTTAGCTTGCTTGCGGTATAATCAGTAGAACTGGTCACAGGATTCGTGCTGGATGTCAACAGGAGAGCCTTAACAACTTCGGGATGCCATTTATAAAATCATTTTTATTGCTAAATCGAAAATTAGAATATTTGCATTGGAAGACGTCATTTCACCTGATGAACCGCTATTGCCAGCACCAGCAAATTCGGTCACACGAAAATCATATACATACTGATCAATTTCATCAGTCAAATCATTGTTTTTACTAGCCTTTTCCAATCCAGCCGAAACATTTCGCCCCGTGGCAACACCAACAGGAACATCGTGAGAATACGGCAATGGATAGAAATGATTCGTTCCCTTACTTTCACCAACGAGTCGATTTAAAGAAGAATATACACTTCCCGCAGTAGCCGCCGTAAGAAGGTATGCTAAAGCCGTGCTATGGGAAGAAAGTCCACATATGGAGTAACTATTATCACCGGCATATTTTGAAGCCCAATTGATAGGAGCAACCCTACGATTTCCTAAACAGCCATAATAATCCGAAAGAAGATGGATTTGTTCTGCACTACCTCCTGCAGTAAAAGAACTCTTCTTGAAAATGTTGCTTTCATAATCATAAGACCTGTCCTTAGGGCCATAATAAGGCTTACTATAAATCCAAAATTCCGGATACTTCCAATCGGTATAATCAGCATAATCGAGCTCGCGAGTACAAACTATCTTATCGTTAGACCTTTCTAAGAAGTCGTCTTCCGAAACTTCTTCTCCATCAATTGCGTATACTTTACCTTGATAAAGTTGGTATTCATACTCACCCATGGTAAGAGAGCCGTATCTTGCATTGCTAGCCTTCATCAAAGCAGACTTGTTCTGCTGCATATTATTTTTACCTGCAGCAGTTTCTACGGTCTTAGCATAATTTGCAGTGTTGTTCTGGCGGCCAAGCATATCAAATGACTTGTCCTCAGCATTTGCGCCCATAGCAAGAGCACAAATCGCTATCATAGAAAGCGGTTTCTTCATCTTTTACTCCTTAATTTATATAGAATTAGAAGTAGTTAACCATAGAAAATAGTCAAACACCACGCCCATTTAAGCGTTTTTCACAATACTGGATATGTAGAGAAAAATCAAATATGTGGACTTAGCATTCCAACAAATTCCTCACTATTGCCGCGGAGTAACGCCGACGGCCTTGGCAACATATTCGCGGAGCATGTTTTCGTCGTAAATAACTTCCATGTCGCTTTCGGGCATCGGGATTTCCAGCTGGTCCATCATCTTGCGGAACAGGTCGCGGTCTTCAGCGATGTCGATGGAATCGATGCTGGTACCGAGATTCTTCACGCCTTCGTCGCTGAGTGCGCGGGCGATGTTCAGCGGAATTTGGCCACCGAACTGCACGATAACGCCTGCGGGCTGTTCCTTCTTGTAAATCTGGAGAACGTCTTCGAGGGTAACCGGTTCTAAGTACAGCTTGTCGGAAGTATCGTAGTCGGTAGAAACGGTTGGAGGCTTCGCCTCTTTCCCCTGGCTCGCCAAATGACAATAAACAAGTTTATTGTCGCTTGGCTCGCTGCGCGGCTATCCGGGTTGCAGTTCACCATGATGGTTTCGTAACCCATTTCGCGGAGAGCCATTGCAACGTGGCAGCAGCAATAGTCGAATTCGATACCCTGGCCGATTCTGTCCGGGCCACCGCCGAGGATCATGATCTTTTTCGGGTTATTGGTGGCGGTAGATTCGTCCTTGCAGTTGTTGGTAGAATAGTAGTAGTACTGGTCCTTCACGCCGCTTACGGGCACTGCGCACCAGCCTTCAACCATGCCAAGTTCGATACGCTTTGCTCGAACGTCCTTTTCACGGATGCCGAGGATCTTTGCGATGTACTTATCGCCGAAGCCATCCTTCTTGGCCTTGATGAGGATTTCATCCTTCGGGTGCATGCCCGGAGTCTTGAGCATTTCTTCTTCATGTTCGACGAGTTCCTTCATCTGTTCAATGAAGTATGCCTTTTCGTAGGTCACGGCGTTCACTTCCTCGACGGTAGCGCCCTTGCGGAGAGCTTCGTACATCTGGAAGTGGCGTTCGGAATAAGCGGTCTTCATCATTTCGAGAAGTTCTTCCTTCGTCTTCTTGTTGAAATCCTTAATGCTCTTTTGGGCGTTCCCCGCGCTCCGCACGGGTCGGGCTATATTTTAGTGGCCGTTTGACATCGCTCCGCTCGCAACCAGCCTACTAAAACGGAGCCTTGCTTACGCAAGTCTCCGCCCCAAGGGGTCACTATCCCTAACGCATTTCAATCAATCGGTATAGTAGCCGCGAAGATTGTAAACCAGGTTGACAGAGATTCGGCCGTCGTCGGTCACGGAATCGTCGATATTCCAGTCATAGCGCAACATAAGCGACAACCAGTGCGCCTTCGGCCCGAACATGAGCAGGTTGTACCCGATGTCCGCACCCATGTACCAGCCGCGGCGCCAGTCGTCACAGCCCCAGCCCCACAGGATGTCGAAAAACAGGCCCTTCGTCTGCGAAAACCTGTGGATGGATTCAATCGCCCACCTGGATTTCGTATAGCCCATGGTCCCGGCATAATCCAGGCCCAGAAGCCAAGAATGACTATCCGAAAAGCCCCACGCGAGGTCAAATCGAACTTCCGAATACCAGTCCCCGTAAAGGTCCTTGCCTCCCGCGGCTACCTCCAACCCCATATAGTCCGACATATTGCAGAGAACATCGGCAGCTAAGCCGGCAACAGCACCAGTTGCAGAACTTACGCCATCGGTTGCGCGGCACCTCGCTTCGTGGGTATTTTCATAATCCACCACTTCGGTATAAGGGGTATCGAGCTTCGTACTTGAATTCATGATCTTGTCCGTCAACGAATAGGCCACCATTTCAAGGTCATCGCCCGGCAGGAATTTTTTATGCGCGGCCCTGATAATTTTCGACCCTTCAAAGCGCACCATCCCGAGCCAGTAGGTGTTCTTCAACTTCACAAACGTCATCTGGAGCTTGACCCCATCGTGGTCATCAGAAAGTCCGTATCCAAGTTCTTCGAGGGCCGTTTCCGTATTTTTGGCGGCAAGATCCGCCGTGTTGTCGTCCACACCGATGAACTCCGGATCCATGAAAAACACTTCGGCGGGCCTATCGCTTTTATAGCGTTTGGAGGCCGTCCCGAAAGACTTTGTAAGCATGTTTTCCACCGCAACGTCGACGCTGTCCGCATCGGCAACGGTGACAGAATCCTCTTCAATCTGGCCGTTGAATGAAAACTTCTTCATCCGCACGGAGCGCTTCGCGGGCCCGGACGCCGTAAAGGAAACGCCGACGTTCTCGATTTCGGGACTGGGGGCATGCCCGAGTTCCGCTAAATAAACGGTCGCCATCGCCCGAAGTTTTTTGGCAGACAGGTCCCACGTACCGTCGGCATCCCCTTCAATGACCTGCACTGTCGCAGCCCCTGCACAAACAGCAAGGAAACCGAACAAAATAAGAATACGAGAAACAACAAGCATTAACTAAAATTCAAAATACCTGTCTGGAAACTTCGCGGATGACTGATAAACAGAAAATGTCATGTCCACTTTAGTCTCTTGCGCACCAACCAACACAGAAATATGCATGGCACTGATTTGCTTCGTTGCATCATCATACTCGAAAGTCATTACCGATGAATTTTCCCCTACATTTTGTTCCATTTTCTGCACTTGTTTTTTCGCCGAATCATAATAAACAACGGACGAATCCCCTTCAATCTTATAAAGCGAACCCTCAATGCGTACGGGTTCCTTCCAATTCCCGGAACCTAACGTATTGGACACATTTTGAACAGAAGCTAATTTTTCTATTTCACCATTGTATGAGGTAATCCGCTCTTTTTGAGTCACCAAGTCAACAGTTTTCATTTTTTCACCGGATTGAATCATCCGCTGGTTCACAAGGGAACTCCGCATTTCAAAATAGACCTTATTTTTCCCTTTGGTCACATAATGATAATCTGTAGCCTGAGAACCAAACGTAGGAACGATCACCACCGTATGTACCCGATATTCCAAGGAATCCGGGTTAATCACATTAGCACTCAAGCCCCTTTTCACATCTTCCAATGTAAGAGCGAAGGACGAAACGCAAATAAGCGCAACAGCCATAAAAAATTTTTTCATTTATAAATCCCTATTGTTAAAAGTTCCATTGAGCGGAAAGACCCCAGCCTCCCATCGACATCCAACTATCATCGCCACCGTGCAATCCGTGAAAATTCCAATAAACCATTCGATAATCGGCATTAAGGCCTAAAAAAAGATTTTCGTTCAAATAATATCCTAATCGGTAACCATATCCGAAACAGAATCGACGACCGTCAAATGTTTCATTGAATGAATGTTCTTCCATGG
Source organism: Fibrobacter sp. UWH5 (assembly GCF_900142505.1). Taxonomy (NCBI): domain Bacteria; kingdom Pseudomonadati; phylum Fibrobacterota; class Fibrobacteria; order Fibrobacterales; family Fibrobacteraceae; genus Fibrobacter; species Fibrobacter sp. UWH5. Next base: position 556,536 of record NZ_FRBB01000001.1, on the reverse strand, counting down.
CACGGTTTACATTATTCCACGCAAATATCCATGAAATACTTGGATACGCCTCAAACATAATATTCTTATAGGTCACAGACCAAGTAAAAGGCCTGAATCCGATAGTCCAAAAAGACACGGCTTCATCGCCATCGTCATAAGAATAGCCAAATCTTTTTACATCAAAAGAAAGCTTATAATCAATTAGATTTGAGGTTTCATTGAAAAATCCTGCTTCAAGCGAAAAGCCAACAATGCCCGATGGGTCCGAAACCCAATGAGATGATTGAAGACGACTGTCCCCTATATTTACAGAGACAAAGGCCGCCTGTGCGCTAAGGCAAAAGAAAAGAAGTAGAACTAGAATCCGCATGACTTATTTTCCTCTGCCAAAAACACAACACCATCTTTTTCAAAATATCCATTTGTTTTTTTTTCAAATGAGCCTAATTTATCCACATGGAGACTATATAATACGGAGCCATCCTTTTCTTGATTACCTACAGAAAAATCTGAATCATACTCAGTTTCATCATAAGTTTTTTCAATTACAAAAGACGAATCAGCATTCATGTTCGCATAAACAAGTTTGTACTGAACATGAGCCACAGAATCTATACAAAACTTCGTGCAATACACTACCTGAGTTTCATACCAATTTTCGTACTTCGTTCCATAATAGCACCCTTGAATTTCTTCTTGGCCAATGAGTTCCGCGGCCTTCGATGTTCCATGGTCAATGTAGGGGCAAGCGGTCAGCATAATGGCCATGAAGCAAAGACATGCTGCAATCAATATTTTTTTCGAGCACATCATTCGATCTTTACCTTGTTTAAAATATTTCCATTGCGGCCCAAGACTAGATAATTATTAGGTGCAAAAGTAACATTTTTAATGGATACATAATGTTCGCCATCATTCCATGCACCTTTAAATAGTGTCTGTAACGGAATTCCCGACGCATCTACGACCTGCAGAGTATAGTAAGCAGACTCGTTTACTGCAACTAGAACCTGGTCACCATCAATAGTAATAGAGCCATTTGTCGCAACAGCTTTGCGGTTATTCTTTGGCATTACCGTCGATGACAGTGGAATAGCCCCCCACAACAAACTTCCCGAAAGGTCCAGCACAACTATCGAATCCGCCTGCGACATCTCATGAGTCAAACCATAATGGGATGGATCATCCGCAACATTCCAATTTTGCTCGTCGGAATGATGCAACGCAAACTTCACACCGTTCCCAAAATCGGATTTTTCACCAGAATTCAAGATAACATTTTCATATCGGAACGATACGTAGTACAATCCATTGCCAACCTCCACATATTCTGGAGCCTGAGCAAACATATTGGAATGCACATCGAACTGAGGCTTTTCACCACTATCACGGAAGTAATACCGAACTTCGAATCCGTCCAGTTTAACGGCACCAGTATTTTCCACAAGCATCGCTATAGTACTTCTTGCGGATGTATTCCAGCTTTCTTCCATAGCAAGAGCGCGAACACTCGGAATTAATATTTCCGCAGGAGACCCTTGTTCATAGCAAGACCAATTACTAAGCAGATTACCATTTTCATCCAACAAAGCGATACGGTCTGTAACATGGAAGGAACTTCCTATTGCACTAGAATCAAAACTCGGGTCATCATTGTAATTCCAAGAAGGATTGGAATTATACTTGTCATTTCTATGCAAGCCTATTTGCGGACCATAACCCCAATTAGCATAGGCACCTCCCATCAAGGATTCAGTCAGCGCAAATTCAGCAAAGAACACATCGCCTCCATCAGACCCTATGCTAACCTCAGCTTGCGGATTGAAACTTTGCGCAGAGACATCTAGCCCTTCACCAGAATAATAATAGCGCAAGCGTATACCAGATATCGTTGAATCCGTAAGATTTTTCAAACGGAAATCACTCTTCATCCAAGCCTTGTCACCAAATGCAGGATATAGCATTTCCACTTGAACTTTAGCCTCTGGAGCAAGCCAGGTACTATCGTTCCATGTCATATTGGCAGAGGTAATATTCGTCCGTGCAGGAACTAAGGCGAAAGCCGCTATATTCGTCATATTCTTCGGTTTTACGGTTATGGAATGTTCTCCAGACGTGAGACTCATAACCAATCCTTCCAAGCTTTGCGTTTCCCATATTCCGTTAGACGAAAGCGTGTAAGAGCCGACATAACTGCTATCCACAAACACATCCAGAATAGATTCCATGTTCGCATACCCTCGAGAGAGTACGTACATATTGTATAAATCGGAAGGCACATCCACATGCCAGGAGACGGAAGCATCAGAAGAGATATTCTTTTGTCGCAAATACGCCATGCCAGCCAAATCACAGGATTGATCCACAACCATTTCAGAGCGATCATCCAAATCCACTGCATGCACATAAACAAATTCCACGTTCTCATCCGGCACTATTCCGCTATATATGGAGTAAACCTGTTCTGCACTCAGGGCATCCTTGTAGAACCTCAAAGAACTCAGATTTCCAGACATAGCAATCATTTCGCCATTATTACCAACAATAGGACTACCATAGGAAACCCATGCGAATTCCACACCCAAATTTTTCTGGTCTACAAGTTTTCCGTTCTTGTACAAAGACAGAGTCTTCCAGTCAGCCACCAGCACATAATGAGATTCAACCTTTGCCGTGAGTGAATCCTTGTCAAAAGATACTGAGCGACCCATATAGTCAAAGGAAACAAAGCCATTCCTCACACAAATCGTCCAAGGATTTGGTCCATTCCACGATATGAGAGAATACTCCATATCACCACGATACCTGCCAGGACGATACGTAAATTCAACACTCATGGGAACTGTATCCACTCCCGACCAATTGGATTTGGAAGATGCCATATCCGCTGTTTTCCACATATAGACTGAATTTCCGCTCTTCCATGGGTTATCCATGGAAATATCCAAATCAATACCAGAACCCATAATCTCTTTCGCCATATTTCCAGCCCCCTCATTCAAAGGGTACCACAACACCATAGTTGTTGGATACGGATAAATAGGTTCGGAAGAAATTTTCTTTTTAACATAGTTGTGTCCATAATCCTCCGATACAACTTCAAACCAAGCAACGCAGCCTACACATTCCATAGTTTTTTCCTTCGTTATCAAGAAGGATTCGGTAAAATAATCCGACGCAAATACGGTCCTACTCTCAAGAATGTCGCCACCGTAATATAGCGATATGGTCGTTTTTTCAACACCGCTACCAACATCCTCCAGCAGAGCACCCAAGGTCACCTGCTTATTGCAACCGTCATCGGAAATTGTCGTCGTCATTTCAGTTATCTTCGGAAGCGAAGTATCGGCCAATACACGAGGACCAGCAACCTGAATATTTTTGCCATTTGTTCCATACAAGGCAAGGCGTGAGCTCATGGTATCGCCAACAGCACCAACATCATTCATTCGAGCCGGCCATACGATGTTACCTTTTGTAACCCCCTGAATTTCACCCGCAATGCTACCATTATCCATAAGTTGAAGCAAGTAGTTGCTTTCTCCAATACAGGGATAGGGATAATCCAAATAACCATTTACCAACCCCATCCAAACAATCGAATTCATCGACAAAGAATCTTCACAGGCAAATTCCGGAATGACCTCCACACTGTCACGTACATGTACCTGCGCTGCAACCGCAGTGTCCATTACCATAAAGGTAGAGAACGAGGGCGTTTTTCCAGATATGTGAATTCTATTCCAACCCGAAGGAGCTGTACCACAACTAACACCACTCGAATCACCGCAAGTTTTCAAGAAAGTTTCACCATCAAAGAACGCTATTTCCTGAACCTCAAGCGGGACAATAGTCTTTAGTGCCGTATCCGGTTTGTAAATTCTCGCTTCAAGTGGATTCTTGCCTCCTAGAGATTCTTCGGATATATCAACGGATACACGAGGCCACTTCGCACTATCATCTTCATCAAACTTATGGGAAGGAAGAACTTCAACAACTACACCTATAGGTTCTAACCCTTCAAAAATCCTATACTGGAAATCCGACAGAGATGCAGTTCTTACAGTCACATCCGTAGGACCATCATAGGCGTTGGCCGGGAACTGGACCGATACGTTCGCATACATGGATTGAACAAGTGTAGCACTATCCGGATTCACCAATTGCCCAATATGCACATTCAATTGTTTGAAATAAATATCCCCATTGGAATTGTCACTGCCATAAGTGAGGAAGAAACTTGTATTTCCTTGCAATCTATTAACATCGACAGTATCAATAACCGGATAAGGTTCCGACAACGGAATTGCCGTCTGATATCCCTTCTTCAACGGAACGATACGACCATCATACAAATAGGAAAGATTCCATGGAAGATTTGCGCCAGGGACTCTCCCACGCAACGTCACTATTTCCTCCACACGACTATCCGGAACAAGGGTATCGCGACTTACTTTAAGTATATTATTCTGAACAGATACATCAAAATATGGATGCTTCGGGAAAACATTCGTTGAATCGGCCTTGGCCTTACGGCTGTAAATAACGGGATTAGAGAGAGTTGCCTTCTGCACCCAAGCATCACCTAATATTTCGCTCAATGGATTTTGTTTAAGCAACCGTTCATTAGAAATATCATCAAAACCATCCGGTTTTAAATTGTTATATGTAAACGGAACAGTGTCCAATGAGCGTATATAGGATATAGTTTCAGCGACATCTATGCCCGGATTATACACATAGCTACCATCATCTGCCAAATTCCAGGACATTGAATTTGAGAATTTCAGCAACGGAACAGGATGTATACTACCATTCCATGAAGACGATTTCTCCGTTTGCTCAAATTCACTCCTCGGAATCTTCCAACCAACGCTTTCATTATATTTGGTAGAATCAGCCCTTACAATATGCGTCCCTGAGTCAGCCGAATTTGAGGGATTCCATCTGCTGAACAAATAATCCTGAGACTCCAGTGATGTCAGCATATTCTTCACTATTCCACCCACCGTAAATTTATTTTTCCAATCATCGTCAGTCCAGTCACCTACACTATAGTGTATACGTGAAGCCCCGACATAAGCTTTGTAACATCTCAAATCTTGGTCATTAACATCCCTTATTGTAGATTCCTCACACAAGCCGTTCACACCGTCACCAGACCAATCCTTAGAATCTGAATACGGGAATGGAACTTGAACTCCAGACAACTCCGCAGCCTTTTCCGCAGAAACATAAGGAGCGACCATGACTACGAAACCATCACGATTCATTGAAAAGTCACTCACGCCATCAAATGTCTGTTCATTATCATTAAACGAATAGAAAGACTTCATTTTAACGGACCCATCAGTTCCATAACCAGCTACATTTGCCAGGAACATCACATCGTTATCAGTTTCCCCAAAAAACTTCATGGAATAATTAGAAACTCCATCTGTCAAGCCTATCGTTGAATTATTCGCCTCATCTGAGAAAGTCAACGGATTGTCATTAAAACAGGCATCTTTTTGAAGCATGAACCTTTGTGTTTCAAAAGCTGTAACAAGGCCATATTTTGAGTTACGCATCCACTCTTTACCATTATGGAAATTATCCATAGTCGTACACTTATCAAAGAAATTTCCTTCCTTGTACAAGGTCTTGTTGGTATGATCAAAGCGAGTATATTTATTGGCAAGGTTATTATACCCAAAACCAGGATTCCAATAACTAGAATCTACCTTAAATACAATTTTCGCAGACACATTTGTACTACTCCCATCATTACTACACTTAGCAACGACGTAATCACAATCGTAACTCGTATTACAATATCCTTTATATACCTTTATTTTAAAAGGATGCACTAGCAAAGCACGATCTTTTACTGGATAGACCGAAACATTCAACATTTCTCTATTTGGATCATAATCCTTTGCTAAAGAATCATCACAGACAAAATTATTATCTTCTGTTGGTTTACAGGTATTGGAACTTTTCCCCTTAGTATTTTTTAATGAAACCACACCAGAAGAATCTTTAAACGTTACTTTCCCAGACCATAGTAAAGTTTGTTTAAAATTTTCATTAAATCTATTCACGTATATTTGATTTGACTTATCTTCGTCAGAACCTGTCAAAATGTAAAAAGCCTTATCCGACGCACCCAAATTTCCAATTATTGAATCATATGCATACGCAGGAAAAATCTTCACTTCTATATTAATATCATGAAAACTCGGTCCATCAGCATCACATCCAACAATTACGTCATCATCCTTAGCTTGCCCCAAATCAAAGTCTTCCATAGTATATGAGCCATCATGTATCATCTTATCAAACACAACCTTTTGTGCTTTAATACGATATACATTTCTACGTTTACTCTGATTAAAAGCAGATGTAAGTTTATACCCATACGTTGATATCATAGTCACCACAGTCACTGGGAAACTATGCCTAGCTCTGCGAATTCCAAGACTAAAACGATTGGCTCTATATACGGAAGGTTCTTGAGTCCCCGTATAATCCCAATAATATTCCAAACTACGTTCTTCCTCAGGTAATTTTTTAGCACTTGCATCAACTGTCAACTTGTAATCCGGTTTACCAACAAAACGAAGTTCTCCATTTTCATCCAACACCGCCTCGTCCATAGAAAGAGCGGCAAATACTCCATTTGTATCAGATAAGCTATCTGGTGCAGGAAGCAATTGTCCAGCGTAAGTCAAGTCAAATGGATAAATTTTACTTGACGTATTGCCTTCGGCGTCAATTGACGAAACTTCAAAAGTGTATCTACCGGAATTTGTCGCAGCAAAGCCTCCATCAGTAACACCGTCCCATGATACGGAATAGGCATCCTTCTGCTCGCCAGCAATACAATCCTTGTCCTTCATCAAAGTTCTTACAACATTTCCAGCTTCATCCTTGACAAATACGCTTACTTTAGCATTCCTTCCGGTTATACCAAATTCATACCCAATGTCGCCCAATTTCATCATTGCTCCGACACTTGTATCCTTCGATATCACAAATTCACCCAATGTGTCTGGAGACACTCCATAATTAGATATGACCCTAGTCGCCCCAAACAACAAATTCCACTCTCGTTCGGCGTAAATGACCCTTCCATTTTCAATATTCTCCGTTGCCACTGCAGTCAATTTTACTTTAGAGGAACCAGGATAAACATTATTTTTCGTAAGACCATTCCATACAACATCCAGTTTGTAAGCATTCAAGTCCACATAAACAGTTTGCATATATCGCAAATTGCTATCCAAATCATTATAGTTGTACTTTTGAGCTCCACAATATATGTGATTCAAAATAGTAGTATCTGCAGAAGACATATCAACAATAAACGGAGCCGAAGTCTTAAATTTAAGATGAAGGTCATTTGACTGTTCAGCGAGAATCCATCCCGCCGTATAATTGTAGGACGGAATTACAAAGTAATTCAAATTCATTGATGACGAATAAGCCGTAGTATCGTTTGTATTATAATATTCCTCAACAGCTATCGAGTCACTATCAACCCATACAAAATCTGAATGATCATACTTCATCACAAGTGCGGTAGTATCATATGCGCTGCCAACCTTCACATCGCCTATATAGCGAATATTCCATTCTCCATTGTCATTATAAACATAAAGACCATCATCGCTGAAATCAGAGGGGACTCCATCAAACGGGGATACCTTCATAGTATCCACATAGGCAGATGTCGCTTCCACAAGTTTCGTGGTATCAAAAGGATCAGTAACATATATTTTCATCTGCATAGACCAGTCTTTTGATCCGTTGGCACCATTCAAATAAGCGGATATGATATGGGCAGAATCTCCAGGTACTTGCGCAGTCGGAACCTTCAAAGATATTATTGGATTATTTCCCTGAGTAGTGACATTGGAATCCAATGTCACTGGGACCGTAGAACTTATCCAAGAGCACTTACTATCAGAAGAATCCCTGCATCCACGAACAGACAACTTAATTTCGTAATTACCTCGAGGCAACGTATCCAAATTCCACACAGCCAATGTCGTTGCCAGGGAACTCACTAGTTTATTCATGGACACAATTCCATCTGAATGCCATTCCGATGAAGAACTGTCAGTATTTTTCCATTCTACTTTATATTCCGCTGTCTGAACATTTCCATTCGGAACAACAGGATCCGGAGCAATACCTTTTATTTGAACCACATTACCCGTAATAGGAGCTGTCCCCGACGAAGGATAAACAATAGTCGGATAACGATGGCCTACACTGAACGCATCACTGTTCATGCCGAAGTTTCCTGCTTCATCAAAACACCCCACCTGCGCCGCGTACTGACCATCTCCAAAAACCATCCCGGAATTTTTCATGGAATACGGAATTCTAACAATATCAGTATCAACAACAGCTACGGAGCCTATACTCGTCCATTCGCTGGAAGTACTTCCATCAGAAAGTCGCTGATAACAAGTTATTGTTGAACGATTTTCTGCAACATCAGAATGTTGAGACACATATACATTGGCAGAATCCACATCAGCTGTAGACGCATAAACAGGTTCCCCAGTCACAACCTGATTTACAGAAGGTGCAGTACGGTCAATTCTGATTTTTTTCGGCAATTCTATGACTTCCGTTTTATTGCCAGCAGCGTCAGCCATCATAACGGACACAGTATAATTGCCATCAGGCAACTGTTGCGCCAACGGCTCTATAAACTCAAACGTAGAAGTACTCTTAAAATCACAATCTCTCACGAAACTTCTAGAAATAGAATGTCCAACATCATTAAAGAATATCTGAACACGAACAGAATCATTTTGCATATTTGCGTCAACATTCTTCAAAGAGAAAGTAAGTTTCACCAACTCTGCATCATTGTATACCGGGACGCTCCCTTGCGTACGAGACCATACCGGAACCCCGAACATCGCAAAGAATGTCGTATCGGCAACACTACCGACAACAACCGAGGTCGTATCCAATTCCGGCTTTTTCTTATCAATGTAAATTTCACTACTTACGGTTGTATCATTTATATGAGCCTTGAACGATCCATCAGTATTCAGAATTTTTTTCCAGGAATTTCGCAAAGCAACAGAATCCCCAACAACAAAGCTATCTAAAACAGCAACCATATCATAACTTGGCACCGCAAAATCTACAGCTTGCACATAGATTGTAGCCTTTCCTTGAGGCAAAGAATCACCTCTGCCATTCCAATTGAAATCGTACATAGTTGAGCCTATTCCATAATTATGGAACAGGAATATCGTATCCCTACTTTCAGACACAACAAATCCACGAATAGCACGCAATGCTGATGTATCAGCGCTATTGTCAACTTCAGCCCATACGCCATCACGATCAGTCCCCGTCAAATGAGATTTGAAAAGTACAAGAGATATATTCGGAGCCTTCGTATCCACACAAACTCTAACCCGCATAGCATAATCATTTTCTTGCGAAGAATTGCGACTTTTAGTTTTCAATTTCCAAAGAAGAACATACTCACCATCTTCCAGGCTGTTTTTTGTCAAGAAATCATCACCGAGATTATTGGAAATTCTCCACTTTTGCTCCCATTCCTCCTTATCATTTCCTAGCGAATCCTTATACACACTTTTTAATGAATTCCGCGTCGGTTGTACGGTAGACTTTAAATTTGACACAACTTCTTGATAGCCACTAGCCGTAGCTTTCAACAAAGACAAAGTACCATCTGTGAAATCATAAGGATCACCAAGATTACTAGCATTAAAGAAAACCTCGTTCAAATTAGAAACAACCTGAAGATCCTTCGGGAAACCCTCTCGAAGATAAGGTAAAGTAGATTGGTAATAGAACGAGAACTGCGAATATCCATTTAAACCCAAATTATTGGTCAATGAGATTGTAACCGTATTGGGACCTTCTTGCTGAACCTTGTTAAAGGCAATTGTTTCAGCAACCGATTTACCTTCATTGAATTTTTCAACAATGTCCTTCGGACGGAAAACAAATAGTCCATTTGCATCCACTACCGGTCTATATGTAGAAGTTACAGTTTTCTGTGTACCTCCAGCTCTTGCAATTTCTATTCTCCATACTCCAGTTGTAGAACGAGTAAAATAGAACTGAACATCAGTATTGAAATCTATTTTTATTTCCTTAATTAAATCTGGACGCAAATCATCGATCTGGAAACGATATTCTTGCAATTCATCAGTAACCGTAATGGCAGGAAGATTCTTGTAAGAGATTCTCCTAACAAATTTGTCATTTCCTGCATTTTCGTAACTTAAATATTTGATAGATAACGAACGATAATCATTTAAAGTCTTAAGTCCGTTATCCTTATAAGAGTCTATTTCCTCCTCGTAAGGATAGATTTTTGAAGGTTCAAGGCTATCTTCAACCACGCCTAACCTGCCAGCAAGCACAGACTTCAATTGTACGTAATTTGAAATTTCAGGAACAGCCGGTCCACTATCCGATGTTACATAAAACATCATTGGCAACATACGCGTTCCATCAACTGAGGAATCCACCACCGATTGCAAACTTATATATGGATTTTCATAAAGCATTGAATCCATACCAGTAATACCGCCGGAATTCTTAACAAGAGAAGCCTTTAAAGCCATTACATCTGACGCTCTCAATGCACTATGTCTATCATTTAGTTTCGCGGATTCAGCCGCAATATCGGCCATAAAAGCCATATTTGTCCCCATTCGAGCCACTTGACATGCTTTTTCTAAAGCAACACCATAGGCAGGAATCAATTTAACCCCCATACATGTAACATCAAGAATTTCATCAACCAACTCCCGATTAGAAGATACGGCACCTATTTCCACAAGGCCAGACTTATAACTAGCGTAATACGAATCCATATTAGAATTTACATGTAATGGAAAACCTCTTCGCAAAATATCCGAATTTGAGAACAAAGTCACACTACCGCCATACGAACTATTTGTCGGAATATCATAAGTTCCTTGATCAAAGAAATTTATTGAATACTGAATCAATCCCTGAGCCAATTTCTTTTGGCCACTATAGGTACAATCTTCTGTGTAATCTTTTCCAACAAGATTTGTTACATTACCATAGGTCAGCGGATTCATCAAAGAAAGGCCTGAAGCACAATTATCACTAGCAAGTTTCATGCCGTCATATTTAGGAGAATAGGAAGAGGCAAAAGTTGAAACAATGTCGTCTTGAAGCGTTGGAGGAAGGAAATTTTCCATGACAGCAATAAAATCAACAAGCCATTGCGGAAGATCATCTATTTTCTCACCCAAATCTATTTTCTCAAAAAGGAAACCAAGAACTTGCTGGCTAGCCCAGCCTACTCCCGCTCCAACGCCTTTTTTCACCCATCCATTCATATTATTTTGAACAAGTTTTCTTACTTTATCCGACAGTCCATCAATTCCTTTCAAAATGCTAGAATGTTCTTCAAAATTCTGATTCTCAAATTGCCACATTTCATCAAAATTCGGTGTAGAAAGCAAATTATCAGTTATTCCCGTAAGAACTTCCGAAAGATTGTCAGAAATTTTTGATGCAATAATAGTATCAATTTTAGCACTATCAATCATTATTGTTTTGACTACATTTGTCGCCTGTTTCACAATAATATCGTTCAACGTAGACTTGTTGATATGATACTTTTTCTGGAAAAGATAATCGGTGCGCATACGGCGGCCATTTCCTACACTCGGCATGCCGTAAGAATACGTCAAACGGAACATAGGCTTATCATAAGTGGTAATCATATCATAAGAATTCAAAAGTTGTGTACGACCAATAAGAGTATCAACATCTCCCTCACCTAATTTTGCAATGGATGGTTTATATTTTTCATCCCTTTTATCAGCATCTTGCGCCAAATACCACAAAACACCATCATCGAACTCGTAATCATTGAAATACTCACTTTTCAAATCTCCATACACACCTATATTTGCAAGTCCCGACAAACCATCTACAAGGGTTTGTGTAATTTCCAACAAGTTCTTTTTCGTAACGCCATCCGCCACCATGAAAGCAACAGTCACAATCGGAACTGCAGCAGCCAATGCCGTACCCAACTCTGAATGGAAATTTGATAACTCGTCTTTACTTAAAATTGCCTGATCGGCAAACCCAGTTCCTTCATGAGGAGTATCAAAGAAAAGAATTTTATCTACATCACCCCTGTATTTGTCGCCCTGTACATATTCACGAGCAACCATACCTCCGGTTCCTTTCGAAATAATAACATAACGTGAAGGAACTAAATCTGGGCGTTCCTTTTCCAATTCAGCAAGTGTAGGAACTCGGCCTTTTTTAGACTTGAAACCTGAAATCCAATCATACAGGCGTCCATCCATATTTGCATATGAGGCATTAATTATTGTTTGAGGGGCATACAAACCAACTGAAACACTCCATGCATTCCTTTTCATTTGTGCTTTCTGTTTGATTTCAGTAGCAGTATTACTATCAAGTTTCGGAAGATTAGATTCATTCAGCATTTCCTTAAACCAATGTTCCAAGGCCTCATCCATAATAGAACCAACCTTAGCCTTGCTACTAGAATTTACATATGTAATTTGCCCCTTTGAAGCATCATACGATGCATTATAAGAATCACAATTCGTTGTATACCAAGCATCGGCATGCTTCGAAAGTTCATCAATCATTTCGGACGGACTCTGAGACGGATTGAAATACGGTCTAGAATATATTTGGGCCTTAGAATTCGCCACTTCTTCCTGAAGAAATTTCGCAACACCCGTTTTTCCCCACGTTTCGCTAGATTCGTAGTTAAAGTCAGCGCAGTATTTTTCATACAATCCATGACTCTTAGGAGCCATTCCATCCAACAGAATAAACAAAGTGCCTTGAGCACTTTCCATCGGCTTTGCAAACAGGGACACAACCAAAGATAAAAATAGGATTACGTAGTTTGGACGCATTTTTACTCCTAACACAGAAAACTACGTAAAATAAAAAAAAAATATATATAATTTGTAAAGAGTTTTTTCTACAAATTTACACAAAATCTACAAGTTGTTTTCACCATAGAAGACTGATACGCTATCATTCGAGAAAATTATCGGAAACGATTCACCTTGTCGGCCAAATTGTATCTCAAGCCAATTTTTCCTATCTATTCCACCATTTTCCAAAAGCCGATAAACTCTATCATCTATCTGCAATTTAGGTCCCCAGAATCGGATTTCTGACATTTGCTTCACCCATATTGAATCAAGAATTTCTTGTTTTTCATTCAATAATTTTAAGGTATCCGAATCTATGGCAAGACATATAAAAGAAGAATCCCTGTAATAGAAATCTAAACATCTCCCTTTCCACATCATACTCGACATTTCCACTTCTTTCAATAATTTCTCTTTATCATCTAGATAGAAATAAAATCTTCTAACCGCCGAGACGGAACCTTCCTCATTGGAATAAAACGTATTTATTTGCATTTTACTATCTATCGAATCAATAGAAACTTTTTCATCAGATATTTCCAAATCTTCAACAACATTTTTGTCAAAATTCCATTTTAACGCTTTGTTCACTTTAAATGGAGGAAATTTATAATCATAAAAAATCAAATTTGTTTTATCTAATTGAAACACACATGCTCCACAAGGTGTTGACGGAGCTACAAGTTCTCTTAGAACTTCTTCTCTATACATATTTACTAAGAAAAACTTTGACTCAACCAAATTCCATTCAGTATCATATCCCTGAAGATATGATGAATAGGATTCCACCAAGTTCTCATAATCCACATTCAACAAAGCTAATGAGTCACTATACACAGCAACAAGCGAAACACGTACTCTAGAATCAACAACCTTATCATCTCTAGAACATGCACTAAATAACAGCATAGAGATCATTAACAAACAATATACCATCTTTTTCATCTTATTATAAAGATAGTTATAAGAACAAAAAAATATCAAGATGCTTTAAAAAAACATTGAATAGCAATAAGCCGGGCGTTGCGGGTGCGGCGTCTGAGCACCCGCTCGAAGGGGTGATGAGCTATAAGCGCAAGCGTGTGCGAACCAGGGGAAGGCTTTCCCCTATATTCTTGCAAATTTACATGAAATTTACAATTTGTCCGATTCGTATATAAAACTATTGCCAACTCCATCCGTGATTTTTAGATTACCGGAATCAGAATGTTCAATATCATACAAATAGTGTAAGGATACATTCTCCCCATCATACAAGCCCCATATTTTTCCATTATAGATATATCGGCCTTTAAAAAACACATAATGTTCATCACCAACATGCAAAGAGTCAACAATATCCCCCTCACTATCAAGAACCATCATATAACAATCCTTTATCTGCAAACAATAGAGTCCTCTTTCGTCTTGCATCACATCACTGCACTCATAATTTACGTATTCAGCCATGGATATTTGACCATTTCCCCAATTCGCATACCCCTTACGTACATAATAATTATCACTCCTTATTGAAGCACCGCCTTTGACGACATTTGTAGGAAGCGTCTCTCGCGAAACTACAGACCAATTTTCCAATACATTAGAATGATAATTCCACGCCGAGGCTTTAGTTAATTCCGACCTTCCATTTTTTTCATAATACCAATAAAATAGAAGCAGAGAATCCGAGATAACAACCCAATTCATAGGTGTTGAAAGCGGATAATCAACCTCCTTATAAATTTTTTCTTCTCGCATATCTACATAAACATATTTTCTGCCAACAACATCAGTTCTTTCGTCCATACCCGAAATGTATGACGAATAGAATTCCACTTTTTCATTAGACTCCACTAAAAGAAGTCCAGTGGTATCATCAACCAATGTTACAAACTCAACAGAATTAAACCGGTCTATCACCCGTTCTTCGTAGGAACACGCTACCAAAAAGAGCAATGCAACAAAGGATACACAGATTAACAAATTCTTCATGTTTTAAATATAGCTCTATACAACATAAAATCAAGACAAAAAGGACTGCATCGCTGCAGTCCTTTGAATGTTTGGGTTCGCAGGTCTGGATCCTTCGCGCTTACGCACTCAGGATGACGTTTACGTTACACTTCCTCAATGGAAGCATGATACTCCTGCAAGCTCTTCACTTCGCCCTTGCCAGCCTTGGCGGCCGCAATGCCCTTGACGGTGTCGAGAACGGCGGCGAGAGTGGTGATGTAAGGAGTCTTGTATTGGACGCCTTTGGCGTCCGTACTGCGGTTCGGTCATACAAAAATAGCTTGCAAAGCGCAAGCATTTTTGTGCGACGCTCACCTTGCGTACTATTGATGGCAGCCTTACGGATGGCGCATGGGCATAGCCCAAATGCTTGGCTCAGCCATGCCAGAAAACAAGTTTTCTGTCGCGGCATTCGCCTTGTGCATTTGTCATCGGCAACAGCGCCGCGGCGAGCCCACGGGGTGTTGATGATGAGGTTCACCTGCTTGTTCAGGATGACATCCAGAACGTTGGGGCGGCCTTCGGCGATCTTGTTCACCACTTCGCACTTGACGCCAGCCTTTTCGTAGAACTTGGCAGTGCCTTCGGTTGCGTAGATCTTGAAGCCCAGTTCCTGGAAAACACCGTAAGCCGAGTGCAGCGGCCACGCTTGCGTGGACATTGCCGAGGCGAAGGTGTTTCTGTAAACGCTGACCCACTTCGATGGCCTGGTCGCAGAGGTTGGTCTTGTCGGACAAACTAATCAGCACGGCACCGGAAGACGGGAGGATAGAACCTGCAGCTTCCTGGCTCTTGTAGTAAGCCAGGGCGAAGTCTTCGGAGAGGCCCAGCACTTCACCGGTGGAACGCATTTCAGGGCCGAGAACCGGGTCAACCTTGGGGAACTTGTCAAACGGGAACACAGCTTCCTTGGCGCCGTGGTGCTTGAAAACCCTTAAGCCGAGTGTCGCGGGCAAGCTTGCTTGCACATGACCGAGGCACATTGGGTTTCTACAACTTCTTGTCCTTCAGCTTCAGATCTTCCAGCTTTTCACCCATCATGAGGCGGGTAGCAAGGCGGGCCATCTGAGTGTTACAGACCTTGGAAACTAGAGGCACGGTACGAGATGCGCGGGGGTTGGCTTCGAGAACGAAAACCTTGTCGTCTTCAATAGCGTACTGCATGTTCATGAGACCGCAAAACGTCTCAAGGTGAGTGTCGCGACAGACCGCTTGCGGGCTGGCATGACCGAACCGAAGACGTTTTTGGAAACGTGGAGGGATTCAGCAAAACACCGCAAGGCGAGTGCAGCGACTGTGCTTGCACGGGCGTTGCCGAGCCGAGGTGTTTCTAGAATCTTGCGAGTGTAATCCTTGATGGTCTTCAGGTTGGACGCCTACGGCGTCCGCTGCTGCGCTCGGTCATAAAAATAAACAAGTTTATTTTTGCGACACTCGCTTGCAAGCTATTTGCCTCGGTAATGGTCTCCGGCGGGATAATGCAGGCGGAGTCACCGGAGTGGACACCTGCAAGTTCCACGTGTTCCATCACGGACGGAATGTAAACGTGTTCGCCATCAGAGAGGGCGTCGGCTTCGCATTCCAGAGCGTTGTGGAGGAAATGGTCGATGAGGAGCGGGCGATCCGGGGTAATGCCAACAGCCTTGGCAACGTATTCGCGGAGCATGTTTTCGTCGTAGATGACTTCCATGCCGCGGCCACCAAGCACGAAGCTGGGGCGGATCATCACAGGGTAGCCACCGATCTGCTTGACGCAAGCCAGGGCTTCGTCGATGTTGGTAGCCATGCCGCTTTCGGGCATGGGGATTTCCAGCTGGTCCATCATCTTGCGGAACAGGTCGCGGTCTTCAGCGATATCGATGGAATCGATGCTGGTACCGAGAATCTTCACGCCTTCGTCGCTGAGAGCGCGGGCGATGTTCAGCGGAGTAATCTTTTGGACGTTCCCCGCGCTCCGCACGGGTCGGGCTATATTTTATGGGTTGTCCGGTTCACTCCGCAACCACCGTGATCATATATAGCAAACTAATTATCATATTGCAGACAAAATAAAATTATTTTTTTTCGTATCTCATTTATACAAAATGTCCACTCGTCTAATTTGAGTATTTCTTTATACAAAAAGACCAGCTTTTTTCAAGCCGGCCTTTTTTCATTTGGATGCATAATTTAACGTACAAATCCCAGTCTGCCTTCCCCGCTCTGCAGATATTGATTCATATAATCCTTTGCAATCTTGCAGGCCTCGGGCAGAGGCTTACCTAGAGCCACATTGGCAAGAATGGCAGAACTCAAGACACAGCCGGTGCCGTGCTTTCCACAGCCAGGCAAGCGGGGACTTGCAAACTTGTATTCGGCACCATCCATAATCAAGGTATCTACGGAATCAGCGCCTTCTGCATGTCCGCCCTTCAAAAGCACCGCGCAATCCTTCCCCATCTGGATTTCGCCTTTTTGCTGCGCCGCTTCCAGACCGAGGAACTTGTATTCATCTGCATTAGGCGTTACCAAGTCAATCATCTTCATGACCGGCAAGAATTCTGCGGCATCACGCATAAAATGGAATCCAGCGCTGGCGCTAGCAATGGGATCCCACACAATAAAGGCGTCCGGCGACTTTTCACGAACAAACTCCACAATACGTTTCAGAATCTTGGCCTTTTCTACCAGACCTATTTTCACGTACTTAAAAGTATGCTTTCGGAAGAGCGTTTCCAACTGGGCTTCGATTCGTTCCCAGATAACCCAACCAGGCGCCACAAACTCATCTTCATTCTGTTCGGTCAGAGCCGTGCAGACAGCCTGGCCATACACCCCAAAATGAGCCATGGTCTTAATGTCAGAAATAAAACCCGCACCGGCGCTACCGTCAAAACCGGCAATGGTCAAAGCATAAATCATATCGTTATTTTCAGCCATGAAATCCTCGAAAAGCATTCCTAACGACAAGTAAGATAAATAAAAAAAGCCTAACAGGCCATATTTTTAAAAAGGAGAAGAAATAAAAAATATTTATGCAGACAAGAATTTCATATTGTGTAAAGAAATGAATTATAAATCAGTCTGCCGCTAGAAATAAACTGCAATCAAGGCAGCCGTCGTCACACAGATCAGCACAACCGCAGGCACAATAGGCTTGCGCATGCTCTTGGCCCCAAGGAAGAATACCAGGCCACCCTTAGTCAACGTGTTGGCGAGACTGGCAAAGAGGAACGCCAGCACCAGTTCCCGTACAGGCAATCCAGACTTCAAATGCATATCGATTACGGAGAATGCCACCGCATCCATCTCGGCGGCACCGCCAAGGAAACTGCAGGCCAAAAGAGCACCGGCCCCCAGATAGACTCGGGCGGCATTAGCCACAAACATCACCGCGGTAAATACAACGCCAAACTTAATAGCCGGCAAAAGTTTGAAGGGATTAGAAAATCCAGCGGAATGTTCCTGGCGCTTACGGCTGGTACGCAGTTTCAGGAACAGCGCATAAGCCAAGCTGGGCACCACAGGAACCAGCAACGGCAATGCCAAGGGGCCAGCAAGGCTTCCACTCAAGGCAATGCAAATCAAATACAGACGCACATACATCACCGACCAGCTGAGAACGATTCCCAAGGTAAAGTCAGACGCATACGCTTCGTTTTCGCGACTGCGGCCTGCCAAATTCAAAGTGAGAGCCGTACTGCTGGCAATGCCCCCAAGAACTCCGGTCAGCCAGATTCCCTTACCCGGGCCCACAATCTTGATAAGCACGTAGCCTACAAAACCGATGCCAGAAATAAACACCACAAAAAGCCAGATGGTATGGGGGTTCAGAACTTGCAGTCCCGCAGGCCCATAAGCCTGATTAGGAAGGAAGGGCAACACCAGCGCAGAAATCACAGCAAACTTTACCGTGGCTAGCACATCTTCGCGGGAAAGTTTTTTCGCAAAATCATGAAGCTGCTGTTTAACCGTAAGAATCCAGAGCATCACCACCATAATGACGCAAGATTCCAACAGTTTGCCGTACCAGCACAAGGCCCCAAGCAAATACACAATTACAAGAGCCACGCTGGTGGTAATGCCCGCCGCAGGGGCAGCACCCCCTTCAGAACCTACAGACGATTCCACGTGATGGCTCAGTCCAAAAGCTATATGGGACGCCACCAGCAAAAGACCAATCACAATAAAGCCTGCGACAAAGGGTGCAGCACTTTCCATCAGGCCACACAACATGGCCACCATGGCACCGCCAAGCCCTACCAAAGTAAACGTACGAACACCCGCCGGATGACGATCCGTCGCATCGAAATAGGTATGCTCGCGCTGCAAGCCAATAATCAAGCCGATACCAATAGCAGCCACGAGTTTGTAGAATACGTTAAACTCAAGCATAATGCTAATCTATATACGGCCTTCCAAAAAAGGAAACCATGTCATATAAAAAAAAGGACTTGCCTTAAACAATCTGGGCAAATCCTTAGTCCAACTTGAAATAAGAAATCTATCGACGGATCAAATCCGACTTCATGCCGACCTTCATGGCATACATTTTCTTATCGGCAGCGGAGTACACCCCACTTGCACTCATGGGGCCGCATTCGCTGCGGTACGCCACACCGTAAGCCGCTTCCAGAGGAACTGGCAAACCGGATTTTCCCACAAGCATCTTATCCTTCATAGAGTTGATTGCAAAATTGATATCTTCCAGATGTTCTTCACGGACAATGGCAACAAATTCATCACCACCCATACGGATTGTCGCACCCACACCCTCAAAGGAGCCTCTCAAGATATTCGCAAAGACCTTGATCAGACGGTCACCCGTGCTGTGGCCATACTTGTCGTTCACATACTTCAAGCCGTTCATGTCGATGCTGACAATGGCGAAATCTCCGTCGGACCTATCAAGCACATCAAAAATCTGTTGGCACTTGGCGCGGTTATAAAGCCCGGTCAGGCTGTCGATATACACCATGGCGGCAAGCACTTCCTTTTCGGTCCTGTCGGCCACCAGTTTATACAAATAAACCAAATAGCTCAAGACCAAAAGCATCACAAAGCTCAAGGTTCCCAGGGGAATCCAGGTCACGTCCCAGCGAAAAGATTCAATAGCCAAATACTTAAAGACGTTGTATCGGATCAAGTCCGCAAAGGCCACAACACCAAAGGAAAGAACACCCCATGTCAGGAACTTTCCAGACAGGTCCGTCTTCTTGCTGTAGACCACGCCACTGAATGCCATATACAGGAAAGCAACACCCACATAAATATGGAAGGGCAACAAGGTCTGGGGGAAATGCAGAACGTTGGTAAAATGCAGAATAGAAGTAACCAGGGCATAGCAGGCGCCAAAGGCAACCAGCGTTACCAAGCCCCACCACCTCCAGGTCTTAATCTGACCACGACGCATATCCATCAGCAGGAATCCCAACGGAATCGGGGACATATACAAGCTGAAATATTCAATGGTGGTGTTAAAGGAAAAGTTAAACGAAAAGACCTGAATCAATTTTGTGTAGCAGAGAGTCCATGTTCCCAGGGATAGGGAAAGCAAACCGATCATCTGGAATCTGAAATAACCGGTACTGAAAAAACTGACTACAGCACAGATAACCACCGATAGCAGTCCGAACAGAATCAGGAAGATACCCACGAACAAGGCCAGCGCATGTGACGCAAAAAAGTCCGTATTGGCATAGCTAGATGGCAGGATATCGATGGGAGAGAAATTCGAGAAGGCTCCGTCTTCGGTAGCCTGAATGGAGATACGAATACGCTTGCCGGCAGAATTGGGACCAAGATACACATAGTGCAGACCGCTTCCCACAATACGGTTACTCTCGTAAAGTTTATCGCCATAGGCATAGATCAGTTCTTCATCTTCGAAGACCTTCACCACACTATGGTAAACCTTGAAGCGCATGACCGAGCGAGGGAACGTATTGCTGGGGAGCTTGCGCTCCAAAACAACTACTTCATCCTTATCCACCGTCTTGGGCAATATGTGTCCGGCGATTTTCGGGACATGCTTAGTTTCCCCATTTACAACAAGAGTCCAGTCATTGTCCAGGGGCATGACGAGGTCAGAGACTCCGCTTTCCTTTGTAGCATTAAAGAAGAAAAAGGTCAGGATGATCATCGCAATGGTCACCGTGAACGAGATAATCTTGTTTACCTTCTTCGACATTTAATCCTACAAACCTATAAAACTAGCGTTCCCACACCTCGAACGTGGTCGCGAAGTCGTTCTTTTCGTCGGCCGGGAAATCTTCAGAGCTAACCTTGCGCCAGCCCTCACCCCAGTCCGGTAAAAACACATCTCCATCCACATTTGCGTGAACTCTAGTTAGATATAACTTTTTTGTAAGAGGCATGGCAACATTATATATAGCCGCACCCCCAATAATAAAGCATTCTTCCTCTCCTGCAGCCTCTGCAGCCTTAATAGCGGACTCCAAATCGCCGCAAACGACACAGCCAGGAGCAGCAAACTCAGGATTTCGAGTCAATACATAATTCGTACGATTCGGCAGAGGTCTCCCGATATCATCGTAGTTCTTGCGACCCAGTATGATGGAATGACCTGTTGTAATCGCCTTAAAGCGTTTCAAATCAGCAGACAGATGCCAAGGCAAATGACCATCACGGCCAATCACATTGTTTTCGGAAACAGCGACAATAGCAGAAATCAACATAGGAAATAGTGGTTAGTGGTTAGTGATTAGTGGTTAGTGATTTGTAGGTAGCGTCAACTATTTGCTGACAACTGTTTACTAACCACAGACCACTGATTAAACAGCGATGGGAGCCTTAATGGTGGGCCACGGATCGTAATCAACCAGTTCGAAATCCTCAAACTTAAAGTCGAAGAGGTCCTTGATTTCGGGATTCAACTTCATGGTAGGCAGCTTGCGAGGTTCGCGGGAAAGCTGTTCCTTTACCTGTTCGAAATGGTTGGAATACAGATGAGTGTCACCCAGGGTGTGGATGAATTCGCCCGGTTCATAATCGCAAACCTGAGCCAGCATCAAAGTCAGCAGAGCATAGCTGGCAATATTGAACGGAACCCCCAGGAAGGTGTCTGCGCTACGCTGATACAGCTGACAGGAAAGCTTGCGCTTGCCAGATGCGCCAACGCCACCCACATAGAACTGGAAGAGGCAGTGGCAAGGGGGCAAGGCCATCTTATCCACTTCGGAAACGTTCCAGGCACAAACCAAGTGGCGGCGAGAGTCGGGATTGTTCTTCAGACTGTTCACCAGGTTCTTGATCTGATCGATGTGTCCGCCCTCAGGTGTGGGCCAGCTGCGCCACTGATGACCATATACCGGTCCCAGGTCGCCATTTTCATCAGCCCATTCGTCCCAGATGGTCACCTTGTTATCGTGAAGATATTTGATGTTGGTGTCGCCCATCAAGAACCACAGCAGTTCGTGGATGATGGAACGAAGGTGGAGCTTCTTTGTAGTCAAACAGGGAAAGCCCTTGGACAAGTCGTAACGGCACTGACGACCAAAAACGGAACGGGTTCCAGTTCCAGTGCGATCGGAGCGGTCAACGCCGTTTTCCATAATGTCTTTCAGAAGATCGAGATATTGCTGCATAGAGGGTAACGCGGAAAGGTTAAAGGTTAAGAGAGGCGAGAGACGAGATATGAGTTGTTATAATCGCGCCGGGGGCGCCTTACTTTAATTCACTGTTCAAAATTCATTGCTCACAGCTCAATTCACTGTTCACTATTCACTGCCATTTGTTCGTTGCCGAAAAGTTCCAGTCGCTTGTAGGGCTTCGCACCTTCGACTTCCTTTTCTACCAGCAGGCGGTTCAGGGCATTCAAAATCAAGTCCTGCGTATGGCGGGGAACGGGCTTCTTGCCGAGGCGAGCCTTCTGCACCATCTTATGGTTAAGGTGTTCAGCATCCATTTCCACCAGGTCATGGTTAGAAGCTTCAATAGCAGTCAAAATTTCATCAAGCTTTGTCATAACATTAAAAATAACAAAAAAGCCCCCGGACTTTTTGTCCGAGGGCTTCATTCGCTAATATCGCGTTGTTCGATTACGGAACGTAGTTGCTATGGCAGCTCATACCGTCATCGTCCGGGCTTACGAAGACCATTTCGATACGGCGGTTGTTTTCACGGCCATCAGCAGTGCTGTTGTCGTCGACCGGGCAAGTCGGGCCCATACCAATTGCCTTGATACGATCCTTCTTCACGCCAGCCTTGGTCAGTTCCTTCATCACAGATTCAGCACGCTGCTGAGAAAGCTTGGTGTTGGTCTTTTCCTTACCAACGTTGTCGGTATGACCCTGGATAACGATCTTCAGATCCTTATATTCGTCATTTTCGACAAGCTTCTTAGCAATGGACTTCAGAATCTTCTTGGCGTTGGATTCAAGGGTAGCCTTACCAGACTTGAAGGTTACGCCGTCCAGCTTTTCAGGAGCCTTCTTGGGGCAACCGTGGCCATCGTCACCGGCAATATCCGGGCAACGGTCGATACCGGTACATACATCCTTGAACTGATCCAGGAGCTTCTTATCAGCAACCCACTGAGAGCAGATGCCATCCTTATCGGAGTCCGGATCGTCGTCAATCGGGCAACCCTTATTCCATTCCGGACCTGCTTCATCTTCGCAGCGGTCAATACCATGGCAGACATCCTTGAACTGGTCAAGCATACCCTGCTTCTTCACCCACGGAGAGCAGAGGCTATCCTGGTCGGGGTCCGGATTTTCAGCCGGGCAGCCCTTATTCCATTCCGGACCTGCTTCAACCGGGCACTTATCGACGCCGTGGCAGATGCTTGCAAAGTCCTTCTGCATACCCTTTTCAGTTACCCACGGTGCGCAGAGGCTGTCACCGTCAGCATCCGGATTGTCCATGGGGCAACCCTGAGCAAAGGCTTCACCTGCTTCAGTGGGACACTTATCGATACCCTGGCAGATACCTTCGTACTGTTCCAGCAAGCCCTTCTCAGTTACCCAAGGATCGCAGAAGCCATCCTGGTCGGTATCCGGATTACCCAGCGGGCAACCTTCGTTGTTTGCCGGACCGAATTCGGTGGGGCACTTATCGATACCCTTACAGGTCTTTTCAATGAAGTATTCAGCCTTCAGGTTTTCATCTTCAGCAGCCTTTTCGAAGTAGTAGCCCATCTTCTTCTGAGTTACCCATTCGTCGCAAAGGCCGTCGTTATCGGAGTCCGGATCATCCCACGGGCAGCCCTTATTGGCCTTAGTACCAGCTTCGCCCGGGCACATATCGTAACCCTTACATACGTCAGCAAATTCGTTCAGAACGCCTTCGTCAGTTACCCACGGAGAGCAGAGACCGTCATTATCCGGGTCCGGCTGCTTGGTGGGGCAACCATTGAATGCAGGAGAACCGGCCTGGTTCGGGCATTCATCGATGCCGTCGCAAACATCCTTGAACTTCTTCTGCATCTTTCTCTGAGATACCCAAGGATCGCAGACACCATCTTCATCCGGGTCCGGATTACCCAGCGGGCAACCATCTTCGCCTTCACCCGGTTCGTTGGGGCACTGGTCTACGCCTTCGCAAACTTCGGAGAATTCATCCAGGAAGCCCTTTTCGGCAACCCAGGCATCGCAAACGCCATCTTCGTCAGCATCGGGATTACCCAGCGGGCAACCCTGGTTCAGACGATGACCGTAGTCATCCGGGCACTTATCTTCATCATCCACGACGCCATCGCCATCGCGGTCCTGGGCAAGCAGGAAGCCGCTCCAGGTCAAACCACCGTAAACGGTGTATTCCGGATTCACGCGAGTAGGCATGTAGTTAACCTTGTTGCCATTTCCATCCTTGTTGGGGATAGAGACGACAACACCCTTTTCCCCACCCAGATAGTAAGAAGCACCCATATGGAGATCCAGACCAACAGGCAGATGGAACACCAGGGCACCGGTCAACTGCTTGGAGTCAAATTTCTGATCTTCCACAGGCCAACCACCAACATTCGTGGTTATACCATCCAACTGGATATCCCAGTGATATTCCAGGAACAGGGACAGGAAGTCCAGGAAGTAAATTTCTGCGGCAGCATTCAAGTAAGGCAGAGACAGATATTCGCTATTAGTTGTATAGCGGTAGCCACCATTCAAGTGGAGCAGGAACGGATAGGCGTCAGTCTTTTCAAGATCCATGGTCACGGCAAGGCCGAAGTCCAGGGTGGTATTCTTGGTACCATACGGATAGGCAACACCAGTGTTCTTGTTTACGTATTCCGGATAGCGAACCCAAAGGCCCTGCTTCTTGGCATCAGCAGTACCAGCAGCGACACCAGCATAGACGGCCACGTCCATGGGCTGATCTTCGGGAAGAGGGAAGCGAGCCTTCAAGTCACCCTTCAGGTTACCGACATAACCCATCTTTTCCATGTCGCCGTTTTCGCCACGCTTGTACTGGTCATAGTACACAGGCAGGGTAACGCCCAAGTCAAAGTAATGCCAGATACCGATGGCAAAACCCACATTAGCGTTGATACCCGTAAAATCAGCAACAGGAAGTCCGTCTGCACCTGCAGGGAACATGTTGTTGCCAAATGTGGCATCACCCAAAAGGGTAAACACCAGCTTGGAATGTCCAAGAGACTGGGCAGACTGGGTGTTATTCACACCGACAAAGCCTTCCTTATTGATTGTCTGGGGATGACCTGCAAAGGCAGAAGCCGCCAAAGCGAGGGCAAGACCCATAGCTACTTTTTTCATAGCATCTCCTTATGAGTGGGGCGCCACCAAACACGGCACCCAGAAATTAACTAAGTAAAATATAGTTTCTTGACAAAAAAAACTTATAAAAGCATTAGCCAAAATGCGATTAAAAACACACAAAAGGGGGGGCGCAGCCCCTTTGTGAAAAAAGATTTACATACAATTCGGTGTTGCGAAAATCACATCACAAAAGCACTCTACATTTCCATACCCCGTTCAAACAGTTCCGAGTGGAGCCGACAAATGCTGGTAAACCCCTTACGTCCCACTATAATATGATCCAGAACGGGAATCTGGAGAATTTTTCCCGACGCACAGAGAATCCGCGTAATGGAAATATCTTCCTGACTGGGAGACGTCGAACCCGAAGGGTGATTGTGGGCGAAAATAACAGACACGGCACGGTCTTCGATTGCACGGGCAAAAGCTTCGCGAGGATGAACCGGAGTCTGATTCACAAGCCCAGTCGTCAATTCATGAACGCGGATGACGTCGTTGGAGGAATTCAGCGTCACCAATACAAGATGTTCCTGTTCCTCATACTTCATATAGGAAAGCCTAGGCAGCAAATCTTCGGGCGAAGAAACGGAGCTCACGTTACCACTGAGGATATAGCGCCCCGACAATTCAAGGCAGGCAAGGACCTGGGATGCCTTTACACGGCCCAGCCCCTTGATCTTACGCAGACGCTGAAGCGAAGGAATCGTCGATTCAGAAGAAAGAAAATCTGCCAGATGCCTGGACAATTCAAAAACATCGCAATTCTGGCAGCCGCTACCGAGAATCAGCGCAAGCAGTTCCTCATTGCTCATAGCCGAGGGACCAAGCCGTTCAATTTTCTCGCGAGGAAGAAGCGACGAATTTTCAACAGGGACCTGATAGACCAAGGCACAATCCTTTACAGAAATCGCATTATACGGAACCATAAAACTCCTTTTTTGAAAGGTTCTCTCTTATACACGAGTTTTTCAAAAAAAGATTCGCTTACATTTTGCTTTCATTTATAATTCCGCATTCAAGGAAAGGTTTTTCAGTTCCCAAAAGGCATTCAAACCTTTTATTTTCACGGTTCATCAGTCCAAAACGTTCATTTTCAGCGAACAAAAAACAACATGAGGCAACATTTACAGAAATAAAAACGTGTTTTTAATCAAACAAAAGACCAATTCCCCCAAATTTGCATTCCAAAACCATCATTTTTTCAAAATAATTTCATCAAACTCTTACCATTTACCCTATGTTTGACTATATTTTCGCCATATTATAAAAGTTATAAACCATCCGAAATAGGAAATTTTATGGCAAATAAAACCTTAAGCGGCGCAGAAGTGATCATCGAATGCCTCAAGCGTGAAGGCATCGACACCATTTTCGGCTATCCTGGTGGATCCGCTATTCCGATGTTTGACGCAATTCTTGATTCCAACATCAAGGTTGTCCTCACCCGTCACGAACAGGGCGCAACTCACATGGCTGATGGCTATGCTCGTCAGACCGGCAAGGTCGGCGTTGCCCTCGTTACTTCCGGCCCGGGTGCTACCAACACCTTTACTGGCATCTACACTGCCCTCATGGATTCCAGCCCCATCGTTGTGCTGGCCGCTCAGACCACCACTCCGAACCTGGGTAAGGACGCCTTCCAGGAATGCGATACCAGCGGTATGACTTTCGCTGCCGTCAAGCACTCCTACCTAGTGAAGGATCCCAACGATCTTCCCCGCATCATGAAGGAAGCTTTCCACATTGCACGTACTGGCCGTCCGGGCCCCGTGCTCATCGACCTCCCGAAGGATGTGACTGCCGGCGCTTGCACCGCACCGTTCACCGATCAGATGGACCTTCCCGGCTACAAGATTCCTACCTACGCTCCTGCAGAAACCGTAGAAAAGGCTGCTGAATTCCTGAAGAAGTCCAAGAAGCCCCTGCTCCTCGTTGGCCACGGCGCTATGATTTCTGGCGCAGCCCGTCAGGTTAAGGAACTGGCAGAAAAGCTCCAGGCTCCCGTAGCTTGCACCCTCCTCGGCCTCGGCACCTTCCCCACCGACCACGAACTTTCTCTCGGTATGCTGGGCATGCACGGTACTGTTTACGCAAACAAGGCTGTGCTTGACTGCGACCTGATTCTCTCCATCGGTTCCCGCTGGGACGACCGTATCACCGGTAAGCTTGAAGTGTTCTGTAAGGACGCCATCAAGATGCACATCGACATCGACCCCGCCGAAGAAGGCAAGGTTCTCCAGCCGGATGTGTTCATGTGCGGCGATGCCAAGATGGTTCTGGAACAGCTCCTGCCCCTCGTTTCTAAGCTGGACTCCGCAGAATGGGTCAAGACCTGCCAGACTTGGAAGAAGCGTTTCCCGCTGACCTACCCCAAGCAGGGTGGTCTCCGTATGCAGCACATCGTGCAGACCGTCAGCGACCTTACCCAGGGTAAGGCAATCGTCACTACCGACGTGGGTCAGCATCAGATGTGGGTTGCACAGTTCTTCAAGATCAACAACCCCCGCCAGCTCCACTCCAGTGGCGGCGCAGGCACCATGGGCTTCGGCCTGCCCTCTGCAATCGGTGCAGCATTCGGCAACACCACCGGCTGGCCCGTCTGCAGCTTCAGCGGCGATGGTGGCTTCCAGATGACCGAATTTGAACTTGCAACCGCAGCAATCCACAAGCTGCCCATCAAGATTTTCGTTCTCGACAACAAGTACCTGGGCATGGTGCGTCAGTGGCAGGAACTGTTCTACGACCACCGTTACTCCAGTGTCGACATGCAGGGCAACCCTGACTTCGTCAAGCTGGCAGAAGCCTACGGTATCCCGGGTCTCCGCATCAAGCGCGCTGCCGATGCAGAACGCATGATCCAGAAGGCTCTGGACTACAACGACGGTCCTATCGTTATCTGGTGCGAATGCGAAAAGGAAGACAACGTGTTCCCCATGATTCCGGCAGGTGCACCTTTGACCTCCATGATTACTGAACAGCCCAAGACTCAGCTGGACAAGCCGACTGGATCGACCTAATCACGGAAAGGAGATAAAAAAATGATTTCTACAGCTCATTCTATTAGCTTGTTAGTCGCAAACCGCCCGGGCGTGCTCGTTCGCATCGCTCTGGTGTTCTCCCGCCGTGGTTACAACATCGACTCCCTGGTCGTGTCCCCCACGCTGGACCCCAACTTCAGCCGCATGAACATTGTGGCTCACGGTAATCCCGAAATCTTGATGCAGATCATCAAGCAGCTGGAAAAGCTGGTTGACGTTGTGCAGGCCAAGGACCATACCAACATGAACGTGGTGGAAAAGGAGCTTGCCTTGATCAAGGTTCGTTGCGCTCCGGAACAGCGTACCGAAATCCTGCAGCTCTGCGATCACTTCAAGGCTGTTACCGTTGACATGACCGAAAACTCCATGATCATCCAGATTACCGGCAACACCGATAAGATCGATGCCATGAAGAGCCTGTGCCAGAAGTTCGAAATCGTCGAATACATCCGCACCGGTAAGGTCATCATGCTCCGCGGTGAAGACAAGACTTAGTTTTATTACGCTTTGTTGACCAATTAAGAAAGCCCTCGGTTCATTCATCACCGAGGGTTTCCTTATTTCATTCTTAAGACTTTTTTAGCCAGGAGTATTTGTCAGCCAACTCAATCACGGACCTAAACAGATAACAAACTGGTGGAATCTTCAAAAGTTTGCGAAGAACGGGAATGTATTTTTTGCACTTCTGGCGAAGTTCCTCCCCCGTCATCTTCGATGCGGTAAGCGAAGCAGCAGCGTGATCCCAGCCTGCGCGAGCCCGGTCAGAATCTTCTTCTAGAATCGCCAACATCTCATCAAGATTTTGCCCAAGAGTATTGAGTATTTCTTCTTGTCTATCGGGAGATTTTCCTTTATTCATAAAGTCTCGAGCCACCTAAAGGCGTCACTTTGCCAGAACTTTTTCGATTTCAGCAATGTACAAGGTGTGCATTGAATCGTTTGCGTACCAGCGATCAAGAATGCTCTTGTCGATGAAGCTTTGTTCATCAAACTTCTGGGCGAAAAGTTTCTTGCAGACCAAAACCTTCAATCATCTTGATCGGATTCTTTTGAAGTTCTTCTGCGGTAATTACATTGTAATTCATATTAAAATCCTATAACAGCTTCTGAAATTTCGTTAGCTTCGTCAGAACCATCGTCTGCGTATTCCGGGTTAAATTCTCCCCAGCCATCACTGGTGCCACAACCTACGCCTACATCAAGGCTGGCCCACTTAAAGGCTCCGAAGACTTTCTCGAAGCGTTCCATCAGTTCAGCAAAGAATTCCTCGGGCAGTTCATCTTCCACAAAAATGGATCCGTCCATGGCCATCAGGGCGCTTTCAGGCAATTCCTCAAAACGGCATTCATACTCGTCCATCATGACGTCGTCTACAGAATACCATTCGCCGCAGTCTTCACTTGGGAGCTCTGCATCAGGGAAACTTTCCATAATTTCGTCATAAACACCAGAAAGTTGGTCCGTTTCGCCTACAAAGCGCATCAAAATTCTACAACTCATATCTTCTCCAAGAAATTTTTCTGCTAATAAGACAAATATAATCGAATTGCATTGTGATAAAAATAACACTCAAAAAAAATTTAACCACTTTGAGTTGCCAAAATTTCACGGAGATTACTATCTTAATAATCAAGAACTCTTTGTTCTCCTCCTAACCCCCCAAAAAAAAACACCCAGCCGCAAGGTTGGGTGTTTTTGTTTTCGTTTTACTTTTTCTTAACGATGCGGAAAATACCCTGACGGTTAAATTCCGGTGAATCCTTGGGGAAGGGATTCTTGGTTTCAAGACGTAGGACATAAATACCGTCTTCTTCAAGATCCACTTCAGAACCGGATTTTGCCGGAATGCCATCACCAAACAAGGCGTCTGCCACAAAAAGCAACTTGCTCTGGGCATCTTCTTCGGAAGCTGAGACACAAAGATCCGGCAAGCCAAAGCAGGCCAAGCCCAGGGTATAGAGAAGGTCTCCATTTTCTACGAAATTAATCCACGGGTCCATGGGATATTCTCCATCCCCCACTTCTTCGCGGAACCCCTCGACACTCCAGGCGGCACCGGATTGCTGCATGTAAACGCCCAGGGCGCCTGCAGAAAACATCTTGAGAATTGCCATGTTCACCTGATTCACTTCGTCAACATTCTTAGCTTCTCCCAGCAGGAACAGCAAGGATTTGTGAGCTTCGATAGCGGAAGCGGCATCGGCAGAAATATCCTGGTGTTCCCTGAAGATTCCAGCAAGTCCATCAACATGTTCCTTGCGAACCACATTAAACATGACCGTACAGCCAGGGATAATGGCAGACTTGGCATCGGCGGCCAAGGTTACATTTTCGTTGACAACCACCGGAGCGGAAGCTTCGCAGGTCATGGGAAAGGCTAATACAAACTGAGGCATAAATTCTCTTTTTATAAAGTTAGACTTTTTTTATTACGGTACCAATTTT
This sequence comes from Fibrobacter sp. UWH5, assembly GCF_900142505.1. NCBI lineage: Bacteria > Pseudomonadati > Fibrobacterota > Fibrobacteria > Fibrobacterales > Fibrobacteraceae > Fibrobacter > Fibrobacter sp. UWH5. Next base: position 525,393 of record NZ_FRBB01000001.1, on the reverse strand, counting down.
TTTATCAAACTCTTTTTCTAAAGGATTGCAGAACGGCCTGTTTCAAAAGTTCATTTTTTGGGGTATCAGGGAGCCGAACGTCATCCGAAGATTGAGAGATCATTTGCAACAAACTACGGTTATCAAAGTTCTTTTCATCAATAGTCAACGCAGACCTGGCTTCCGCTAAATCACGGGCAAGAACAACTTGTTCGTATTGTCCGGGAGTCGGAACAAAAATGCACTTCGCCTTGAGAACGGCCATATCCATAATGGTCGAATATCCTCCACGGGAAACAATCCAATCTGCAGATTGAATGGTTTCGGCAAAGGCTTCATCTTCCAGGTGGGTAAAGAAATCCACATTCCCTTCGTTCCAGCTCTTTACACCCAGAGCGGGACGTCCCATGATAATTGCGTGGCGTCCTTCAATTTTTGAAAAAGCCTCTTTCAGCATATTTTCAAAACGGCTTCGGGCCGGTTCCACGCCAGAAACCACGGCAACAAACTTGTACTTCGGCGCCGCCTGTTCTTTTTGTCGAGTCTCCTGCCCCGCAAATCTAGACAGGGCCCCCACAAACTTTATAGGACGGGGCGCAAGGGAAACGTGAGACATTCTTCCGGCAAAGCCCGGATATTCCGGCAAGTCAGGAACCCAGACTTCGTCAAAATGGCGCATGACGGCAGCATGCCACAAGATTCCCGTAGGTTCAAAAGCCGATAGCATCGGAGGGAACGCAATACGGCGCTGATGCGTCATGTAGATCGACTTCGCCTTCCTGCTGTAAAAACCAAATCGGTTATCAGAAACAAGGACGTCGAAGCCATGGGACTCCACCATTTTTTCGGCATACATCCGTTCAAAACGAATCACCTTATTTAGATGGGCTCCATTTTTCAAAAGCCACAGCCCCATGTTATAGCCATGTTTCGGATATACAATATTGTAGCTGGGAGCCAGATGCTGACGCAGGTTCGGAAAGATCCGACGCAGCAATCCCGCGTTGGACTTTACCACAGCCAGTTCGACCTTGGCGCCCTGACGCAGGAATTCACGAATAACGGGCACGCACCGAGTGGCATGCCCAAGGCCCCAATCCAAAGGAGCCACTAGGACTTTCACTTAGCCTTCTCCAGCCAGATGTTGGCCCAGTCACCGTGGTCGCAATCCTTGTTTCCGCCCATGTCGATTCCCAGCACAATCGTTTTTACGCCAGCGACGTCCACATCGATAGACTGCTTTTCTGTCGGGTACAGACGCTTGCTGCGGAACAATTCACGCCCGTCGCCTGTAATGATGAAGCTGGCACCATCACCGCAAGCACTTTCGTCATCTAGACCAATAACGGAGTGCAGCACGCTATATGATGCAGGCAGCTTGAACACGATGCTGGAATTTGCATGGGAACCGATACCGTAGCGGAAGACTTCTTCATCTAGCGTTAGACGATGATGTTCTACGGATTCATTAATCTGGGGAGAGCCCCAATCCTGAGAATAACTATCAATCTTGAGGGATGAAAGAAGCAGAACATTAGGATCTTCGATAAAGAAGTCCTTAAGCACGCGCATGGTGTCGTTATCGGGCATCAGACATTCAAGGCTAGCGCGGTTCATACCGGCCCTGATTTTTGCAGAATCAAGCTGCAGCGTATCAGAATTCAGGGAGACCACGAGATCTTCCTGCAGTTCGCCGTTCAAGCTATACTGGCAGGTAATGGACTCGGGGAACATCTTGCTGACCACGAAGCTGTTGTTTTCCATTTCGGAGACAAACATATTCTGCTGGTAAGCGGACACGCCCTTCTTGGCAATGATCTTGTAAATCGCCAGAGGATAGCCAAACAGTTTAGGTTCCAGCAGGACGCGTTCATTCTTATAGTCGTTAAGGATGCCGTCAATCTGGGTCGTAGTCTTGAAGCCAACCACTCGGCTCTTGCGGTTCAATTCACCATAGCCGTCCTGGCCTCGGACCAGATAGATATTGCCATTGGAAACCTGGGACCACTTGGCGAATGTTTCAGTATCCCAACCCATGAAGGTTCGTTCGCTAAAGGCGCTGTGACCAGAAGCCAGCATCTGCCAGGGACGAGAATAGATGAAAATTGACTTTTCGGGATACGAGGCCAAAGCCGTATTCAGGTAATCTTCTTCGCCCAGCAATTTGTTCTTGTAGTAAAGCATATTGCTGCGATAGCTGTTTCCGTGATAGACCATCAGCCCCACAGACATAAGGCAAGCGATCAAGGCGACAATCTTGCCTGCGGCATCGAGACGCATTTTAGTTGCAAACTGAAGAGCATCGAAAAGGCCCAAAGCCATGATCAGGGCAAACAGCGGCAAGGCGACAAGTACGTATCGCTGGTTGATGTCGATGGTAAAAGTTCCAGACACGTTAAACATGATTACGAAAATCTGGAGACAGAACGTTAGACCGAGTAGCAATCCCTTACGGTAACGCTTAAAGGCAACTGCACGAACCAGAAGCCACACCGTTGCCACCAACAGGATAATGGTAAAACTGGTATAGAAGGGGTTCATCATAATGCCGCCGAAGGAGGGGTCTTCCTTCAGGTTCAGCATGACTTCAATATTAGTCTTCAGATTGAACCACAAGTTTTCAAAGGAATGAGCGGCGTGCTCCCCACCCTGGAAATCATAACCTCGATAAGCGGCCATGGTATTTACAGAGGGCCAGCTGACAGTAATTACCGCCAGAACAAAGAGGGGCAGACGATTTACCTTTTCCAGGAAATACTTATGATAATAAAGGGCAAAGGGAATAAACGCAAAAACGGTTTCCTGACGGGTCTGGGCAAAGAAGCCCAATAAGGGAACAGTCAGCATGAAATGTTTCCAGTTCACCTTGTTGGCGGGAACAAAGGCGTACCAGGCCATAAGTACCGAGAGCAGGAAAATATAAAGCACTTCGGTAGAAGCGGAACGGGCCTGCAACAAGTATATAGGCATACCACCCAGGAATGCTGTTGCCGCCAGGGCCGTCCAGCCATTCTTAAACCATTTTGATAATGCCAGGAAGAAGAACAGCAGGCTTAGCAAATAGAACGGATAATTGACCAACAAGGCCGTATCGCGATTCGGTTCTGCAAAGTTAAACACCAGGGAATAGACAAATCCTAGAGCCTTGCCCTTGAAGTTATTTACTTCATTCTTGCAATCCAGAACGTCGCCATTCCAGATACCTTCGTTGCAAATTCCCCCTGTATGCTGGAAATACATCTGCAGGCCCATAGACTCCCAGCTAGTTTCATCACTGAGGACCCGGTGGGTATTTCCGATGTTTCCAAACATGAAAACAGAAAAAATCAAGGTCACCAGGACAAAGCCGCACATAGGCTTTCCTGAGGGCAGGAACGACTTCAAATGCTTAGAGGTCGAAGGGATGTTTATAACGACACCGACCAACAGCAAAATGAAGGTCAACAAGATGGAATAATAACCCCAGTCAATATCCCAACGTCTAGCGAAAGGAACCGTCAGGTTGTTAAAAATCAAGAAGGCTACAACCATAACCGCAAGCGTTGCTGCAGCAATGGATGCTTCCTTCTTCCCAAGGTTAAGGGAGGCGAACCATTTTTTCATGGACCCAAATCTAGAAAAGATTGGATCTTATCTAATCACGAACTTGCGGATGACTTCGGCAATTCCGCCATGATTGTTGTCTGCTTCGGTAATGTAGTCTGCCTTGGACTTGGCAATTTCGGATCCGTTGACCATGGCAACGCCAAGACCGGCGGCCTCGATCATGGGACAGTCATTTTCTTCGTCACCGCAGGCAATCGTATCGGACAGAGGGACTTTATAGAAATCCGCCATGAATCGAACAGCGTCACCCTTGTTGGATTTCAGGTTTGAAAATTCCAGCATTTCAGGTTTGCTAAAAACGTCAAACAGGTTGCCGGCAGTGGTTTTACGCATTTCGGTTCGGAATTCTTCGAGGCTTCCGTGTCCGAAGGGGGTAATGACGTTCACCTTGATGGGAGACGGCTTTATGACCACGTTGATAGGGACTGCGGGGGCAACCGGAGCCGTTTCACTTTCTAGAGAGGCGAAGTACTCCACAACGTTGTCTACAACGAGGTAGTCCATCATCATCGTTTCGCAGTACTTTTTCAGTTGGTCCGTCTCATATTCTGAAATAACCAGGTCACCGGCATAGGTATGGGCGTGCATACCACAGGAATGGGCGGCATCCATAATGGACTTGACGGATTCTACGGGAATACGTCGGGTAAGGATCGGCTGCTCGGTGGCACAATCGTAAATAAGTCCGCCATTAAAGCTGACCAGGAAAAAGCCAGGTTTGAAGAATCCATACTTCTTGGCCAATTTTTTAGCACTTGTCAGTGGACGTCCAGTCGTAATAAGGAACTTGTTTCCCTGATCCAACATATGCTGAATGGCAGCCATATCCTCGTCAAGGATAAGCTTCTCGTCGGTCAGCAAAGTACCGTCTAGGTCAGAGAAAAGGATTTTCATACAGGCCCCTTAAAGCTGGTCCAGGAAGCTTTCGGCATCCATTTCATCCAGTTCCTTCTGGAGGGCCGCCAGGGATTCGTCGGTAATGGGAGCCTTAGGTTCCGGTTCCCTTTCTTCGGCGATAGCATTGGAAGCATCCACCATCTGACGGAGTGCATCGGCAACTCCAGCCAGGGAGCCATCACGGCTAACGGCGGCCTCTATGGCGCGACTTAACTTTTTGCGCAGGTTTGCAAATTCATCGCGATCCAGTTCGCCCACTTCCCCGTGACAGTACATCAGGGGTGTTTTGCATCGGGCACAGCAAAAGACCATCATATTAGCCTTTTCGCCCTGAAGTTCAACATCAAAAGAGGCGCCACAGTGAGGGCAATCAATATGCAATTTTTCCATAGAATACAATTTAGAAAAATAACAGAACGAACAAATGTTTTTAAATTTGACCTACCTATTTGATGTGTGTATGTGGACCCGTATTTTTTCTTTTTTTGTAAAACAGTTTTTTGTTAACTGATAACTGAATTATGCTTTGCCAGTGGCTTTATCACTTAACCAGCATTGATCTTTTCGACGGCCGTCTGTTCCGCGCAGGTGTTGCCGCCATGCTTTCCATCATCATGGTCATGGTTTTCATGCCCATTTACATCCGCAAGTTGCAGGCGCTGGATGCCACCAGCGACTTCGACAAGGACGGAAAGAGCAAATCTCCCCCCATTATGGGCGGTCTCCTTCTTGTAGTCGTGGTAGAAATTGTCTCCCTCCTCGTTTGCAAGATGAACGGCTACACCATTTCGACTCTGGCCGTGCTGGCCGCCTTCTCTGCGGTTGGCGCCATCGACGATATCGCCAAGGTACGAGCCAAACGACTGATCAAGCTGGGCAAGCTCACTGCAGCCGACTATATGGACAAGGCTGACGGCATTTCCAGTTCCCTGCGTCTGTTCCTGTATTTCCTGTTTAGTCTGGTGGTGGCAATTTTCTGCTATAAGTTCATTCCCGAACTTAAGGGCGACCTGACCATTCCCTTCTGCCCCATCAACGTTTTCCAGATTCACCTGCCCAACTGGATTTTCGTGGGCTTCATGACTTTCGTCATTGCGGCTTCCGCCAACGGAACCAACTTTACCGATGGTCTAGACAGCCTTGTTTCTGTGCCTATTCTTTCTAGCATGGTTTTTGTCGGTCTGGTGGCCTACGTCAGCGGTAACTTCATTTTCAGTAACTACCTGCACGTTCCCTACCTGCCGGGTTGCGATGAACTGTTCCCCCTGGCCATGTCCATTGCAGGCTCTCTGCTGGCTTACTTATGGTTTAACAGCCCTCCGGCAGAAATCTACATGGGCGATGCCGGTTCCGTGGGCTTCGGTGCAGCTATCGGCATTATGTTCATTCTCGTGCAGGCAGGTCTCTTCCTTCCCATCGTCTGCATCATCATCATTGCTGAAGCCTGCTCCGTGCTTCTCCAGATTACCTGGTTCAAGATTACCAAGAAGGCCTTTGGTGAAGGTCGACGCATTTTCCTTTGCGCCCCTCTGCACCATCATTTCCAGAAGAAGTGGGACGGACGTTTCCCCAGCAAGCCCCTGATGAATTCCAAGATCGTGTGGAGAATGCACTTGATCAGCATCTTCGCCTTGATTGTCAGCATGGTGATTTTCTTCGGTATTAGGTAACTTGATAATGGCAGATATTATTGAAGTTTTGAAGGCAGCCGGTCAGGACGACCTGCTGAAGCATTTGGAAACCCTGAGCGGCGATGCCCGCAAGAATCTTGAACGCGATATCGCAAGCCAGGACTGGAACGAACTGAAGGCCCTGCACGCAGAAAAATCCGCCGCTAACTTAAGCGACAATGTTTCTGCAGACCTGCAGCCTATGCCTTTCAAGATTGCAGCAGATGACTTACGCTACGACTTCTGGAAGGAAACGGGCGAAATTCTTCTGGGCAAGGGTCAAGTAGCCGCATTCCTGGTAGCCGGTGGACAAGGTTCCCGCCTTGGCTTTGAAGGTCCCAAGGGCATGTTCGACATCGGCCTCCCCAGCCACAAGAGTCTGTTCCAGCTGCAGGCAGAACGTCTGCAGAACTTGGCAGCCCAGGTAGGCCATCCCATTCCCTGGTGCATTATGACTAGCCCTCTCAACCACGAGGCCACAGTCAACTTCTTTACCGAAAATAATTTCTTTGGCATGGACCGCCAGAACATCCGTTTCTTTGAACAGGGCACCATTTGCGCCTTGACTCCCGACGGAAAGGCTGTGCTGGATGGCGAAGATCATCTGGCCCTGGTTCCCGATGGAAACGGAGGTTGCTTCCGCGCCCTGGCCCAGAGCGGTTCTTTGGCATGGCTCATTGAGCGTGGAGTTCGTTACGTGTTCCTCTACAGTGTCGACAACGCCCTCTGCCGCATTTGCGACCCTGCCTTTATTGGCGCTCTCGCCAGCGAAGGCCGCAGCATGAGTGCCTCCAAGGTCGTTCCCAAGGCCGGCCCCAACGAAAAGGTTGGCATTTTTGCCTTCCAGAACAAGAAGCCCGGCGTCGTGGAATACAGCGACCTTCCCGAAGAATATCGCGACATGAAGAACCCCGACGGAAGCTTGACTTTCGATGGCGGAAATATTGCCGTTCACCTTTTCAAGTTGGAAGGTCTTCGTAAGCTGCAGACCAGCAAGCTCCCCTGGCACACTGCCCGCAAGACCGTTTGCGGCATTGAACAGTGCTGGAAGTTTGAACAGTTCCTGTTTGACGCATTCCCCCAGCTGGGAACCATGATGCCCTTCGGTGTTATCCGCGAAGAGGAATTCAGCCCGGTTAAGAATGCCGAAGGAAACGACAGTCCCAAGACCGCTCGTATCATGATCGGTAAGCTCCACAAGGAATGGCTGAAGAAGGCTCACTGCGAAGTGAAGGCCGACAAGCTTTACGAAATCTCCCCCGCCCTTAGCTATGCCGGCGAAGGACTTTCCCGCCGAGTTTTCGAACGCGAACTGGGTAAGAGCATCCTGGAGTTTGACGAAGAATAAGCCCCGCAAAAGTGAAGCTGACCTTTTACAAAACAGCCTTGAATATTTTGCTGCGAATGCCGAACTGGTTTTTCGCAGCTCTTTTTATTGTGGCATTTCCCATATACAAGGCTCTTCACCAGAAGCGGGCTTACGGGAGAACGGTCGCGCATTTGCAGAAAGCAAGAGCCTTTAGGGGTTTTACAGCAAAGTGTACCGCAGACGATGTTTTCCGGGGAATCTACTGGAACGCCATCGATTCTTACCGCGGGCTAGCACGACTTAAGCGAACCACAGACAGGATCGTCTACGAAAACGAAAACGTCATGATGGAAGCCCTGACCCGCAGTAAAAGTTCTGACGGAACGCCCCTGCCCCTTGCCGCAATCAGCATTCATCAGGGAGCCTTTGAATTATTGCATCGCAGCCTTTGCCGTTACAGCGACAACGTCCACCTGATTACGGATTCCGTCGGTGACGAAGCAACGCGACAACTTCTGAAGGAACTGCGCAGTGATGAACATCTGACAGAGTATCCCCCCGACGAACTGTCCCAACTGTTGCGGAACCTATTTGCGCCGCCAGCAAAGTTGAACAAGAAAGGAAATGCCATTCTCGCCATGGTGGTGGATCAAGGGCGCCATACCAAAGGCTGTACGGAAACGCTATTCGGAATGCCAAGTACGCTCTACCTGCGACTACCCGAAAAAGTAAACCAGATGGGTGCGGGTATCGTCACCTTCCGCACCTTCACCCGCGCAGCAAGCAACTGCGAAGGGTTCCGCGAAAAAGGGTGTCGCGGCAATCAACACCGCGGCAAGATCGAAATCGTCATCCGTTTTGAAACGTACTATCCTCCGAAATTTGATCAGCGGAATAATTCCACGAATCAAATAAAAATTAGCGGTACCAGCCTAACGTCCAGTATCGCCAAAGAAATTGAAAATTGGATTTCTGAAAATCCGTCGGAATGGAGCTGGAACTACCACGGAAATTTTCGCGTGTAATTCACGGCATTCTTAATAAGTCAAGCCGAAGCCGTAAGGGAACAGGCCCTTCTTTCCGTCGCCATCGTTAATGGGAATTTGCTTGGCGTCTTTGGGCCAAGTGTGAGGCAACTTGCCCGTAGGCTTTACATCACCGAAGAGAACATCGGCAACGCCAGCACCTTCGCTACCCGGAAGCCAAGCCATCACGAAACCATCAACGGCATCGATCAACTTGGTAATAGGCAACGGACGGCCAGCCACCAGAACGAGAATCACCTTCTTGCCAGCAGCCTTCCAAGCCTTGATTTCCTTGAGGTTCACGTCGGTACTTTCAAAGTGCGTGGTGTGGGAACGTTCCGTTGTAAACAACTTATTATTAAAATCCTTTTCACGGAAATCGCCGAACCATTCAGCATAAGGGGATTCACCAATCACATAAAGAACCGTATTGGCACTGTCAGCAGATTCTACACGAGCGCCCTTAGCCACCTGATCTACGCCAGCCAAAATGGAAGTTGCACCAGGAACTTCGCCACGGGTTCCCTGCCAGCCCAAAGTCCAGGCACCACTCTGAAGACCCGTATGGTCGGCATGAGATCCGGTCACAAAAATCTTGCCATCCTTAGCCAAGGGCAGAATGCCTTCGTTCTTCAGAACAACAAGACTCTTCTGCACGGCTTCACGGGCAATGGCGCGATGTTCTGCGCTACCGATATTTTCGACAACGCCCACATACTTTGCAGGACCATTGGGATTTTCCAGGCGGCCTGCGCGAATCTTCACGCGAAGAATTCTACGGACAGCATCCTTAATACGATCTTCGGAAACCTTCTTATTCTTCACCAATTCCGTCAGAGTGCTTACGAACGATTCCGCAGAAGACGGAACCATGGCCAGGTCAATGCCTGCGTTAACGGCACGGCGAATAGCCTCTTCGCTGGAAATATTGGTAATCTTACCAGAGTAATCCCCGGCATTGCCCGGAGTAATGGAATGCTGAATGCCTTCCCAGTCAGCAACCACAAAACCGTCAAAGCCAAGTTCCGTTTTCAGCCAACCTGTAAGGCGCAGGGAATCCACATGCTGATGAACTCCGCGCACCGTATTGAAGCTGGCCATCACACTCTGGGCGCCCTGTTCTACAGCAGCAATGTAAGGCGGCAAATGGGTTTTACGAATCTGGGCGTCAGTAGCCTTAACGTCGCCGCGATCCCATCCCTTGGCCGTACCACCGTCACCAATAAAATGTTTGATGGTTCCAGTAACACGCCATTCTGCGTCAAAATGATCCCCCTGCAAACCGCGAAGGTATGCGGAACCCAGTTCAATGGCCAATTCCGGCTTTTCGCCAAAGCCTTCGTAAGTACGGCCCCAACGTTCATCCTGAGGAACGCTTAAGGCAGGAGCGAAATTGTAGTCAATGTGAGCCGCCCACATTTCTTCTGCGGTAGCCTGGCCAATACGGCGAACCAGGGCAGAATCTCGAGTAGCGCCAAGACCAATGTTATGGGGGAACACCGTGCCATTAACAAGGTCAGCGGCACCATGAACGCAATCCTTTCCATAAGTCACGGGAATCTTCTGAGCCCAGGCATTCTTGTAGAATTCAGCAGCGTAAGCGCCACCGCCCTGAAGAGCAGAACCGCAAATGCTATTACCACAATTTACATGAGGAACCAAGGCCTGAGTCATCTGGGCAATCATGTCATCGATGGTCATGCCAGACATCAAAGAGTCAATCTGGTCTTCGATGGGATCGCGTTTCAAAATAATCTTGGCCGGGTTCTTGGGATCGACGACAGCGGCCACAGACAAAGTTTCCGGCAAGAAACCGGTCTTGCGGACAATCAAAACCTGAGGATCGGCAACCTTGTCCTTGATAGTGAACTTACCCTTAGCATTGGAAAGGGTGCGGGCATCGGGTAAAAGATTGGGCAAGGTCTTAATGCTAACCACAGCATCCTTAATGGGAGCTCCCGATTCATCAAATACAGAACCTTGAACAGCAGCGTTGGCTGCTGTGCTCAAAAACAAGGTAATAGCAGCAGAAAGGAGACGATTTTTCTTCATATCCTAAATTTAAGCAAAATCAGGTCTAAATTCACTAAAAATACACCAAATCAAGTGTACAATTGAAAACAAGTGAATCGACGTTCCATTTTTTGGGTATATTGTATAAAAAGGTGTAATTATGGGATGTTTGAAGAATTGGTTATTTGGCGGATTAGTGTTCGCTCTTTGCGGCACGTCCTTTGCAGACATTGTCTATCAGGGAAAGCGAGTTCAAGCTTGGCCCGACGAAGCAATCACAAAGTTTGACAACTCGCGAGGCGCCTGGAAAAATTCAGGGACGACAAGCGTGATGTTTGCTCCACCAATGGAAAAAAGCCACTACTCCTCCCCCAAGGGGAAAATCTACGGCCTCACCCTGCTGGTGGACTTTTCAGACCAAGCCGCCCCTGTCACCAAGGAAGAAATTTCCGACTGGCTCAACAAGGAAGGTTTCAACCGCGATGGTTGTAACGGTTCCGTCCGTGATTACTATCTGGATGTCTCCAATGGCCAACTGGATTTTACCAACGAAGTCTTCGGCTGGTATCGAGCAAAGTATCCCAAGTCTTATTACGAAGAACTGGAAGGATATTCCGGTTCCGATGTTTTGGTCAAGGAAATATTCGAGTACTTCGATTCCCAAGTGGATTACTCCCGCTACGACAACGACAAAGACGGCATTACCGAAGCCATCAATATCGTGTACGCTGGTCCCGGTCTAACATGGGGGCAGGGACTTTGGCCTCACGCTGGCTGGTCCAACGAAATTCGCGACGGCGTCCGCCTGCAAAAGCACCAGATGACCGACATGCCGGGCAAATTTTCCATCTATGTTTTCATTCATGAAAATGGACACATGGTCTTTGGCTGGCCCGACCTTTACTGGTACGGTGACTACTGCACCATGGGCAACCGCGCAAACGACTGGAATCCGGTTGCAATCAACGACTTCTATCGAGCCGACCAGGGCTGGATTCCCTTTGTAGATGTAACCGCAGAAGATCTCGGCAAGATTTCTACAACTGCAGGGGAACAATGTTACCGCTTCAAGAACCCGAACCGTCCCGACAAGGAAGGCTTAGTCTGGTCCTACGTTAAAAACGATGGACGAAACAAATCGCTGACAGGCAGCGGCATTCTGATGCAGCACTACGACTTTTCCATCTCTGGGAATTCTGCCGCAGATAAACTGGGGCTGCGAATTGTACACGCAGATTCCAAGGGCAACAGCAGCGATCCCGAAAACGACCAGTGGCCCTCTCCCGGCAGCAGAACCAGCGCATTCTTTAATGCTACAAATTCCTACAGTGCATTTTCAGATGCGCTCTACCCGGCAATCCGCTGGTACAGTGGCGCAGAAACTGGGCTGAAATTCACGGACGCCAGTGTTAGCGGAAACAGCCTCAGTTTCTGCCTCGGTGGCGATTGCACCGATTACAATGCAGAACCTTTCGTAGAAACCGAAATTACCCTCGCCACCGAATTGCCCATCAGCGACAGCTACGCCCCTGTGACCGTCGATTTGCAGGGAGCAAAGGTCGCCGAAGCTCTCGGAATTGCACAAAACGAAATTGCAACCAAGGCTAGTTTCTACGCCGTTGAACCCGATGGTTACCTGAACAGCGAAACCACCGGCGAAGGCACCGGCCACTGGTTTGATACCAAGGGCGCCGTTGCCCAGTGGAATACAAACGGCCCCAGTATCGTATTCTCCAACGTAAATCTCAACACCATGACTACCAAGGTTGGACACATGCCTAACCTGGTAAAGCCGGGTGACACCTTCACCATCAAGCAGGCTGTTGTCTACAAAAACAAACAGGTGACATTCACAATTACCATAAAAATTCCCGTCGAAGAAACCGGCAGCGATTCTGGCGAAAATTCTGGCAAGGATTCTACAGTTGTTTCAGACTCCAGCACCACAGCCATCGCCCAGCTTCGCCACAATTCTCTGGATTTGTCCGATGCCACAATCCAGTACTTTGACATGAACGGAAACGCCCTAAAGGCTTCCCCCAAGCAGGCCGGCGTCTACCTAATGCGCGTAACAAAAAACGGAAAGGCACTGCGCCAATCCGTCATTCGAATCCGTTAATCCACCAATTCAAAGAACATTAAAAAAGGGCCGCACCAGCGACCCTTTTCAAGTTCGTAACGACAGTGCCGGCTACTTCTTAATAGCAGCCAAGAAATCCTTTAGGCGCTGGTCCTTGGGATTGTCAAAGATTTCAGCAGGGGTGCCATCTTCCTTGATAATACCGTCAGCAAAGAACAGCACGCGATTAGCCACTTCACGGGCAAAGCCCATTTCATGAGTCACGACCAGCATGGTCATGCCGGATTGAGCCAAGTCCTTCATAATCTTCAGAACTTCACCCACCATTTCAGGGTCCAAAGCACTGGTGGGTTCATCGAACAAGATGGCTTCGGGATTCATGGCAGCGGCACGGGCAATAGCCACACGCTGCTGCTGGCCACCAGAAAGCTGAGCGGGATAATGATCCCCACGATCAGCCAAGCCAACACGTTCCAACAATTCCTTGGCAAGTTTTTCCCCTTCAGCCTTAGTCACACGACCAAGCTTTACAGGAGCAAACATGATGTTTTCCAAGGCAGTCATATTCTTGAACAGATTGAACTGCTGGAACACCATGCCTACACGGGCACGGATAGTGGGCTTAGAAACCTTCTTGTCCAAAATGCTCTTGCCGTCCAGCAGAATATCGCCGCTGGTAGGCTTTTCCAGCAAATTCAGCTGACGCAGGAAAGTGGACTTACCGCAACCGGAAGGTCCGATAATGGCCACCACGTCACCCTTATGAAATTCAACATTGATATTCTTCAGGATCTGCTTTTCGCCGTAGGACTTGCAAAGATCCTTCACTTCGATCATTACTTGCTTTTCACTCATTGTCGCACCTCCTTAACGTTCGTTCTTCTTCAGTCTCTGTTCAAGACGGGAGACGCAAGCGGAAAGGCCTGCCACGATGATGAAGTAAACGATAGCCACAGAAATCAACGGGAACATGGCTTCGTAAGTCAAACTACGGATAATGTCGCCGCCGCGGGTTAAGTCAGTCAAACCGATGTAGCCGCAAATAGAAGTTTCCTTGATGAGGGAAATAAATTCGTTAGTCAAAGCCGGCAGAGAATTCTTGAATGCCTGGGGATAAACCACATGGATCATCACAGTTCTGAACTTTAGACCAAGACTGCGGCCAGCTTCAATCTGCCCCGGATCCACAGCCTTAATGCCACCGCGGATAATTTCAGAAACGTAGGCACCGGAGTTAATACCGAAAGCGATAATCGCCACCAGCAGCTTATTCACGTTCACAGAAGCAAACACGATGTAGTAGATAATCAACAGTTGGACCATCATAGGCGTACCGCGAATCACGGCCAGGTAAGCCTTGCAAATCCAGTTGCCAATCTTGCACTTGCCGTTAAACTCGTGGTTCACGCGGACCATGGCCACAATGAAACCAATCAAAATACCGAGAAGTGCGGCACAGAAAGAAATCACCAAAGTATTGCGGAGACCTTCGCCAATATACTTCCAGCGGTTATCCTTGATGAAGTTCTTGTGGAACTTTTCGCCAAAACTTTCCTGGGAGGCTTCCACTTCGCCAGTACGGACAAGAATCACCACCTTGTTGTCCACCAGCTTGTCGGTAAAGTTAATGGACTTCTTGCGTTCCTCAGTAACAGTGAAACCAGACAAGCCAAGGTCAGCCTTGCCAGAACTTACCGCATTGATTACAGCATCAAATTCAATATCCTGGATTTCCAGCACGCGACCCATCTTATCGGCCAGGTAGTAAGCCAACTCGATTTCAAGACCGACGATGAATTCACCTTCATGATATTCATAAGGCGGGAACTGGGCGTTGGTAGCCAGCACCAGAGGCGTTCCTTCCTTCACCTTCTGGGTGTAATGGTAAGAACCGGTGCCGCCAATATATGTAGCCATCAAGGAATCAAAAATGCCGTTTTCATGCATTTCCTTCAAAGCCAGATTGAAGGTATCCAGCAAGCCCTCATTACCCTTGGCAATAACACCTGCGTAAGTTTCCTCAACGAAAGCTTCATCCAAAACACGGAGAGTGGGATTCTGCTTCACAAAGAAAATAGCCGGCTGATCATCCAGAAGAACAGCATCAATCTTGCCCTGCTTCAAAGCCTGAACAGCATCAGCCAACTTGGTAAAACGTTCCACATCGATCTTGGCAGTATCGCCACCATATTCAGAAGCATAAATATCGGCGGTGTTACCAATCTGCACACCCACCTTCTTATGACCAAGATCGCTAACTGCAAAAACCTTATTGTCAAGTTCGCTAGCCTTAACATCGCTGCGAACCATGACGACCACCTTATTATCCACCAGCTTGTCGGTAAAGTTAATGGACTTCTTGCGTTCCTCAGTAACAGTGAAACCAGACAAGCCAAGGTCAGCCTTGCCAGAACTTACCGCATTGATTACAGCATCAAATTCAATGTCCTGGATTTCCAGCACGCGACCCATCTTATCGGCCAGGTAATAAGCCAACTCGATTTCAAGACCGACGATGAATTCACCTTCGTGATATTCGTAAGGCGGGAACTGGGCATTGGTAGCCAGCACCAGAGGTTTTCCTTCCTTCACCTTCTGGGTGTAATGGTAAGAACCGGTACCGCCGATATAAGTAGCCATCAAGGAATCGAAAATGCCATTCTCGTGCATTTCCTTCAGCACCAGGTTGAAGGTATCCAAGAGACCTTCGTTACCCTTGGCAATAACGCCAGCGTAAGTTTCCTCGACAAAAGTCTCTTCCAGAACGCGGAGAGTGGGATTCTGCTTCACAAAGAAAATTGCCGGCTGGTCATCCAGAAGAACAG
Source organism: Fibrobacter sp. UWH5 (assembly GCF_900142505.1). Classification (NCBI taxonomy): domain Bacteria; kingdom Pseudomonadati; phylum Fibrobacterota; class Fibrobacteria; order Fibrobacterales; family Fibrobacteraceae; genus Fibrobacter; species Fibrobacter sp. UWH5. Next base: position 509,989 of record NZ_FRBB01000001.1, on the reverse strand, counting down.
CGTCAATCTTGCCCTGCTTTAGAGCCTGAACAGCATCGGCCAACTTGGTGAAACGTTCCACATCGATCTTGGCAGTATCGCCACCATATTCAGAAGCATAAATATCGGCGGTGTTACCAATCTGCACACCCACCTTCTTGTGGGCCAAGTCAGAAACCTTGTGCACGCGGTTTGCCAAGGCATCATCACCACCAGCCGAGCAGCCCATAAAAGCCACAGAAGAAATGGCCAAGGCAAGGGCCACCACCATCTTAAAAGCGTTACGAACCATAATCCGATTCCTATGAAAAAATAACGCCTCAAATATAAGTAATAAGAACAGTCTTCTTTATTTATTTGATGGACGTATAATTTAAAAACGCTAACTAGAATAAAAACATCCAAAAACATTTGGGAAAAAAACGTTTGTTTTCTACATTTGGTGCCGCTAAGAAGAAGGGACGCACTTATGGATCTGAACGAAGATGAAAAGTTTCAGCTAGAATGGATCATGAACCACCGCATGGAAGACAAGGACAAGGCTCGCCAGCAGGCAGAAGAAGCTGAGCTTGCCTCTCGCCCCCAGACCCGCGGCCCCCGCGGCAAGAAAATGCGCCGCAGCCCCTCCAGCTGGGATCTTCCCGTCCCCGAAGACGAAATCGACCTCCACGGAATGACCTCCGACGAAGCAGCAGCAGCCGTAGAGCGCCGCATCGATGACCTGCTCATTGCCGGTCTCAGCGTCCTCCGAGTCATCCACGGCGGCGGAAACCCCGAATACGGCAACGTCAAGCATATTATCGACCGCAAGGCCCGTTCCGAATGGAGCAACCGCATTACCCTCTACAAGGTAGAACCCGACAACGCCGGTTCCAGCATCATAAAACTTGGCAAACCCACCCCCAAACTCAACTCAAAAGGCAAGCCCAGGGCAAAAAAATGATTTTTTTACCCTAAACCCCTTTAAAAAGTTCCTGACACATTCTATATTTGGTCTCACCAAAACGGAATATAGCTCAGTCTGGTAGAGCGCTTGCTTCGGGAGCAAGAGGTCGTGAGTTCGAATCTCGCTATTCCGACTAGAACGAAGAAGACCACTCAAAGAGTGGTCTTCTTCGTTTTATACCGCAGGATAGCGAGATGCAGGAGGACTCACGAAGTGAGTTCGACTGCAAGCGAACCGAGTGTCGCAAAAACGAACTTGCTCGTTTTTATGACCGAGGTGAAGCGTCAGAGGCTACGAAGTAGCCTCATCTCGCGCTGTCCCCCCGAAGACGTAGCCCCATCTCGCGCCGTTCAGTTAGCAGTCCACCCCTACTTCACGCATCTCACAGAAAATCCGAATTCCTTGGGTTTGCTCATATACCCAAAGGCCATGCTCTTGCTGGTCAGATACCACACACGGGCACTCCCCGGAGCAATCCCTTCCAGCTTATCGTCGCTGCTCCAGAAAAAGGCAAACTTCATCATATTGCCATAAGTCTCATCGTCAAAACGATTCCCCGCCGGCATGGCACTAAACTTTAGAGTATCGTTCCCATTGGTATCGCCATTCCAGCCGTAATCCGTCTTTAGCAGGTAGCCTGCGTTAAAGTCGGCACCGGCCGCAGTCCACAAGCTTTCAAAATCTTCATGAGTTGGCAGACGGAAGCCTGCGGGGCAGGCCTTCTGAGCAGCCTCCCAAGTATACAAGCGTCCATAAGCCATGCACTGATCTTCTTCATCCTTGTAGCAGAAACTGCCCTCGGTCTTAAAATTCAGGTTGTCGGCCATCCATACGCGGTTATCCACCGTAATGGTGCGGTAGCTCTGCTTATCCCGCTTATCCTTGATTTCATTTTTCTTTGCCTTTGGGGCGGCAAAAGATGTTCCCACAAGCATAAGGCAAATCACGCCTACGACAAATCCACGAAATTTCATACTGAACCTTAAAAAATTAGACTTTCAAGTCCCTCAAATTTACCTAATAAAACAGCACCTGGCTTCCGGCGCTTCCTTATTTCCAAAACGTCTTTCGGGATTGGGGCAATGCTGTTCCGAGCCGTCGGGCAAAATCCACAATTCTTCTGCAAAGGGGCAAGTTCCCGCCTCAAGAGAATATCCGCGGGCGTTCTCGCCAGAGGTCAAGGCAAATACACTACCCTCGTTTCTCAGCGAACTCCCGCACATTCTGCAGCAATTTAAAATGTATTCCCGCAGTTCGCCTACACTCCGGTCCAGCTCAAATTCACGCCGCAACAGAACATCGGCCTCACTCAGGAAAACCACCATATTCCACTTGATCCGTTCAACGCCAATAACGGTCGCCCAGGCAATCAATTCGGGAATCATCATCAGATTTTTTCGATGTAACGTCACCTGAATCGAAACGAAGGCCGCCTTAGGCAAGCCCTGCCGAATTTTCAACAGACGTTCCACATTCCGCTTCCAGCCATCAAAGCATTCCGAAGCAAGACTGCTAACCTTGATATCGCTGCAACCCTGCAGCAAGCGGATCATGTTGGCGTTTTCATTCCACATTCCAGGAAAGGTCCCGTTTGTGGTCAAGTTCATGGGCACCCCCAGGGAACCGCACAATTCCAGCAGGTCCTCAAAGCGGGAATAAAGCAAGGGCTCGCCCATGGTGCTGGGAATTACTTCTCGTAAAATCCGTTTGCCGTTTTCATCCTGCGTCAACCCATATTTTTCAATGGCCGCCTTGGCCACGTCAAAAGGCATCTCCCCGGTAATTCCAGAAATTTCACCGAAGGTCGCCCTCCGCTGATACAGGAAACACAGGGGGCAGCGCAAATTGCAGACATCCGGATTAGTCAGCAGGGTTATGCGACGAACGGCAACCAAGGCTGAATCCTAGCGGTTTTCCCTAAGGTACTTGATAGCAGCCATTGCAGCGCGAGCGCCTTCGCCCACAGCCACAGAAACCTGCAAGATGCCGCCGGTGCAATCGCCAGCCGCATAAAGCCCAGGAATCGTGGTCTGCAGATCTTCGTCCAGCACAAGCTTGCCCTGGTCAAAAGCGGCGCCAGCCTTCAAAGCCAGATCCGTCGCATTGGCACTTCCCAGCGCAACGAACAAGCCGTCAAATTCAGCGGTGGAGTCATCGTCAAAAACGACACCCTTAAAGGAACCTTCTCCAGTTAGACCTTTCAATTTGCGGTCAACCACCTTCACATTTTCAGGGAAGTTTGCCGTCAGGGGAACCCCATTGGTCAGAAGGGTCACGGAATTCACCACGTTCAAAAGTTCCATGGTTTCGTGCAGGGCATACTCGCCGCTTCCCATGACAGCCACGTTTTTCTGTCTGTAGAAAAAGGCATCGCACACTGCGCAATAGCTTACGCCATGGCCTTCCATTTCGGCCATTCCCGGCAGGGGCTGTTTCTTGCGGGCAGCGCCTGTGGCCATGATACAGACCTTTCCGCGATACTCGCCGTTCAAGCCCGTGGCCACAAATTCGGAACCGTTGAACATCAGGTCGGTCACTTCATCTTCGGCAATTTTGGCACCCAGATCCAGCGCCTGTTTTTTACCAACCTGGAGCAATTCTTCACCGGTCAGAGGTTTCTCCAAACCGTAATAATTTTGTATCAAATGAGCCTTTCCAAGGGCCCCACTATCCTTGCCCACCAGTTGAACATCCAGACCTGCACGCAGGGCATACAGGGAAGCGGACACACCAGCCGGGCCATAACCCAAAATCAATACATCAGACATAATACCTCTCATTTTTCTATCCATAATTTATTTATTTTGAAATAAAGTTTTTGTTTTACTTCAGTAGGATAGGACGATGGAACGTAATAAACCTAGAGACATGTTTGTAGAGGCAGGCTACGGCCCAAACTTTGCAAGGCAGCTTATACAGAATGCCTATAGCAAGCTCTTTGAAGGCGATCCCATTGACGAACGAATCTGCTTCGATGCTTCCGACGACATGAGTTACATCATCGACATCGGACACGACGATATCCGCTCCGAAGGTATGGGTTACGGCATGTTCATTGCCGCACTCACCGGTCACGAAAAACAGTTCGACAAACTGTGGAACTTCACCAAACGTTACGTCCGAAACAACAGCGGTCCCCACGTCGGTTATTTCTCATGGCAGCTGTCCACCATGAACTTCGGCATGATCGACCCCGGTTCCTCCCCCAGCGCTGAACAGTATTTCGCCATTTCACTTTTGATCGCCGCCGAAAAATTCGGACGCCCCGACCTTAAGGATGAAGCCGTCGACTTGATCAACTGGCTCATTCACAAACCCCATTGCGAAAACGTGGGCCCCATCATCGACCCGAACCAGAAGATGATTCGCTTCTCTCCGGTAGACGGAAACGACTTTACCAATCCCAGCTACCACGCCCCCGCTTTCTACCAGGCTTTTGCCGAGGCCTCTGGCGACGACACCTGGCTGACCATCGCTGAAAACAGCCGACAGTTCCTCAAGAAGGCCGCCCACTTTGAAACAGGCCTCTATGCAGACTACACCGAATACGACGGAACACCGGTATCCAAGCCCTGGCATACCGAAGCCAACTGCTACAGCGGCGACGCCTGGCGTGCGGCGTTGAATTTGAGCCTAGACTATGCGCTGTTCAATGGCGATCCAAGCGAAAAGGACATTTGCGAACGCCAGCTGTTCTACTTCGAAAGCAGGAGACCTTACCTGTCCGACTACGCAGTCGACGGCGGAGACTACCCTCGTCGCGGTCGCCCTGCCACCCCAGGTCTAATTGCCATGAATGCGGCCGCCACTCAAGTTCTCAATTCCGGCGATTCCCTGATCAAGCCCTTTGTAAAAGACTTGGCAGCCCTGTCCGTCCCCTTTAGATTTTGGCGTTACTACGACGGCATGCTCTACATGATTGGCCTGTTGGCCACCGCCGGAAAAATTTCATTTTAAGAAAGAGAAAAATCGAGACAAGTAAAAATCAAACAAAAAAAAGGGAGTTAGAATGAACATCAAGAGAATCGCTTGCGTTGCAATCGCTTCGGCACTCTTTTCCATTGGCCTTACAGCATGTGGTGACGACATCCGCGTAGAGAAATATCCTAGCGGTAAGGTTCGCACCGAAACCACCTACGTCAACGACAAAAAGCAGGGACCAGAAAGAGAATTCTACGAGAACGGCAACCTCAAGCGCGAAGTCAGTTACGTCAACGACCGCAAGCAGGGCATTTCAAAGGAATACTACGACGACGGCTCCCTGCAGGCCGAATACAACTACGAAGACGGCTATATCGATGGTATGGTTGTACGTTACCACAAGAACGGAAACGTATCGTCCAAGGCCGAATACAAACAAAATAAGCAAGTTGCATTCGGGGAATACTTTAACGAAAAAGGCGAACCTCTCACAAGCGGAAGCTATAAGGACCCTCGTGATGGTTACGCCTACGAATGGATTCGCATCGGTTCTCAGCTCTGGGTTGCCGAAAACATGAACTACGCAACAGCCAGCGGTTCCGTCTGCGCCCAGTGCAATCATTGGGGCCGCCTCTACAATTTCGAAAACGCCAAGAAGGCATGCCTTGATGGCTTCCACCTCCCCACCAAGGAAGAATGGAACATCCTGTTGACCTACGCCGGCACCGGCAGCAAGGTTGGCACCGCCCTTAAGGCTGGCTACGGCTGGGATACGCTGAAGGGTACCGGCATCTACGGCAACGGCAAGGACGAGCTGGGATTCGGCGCCAAGGCTGGTGGCGGACATTTCGCCAAGAGCGACGTTCCCATGAAGGATCGCAAGTTCGAAGGAGCCGGTCAAAAGGCTTACTTCTGGGTTTCTAACGGCGAAGTGGTGGTTCTCTTCCACGACAAGGATACCGCCAAGTTCGAAAAGTTCAACCCCGAACACGGCGCAAGCCTCCGTTGCATCAAGGATTAAACCTAACGAAATTCCTGAAACGATTTTTACTCCTGGATTTATCCAGGAGTTTTTTTGACACTAAAATGTCAATTTGAAAATTTAGATTTTGAAAGAACGTTACAAGGAGGATCGTCTTTATGGAAATTGCAGCAATCATCATCGGCTTAATCATCGGTGTATTCCTGGGAATAACCATCGGGATCTTGATTTCAAAAAGTAAGCAGGCGGTCCTGCAAACCAAATTGGAAGCAGCCCATCAGCTGAGAATGCAATCCCTTCAAGATCAGCAGATCCGATTCGACGAAACCATCGCCAAAGTCCAGGAACAGCTTAAATCCACCACCAACGAAATGCTGAAACAGCGCCAAAAGGAATTCTCAGAATCTAGCGGCCAAAGCATAGAACAGATCGTCTCCCCCCTCAAGGAATCCATCAAAAAGATGGAGCAGGCCATGAATAATTCCGCCAGGGAACAGTTTCAGCTGGGAGGAATTCTAAAGAATCAAATCGAGAACGCCATAAAAATGAGCGAATCTGCAAAGGCAAGCGCCGAAGAACTGAGCCGGGTTTTCAAGCACGATTCCAAGATTCAGGGCGACTGGGGCGAAACCGTCCTCAGCAATCTTCTGGATGGACAGGGTGCCCATTACGACACACAGGAAACCCTCCGCGACGCCCAGGGTAATCTCATCAAGACTGAAGATGGCCGCAGTTTACGCCCCGATGTCATCCTCCATCTCGATCACAAGCGAGACGTCATTATCGACTCCAAGGTTTCCATGACCGCCTTCATGAATTACGTCAACGCAGAAACCGATGATGAGCGCAACGCAGCCCTTACAGCCCACATCGCAAGCCTCAAGAAACATGTAGACGAATTGGCCAAGAAGGATTATTCCTCCTACGTCAAACCGCCCAAGGTAAAAATGGACTATGTCATCATGTTTGTCCCTCATTCCGCAGCCCTGTGGACCGCATTGAACGCCTCCCCCACCCTCTGGAGCGAAGCCATGGCCAAGCGGGTCTACATCGTTGACGAACAGACTCTCTACGCCGCCCTCCGTATCATTGACCTGACCTGGACTCAAATCGCCCAGGCTCAGAATCACGAAAAGGTCTACGAACTAGCCAACGAAATGATCGATCGCGTAGGTCAGTTCATGAAAAAATACCAAGCCCTGGGAAGCGCATTGGCTAATGCACAAAAGGCATTTGATGATGGCGAAAAGAAGCTGGCTCCAACAGGTCAGAGCGTTCTTACCACATGCGGAAAACTCATCAAGCTAGGGGCAAAGCAAAGCGAAAAGAACCCCATCCCGGAGCTGGTAGACATAGAAGACGCCCTAACAGAAATCCAATAAAAAAAAGAAACCCTCGATCAAATTGTCGAAGGTTTCTTTTTGCAATTAGAAATTACGCGATGTATTCCTGCATGTAATTTCTGTAGCCGGAGGTTTTATCCCTCTGACGAACGACAGAAATTTCTCTGAGTGTACGCGCTGTGTTCCTGCGTGTAATTTCTGTAGCCGGAGGTTTTATCCCTCTGACGAACGACAGAAATTACGTTGTATATTCAGCGTTGATCTTCACATAGTCATAGCTCAAGTCGCAAGTAAATGCGCTGGCGCTTGCATGACCAATGTTCAGTACCAAAGTCACCTTGTATTCGCGCTGACGGACAACAGCGTGGAGTGCATCCTGCTTTTCCTTAGACAGAATCACCGGACGGCCACCATCCAGAACCTGGACGTCACCGAAGAACAGGTCGGTATGTTCTGCAATCATGTTGCAGCCGCTGGAACCAGCAGAGCTCAGGATACGGCCCCAGTTGGGGTCTTCACCGAACATGGCGCACTTGGCCAGGTTGCTGGTACCGATGAAACGAGCCATCTTCAAAGCTTCTTCGTGAGATTCAGCCTTTTCGATGCAAAGTTCAATAAGCTTGGTAGCACCTTCACCGTCGCGGACAATGTCCTTTGCCAGGGACTTCATCACCAGCATCAGAGCGGCGCGGAATTCACCCTGTTCAGAAAGGGAAAGATCTTCGTACTTGAGACCGCTCATGCCGTTTGCCAGCATAATGCAAGTATCGTTGGTGCTGGTATCGCCGTCAACGGTAATGGCGTTGAAGGAGTCTGCAATGTTTGCACGGAATTCAGCAAAGAAATCAATGGGCAGAGCCAAGTCAGTGGTAATGAAAGCCAGCATGGTAGCCATGTTGGGGTGAATCATGCCACTACCCTTGCAAGCACCGCCGATAGTCACCACACCCTTTTCGGTCTGGATTTCAACGGCATGGGACTTCAGAGCAAGGTCGGTAGTCAAAATAGCACGGCCAAATTCTTCGGAAGCATCAGCATGAAGACCTTCAACCAGGCGAGGAATACCGGCTTCAATCTTATCCATGGGCATCAGGTGGCCAATGACACCAGTACTGCAGACAAGAACGCTCTTGGGAGTGAGCTTCAGAGCTTCTTCGGTAAGGGTAGCCATGCGTTCTGCATCAGCCAGACCCTGTTCACCAGTACAGGCGTTGGCGTTACCGCTGTTCACGATAACAGCAGTAGCAAAGTGAGCATGTTCCAGTGCGGCCTTATCGTACTGAACCGGAGCGGCCTTCACCTTATTGGTTGTGAAAACTGCAAAGCAACGGGCAGCCTTTTCGCTCTTGAGCAGGGCCATATCCGCATTGCCGCTAGCCTTGATGCCAGCGCAAATACCAGAAGCGGTAAAGCCCTTGGGGGAGCAGACGCCGCCTTTTTCCAACACAGTGTACATAGTGTCTCCTATTGTTTTTACGCGCTAAATATACAACAAAAAAAGCGACTAAACTAGACCTTTCCTAGCATTGCCCCCTAAAAAAATTCTAATTTAAGGCCATGGCAAAAACACCCTGTACTCAAGAAACATACGACAAGCTGGTTGAACGTTACAATTTCCTTAAAAAGACGGAACGTCCCCGCGTTGTCGACGAAATGGAAGAAGCCCGCAAGCAGGGCGACCTGAGCGAAAACGCAGAATATCACGCCGCCAAGGAAATGCTGGCACATATCGATTCTGAACTTCCCAGACTGGAACAGCAGATTGCTGATTCCATCATCATCGAATTTGACGCGAACTCCGACACCGTCCGTTTTGGCGCCACCGTTACCGCAAAGAACCTGGCAACCAAGAAGGAAGTCGCCTACCAGCTGGTAAGCCCCGAAGGCGTCGACCCCATGAACGGCAAGATCAGCTTCAAGAGCCCCATGGGTTCCGCATTCATGGGCAAGAAGAAGGGCGACATCGTCGAAGTCGTTACCCCCAAGGGTAAGAACCGTTTCGAAATAGTCGACTTCAAGTAAGCGCTATGATTGTAGCCCTCATCGGCAAAGACCAGTTTTCCAAGGACCAGCAGGTAGAACAATTCCTGCAGGATGCCCTTGGCGAAAACAAGGATGACCCGCTGTCTAAGCAGGTCGTGTTCGCTACCGATACCAACATATCCTCTGTAGCAAACGTCATCATGGAATGCTGCGGTACGGTGTCTATGTTCGCACCGGAACAGGCCGTCGTTGTCCGCAACGCCGAAGCCATGAAAGCCGATGACACAAAGACTTTGGCCCGCTGGCTGAAAGACGCTCCCGAGTGCAAGCTGTTGCTTGACTTTGGCGAACTCAAGGCCAGCACAGAACTTTACAAGGTTCTTGCCAAGGTGGGCAAAGTCGAAAAGTACGAAGAACCCAAGCAGTACAATATGCAGAAGTGGATCGCTACAATGGTTCCGGCCCACTTCAAGAAGCCTATTGAACCCGCTGCAAGCCAGTATCTGGCCGACGCCCTTGGCACCAACACCAAGCTAGTTAGCGAAGAACTGGAAAAGGTTCTGCTGTACCAACCGGATTGCACCAAGATCACATACGATCTCGTAAAACTGCTAATCATGCCCCAACGAGAAATTCCGCCCTATGAGTTGCAGAATTTCTTTGGAATGCGAGACGCCAACGGTTACACTAAAAAGCTCCACGAAATCCTCTACGGCGGAGGCGATGCCATCCAGGTCGTCAACTCCCTTTACAAGCATGCCGTGGACCTTCTGAACTTCATGTCCCTTACCGCAAAAGGCATGAGCCAGGCAGAAGCAGCCCAGGCCATCGGCAAGAACGAATACGTTTTTGTAAAGCAGGGGAACGCCGCTGCCTGCTGCACCCGATGGGGCAAGGCCAACCTCTGCAGAGCCATCCGCAGACTGGCAGACCTGAGCTACGAATTCAAGAGTTCCAGCTGGACCGTTATCAGCCAGGAACTGGCCTTGGCCGCCCTGGTCGTCCGTTAAGCTACACTCAGTTTAACGTCCTAATTCCGCAATAATTTTCCACATTTTTTTAAGCAAAAAGGCTCCGCAAAAGCGGAGCCTCTGTCATACTGTTTTACAAGGCGTTATTCCCAGTCATCTTCATCTGCAGGAGCCGGAGCTTCAGGAGCAGAAGCCGGTTCGTCCATCAGAGATTCTTCGACCGGTTCATCCACAACAGTTTCTACCGGAGAGGGCTGAGGAGCGCTCTGCTGAGCTGCGGGAGCGGCCTGCGGCTGGGCAGGAACTTCAGCAGGCTGAGCCTGAGGAGCGGGCTGAGCCACCGGCTGTGCTACGGGAGCGGGCTGGGCGGCCGGCTGTGCAGCAGGAGCTGCCTGAGGAGCCTGAGACAGATCCACATTGCCAATGTAGTTGCGAATGATTCTCGGAGTAACGAAGATTACCAGGTCCTTCTTCACGACGGACTTACGAGAATACTTGAAGAGGTTACCCAGCAGCGGAATATCCTTCAGGAACGGAATACCACGTTCAGATTCCTGAGTTTCGTTACGGGTCAAACCACCGATTACCACAGTTTCACCGTCAGCCACAACGACCTTGGTTTCAGCTTCCTGGGTACTAATCACAACTTCACCCTTGGAGTCATAATCGTAGGAGTTGTTTTCGGGATGGAGGTCAAGCAAAATGCGGTTGTCGCCAGAAACGTGAGGAGTAACAGTCAGCTTGATACCAGTTTCCACCATCTGGGTAGAAGATTCACCGCTGTTATCGATAACGCGGATAGAAACCTTATCACCCATGAAGACCTTAGCTTCGGTATTATCCAAGGTAGAAACCTGGGGGCTAGCGAGAACTTCGGTAGAAGCGTCACCCATAAGGTTGCTGATTGCAATCTGGAGGTTATTATCCAAGAGGCTAGCAGTAATAGCACCGGAACCAGAACCCACAGCCGGAGAAGAACCGTTGGGGAAAGACTGGATAACGGCACTGGTACGAGAAGCACCGGCAGCACTACCAGTTGCAGCGGCAGCGGTACCCGGAGTAAGAGCGGTGTTACCCATGGTAGCAGTCCAGTCCACACCAAGTTCGCGGGCCTTTTCGCTGTTCACCACGACCAGCTTAGCGGTAATCATGATCTGCAGGGTTTCAACATCAAGTTCTTCCAGAGCCTTTTCCATCTGATCAATCTTGGTATCGGTATCGTAGACGATAATGGAATTGGTACGTTCGACCGTGGTAATACGGCCACGGTTAGACTTCATGCTTTCAAGCACCTTGACCAGTTCGTCAGCCTTGGCATGATGAACCTGGAAGTTCTTTCGGACCAGAGGAGCATTCTGTTCAGCCTGAGCTTCTTCATCGGCAATCTTCTTCTGTTTTGCCTGATAGGTAGCCAAGCGCTGAATGGTAATGTACTTATCCTGAATGACCCAGGTCAGATCATTCATGCTGCAGATAATGTCCAGAGTTTCCTGCCAAGTCTTCTTGGTGACGCGAAGGCTTGTCTTACCCTTTACATCGGGAGCCAGCAAAATGTCCACACCGGCAATAACGGAAACAGAACGGAATATGGCTTCATAGTCCATGTTCACGAAATTGAAATCATACAATTTCTTGTTCGGAGCAACAGAACCTTCGGCAGGGGCACTCCAAGATGTTGCGATACCGGCAACAAGAAGAAGAACAGTCAGAATTTTTGTCAACTTTTTCATTACTATTTACCCCCAAACTTATCGGGAAGGCCCATGGAGTAGCGACGGCTCACCCCGAATTCCTGAATCAGGAAGAGAACGTCAGTTTGTGTAATTTTCAAGACTTTACCATTAAGGATCTTATCGCCTTCCTTAATAGTGTAGGAAATAGCAGGATTCTTGGTTTCAACAAGAATTGCCATCGGAACGTCAGATTCCCAAATAATACCAACCAGTTCAACCTGGTCAATATTGATACCTTCTTCTACAAGGCCCTTAATTTCGACGAAGGGATCTCGACGACCAAAGGAGCTATAGGTAACGCGATCTTCATACAGACCATCAAGCTGGCTACCAGGAACAGTACCGGGATTTTCACCATCACTGCCACGATCCTTATCGACCTGCTTAAGACGCTCCATCTGTACAGCAGACAGTTCATCAAAGAAACTTACTGCACGGCGGTTCACATAACCGATACGATTACCGAACTGCACCTTGCGATACAGACCAGTCATATCCAGGCTAACCAGGCGGTCACCAAAAATGAGACGCTGAAGAACCTGAGCATTTTCGTTAGGTGCAGCGTAGAATTCAATTTCATCGGCAACAACGATCAATTCGCGAACGACAGGACGAAGGTGGAATGTCTGGGAACCAGAAACAATCTTCTTGCTATCCTTTTCCAGCTTCTTCACGAAAGTTTCAAAGTTAGGCTTTTCTTCGTTGGCCTTCATCCAGTCACGAATGAAGATACCTGTGGGCTGAGCAGACCAGAAGATAAATCCATCCTTCTTGACAGCAGTTTCAGCAGCCTGAAGAATCAAGGCGCCATCCTGCACCAATACCACCGGGTTCACACCAGTCTGCAACTGAATCTTGATGCCATTAGCACCCCAGGTAACGGACTTCACCAGAGAACCGGCACCAATCTTGAACACAGGGGATTTCTGAGGACCAGGCAGTCCAACGGTAATGGCGAAAGCCTTGTCCGGATTAGAAACGTTCTTGATATTGATCGGAGTTTCGGTAACCAGACGGAACTGTTCCATACCCGAGCCAATCAAGACGGTCATTTCCTTGATGCCAGGGAGAAGGGCAGATATTGCACCGCCTTCCTTAATAGCCTTGTCCAGCAGTTTCTGCTGTTCGGCAACAAGCTTTTCCTGTTCCTTGGCAGCCTTTTCGGCAGCCTTCTTGTCAAGGAGAGCCTGCTTTTCGGCAGCCTTCTTTTCTTCGGCAAGACGCTTCTTTTCTTCAAGGGCGGCCTTAGCAGCAGCCTTCTTATCCAAGGCGGCCTGCTTTTCAGCAGCCTTTCTTTCGGCAAGAGTCATCTTCTCGTTAGCCTTCTTCTCGTCAGCCAAGCGCTTCTTTTCTTCAAGGGCAGCCTTTTCTGCAGCTTTCTTGTCAAGAGCGGCCTGCTTGTCTGCAGCCTTCTTACGTTCAGCAAAAAGCTTAGACAGAACCCAGGACTTACCGCCCTTATTCTTGAACTTAACCAGGAAGCTGGACTTGTCCAGAGAAATATCGTTCTTGTCAGAAGAAATGGAATTACCAACAGAAAGTTCAATTTTCAAGAAATTGGTTCCGCGGAAATTCTCTCTGTACACACGCATGGCCTTCACGAACTTGGAATCGGCATCCACATCGTAGGTACCTTCACCAAGGGCAAAGCTCGTTTCAGAAAAACCAAAAGTCAGTTTCTTACCGGCGGCATCATACTTCTGATAAAACGTCGGCAGATTCTTGTCGGATGCAAAGGCAAATACCATCTGGCAGCCCTTACCATCGCAAGCAAAACGAACATCCTTAATCTGCGCAGCATAACTAGCCGCAGCGGCTACTAGGAACAAAACAAGGAATTTCAGCTTCATCATCTTCCCACCTTCTTGGATGTATAAGTGGTCAGGTTAAAAGACACGGACATGGTAATAGGAGTCCAGCCATGGGATTCAGCCTTTTGGATTTCCGCAGCAATTCCAGAATAGCGATTCAATCTCAGGTTAGTGATTGTCGTAGGATAGTTGAAGTTTGCAATTTCCGCAAACAGGTATCCCAACATATGATAACCCGAGTTGACAGCGATGGAATAACGGTTCTCGATATAATGTTCTCGTTCAGAACGGCCTTCCGGATTAAACTTCTGAATCTGGACGCCAGAACTGCGGAGCACAGAATACAGGTCCTGCAGTCGGAGAGGGACCTTTTCCTCTTCGGGGAACATTTCCTTCAGCTTTTCAAAATCCTTTTCTGCCTGGACAAGCATCATTTCCAATTCCTGGACACGATGCCTCTTGGCATTGATTTTGTCTAGTTCGGACTGGGCTGTGTTCAATTCGCTTTCAAGGTTACTGCGATCCTTGACAAACGGATTCCACACGTAGTCATAGACATAATACCCGGCCAAAAGCAAAATTGCAATAATCGCAATGGCGTATATGTTCTTTTTATCTTTAAAATCAATATTACCCATACTAGCCCTCCCCTGCGCCAAGGTTTCTATTCAAGACAACCTTGATAGTAAAGTTATAGGCTTCTTCACCATCTACCTTAGTGGTAGAAATAGTCACCAGGGAAACATTCTGGACACTGACCTGCTTTTCCAACTTTACCATGTATTCGGCAACTTCAGAAAAGTCATAAGTCATACCCTTCATTTCGAGGTCATATTCACCCATCTGACCAATACTGGTCACCCACATGTTGGGCGGCAAGACAGAGGAGATGTTCTCGAAAAGAACGATCCAGCGTTTTTTGCTAACCTGAATAGACTTCAGTGCGTTGATTTTCGTGTTGACGACACCCTGCTTTTGTTCAAGATCGCTGATCTTTGTAAGCAACGGACGTTCACGTTCAACTTCGCTCTTGACTCTAGCAACTTCACTCTGCAAGGCAGTTATCGTTTCGGTAGTAAACGTGTAAAGCATGCCAATACACACAAATGCTGCGATCAGGAGCAACGTCGGCCAGATAACACGTCGGTCGGTCAGCCAAGTGAAATCTTTCTGCTTCTTGCGATATTCCGGAGGAAGCAAGTTAATAGAAATGGCCAAGGCATTTCTTGTGGGTTCTTTTTTCTTAGACGCCATTAGAACTTCCTCATAGCCAAGCCCAACGCAGGAGCATAGATGTTAGACAACGCAACCGAAATACCGTTCGCTCCAAAAATCTTGGCATCGCATTCAGCCAGTCGGAAAGGATTAACGGTATCGGTTTCTACACCAGAACGTTCAGCAACAAATTCTTTAAGGCCCGGAATAGCGGCACCGCCGCCACCCAGTAATATTTTATTCAAAGACTTAGAATCTTCAGAAGAAGAGAAGTAACGAATACCGATCTCGATCTGGGCCATCAGGTCTTCGTAGGCAAGTTTCAGGGCAGCTTCCACTTCGGCTTCAGAGAATCCATCCACAATAGCCAGATCGCCCTTGTCAAAAATTTCGTGGCACTTTTCAGCATCGATATCCAGGTTCATGCAAGTCTTGCTGATCACCATGTCCAGCGAACCGCCGGCCATGGAACGCATTGAATGGAACTTGCCATCCTGGAAGAATGCCACACTCATTTTCTTTTCGCCGATATTGAAGATTGCCACGGTAGACTCGGCATCGGCAGGATTCATCGTAACGGTATAGGCATTCAGGAGGCCGAAAATATCCACATCCATAGCGGAAAGCTTTACGCCCTTTCGAATAAAGAACTTTGCCCAGGAGTCCAGAAGTCCGCTCTTGGCTGCAACGACGTTCGCCTTGACATCTTCATTTTCACGGGAATAGACTTCGTAGTCAATCACGTTATCCTGATCATCGAAGGGCGGACGGGACTGTGCAGTCTGAAGAATAATGGCGGCTTCATTACCGTTCTTGGGAACCTTGGCAGACAAATGGTCAACCAGCACGCCACCGGCACCGGCACCGCAATTCACAGAAACGACAACATCACAGGAATCGTCGATAGGATGACGCAGCAAAAGCTTGTTCAAGGCTTCGCCAACGCCCTTCGCGCCAGAATTCGATTCATTCTTTTCGGCGGATTCGGCATTTTCTTCTGCCGCGACAATTTCGCCATTGACGATAGCACCATCCGGCACCCGTTCTAGGTCGGCATCCACCACAATCTTGCCACCGCGAGAATTGTGCAAGACTTTGACCAGTTTGATGCTGTAATGGCCAACATCAATCCCGACAGTCTCGCGCTCACCGCGAATTTTTGCAATCAGTCCTAAAGCCAAAATAAACTCCGATTGGAAACAATACCTTGTAAATTCTACCTTTATAAGAGGTAAATGTCAAGCAGCTTTTCAGCTAACTCATTGAAAATTAAGTAGTTACGCACTCTTTTCTGCATTCTCCGACTCTTTTTTCAACTTATTTACCTCAAACAGATACTGGAGAACCCTCTCCTGGGTCCAACCAAAAGCACCTGTAAAGGATGCCGTTAAACAGTTATATTCCGGATAATCCTTGTTCCGACGTCCCAAATTACGTCTTATCTCCACATCCACAATTTCTTCGCCAAAGCTAGGCAGGTCAAACCTTAGACGCACCTGCTGGCCCGAAAAACAGTCAGAAGGAAGGCCCAACATAATACCACCAGCAGACAAATCCAAGAGCATTCCGCCACAAGCAGTACCGTCAAGGAAAGTCGCCTCAACAGGAATCTCAACCGGTTCACGAGCCCAACGACGAAGCTGTTTCTTATCGAGCACAGACGAGTGAGGTAGAATCAATCGCCCGGGAATACAGGAGCGCACCACCAGGTTGGTCGAGTAAACGGCATCATCGGGCCTAGTCCAACGGACCAGGACTTCTCTTTCAACAAAGTATTCCGCAGGGCCGCAACTACCATCGTAAGAAATAGCCCAATCTCGTTCATTCCTTGCAACAATCATGGAATGCTTGAACACCGACCCTTCTTCAAGATAAAGATCGATGCGGTCGCCAACATTAAACTGTCTTGTAGAACAAACTTGCGTCAATGAATTCGACGCCGTAAAATCCATTTTTTTTCGAATGCTTTCTACGGCGGCTACAGTTTCATCGCGAACGGTAAACACATCACGAAAGTCATAGAAATTCGTTACCGCAGCTTCAAAAAGTCCAGACGAATTAAGAACCGCATCCTTATTTTCAAAGGATGAAGCTCTAACCAGTTTCTCTAAAGTCCGGCGCTCCTTGTCTGTGAGTCCAAAGGCTTTCACCTTTTCATCGAACTCATTCGCCCCGAAAATTTCTTCGTTTTCTCGGCGATAATTGATGCGATGGATTTCCAACAGCACCAACAAGATAAGCACCAGGACCACGACAAACGCAATCCAGACTAATTGAATCGGTAAAATCATTCAGTCCACACACCACCGATGTAGGAGCCGATGATAGTCGCAGGAACTTCCTTGCCAAGGAGCGGCGTGTTGCAGACATGGCCAGCAATTTCAGAAGCCTTCACCACGTGAGACTTTTCGGAAAGTACAACCAAGTTCACACGCTTTGCGTCCGGTTCTACGCCAGCAATCTTTGCCGGAGCGGTAGAAAGAAGTTCAATAGTCTTAGCTTCTCCAAGACGGGCCACCAGTTCCTTCCAGATGGCGGGCAGGGCCACTTCCAGAGAAACGGCGCCAGGCAGGGAATCTTCGAAGTTCACATCCTTATCCTGATGGAGGATCGGAGTGTGATTCATGCTGATGGCGTTAACGGTACCGTCGGCAAGACCAGCCCACAGGGCTTCGCGGTCTGTGGCGGCGCGGAACGGCGGCAGCACATGGTAAGCAGAATCCAGAGTAGTCAGGATGGAATCGTCAAACATCAGATGATAGATGTTCACGTCGCAGGTTACGTCGATGCCCTTCTTACGAGCGTCGCGGATCAGGTCCAGAGTTTCGCCGCAAGTCACCTGCTTGAAGTGAACGGGAACCTGCAGGAAACGGGCCAGTTCCAGAACGGTGTAAGCGGAAATGGTTTCTGCAATACGGGGAATGCCCTTCATGCCAAGCATGTCGGAGTAAGCCCCTTCGTGAACGCAACCGCTCTTGCGCAAAGTCTTGTCCATGGGCAGGAAGAAGAAACGCTTGCCGGTCATCTTGCCGTATTCCATGGCGAGACGCATAAAGCGGGTAGACGGAATGCTTGCGTTACCATCGCCGAAGCCAGCCACGCCACATACATCCAGTTCTTCGGAACCTTCAGCCAGTTCCATCATTTCAGCCAAATGATCGCTGCCGAATTCAACGCTATAGGCGCCAAGAACAGCAAACTTCAGGTCCTTGCCTGCCAGACGGTTTTCAAGAGCGGCCAGCTTTTCGCTGTCATCCACCGGGTTGGCAGCACTTTCATAGAGGGCTCCGTAGAAGCCACCCTTACGCATAGCATTGATACCATCCTTGATGGTATAGACGTCATCGCGGAGCGGTTCCTGGAAATCCACACCCAGAGCAAACAGGGCGGGAATGGCAAGAGCGCCTTCGCAATCCACAACAGCGGCAGGTTCACTTGCGTTATCGAAATAATTCTTGTCGGCAAGATAGCCATCGGCAATGGCCACCTTATCGTTCATCACGAACTGCTTGCCGTCCCACATGCGGACGTTCTTCAAAACAACATTATTCATAACATTAGGCTTGTTCATTTGCGCGACCTCCAGCCAACAGGAAGAGTACGGCCATACGGACAGCAACGCCGTTGGTCACCTGATCAAGAATTACGGAATGTTCACCATCGGCGATGTCGGAATCCAGTTCCACGCCACGATTGATGGGACCCGGATGCATAATGATCACCTTGTCCTTACAGCAGGCAAGAACTTCTTCCGTGATACCGAAGAAGTTGCGGTATTCACGCATGCTGGGGAGAAGAGCGTCATCCATACGTTCCTTCTGGAGACGCAGGGCGATAACAGCATCGGCATCCTGAACAGCCTTCTTTACGTCAGTTTCCCAGCTGACGGAGCCAGCCAGTTCGGGATACTGGAGAAGTTCAGTATTGCGGGGAACCAGAGTGGAAGGGCCGCAAAGGGTGACATGGGCACCCATGGTGGTCATACCCCAAATGTTGGAACGGGCCACACGGCTATGGCGGATATCACCGATAATCGCCACCTTCTTGCCTTCAAGTGTACCCAGCTTTTCTTCGATGGTCAACATGTCCAGCAAGCCCTGTGTGGGATGTTCGTGGGCGCCATCGCCAGCATTCACGACAATTGCATTGCTATGGTCTGCCAGGAACTTGGGAACGCCAGTACCCTTATGACGGACAACCACGATATCGATCTTCATGGATTCGATATTGCGGAGGGTGTCCACCAGAGTTTCACCCTTCTTCACACTGGAGCTTGCAGTAGTGAAGTTCACAGTGTCAGCGGACAGACGCTTTTCGGCCAACTCAAAACTGGTGCGGGTACGGGTGCTGTTTTCGAAGAACAGGTTCACCACGGTAAGACCGCGAAGGCTGGGCACCTTCTTGACGGGGCGTTCCAGAATTTCACGGAACTGTTTTGCATTATCCAAAATGGTGCGAATGTCCTGCTTGGACACGCCCTGGAGCCCGAACAAATGCTTGATTTGCAAAGCGCTCACTTTAAGCCTCCACTTCTACGAGAGTAACAGAATTTTCTTGGTCAATAGGTTCAATCTTTACGCGGACTTCCTGATTCTGGGCGGTTTCCACAGCCAGGCCCACGCAATCCGGAGCAATGGGAAGTTCACGGTGGCCGCGGTCCACCAGCACACAGAGACGAATTGCAGCAGGACGACCCAGGTCCAGAATGGCACGCATGGCAGCCAAGGTAGACCTGCCAGTATAAAGAACATCGTCTACCAGGATAACGGTCTTGCCTTCCACGGAGGCAGGCATTTCGGTAACGCGCATTTCGGTGGAAACGTGGTTGCGGAAATGGAAGTCATCACGGTAGAAAGTAGCGTCCAGGCTACCGAATGCGACAGGGCTACCAAACTTGGCATCCAGACGGGCCTTCAGCTTCTTGGCCAGGGGAATGCCACGACTAGCCATACCGAGAATCACCAGATTGTCGGCGGCAGGATGGATCTTTGCGATCTTTGCAGCCATCTCGTCCAGGGCAAATTCCATGGCCTGGGCAGACAGCAGTTCACGAATAATCTTGCAGTTGTCTTTCATAATATTAGTAAACAGTGGTTAGTAGACAGTGGTCAGTTTTTCGCGGTTCTGTAATGACATTCTTACCAGCCACTAAACACTAACCACTAATCACTTTTTTTATGAAATTAGCATTTTCGTGAGGTTTTGGCGGGTTTTATAAGAGAAAGTAGGGATAAAAACAATCCTAGACAAGGCACACGCAATTTTACCTGCATTTTGCGTCGGTTTGCTTGAATTTATACTTGCATTTTCAGTCATTTCGTTTAATTTTATACTTGCACTTTACGTCATCATTTTTTCATTGAAAAGGATTAAAATGCTCAAAAGAAAAGCCTACAGCGCTCTCCTAGAATGGAAAAACACCTGCCAAGGTTCAACGGCCATGCTAGTCAACGGAGCTAGGCGTGTGGGCAAAAGTTTCCTTATCAAGGAATTCGCCAAAAACGAGTATAAATCCCACATTTTCATTGATTTTTCCAACGCGCCCAAAAGCGTCATTGACATTTTTGAACATAACACCGACGATTTCAACCTTTTCTTTAGCAAGCTTTCTGTCATCTATGGCGTTCAGTTATTTGAGCGACAGTCCGCTTTTGTATTTGACGAAGTACAATTTTACCCTAGAGCCAGGCAAATGATCAAGCACCTTGTTGCAGACGGCAGATACGACTATTTGGAAAGCGGTTCCCTGATTTCGCTTAGGCAAAATGTCAAAGACATTCTCATCCCTTCCGAAGAGGATTCCATCAATTTGTACCCTATGGATTTTGAGGAATTCCTTTGGGCCGATGGTGACGAGGTCAGCTACCCATTCTTAAAGATGTGCTTTGAAAAGCGGATGCCGCTAGGGCCCGCCCTTCACAGAAAAATGCTTAACAGATTTCGAGAGTACATGTTGGTTGGCGGTATGCCGCAATCAGTCCTCGCCTATCAAGAAACCCATGACTTTGCCAAGGTTGACTCCATAAAAAGAAAAATTCTAAAACTTTATCGCGATGACGTTCCAATATTCGCCAAGGGCTACGAATCAAAGGTTCTTTCTGTCTTTGACAACATTCCCGGGCAGCTTTCTAAAAAGGAAAAACGTTACAAATTTGCAAGCCTCAAGCAAAATAGTCGTTTCAAGACCTACGAAAATGCATTTACCTGGCTCAACGAGGCTATGATAGCGAACTCTTGTTTCAACGCAACAGACCCCAATGTAGGCCTTGCCTTAAGCGCAGATGTGGCAACTCAAAAATGCTACATGGCGGACACTGGTTTACTAGTTACACAGACCTTCATGGAAAAGTCTTGTACAAGCAACGAGTTATATCGGGCAATCCTTTTCGACAAGCTGGATATAAACGAAGGCATGCTCATGGAAAACATCGTTGCGCAAATGCTTGTCGCAAACGGACACAAACTTTACTTTTATTCAAGATCAGATTCCGCAAACCGAAAAAACAACATCGAAATCGATTTTCTGCTTAGAACCCAAATTGGTCTCAAGGAAAAGATCTGCCCCATCGAGGTCAAGTCCGGCAGTTACAAGCAGCATGTTTCCCTGGACAAGTTCTGGGGCAAGTTCCACAAGAACCTGACTCCCCCCTACATCCTGTACACCAAGGATCTTGAAGTCCGCAAAACGGACTACGGAGAAATCTTACACCTGCCGCTATATATGGCAGGATTGATTTAACAAAACAACTTTCGTACCAACAACACGCAACATATTGCGCATTCATTGACAAAACCTGTGCGTTTTTGTATTTTGAAGCCAAATTAAGCAACATATTGCACATTATGGACGAAATTTTTGAAAATTTGCAAAAACGGCGGGAGTCCCTTGGGTTAAGCCAGAGGGATCTTTCGGAAATGTCCGGAGTTTCACTGCGGACCATCAACGCCATCGA
Organism: Fibrobacter sp. UWH5; assembly: GCF_900142505.1. Lineage (NCBI taxonomy): Bacteria > Pseudomonadati > Fibrobacterota > Fibrobacteria > Fibrobacterales > Fibrobacteraceae > Fibrobacter > Fibrobacter sp. UWH5. The sequence goes on along the minus strand of NZ_FRBB01000001.1, from coordinate 488,152 downwards.
AAACGGCGGCGCAAACCCGTCCATCGAGGTACTTTGCAAGCTTGCGGAACAGCTGGGATTGAAACTTTCCTTAACAGAGAGAGTCGTCAATGGTTAAGCAGGCATCGGTTTTCTACAACGGCTTTCTAGCCGGGGCCTTGACCAAGACTAGGGACAGTTTCATTTTCACTTACGACGAAATCTACCTTGCGTCCAGGCGCCCTGCCATTGCACTGACATTGCCTAAGCGACAGGAGCCTTACAAGTCCAAAGAGCTTTTCCCGTTTTTTGAGGGTTTGCTGCCTGAGGGCGAAAACCGCAAACTTTACTGCATGTCCTTGAAGATAGACCCCAGGGATTCCTACAGGCTGTTGCTGAAACTTGCGGGAAAGGAAACCATCGGCGCCATCACCGTGATGGAGGACGTATGACAGGCGCCACCTCCCCCACCATGCAGAACCGTTGCCACAGCTGTCTCAAGGAGACACCGCGAGATTTTTGCCCTGCCTGCGCCAAGCGGCTCTTTGGCGTAAAGAAGTTTAACGCCACGCTGGATTTTTCCTTACCCGAAATCAAATCCAACAAAGGTTCCATTCGTAGGATTTCCATTTCTGGCGCACAGCCCAAGTTTTCGCTAATGGTGAACGAAGGCCGGCTAGAGTCTACCGAAAATGGCGGCACCTTCATCTTAAAGCCCGCGGTAGAAGGACTGTTCGACAACACAAAAGACATGCCCGCCAACGAGCACCTGACCATGCAAATGGCCCGACAGATTTTCAAGATTGACGCAGCAGACAATGCGCTAGTTTATCTTAAAGACGGCACACCCGCCTACATCACCAAGCGATTCGATGTTCTACCCGACGGCAACAGAATCTGCCAAGAAGACTTTGCCCAGGTGGCTGGCCTTACCCCAGGCGAAAATGGTTCCAACTACAAGTACGATTTTAGCTATCAGCAAATTGCCGACCTGATGAAGCAATATGTAAGTACCTACCCTACCGACGTTGAAAAATATTTCAGGCTGATTCTGTTCAACTACTTGGTCTGTAACGGCGACGCCCACGTCAAGAACTTTTCCATCTACTCCCCGAATGCAGATGGGGTTTACAAACTGACTCCCGCCTACGATTTACTGAACACATCATTGCACGTTCAAGAGTTTGGCCGAACCGCGTTGGAACTTTTTGTGGATGACTTTGAAACCGAGTTTTTGAAGGCAAACGGGTTCTACGGCAAGCCGGACTTTATGGAACTAGCCCGCCGCATCGGCATCAAGGAAATCCGTGCAAAACGCTTCATTGCAGAAACTTGCAGCCATTTAAGGGAAATGGACGCAATGATAGACCGAAGTTATCTAAGCAAGCAAGGAAAAGCGCTGTTCAAGGCGCAGGTGGAGGACCGGGCGAAGGCTCTGGGTATCTAGTTGGATAGCGAATTAATTCGTTTTGCCATCATCCAAATGCCGTCCCTAGGGTCTCCCTTTTCATTTACCAAAAAGATGAAAACGGAAAGACAATCCGCATCGACAGGGAAATCGACTTTGTGGTGAACCGCGGAAATTTCCAGTGCTACATCCAATCCGCCTTCCGCATGGACGACGAAAGAAAGATTGCCTCGGAACAGGCTCCGTACAAGGACGTCGGAAACTCCTTCAAGAAAATCGTGGTAACAAGGTTCGAAGCCTCCCCCTGGTACGATGACAACGGAATCTACCACATTGGACTAGCCGACTTTTTATTAGCCAGCGACGAACTTTTCTCGTAGAAAAACACCCCAGGGTTTTGTGCCTCTGGGGTATCAATATCAAGGATTTGCCGTTGCCGGGATGGCGGGGACGCTTCGCAGCCCCCTCGTTTTCTGAGCCTTGAATTTTTTCCAGTCGGTCATGATCTATATCGAGGACAATCTTGTTAATCCGTTCATCCCCAAGGAGACTCCCTATGAGCGAGCGCATTTGATTATTACGCTCCACTTTTTTTCATGTTGCCACTGTTTATAAGCCCTCCTGGCACCGTAAATAGCAAGGCCGACACCCGCGATTTGGGCACCTTCCGCTATATTCGAAATTAAAGAAAAATCCATATTTTTTTCCCAAGTTAATACATCCGCTCACACAAACGTAAACAAAGAAAAACAATGCCAAGTATTTTTGCCGAAATCGGCAAAAAATGGGAGCATATTCGGAAATTTCTTCTTTTTATATATATATTGCGTAAAAAACAACCTTGTAGACCCGATTTCGGACCTGGATTGCCGCGCCTGCGGCACGCAATGACGTTTGAGGGTTCCAAAACAATAATCCACAGGAGATTTCCATGGCTTTTAATCAGCTGGACAAGCCCCAGGCAGGCGAAACCATCGCCATTATGACCACCAACCACGGCGTGATGAAGCTGCGTCTTTTCGAAGAACGCGTCGGCGAATGCGCAACCAACTTCATTGAACTGGCCAAGCAGGGCAAGTACGATGGCGCTCCGTTCCATCGTATCATCTCTGGCTTCATGATCCAGGGCGGCGACTTCACCAACCGTAACGGTACCGGCGGCCACGCTGCAGGCGGTCCGGGCACCACCATCGGCGACAAGTACGATCCGTGCCTCACCCACATGCGCGGCGCTCTCAGCTGGGCAAAGACCATGATGCCCCACTCCATCGGTTCCCAGTTCTTCATCGTCCACGGCGAAGATGTCCACTTCCTGGACCATCCGGCAAACGGCGGCCCTGCTGAAGGTTACTCCGTTTTCGGCCAGCTCTACGAAGGCTTCGAAGTTCTGGATGAAATCGCCGGCGTAAAGACCGACCGTCGCGACGCACCTTACGAAGACGTGATCATCGAATCCGTGAAGATCGAGAAAGCGTAAAGCGGAAAGGATAAAGGTTAAAGGACGCAGGGTAATACCTGCGTTTTTTTTGCATTCACTTATGTTTTCTCATAATTCGTAATTCATAACTGCAAAAAAAATCAAATTTTTTTGCATTCCCCCTTGACAACTTCAAAATAATTTTCAATATTTGGCGTACCCGAATGGGGTTATAGCTCAGTTGGTAGAGCGCCTGCATGGCATGCAGGAGGTCAGGAGTTCGAATCTCCTTAGCTCCACTAAAAAAGACTCGCAGAAACGCGGGTCTTTTTCTTTTATACCACATTCGATGTTTACCGGGAGAAACGGATTTTCCACCATCCCTCCCCTACGCCTGTTGCAGTCATTGTAGCAAATTTGTATCTTTCCTGTCACTATGAATAAGGTTAGGTTAACGACAAACAATTTTCTGAGAGGAGCCCTGGTCCTTGCGGCCGCGCTACTCCCCATCCACGCATTCGCCGAAGAATGCAACGAAGAAACCATGGACGCCTTCGCCTACGAAGATTGCGTCAAGGAGCAGCAGGGAATCTCCGTCAATAACGAAGATTTCAGCAGCACCGCCGCCCTGAAGGCAGAAAAGGAAGAAAGGGAAGCCGCCGCCAACAAGGTCGAACCTAAATACAATCCTTTTGGACGGGACGCCTACTTGACTTCAAGTTTCGGTGAAAATCGCGGAACCCGTTACCATGCCGGTCTGGATTACTCCACCCAGATGGAAGAAGGCTGGCCCATCTACGCCCCCGAAGACGGCGTGGTCAAGGAACTGAAGGTCTCCCCCTTCGGCTACGGCAAGGCCATGTACTTCCAGGGTCGTAGCGGCAAGACCTGGGTATTCGCCCACCAGAGCAGCTTCGGCGTGTTGGACGACCTGGTATCCAAGCAGCAGTACGCCACAAAGAAGAATGATGTAACCGTCAGACCGGGAACCGCATACAAGAAGGGCGACGTCCTGACCTATTCCGGAAGCACCGGCATCGGCAACCCCCATCTTCATATCGAAACCCGCCTGGACAACGACCGCGTCATCAACCCGGCACTGTCCAACATCGAATTTTCGGACACCATCGCCCCCCAGATTTTCGGCGCCGCCGTCTGGCAGGACAATGAATTGGCATTCACCGCCCCCGAAGCCATCGAAAAGGGCTGCATTGTCACCCCGGTCAAGAACGAATTCAGCCTGAATCTGGCGGTAAAGATCGCCGACTACAGCCGCACTCCCAAAGAAAATCCCATGTCAGTCCGCCGCATCACCATGTGGCGTTACGACGAAAAGATTTTCGACGAACGTCTGGATACCTTGCGTTTCAGCCGCATGACCAATATCCGCAATCAGCTCCTCTGGACAGAAGAGGCGGACACCGCAGGCGACTGGCATTACATCAACGCAAAGATTGCCCCCCTTTCCACCTACACCATGGAAATCGAGGACTTTGCAGGAAACGTCACCAAGAAGAAATTCAGCTTCCGTTCCAAGTGCAAGGACAATCGAGATTTGCAGTTGACAAAGACCCAGACAACGCCGCTGTTCACGGCCATTGCCCGCCCCATGATCGACTTCTTTAACTGCAAGAACGGCATGCAGTTCTCCGCCATCGGAAAGGACGGTGTCATCGCAGAAGACCTGTGCAAAGTCTTTGAACACAAGCCTATCGCATTGGCCAAGGTGGTAGACACCTACCCCAACATGACAACCATCCACTATTCCGCAAGCGCTTCTCAGTCTGGCGATGGCAAGGCTGTTGACGAAGACATCCAGCTGTTCACCTACAAGAAATACCAGACCAGCATCAACTGGAATACCAAGCTGGGCAACGTAGCAATCAGCCAGAAGATTTCCGGCATTCCCGTTGCAGGCGATACCGCCATCCGCGTCTTGGCAGTCACCCGCAACCACACCGACAGCCTGGACTTCATCGAATTCCACCCCAAGGGATTGCAGCTGAAGAACTGGAACGTCTGTATCGAAAACCCCGACAATTCCGCTCCGCTCTACTGGCTGGGCGAAACCAGCCGCAACTGGTTCATTTTCAGCAAGCAGAACAAGGGCAAGAAGCGCTGCGCCAGCGCCAACGAACTTCGCGACATTGCCAACATCGACAATCCCGACGCACCCACTCTGGGCTTCCCCTACTGGGCCGACATGATCATCAGCGGCACCCGCCAGACAGCCCTCAGGATTCCCCTGATGTATAAGTACGACGGCATTGAATCCGGCAACGATATCACCGTCAAGGCAGGTAACAGGTGGATCGCAGTCGAATACGATTCCGAACCTCGCGAAATCGTCCTGGAAAGCGAAAAGCTCCCCGACGCCGGCGAAGACATCACCATCCAGATCAAGGATGAAGCCGGTCACAAGGCCAGCTACACCATCACGATTCCCGGAATGTAACGTAGCGACCATCGCAAAGTTAAACCTATAAAAGACCTCTCCGGAGGTCTTTTTTGCATTGTAAAGCACTACAACGTTTTTCATTAGAGCAATCATTTTTCCATTGGCAAACCACCCGCCAACAGCATATATTTTCCGTACACGTTTAGGGAATTATAAAGGAGCCTAAAATGAATATCAAGGGAATCTCTTCTATCGTCGCACTGGCTGCAACTTTCGGACTTGTAGCTTGTGGCGATTCATCCACCTCATCCTCTGCAGAAGAACCTGAAGTTTCAAGTTCCAGCGTCGAACCTGCGGAAGACCCGAACCAGCCCACTTCCTCTGCAGACGCAACCGACCCGGCATCTTCTGCTGCAGAAGCAGATACTCCGGCATCTTCCGCCACTCAGGCCGAAGAAAACCCGAGCGAAAACAACAAGGACGAAGGCAATAAGGGCGACAACCCCATTGGGGACTTTGACCCAAGCACTCTCGACTCCCTCTTCAACAACATCGATACCACGGGCTGGGGCGACTTCGCAAACCAGTTCGAAAACATGCCGGAATGCACCGCCGCCAATGAAGGCGAAACCACCTCCACGACCATGATGGGCATGGAAATAACATACGTCTGCAAGGACGGCCAATGGGGCATCGATAACTCCTGCACCGAGGGCGCAACCCAGGAAATGATGGGATTTTCGATGGTCTGCAAGGACGGCGAATGGCAACAAGGCGATAACTCCTGCACCGAAGAAGGCGCCACCAAGGAAGTGGACACCGGCCTGGGCATGAGCTTCACCTACGTCTGCAAGGATGGCGAATGGACCATGGACTTGAGCGGCTGGGGATTCGGCGGTGACGGCGACAACAGCGGCTTTAACTGGGGCGAAGGCTCCTGGGGCGGATTCGGCGGCGGTGACGCAGAAATCACCCCGGTTGTGGATCCCGCAGAATAAAAAAGTCTGACATTAAAGAAAAGGCCTCGTTTTTTGAACGAGGTCTTTTTTTGCGGGAAATTATCGCTAGATCCTGAGATGCCTTACGGCATCTCAGGACGACACCTAAAGGCGACCTTTAGGTGGGAGCGAGGCCGTTCGCGGTTTATTTAGCAGCAGCAGTCAGCAGCTTTGTAATTGCTGCTACATACTCTGCCGGGTTAGGCAGCGGGCTACCTTCAGCCAAGAGAGCCTGACCGTAGAGAGCCTTGGGCCAATCACCCAGATCGGAACCAGCTTCAGCCTTAGCCTTCAGCATTTCGCAGATGGGGTGCGTGGGGTTGATTTCGAGAATGCGCTTGGACTTAGGCACGTTGGCCTGGCCCATGGCCTTCATCATGCGTTCCATCTGGGCGCTCATGGCGTCGTCGCTGGTGACGAGGCAGCAGGGGCTGTCCTTCAGACGGCTAGATACGCGGACTTCCTTGATGTCTTCGTCCAGAACCTTCTGGAGGTTTTCGCAGAGGCCCTTGAAGATACCCTTGTTGGCTTCTTCAGCCTTCTTTTCGTCTTCAGTTTTTTCGAAGTCCACATCACCGCGGGAAACGTCGTGGAACTTCTTGTCGCCGAATTCGGTGAGAGAAGACATCATGAATTCATCAATGCCGTCGCTCATGAGAAGCACTTCGTAGCCCTTGGCCTTGAAAGCCTCCAGCATGGGGTTAGACTTCACGGCGTTCTTGTCGCCAATGAGGTAGTAGATTTCCTTCTGACCTTCCGGCATGCGGTCCACATATTCCTGGAGGCTAACAAGCTTGCCTTCTTCGGTCTTGGTGCTTTCAAAGCGGAGCAGCTTCTTCAGTTCATCAAGATGTTCCCAGTTCATGTAGAAGCCTTCCTTCAGCACCATGCCCAGTTCCTTCCACCAGGCAGTGTACTTATCGGCTTCCTTGTCGGCCATGTTCTGCAGAGCGTCAAGAACCTTCTTGATCACATGCTTACGGATGTTGGTGACAATCTTGTTGGACTGCAAAATTTCGCGGCTCACGTTCAGGGGCAAGTCTTCGGATTCCACCACACCGCGGACAAAGCGGAGCCAAGGCGGCAAGAGGTCCTTGCAGTCGTCCATGATGAACGTCTTCTTCACATAGAGCTTCAGACCATGGAGAGCATCGTTCTGCCAAATGTTGTAGGGAGCCTTAGACGGAATGTACACCAAGCTCCAGAATTCCAGGGAACCTTCGGCGTGGCTGTGGCTCCAGCAAGCGGGTTCGCCACCATCGTGACCGATGACCTTGTAGAATTCCTTGTATTCTTCTTCCTTCACTTCCTTTTCGGACTGACGCCAGAGAGCAGTCTTGTCATTAAGACGTTCTTCTTCCTTGACTTCAATTTCGCCCTTGTCGTTCTTGGTTGCTTCCGGGTGGAAGTAAATACCGTAGTTCACAAAGCCGCTGTACTTCTTGACGATGTCCTTGATCTTCCATTCGCTGGTGAAGTCTTCAGCGTCTTCGTCGTCCTTCAGGTACAAGGTAATCTTGGTACCCACTTCGTTACGGGGGCATTCGGAAATTTCAAATTCGCCGGTACCTTCGGAGCTCCACAGGTAACCCTGAGTTTCGCCAGCCTTGAGGGTCAGCACTTCAACCTTCTTGGCCACCATGAAGATGGAGTAGAAGCCCACACCGAACTGACCGATGAGATCCACGCTGGACTTATCGGAATCCTTCAGGTTCTTGATGAAGTTCTTGGTGCCGGAACGGGCGATGGTGCCCAGGCAGTTGATCAAGTCTTCCTTGTTCATGCCGATACCGTTATCGGTAATGGTCAGCTTCTTCTGCTCCTTGTTTACATCAATATCGATGCGGAGCTGGGTACCATTGGGCAAAAGGCTTGCATCGGAGAGGGACAGGAAGCGGCGCTTGTCCAGTGCGTCTGCAGCGTTGGAAACCAGTTCACGAAGGAAGATTTCCTTGTTGCTGTAAAGGGAATTGATCATCAAGTTCAGCATGTCGCGAACTTCAGTTTGGAACTCCATTTTTTCAGTTGCCATTTTTATCTCCTAGTAGGTCGCACTTCGTGCTTTCAGCACGCTTCGCTTTCAGGTGTGAGGTCGTTCCCCCTACGGGGTCACTTTGAGGAGTGAAGCCGGGAAAACAACCTTCTGTTCATTTTTATACAATTTTACAGCAGTTTGCATTTCATTTTGAAACAAAACTGCCGTTTTTCTTTGTTTTCGCAGGTACAATTGCAAGAACCGTGCCAAGATTAGCAGAAAGCGGAAAGGAGAAAGGATAAAGAAAAAAGGCCGCCGATGAAGCGGTCCTTTTCGCGATTCCCCGCACTTGCGAGGGCCTTGCAGCAAACTACTTAATAAAAATCAATCCCAAGATACCGGCAGCCCACAGGTAGTAGCTGAAGTAGTGGAACTTACCCTTCTGTACAAAAGCCATGAGCCACTTCAGGGCGATAATGCCGAAGATGAAGGCAACAATCATGCCCACCAGAAGTTCCGGAGTAAAGCCGCTGGCATCGGCGCAGGCCAAGGCCTTTTCGGGCTTTTCGATAGCATAGCGTGCTACGGTTTCGGGATCCTGGCACTTCACCCACTTGATCACATCCAGGAGGGCTGCGCCACCCACGGCGGGGATGCTCATGAGGAAGCTGAACTCGCCGGCATACTTGCGGTTGACACCCAGGAAAATCATGCCGCTGATGGTAGAACCGCTACGGCTGATACCCGGGATGCAGGCGATTCCCTGAACCACGCCGGTCACCAGAGCGCGCCACCAGTTCATCTGGACTCCTTCGCATTCCGGATGCTTACTGCCGGTCTTACCCCACTGGGAAACGAACAGCAAGGTAGCTGTCACCAGCAAGGCGCAGCAAACGGCGCGGGGATTTTCAAACAGGCTTTCCAGAGGCTTCTTGAAACCGATGCCGATAATGGCTGTGGGAATGGAGGCCAGCACGATGTAGCCCACTTCCTTCAACTGAGTCTTGTCGCGGCGGATGCAACCTACGATCATGTCCACAATCTTCTTGCGGAACACAACGAAAATGGAAAGGAGAGTTCCTGCGTGAAGCATGATGTCAAAGAACATGCCCGCTTCTTCCATGCCCAGCAATTCCTTGCCGAGAACCAGGTGACCCGAACTAGAGATAGGGAGAAATTCTGCGAGGCCCTGCAACAGACCTAAAATGATAGATTCAATCATGGACGGAAATATAGTTTTTATTATCTTAGAGCCATGGCCGCAAAAAAATTTCTTCTGTGCTTTCACGATTTTAGCGTCTGGAACTACCAGACCGTCATGCCGATTCTAGAAGACTTAAAGGAATTCGTCGGCGCCCCATTCAGCGTACTGGTCATTCCCGACACCGAAAACGCAGAAGAGCCCGCAACCGCAGGCTTCAAGGCAGCACTCGCCCAACTAAAAGACGAAGGCTTCGAGCTTGCCCTCCACGGCTTTAAGCATAAGGCCGAATTCAGCCAGGGCAGAAGCTACGCCGGTCTTGCCGCCATGTCCATGACCAACCGCGAGGCGGAATTTGCCGGTCTGAGCGAATTTGAATCCAGCAGACTTCTGCAACAAGGCCTCGCCGCATGGAACAATCTATTTGAAACCGCGTCGGGCACCCCGACCAAACCGATCGCTTTCGTGCCGCCCACCTGGTGGAGCAACAAGTACCTACACCTGCAGGTCCGCGGCGAAGGCATGCTCTACGAAGACCGATTCTCCTTGACCAACAAGAAGGGCAAGCGCTACGCCTCCCCCGTGGCAAGCTTTGCAGGCATCCCCGACTTTGCCGTAAACCCCATGTTCAACCTAGGCGAATTTTTCACAAAGATTCCCGCCGGAATTTTGCGAATTGCGTTGCACCCCACAGACTTCCCAACTCACCAAGCCCGTATAAAGCACTTGATCCGAGCCGCTCTAGGAAATGGACGGGTTTTAACGCGATACGAGAACCTCTAATTTTTTATTAAAAAATATAACGTAAAGAAGGTGGCTTGCAAAGCCACCTTTTTCTTCTGCCTAAACCCAAATTGGGCACTTCTTGGACACTTCTTGGACACTTTAGAAACGAAAAAAGCCCTGCAACCTAGACGGTTACAGGGCTCAAAGTCAGATTAGACTACTTGCACTCTACGAGTGCAGTAATCTGCACCTCGGTCATGCGAACACAAGTGCTCGCGCGACGCTCGGTTTACGATTACTTGACGTCGAAGTAACTATCAAGTAAACGCCAGTCACTCGTAGACACACTTTTTGCCAAATTTCGTTTTTTTCGCCACTTTTTAACGGACTACGATGTTATATTAGAGACAGGATTACACCTCGTGGTCACGTTTTGGTCACGCACAAACATAGGGGACACACATGCAAAACGGCGATAGAATCACACTATCTGCCCGTCCATTAAGGACTGGCGGCAAGTCTCTGTACCTTGATTACCGAGTAGACGGAAAACGCATAAGAGAGAACCTTCAGATTTTCTTGGTCCCCGAAAAAACCGCGGCAGACAAGGTCAAAAACCAAGAAGCCTGGCGACTGGGAAAGGCCCTTCGAGACAAGCGAGAATCCGAATTGAACATGGCGGAAGCAGGGATCAAACTTCCTCCCCGTCCTCAAAGAACATTATTCGCCGATTACTTCCCCAAAATATTAAAAGAATACAAGAATCCACGCACCAAGTTCAATATGCAGGACTGTGCACGAAAGGTTATCGCCTATCGTCCAAACGTTCTCGTCGCGGGAATTGACAGAGAATTCATGCAGGGTTTCATCAATCATCTCCACGAAGAATTAGGACTACAGCAGAATTCTATTGCCATAGCCAGTTCTCAACTAAAAACCTACGTACATAAAGCCGTTTTAGAAGGAATCATCCCCCAAATGCCCGATTTTTCGGGTCTTTCACCCAGATTTCTTACAACGATGCTGGATTACCTCTCCCTAGAGCAGCTAAAAGCGCTAATAGACACCCCCTGCTCCGTACCGAGAATAAAGAACGCCTTCCTGTTCTCCTGCTTCACAGGGATCAGATTTTCGGACATCAAACGCCTATGTCCGGAAATGATTGAAGACAACCAAGTTGTCTTACGACAATACAAGACCAGTATCCCCGTCCGCGTCCCAATAAGCAAAAACGCAAAGAAATACCTCCCCAAAACCCCAGAGAAAAATAACCTCTATTTCCCACTAGGATCCAACAATTCGGTAAATGAAGTCCTAAAACGCTGGAGTCAAAAGGCATTGGGAAAAGACATTACCTTCCACCTAGGACGTCATACATTCGCAACCCTAGCCCTAAGCCACGGAGCGGATTTATTCACGGTCAGTAAAATTCTAGGACACACCGATGTCAAAACAACCCAGGTTTACGTCAAAGTTCTTGACGAGGGTAAGAAAAAAGCCGTGGAAAGTATTCCTGAACTTTAATTAGGAATACACCTCGTTTCACAAACGAAAAAAAGCCTCCCCTTAAAGGAGGCCTTTTCTTCGACTTTTCATTGTCCGCTAACGCCAATTTACGGACAATGAAGGCAAAATCACCCCTTTAAAGTCAAGAGCACTTCAAAAGACTCCAATTTACCAAACAACTTCTCCAAACCATATGATTCAGCCTTGATCCACTTGAAAATATTGTCGTTACGGCTCCAGCGACATCCACAGCTTCTACAGGCCAGCATAAAGTTCTGTGGCGTGGGATGGTCACTTAGCACGGCTTTCTGTCCACAGCAAGGGCATTGCTGTGCGACGGCAATCAGCTCGTTTGCGTTCTGTAGCACCTTGATTTCCTCGTCGCGTGCCTTACGGAAGGTCGGGAGGTCGTTCTTCTTGATTCTATCTGAATGCTCTTTCTGATTGACTGCGGTTTCGAACCTGGATACATCATACTGGTTGAAGAGATTGTCTCCGATGACAAATTCCTTGATGAATCGGTTTTGCGGTATCTTTACAGGATAGCCTGCAATAAACATAGGCCACGCCCACTGAAGCAGTATCCGCTGAATCAGTAGCTTGGAAAAAACGGACTGCGGGGATATGGCGAGCAACGAGAATGTACCCCATTGCGGTAGTTGGCTACCGAACATCGATGAAAGCTTTGCGAGGCTATCGTCGTTCCCATCCAGGTAGGGAGTTTCCTGAGGATATACAAGGATGGAGATAGTGTTATCTTCGCCGTGGACACTGTCCAGTCCGGATACGTAGGCGTCGCTTGGCTTGGATGTTGCGAACGCGAACCGTAGTCTCTTTCCTCCGCACTCCAGTTCAATTCCAATTTCACTTGTAGTCACCGTTGGCTTTAGTAGGCACCAAAATGACTGACGTTCGCTCGCGAAATCGTCTATGCAGCGTTTGACGTATCTGATTTCATTAGCCAGCAAGAGACGCTGTTCTTCAAGTTTCTCCTGCTTAGATCGCTCCTTGGAACAGTAGTTGACTATTTCCTTCTGAATCTTGGGCAGGTACAGATAGTGCTGGTTATTCATCAAGATGTTTGTCATGATGAATCGGTTGATGTCCACCTCGACGTTTGGAATTTTTTTCAGGTTTCCGAACAGCTGCGAGTTCCAGAAGGAGCCTATGGATTGTTGCAGGCGCTTAAGAAATTCAATGGTCTTGCTTAGCAGCTCCCTGTTCTCATCGACTTGGTCACTGCTATAGTTGACCAGAAGCCGGTCGACCTCGTTCTGCATCGCATCGTGATCGACTGAATTGACGATCTCGTAGTACCGCTGGATCTCTCCATAGGCATCGTCAACGCCTCTCAGCTCCCTTAGGCGCTGGTTTATCAAGGTGTTCAGCGTCCTGCAGAGAGTGTACAGCAGACGGTTCTCGTAGGTTTCCCACTTGTCCTCGCGAACGAGGGATAACAGCTGCTGCGGATGTACACCGACAAAGGATTTGTTTCTCCAGTCTTCGGAATGGCTTGCGAGATACTCCAATGCCCTTGGAGCAAACTTCTTCACCCTGCTGGTGGGTTGCTTGATTTCGTCCTCTTTCAGGTCCAGAATCGGCCTTGAGACAATTTCCTTCATATGTACGAGGGGATCCTTGCGGGAGACCTTGTCTGGATCGCCTTGTAGATACTTCTCGAGTTTGTTTCTGTCAAGTTTCTCCGGATCGTCACACAGGGAGAAGAAACTCTCTTCGTCGTTGGCTAGGAGATAAAACGCACTCTGGATTTCCTGCGCGATAGGGGACGAATCCTTTATTTCGGATTCGCCGTAATGGAACAGAAGGTCCTCCCTGTGGACCGGATCTACCGTCTTTGAGTAGATTCCCCCACAGTCGGGACTTTCCAGGTTCGTTTCCCTTTGCAAGAAGACGTCAAACATTATGCGCCTCGTTCCTTGGCGGCGATGTCTTGTTCAAGCAACTTTATGGTCTGAGAGTTTGGCGTCAGGCCAATCCCGGTGAGGATTTCGTCGCGGAGGGTCTCCAGCGATTCCTTCTGGACTCCGAACAGGCCAGTAATCTTGCCTCTACGGATAATCTTGGTGGCAATGAGGTGGTCAAGGGCTAGTTCCTTTGTTCCACCGGCGGCACAGACAACTGGAACAAAGTTGCCGATTTGGCGTTCAAGTCGATTACCAAAGGATACGTCGAATTCCTTCTTCAAGACATCCTTGAGCGAGTCAAGCTTGGTCTTTACCCAGTCAGCCTTGCTCTTGCCGTCAGTACTGTTCTGTGCGTTGTCGAAAGCCTCTCTCAGGTCCGATGCAGCCCAGTGAGCGGCCCCCTTTCCGACGCGGGTGTAGTTCGGCTTCTGTGTATTCTTGTCCATCACCATCACGTGGGCGCGGTCGTAAGTTTTGTCCGCAAATTCCATGGTCGTTTCGTCGTGGTTTGCGGTACCGATAAACCAAACGTTCGGCGGGACGACAATGCGTTCCTTGTTGAGGAAGAGAGGCCAGCGGTTCTTGTCTTCCATGATCTCGTTCGGAATGCCGGACAGCAAGTCGACCTCAAAACTGTCGCTCACTGAATTGGCCTGTTCCATTGCCGAAATGAAATCGGCAAAGTATTGTTCCGGGTGGGACAGGTTCATTTCATCAAGGATGAGGAAGAATAGACGATTCTTGAAGGCCGGCGTGGAGGCTGCGTACAGCCCCTTCGAGAACGGTTTCTCGTAGAATTTCTTTTCGAACGCATTATAGTAACCAAGTAGATCCTGGTTGTCGCGCCAGCCAGCCTGCACCGGAACGATGCAGCTGCATCTTTCCTGTCCCTTGAACGGCTGCGAACCGTCAAGATTGTCACCGACTATGGAGGAAAATGCCTGGGCAAGCTTAGTCTTGCCAGTGCCGCTGATACCCTGAAGCAGGATTAATCGGCTCATTGCGAGGCCACCGACAAACAACTGCAAGGTCTGCGGAGTATAGAAGAGGTTCGGCGTGTATTGGCTCAGCTGATAGCCGAGCGCATTGACGAATGTCTTCAGGTTTCCGTCAGCTTGCGAGAATCCATTGTACGGTGTCGAACAGCGAGCGTCGATGCCGCGGAACTCGGCGAAGATATCCTTGTTGTTATCCTTGGAGGTCAGTTCGTCCAGCTTGTTTTGCAGCTGGTTCTGAGCCTCAGCCAAAGCCTTGTTGTGAGTTTCGAGGGTCTTGTTCAGAGCCTTGAGACCATCGACATCGAAAACCTTCTTTCGCAACTGGAGAAGTTTTGCGTCAAGTTCGTTCTTCTCTACGGTCAAGGCTTCACATTCGTCCTTGTACTGCTTGACCTGCTCTTCGAGAGTCTGCTGGAACTCCGCACTGCCGACGTTCTGGACTTCCAGATTCAGCCTTGTCACCTCGGCTTTCAAACCCGAAATAATCTTGTTAATTTCCGAGGCTGAATGTCCACCGAGTTCTGCACGAATGTCGCTGAACTGGGAAATCTGC
This sequence comes from Fibrobacter sp. UWH5, assembly GCF_900142505.1. Taxonomy (NCBI): domain Bacteria; kingdom Pseudomonadati; phylum Fibrobacterota; class Fibrobacteria; order Fibrobacterales; family Fibrobacteraceae; genus Fibrobacter; species Fibrobacter sp. UWH5. The sequence goes on along the minus strand of NZ_FRBB01000001.1, from coordinate 473,089 downwards.
TCCTGCAAGGCAGCATTTCTTTTGTCTAGTCGGTCGTACTGTTTCTTGTAATCCGCTTCGTAGCTGCTCAGTATTCGGTCGTATTCCGCCCTCAGGTCAGCAACAGCATCTTCGTGTTCTTTAACAAGTCTGTCTTCGGTTTCCTTGAGTGCAGCCTTCTTGGCTTCGTAGGCGCCTAGTTCCAGACGGCATTGCTCCTGGTCCTTGACAAGTTGGTCGTGATCGGCATTGTACTGGTCACGTTTGGTTTTCAGGTCATCCCTGATAGCCTGGAGTTTTTCGTTGAGCTTATCCGCGGCATCCTGTTTCCAGATTGCTTCCTTGGCGATGAAACCGGCATCAGCCTCGGCTTCGCGCTTGGCGACATCAGCCTCTCTGGTATCGATGTTGCGTTCCCTGTCGCAGATGGATTCATCCCTTGCGTTCAAGCTGTTTTCGCGGTCTTGCAGGGATGTTTCACGATTGGATATGGACGTTTCACGATCGGACAAGGAAGACTCGCGGGTATCCAACGATTCCTTTCTTTCTTCCAGCTTGAATTCTTTGTCGTCCAAAGTACCCGAACGTTTGTCAAGTTCGGCATTCCTAGACTCAACAGAGCCTTTGGCCTGCTTGTATGCGGCGATGGCGTCCTTTAGATCGGCAAAAAGCTGGTTAAGGGTATTCTTATCGTCTTCCGGCAAGAACTCCTTTATAGCATCCAAGGCTGTGGCATTTGCCAGGATTTCCTCGATTCTCGGCTGGTTCTCGGATTCGATATCCTTGGGTGCGGAGCCGACTACATCTTCAGCCTTCTTGGCGAAGATATCGTTTAACGAAGATACAGATATCGGCGGAGGAGGAAGCTTACCTTTCTTGCCATCTTTCTTCTTTTTGTTAGACATTAGTATACCTCGTTAATAATTTCAAGTTGCTTTTCCACGATACCAAAAAACTCGTCGTAGCTATATGGTAGTCTCTGCCTGTTGGCATGGTAATGCTGGTACGTATTTCTTATCTGAGCCATATCCAAGATAAACATCAAGGTTTCATTGAATACACCTTTGCTGGCCAGCTGGGTTATGAACCATGCGTCATTCTGGTTTGCATAGAAATAAGCCAATAGATGACGAAGTACCAGAGACTTTAGCGAAGCTGTATCAACTTCGACATCACGCCAAACTGATTTCGGCGTCAATAAACGCAGGGTATCAGCATCAAGGGACAGGTTCTTGCGTAATAAACCATTCTCCAATGCATTTTTGGGCCATAAACGTTTATTGGAAACGTCGTCCAGCAAAAGTCCAACGCCATCTGAAACAGGAATAACATCCCTTCCTCTCAGTATGCATTCATACAGTGACTGAAATCTAGATAGCAGAAGGTCGTCAATACGGTCTTCGTCCTTTGCATTTTCATCAACCTTGTCCTTCAGCGTCAGCAATCGGCATACCTCGTTGACCACGTCATCGGTCAAGTTCGGATACTTACTGCTAATCACGTCCACCAGTTCAAGAGGTATTTCGATTTCCTTCAAGCCGAGAGAAACGGCTATGCCTTCGTTATTTTCCATACACATCTTCAGTTCCCTAGTAAGGAAATCCATCGATATGCTTGTCGTTGGTTCAAGGAGATCGACGCATTCAAAGCCCTCGTCTTCGGCAAAGGTGTTCACCTTCACCAGCAGATAGTCTACGGAGCTTTCTTCCACGGACCGTCTCGTCACGGAAACAATCCTTTCTGGCTGTTCGATATATTCTGACTTGATTCCGTCATAGTCCGATGTGGCAAGTTCGCTGTCGTTGTATTCGTATTCGTCCCACATCGTGTCGATGTCGTCCGCCGTGACGTCGGGAAGCTGGATATTTTCTGGAAAAATCATGTAGGGACTGATTGTGCTGGGCTTACCTTTTGTCCCGCCACAGATCTTCGGACGGCCCTTCTCGTTGATGTCGTAGTCAAGAGCAGTCAATGCGTTTCGATGAACCGGATGCGGAATCAGATGCCCCGTCACCATGGATTGCAGCACCGTCACCCTGGACCTTACAATTTCGACGACATCGGATGTCGCGTTTCCCTTCAAGTGCAACTTGTCTACGGTTTGTGACACGACCTTTTTCAGATCGTGATCCAGGATATGGCGGATAAGTCCCTCGTCCAGATTGGTAAGGTCGTGAAGTTCCTTGATTGATTTATCACCGACGGATAGGATCTTTACGATCAATTCGGAAAAGTAGTTCTTGGGGATTGCAGCCTTTTCAACCACGATGTCCCAGGCGATTACCGGAAGGGCGACGTAATGTCCCTTTGGCAGATAGTCAGAATTACAGAATAAGGCACCTATATTCATACTAAGCCTCCGAATCCGCAAGGTCAATGAATGCGTTCAAGGCGGGTACATTCTCCTTCGCCTCGCCTGAGCTGAACATATTGCGGCTGCCGACAACTACAAGGAGTTTCTTCTGGCGGGAGAAAGCCACGTTGAGTCGGTTGTCCATGGTAAGGAAGCCGAATCCGGAGTGGCTGTTGTTCCTGACCACCGAGAAGAAGACTATGTCGAACTGCTTTCCCTGGAAAGCGTCGATGGAGCCGATTTCCAGTTGGTGACGGGCCACAGCATCGCTCAGCACGGGCGTTTCCTGGACCATCTTCTCGATGAGTCTTACCTGGGCGCTATAGGAGGCGATTACACCAATGGTTTCATTCGTCTCCTGAACGATTTCCTTCAGGCGCTCCACGATTCGTGAAGCCTCTGCTTCGTTCTGCTTGCTCTTTCGTCCGGATTCCTTTCCGTCCACATCCTCCCATATTGCACACTTGCTTTCGCCATTAAGCTTCTTGTAGCGGGATACGAAATGTTCGCAGTCAAGAGGATCCTTGCTGGTCAGGATTTCCTGCCCCTCTCCATAGAAATACTTGCTGACGAAATCGCCAAGCTTCTTGGGCATACGGTACTGCACATTCAACGTCACGGTTCGTTCGATGCCATCGTTTCTCTCGTTCTTGAGATAGTTCCAAAGAGATTCGAACAGAGACTGCTCCATGGACAGTTTCAGCTCTGCCAACTTTTCGGTCTCGCCTTCCATCTGTTCCAGGATGTTCTGCTCAACAAGTTGAGGGAGCTGTCTGTGGTCGCCGACCAGAATGACCTTCTTTCGGGCCAATGTCATGGGGATGAACAGGTCCAGGGGATTTGCACGAGCCGCTTCGTCTACAATCACGTAGTCAAAGCCGAAATTTTCGTTGCCTAGCATATTGATGAATGCGTCGCTCTTGGACTGCTGAGTCGTCGCCGCGAAGGTAACTGCATACTTCATCATTGCGTTACGGATGGACTTAAATTCTACGGATTCACGGTACTCCTTGAGTACCTGCATCATATGGATGTCGCTGTGTTTGACTCGTTCCTCGATGTTCGGGATCAATGTCTTGTCGATATAGTTCTGAAGCATCCGGAGTAGGGTCTTGTCCAATGACCCGATCGCCTCCGGGTTCACCTGGTTCACGCACTCGTTCCTTAGGTCGTGTAGCCATGTGTAGTCGGCCTGACTCGGTTCCGAGTCGGCAAAAGTCTTCAGTCGGTCGTATTCACGTTCCAGTGCAGGACAGACGATGACGTCTCTTCGAAGATCATAGTACCGTAGTAGACGGGATATGTTGACCTTGCCGTCGTCCTGAAAGCTGGTGGGGGAAATGCGGATGCCCATGAGAAGTGAGTACAGGGTTTCGTCCTTCTTGCTGTCCGAGAATCTCCGTTTCCACTCCTGCAGGTCCTGGACCTCGTCCTGAGCCAGGAAATTTTCGTTCTCAGCAAGTTTCAGGACTTCCGAGAGAAGGGATCGGATCTCGTAGGCGGATTCGGCGTCTTTTGCACAACGCAGACTCCGCATCAGCTTTTCGTACTCCGCATATTCAGCATCGGCCTGGAGGGAGTCTATCTGCTTGTCGACGGCAGCGGCAGTCTCTGTCTGCCAGGCCTTCAGACCTTCAAAGACCTGTTCCCTGTCCTTCTTGGCGCCATAGAATCGAAATACCGGCAACCCCCAGATTTTGCTTCCGGAGGCGACATTGTCTACAGCCACATGCTGGAAGCTTGTCAGAAGAATGCTGGGTACAGACTTAGAATGCCTCGGATCGGCTGTCAGGAGGACGTTTTGGAGCGCACGGATGACACTCGTCTTGCCGGTGCCAGGAGGCCCCTGGACCAATGCGATATCCGGAGACGTAAGGCAAACCTTTAGTGCGCGAAGCTGGGCATCGTTTGGCTTGTTGTCACCAAAGGCTTTGCGCAAACTCAATTCGCTTGGGATTCTGTTCTTGGGCAGCTGGGAGTCAAATGTGGGTACCGTGGTCTTGTTGAGCAAGTCCGTAATGGCTGGAATAGGTATGTTTCTGGACTTGATTGCGTCCAAAGCATCCTTTCTTCTCTTGGACTGGACTGCCCACGGTTTGAAATCAATCCTGATTTCGACGTCAGTAAGCCTTTCGTGCGGGAGCCTGTCCTCCCATTCCCAGGAAATAGTTCTCTGTTCGCTATTGAAGACAACATTCTTTACCTGCAACGGGTCCTTGACGGATGGGGAACTGACAGAGATTGAGTAGTCTTCCTTCAGTGCCTCATACACACCCTTGAAATTCTCGATGCTCTCGGAACTATTCTGGATATTGGCGCAGGTCTTTCCATCCTTCTTGAAAAAGCTATCTACGCGGAGTATGCCGGAGATTTCCTGTTGGCTCTTGAGGATGCCCTCGTCGGCGTCGTTGTAGCGCTGCCACAGGTTGATGATGGAATTCGGGTCGGAAGAACTCAAGGCCAGTTGAGCCTTGAATATCGGATTTGCCTCGACAGCGTTCTTTTCATCGACGAAGCGGATCTTTGCACAGCCTCGCTGTACGTTCATCGCTTTCTGCGGTGATTTCAGCAGACGTTCGACTACTAGATAGTCCGTCTGTCCGATCCTTTTTTCCACGACTTCAGCAAGCCAGTTTCTTCCCAACCAATAACCATCCTGGGAACCGTTTCCACCGACTACACGGAAGAACATCGATTCCTCATAGCCCAGGTCGAATAGGAATTCAGTCTTCAACCAAGAAACCATCGTGTTAACGCTGGTGACCGGCAGGTTCTTGGGCAACCTCTCCATCAGTGAATCGGTCACTACGACATCCTGGACGATTTCGTCCGCACCCATGATGGTTTCACCGCCAAAAGTCCAGTTGATCAGCTCGACCTTGGTCTTTCCATTGACCGACTCGGCTGATTCGACGATGTAAAGCGAATCTGCATTGAAAGTCTCGTTTGTCGATTCCGGCCACAGAGCTATGTCCCGTGCATGGATATTGACAAAGGCGCCACTTGACGTGTATTCCAAGATGTCGAACTTTTTTAGCTGGATCGAATCTCCGTCAAAGACGATGTCAGTGTAGCAGGATTCGTTCGCGCAGGAACAGGCTATGTTGTAGAGTTCGCTGTTAACCATTGAGGCCTCCGCAGGTGAACCTTAGAACTCCCCGAGCCTTATTGCCTTCGCAGAAGGCGTACTCAGCAAACTGAAGGAAGTTGTCTTCCTTGTTTAGGACGGAAAGACCGATTGGGGTGTTGGGACGTAGAACGACCTTCTTTCCCGCACCAATGGCTTTGATTGACCATTCAACCGTAATGTCCTCGTCGCCAAGCTGCTTGATATAGACTTTCTTCGAATTGGCGTCCAGCCTCACTTCCAGTTGAAGCATCCTGTATTCGGAAATGGAAATTTCGACTTTCACGGGCGAGTCGACCGCAATAATTGGGGCGTCATACTGGCTGCAGGATAAGTCGTGTCGAATCATCTTGCGACAAACGACGAATGGCTCGATGGATTTCTCGTCGCAAAATGGACACTTGTCAACACCCTTGTATTTCAGGTAAACAGAGCCGCAGGCCTTGTTGGCGCACTTTACAAACCGATACTCCCAGTTCTGGAACTCGGCGATCCACTCCTGGAGTACGGGGCGCGAACTCAGTGACGAGTCATTGCCAAATGCCTTCTGGAACAACTGCTGCAAGGCCGGGGATTCCATCACATCCTTGGGCAGAGCATGTGCGGCAGCATTGTTCTGGTCTTCGTCGATGAAGGGTAGTTCTCCTGCTTCGGCCTTACGCTCCAGCTGAGATAGTTCCATCGTCCCTGCGTCCATGACCATCTTGCCCTGGAAAGGCATTGCCTGTCGAAGGGTGTAGAAAGCAAGGACAGCATAGCTCCAGGAATCGGTAATGGAACTGTTCCTTGCCATTCCCTTGAGTATTTCCGGAGCGCCGTATCCTGGGTAATAGATGAACCCGTCATAGTCCGCGGCAACCATCAGGTTGTCGCAGTCGATCAGCTGAACCTCGGTATATGCAGGGTCCTTCGAGATGAAGACGTTATTGGGATTCAGGTCGCCGTATACATAGCCGATAGAGTGGATGCCGTCCAGTATTTCGGCAATCTTTCGAAGGATGACGTACGTCCGCTGGATACCACCCATTCGGCTTATATATGCCGTGGGGTCTTCGCCATTCTTGCGGAAGAGGGAATGGAGCGAAACCATGTCCTCCATCATTTCCATTACGTATCCATAGACGATGAATCCATCCTTGACTACGGGGGTGATTTCACTGAGGGGTTTTGCCAGATACTGCGGAAGGTCGCGACGACCCCTTAACGAACCATAGCGCCTATACTTTGCCTTGATGACGTCATCGGCACCTTCCTTGGCGATGCTGAGTTTGACAAGAAGGTTCTTTCTTTGCGTCGTGTAGACCGCACCCTGGCCACCTTCGCCAATGCATTCGACAAGCTTGAAGACTTCCGAGTTTTCAGTCCCTACTTGTGTGAGCAGCATCTTGTCCAGAATATCCTTCATCGAAATCATAATCTACCTATACTCAATGGCTACAATGGTCTTGTCGTCTAAGTGGTGTGGGGTCGGCCAGTTAATCAGTTCCTTGGTAAGTTCGTTCTCTCCACTGGACCGGGATTTTCCGAAAAATAGGTCGAACGTGGATACGAATTTCCCTTCTGCCTGTGGCAATATGTCCTCGCTTATCCCGTCGGTCATTATCAGCAACCTGTCTCCCGGAGAGGACAGGTCTACCTTGCTCTTTCTCCAGTACGGCTGAAGGTTGCAATCTCCCATAGCGACAGTTTCGTTCCCGTAGCCACTCTTTCCCTCGGTGAACTTGCTGATTTCACCGTCGTGGCAAACTAGGGTCATTCCATCTCCCAGTTGCGCAGTCCACCCCTTGCCCTTGGGGTTCAGGATGGCAAGTTGGCAGGTGCAGCCACAGGTATCTACGCCTAGGCTTCTCACGCGGATCAGCCAGCGAGACTGTAGCAGTCTCAGGAGGTCGTCAATCTTGTTAGGTCTGTACTTGCTCCACTCAAGAAAGCATTCCGGAAACAACCCGCAGAGTATCTTCGCGCCATAGTCACTATGTGAATGGGAACCAAGACCGTCACATACCATCACAAGCAGAAACTTGCCTACAAAACCGACAAAGGCGCAGTCCTGATTGGGCTTGTCATCCTTGACATGCCCCGGACCACGCACGGATGCGGTTAGGAGTTTCCACCGAAACTTGGCTAGAAGCTTGGAAAGCAACGACTAATCCTCGAAAAGTCCACCGTCGTCATCGGCCAGGATTTTCACGACCTCCCCGGCAGCAATTTCGCCCGGTCTGACGGATTGGCTGGACTTGATGGCGGACATAGTCACGCACTTGAAGAACTTGCGAATTCCGTCGACTCCGGTTGCCTTGAATACCGGGATTTCCTTGTTGTCTACGAACTTTTCCAGCATAGAGTCGTCCGCATCGGCGCCAATGGACAACGCAAGACGGGTTGCCTTCTTGCCGCGTTCGCCGGAAAGAAGCTGCTTAAGCGGATTTTCCCATTCATCGTTGGGCATGCCGTCGGAGGCAAGTACAAGGAACGGGCGATATGCACGGGAAGGATATGATTCCCTGTGTTCAAGCATGTCGACGAGCTTAGTGAGGGCAAGGCCAAGGGGGGTGTTGCCGCTGGCCTGCATACCATTGATTGCGTCCAGCAAGGGTGCGCTGTCGGCAATTTCGCTTGCGGACTTGGGTTCAATGACCATTGTTGCCTTGTTATTGCCGAAAGACACCACTGAAACATAGATTTCAGCTTCCAGGCTGGAGGATGAAGCACCCTTGAATGACTTGATCATGTCAACAAGTGCATGCTTGAGCGAGTCGAGCTTTCCATCATCGGCCATACTGCCGCTATTATCAGCCAGAATAATGACCGGTAACGGACGAGCCTGGGTGCAAACAACACTATCAAATGCGCTCATATAATCTCCTTGTTTTATACTTAATATAACACATATTGTAAAAAAAAACGCGACCGAGGTTGTATCATATATATATATCGAGATAAAAGGAAAAATTGTCAAAAAAAATATATTGCAACCACTCCTTTTTTTGAACCTCAAAAAAAAGACTATGGAATAAAAAAAAAGGAGCCTACCATGGCAAAGAAAAAGCCCTACATAAGGCAAAAAAAAGAAAGATACAGACGAGATTGAGCTTCTTTCAAATCGAAACATAATCGGAGCGATTTTTTTGATTACGAGCATCGCAAACAGCGCCATCAAGATTCCGGTTACCAATGCCAGCGTAACACTTCATGTATTTTCCTTTTTGAAAGAAATCTTTATCCCAAAGCCCTTTCAATACGCGCTTCGCTCTCACTTCGAGCCCTTTCTAGACTATGAACGTAAATAAGAGTCGTATTGATATTGCTATGGCGAAGCAGCTGCTGAGTTTCCTCTAAAGAGCCACCATTAAGCAAATTGAGTGTCGCCGCAGTATGACGAAGGCTGTGGGCAGTCAGACGCGGACTATCCAAGCCAGCGCGGAGCAACGCAGTCTTTTCAATTCTGCTAACACTTCTTGTTGTCAGGCGTCCTCCATGATTACGATTTGCGCCACTAGAAAACAATGGTGACTCGGGAGCAACATGTCCTCGAGCAGCAAGATAGTCTCTAATAGCCTCCTCCGCTTTAGGCGCCACTTTCACAAATACGGATTTTTCCACTTTACCCTTGCCTTGAACATACAAAGCTAAATCGTCGCCCACCGTACGAAGATCTTCGACATTAGCCCTAGCAACTTCTATTGTTCTTAACCCCGTTGTTAAGGACAATCGGATTATCGCATAATCTCGTTTCTGTTCAACCGTTTCACGAGGCATGATTTCAAGAAGTCTGCGAGCTTGATTCGAGGTTAGATAATCCTTTTTAAACGAATGATCCAACTTACACCCTTTGACTCTCTGGGTGATATTCTTGTAAATACCTTCCTGATCCAACCACTGAAAAAACACCTTGACCGCAGTCAAATACAAACGCGTCGTAGAAGGTTTCTTTCCCTCATCTTTCATCTTGTTTCTATAAGCCACAACGTCACTTCTTGAAGGGGCTTTTATACCACAATCGGAAAGATACGCAAGAAATTGTTTAATTGCCTTTCTATATGTATCAGAACTTTTTGGAGCTATTTCCTGAAAAGCCAAGAACCTTTCATAAAGCAAACTAAAGTCAAGGCCTTGATAATCTACTACCGCACCACCTTGCGGCATGTTCACGTTATTGACGAGGCTAACAATAGGTTCCATAAGCCCCTCCCCTATGTCTAAATGAGTCTGCACACCACTTTCAACAAGAACAATCCTTGGTGTTCATCATAAATATATCTGGGAAATCGCACAAACTCAAGTGTTTTGAAAAACTTAAGAAAAACGACAGTATTGCTATTCGTCCTTAAACCACATTGTTTCTGCACAGCACTCGCTTAACGCTTCTTGCCAATCTTCAAAACGAACTAGTTTGAGCCAATGGCGCCTATCTGGTTCAAATCGATCACAACAGCAAGCCTGTGTGGAATCGCACCTAGAATGCGTGGCGAAACAATATATAGGTTGATTGCTGTTTTGACTTCTGTACTTATTATCTGTCATGTGCCTACACAGAAAACAACTTTTCACAGATGCTCCACCAGCGAAATAACCCACTGAGGCCTTATACAACATCGCATTGAAGATATTTGGATCGTCCCATTCCACGAACTCAACCTTTCTTTTGAACTCGTCTACATTTACCAATATGTAGCTCAAGATTCCTGACTTTACCTGCTTAAAGAGTTCATACACCTGCGGGAGATGATTTTCCTTATACGCTTGAATACCTTCATCTTCACGTTGGACAATAAGAATGTATTCACAGTCTTCACATGCTCTGCAAGTTCTACTTGATGTAAAGTTGAAATACTTAACTCGGTCAAAATCACCTTTTAAAACATCGTCAACAAGGTATTGTGCCGCTTGAACGCCTTCAGGATACTGATTTCGTTCATTGAATTTAAATACCATATCAATCTTTAAGCGCTTTCGACCATTAGTCAAAACAAGCCCATTCGTTTCATCGACGTAAGGTAACGCCTCTGTCAAATCAATATTTTTATGAGCTTCATAGCAGGAGCAACCGGGTTGTTTAAGAAAAGGACACTCCTTGTCCGGGCATATATGCTTTATTGTGTACGGCAGCAATAGTTCGGTATTACTTTTGACGCTTCTCTGGTGCTCATCACGAAAGGCGATCCTAGCCTTTTCAACTTTTTCTGTACATGTAGGGGGAACAACTACCGGTTCCGATGGGGCATTGTAGAACTCAATTTGCGGATTATCCACATCCGCCATAGCCTCATCCGAAATAACATTTAAGTCTTCGTCAGATTGGAGCGAGAATTCAATTATAGGAACTCCGTAATTGATTTTCTCTTCCGAGCAAGGATGAGTTACGAAGATTTCTATAAACAGGGTTTCGCCAGCTTCATTTGTCAAGCGAATATCGGGTTTATAGATTTCATCCCATTCTTCCTCGACAGCCTGAGAATACCTGGGATAGAGTTCATACATTTCCACAACGGAATTACGGCAAGGTTCCGTCTGCCCATAGGGACAATCTGAAACATCACACACACTAGGGCGCCTAAATGCAACGGCCATGCGTGTTCCGTTTGCCTTATGCAGTTGGTACAGTTCCAGAAACTTGCGTTTTCCAAGCTTATGGAGATAAGTTTCTTGATTACATTGGCGTTCAGCATCGGAATTTTGATGAGCAAAATAATGCTCACGTACCTTCCCTAGCCCTGCTCGCATCGAACAACCACATCCAACACAGAAGAAATTGGTATTCTTTCGGATATCCGGAGTAACGTCCTCTATGTCATAGAGGACACCTTTATCATTCCTTGCATATCTATACTGCGCCATGCTAGTAAAGATATATTAGGTCCAATGTCAATAGATGACAATTTATATTTTTTCCGTATTCTTTTTAGTAACGGAACTCTTCTACGAGAAGATTATATTTTTGCTGCTATATGATTTTCTCAATTTACAAGTAAATTTCAAAAAAAAGAAAAGCCCTAGAAAAAAAATCTAGGACTTTGGTAAATCACTTTTCCGGCCAAATTTCATCAACAGTGGATTGAATTTCGGACTTTAATTGTTCACATGCTTTGTTGCAATTATCAAAACCATCAATATTTCTTTGATGACGAGGTTGCATTGATATAAATTTTGGATCCTCATAAGGTATTTTAGAAAATGCGTTCATGTTTTGCAAAAACACATTTGCAATTTTTGAGCATTCAGCAAACCGATTAAGACTGATGATTAATTTTGTCAACAGATTTTTTTCAACCCCATCTACGCAAGATGGGGCAGACAAAACGGTTTGTTTAAATTCTTCAATTGAATCATAGAAATCTTTTGTTTTTTCTTGGAAATCCGATAGTCCAAACCATAGAGTTATATCATTCAACTCACGTCCTATGGCAATAGCGGAATGTTTCAACTCATCAAGATAAGCAATTTTCCGTTTTTTCTTGTCATTTTCATTTTCTAGTTCAATTTCCTTTTTTTTTGTCTTAAGGCTTACAAAATGTTTAACAACTGCACCAATAATAGCACCTACTAAAGCAGAGACAATAGTACCACAATTGATGTTATTTGACAACCATTCAATCATTCGTTCTCCTTTTTCTAAAAAAGCAAAGAGGTCTATCCACTCGGATAGCTTCTCACATGCACCGCACCAAATATACACGCCATTTTCAACAAAGGATGTAAATTCATCATTACACACCACCTAGGAACAGGGGTTTAGCATACTTTGGTCTATATCGTTTGGATTTCTTTCAACTTCCGCTCTTGTTTTGAAGGAAATCTCTCGTTTTTCAATAGAATACCTAGGATCCAGTTTTGCAGCAAGAGACTCTTTGTCGACAATAGCAAGAGCCAAATTAAACTTTTTGTGTTGTTTGCAGTCTCTCTTAAAGCGATCAAGATTTTCTGTTGTTGTTGGATACATAAAATGTATTCTAGACAAGTTTATTTGCAAGTCATTATGTAAGTCCATTCCTATGGTAGACATTTTATCCGCGATTACCCTAGGATTACTTCCAATAGACACCCCATACGCCATTGGTTTTTCAGCAAAAATATCCTCAACAATGGAAATTCTAATTTCATCATTTACATCATTTTGGCCGAAAACATTTTTCCATCCTTCAAAGATTTTCCTTCCATACTCATAATTTGCAAAGAATAAAGCCATGGTTGGCGGTTCTGAACCATCTTGAAAAGATGCATAAACAACGCCACCCCACTTAGCCTCATTCCACAAATCAACATCAATAATCGTAGAAAAGAACAATGACTTTCTTGGCTTGGCATCCAGAGATTCATCTATGTCAACTTTAGAACCCAATGGAGGTCGTTTTGATTTTGACAAGCCTTTTAATCGATTTACCAATTTATTCAACTGATCCGGATCGGTCACATCATAATAAGTATAGGGCTGTAAAGGTAGTGGAATGTTGATTGTGTCAAACTCATTAAACAATATCGGAATGTACTTGGTATTACTTGCAGGATTCAAGTACAGCTCTTGCAAAACCATATTGGTTTCCCATTTAACACCAGCACCCTCTTTACTGCCAGAGAAATCAGATGCACGCTCATTATACAACTTAGACGCAACAACCAGCACAAAAACAGACTCTTGTATTTGTCGCATCATCCATTTGGGCCACCCTTCCGCTGGAGCCTCTTCATATTGGTCAATTTCAGCATCTATCGCAAATTCAGTACGGAGTCTATTTGCAAAATCAAATACCTTACCATTAATAGACGGCTCATGAGCATAACTAATAAAAACCTTAGCCATTTTCTTACTCCACCCCGAGTGCCTTGAATACGGCGTCCTCGGCGGTACTGTAGAAGATGAGATTGAAGCAGCCGACAAGTTCCGGTGGAACCGTTCCTAAATCGGCGGCAGAGGTGATTGGCAGCAGAACCTTCTTGGCACCACTATCCAAGCATACCTGGAGGGCATTCGCAAGGTTTTCCACCTTCATCAGGGTGCCGCTCATGCTAATTTCACCCAGCACAGCCATAGTGCCGATGGTCGGCTTGTCCAATGCAATGGAGCACAAGGCAATCAACGAAGGCAGAGCCAGCGTGGATGTCATTCCAATACCCTGAAGGTCCTGATAGTTGATGATATAATCCTTGGAGGTCGTGCTAATCGAGCCACTAATACGGTTGCCATTTGCCTTCAAGAAGTTAAACGCAGCACTAGAGGATTCCTTGGCATCGCGCTCGCTACCGAGACCCGTACGTTCAAACTTGCCATTGCCCGGAAGCATTTGACTCTCTAGGCGGAATACGCCCAGCATGCCCGATTTTCCTAGGCTAACCGTGTAAACCTGACCGGGATTGCAAACTCCATCGGGAATCAACTTTCCACCACCCTGCTCGGGCACGGACACATAATGTTCCTCAAAGGACTCATTATCGATGTAGGAGAAATTTACGTCATAGAATTCCATGCCACCCAGCTTCTTCAGCTGTTCCTTGACGCGGCGACGCATTTCCAAGGCGAATTTAAGGATTTCCTCTAGCTGTTCCTTGGAGAACTCTCCATCAGGGTAAATCAGTTTCAACAAGCCACCAACAGTTCTACGGACCGCAATGGTATCACGCTGGTTAAGGTTCTTGCCAAGATGGAAATAACGGTCCAAGGCATCCCCATACTGCTCTTTACGCAACTCGCGGACGAATGCGGCCAAATAGTCGGTAATGAAGCCGTAGTCCCCAGTGAAGTGTTCCGGACGGAACTTAGGGATTTCCCAACCAGGTACATAACAATGGATTCTATCCAAGAAAGCCGTATCAGTCCCCATTTCAGGCGGGAACGGATCAAACAGGCTGGATGTCTTAAGAAGAACGTCCACGCTTTGGTTGATATTGCCAACGAATACCATAGAAGCACTGGCGGCCTTCTCTTCCTTGCCACGGGCAAAAGAACCTGAAGCCATGTAGTCCTTCATGATCTGAACACCATCCTTGTCCTTGAAGTTGATTCCTGCAACTTCGTCAAAGGCGACACAGTCCCAAAGGCCAACAAGTCCCACGGTTTTACGACCCATATTGTAGAAGAGGTTTGCAACAGTGGTTTGACCACCAGACACAAGGATACTATTCGGTGAAATTTCCTTGTAAATATGGCTCTTACCGGTGCTTCTAGGGCCTAGTTCGCAAAGGTTATAGTTGTTCTCCACTAAAGGCAGCATACGAGCCATCAGGAGCCACTTTTCGCGATCCGTGAGGGAATCAGGCTCCATACCCGTGGAACGGAGCATAACATCGATCCATTCTTCCTTGGAGAACGCCTTACGCCCAGCCTTCAATTCGTCAATGTCGATTCGAGGCATCTGTATCGGAGTCACTTTGCGGATTCGGATAGGGGTCACCCCCTTTTCCTCTTCAACGAACTCATAGTCAAGCTGAACAATGCACCAAATTCCACCACAGAGCAGGCGGTCGTACTTTTCAGGATACTCGTCGGGAACAACAATCCCCTCCGCAGTGCTGAAGCCCAAGTTCGAAAACTCGGCAAAGTAGCAGTCATTTTTCGTATTGAGCGTAACCGAGAGTTTGTCAATTACAGTATAGGTTCCCTTGGTGCGAAGACGCGACTTAATTTTTTCCGCTTCATCAGGGCGCACGAAGTTATCAGCAAGGATTTTCTTAACCTGCTGAACCCCCTGTTCAATGATAGTCTCGTCATCGGAGCTACAATACTGACCTAGAAGGAACTCAAGGACATATACCGGAACGTTCGCCCCTTCCTTAATCTTCTTCGTAAGGTCCTTACGGACAATCTTACCCGCAAAGTTTTCACGGAGCTTCACCTTAATAGTTTCACGAACGTCACTCATACCATTACCTAATTAAGCAAAGAAGTTAAAGTCGTCTGTAGCAAAGGGTATATCGATTTGGAAGTTAATTCTGTTAACTTCTAGTCCCTTATCGTCTGCAATGACCAAATAATAATCATCCGTATTATTGTACTTGGCCTGTTTCAGTTTGAAATTGACCTTAAAGGGCTTAAGTTTTTCATCCTCGGTCTTCTTGTCTGCAACAATCTTCTGTTCCTCGCAAATTTTATTGCCAGCAGAATCCACGAAATAGACCTTATATTCAGCCTTTTCTCGATTGTCACATACCAGATTTTCCTGGAAGAAATCCAGCGTAAAGATCAAGTTGCTTACCTTGCGGCCAGTAGAAAGCAAATTGATTGACACAGGCTTAGTTTCGTACTTAGAACGATTATTCACCAGTTCCTTGTTTCCTCCACGCAAGAAATAGCATTCTACCACCGGAACAACCATTTCTTGGAGGCTGACGCCGCCATGTACAAAATTGCCGTCATTACCGCGCATCTTTATGCGGGTATTTTCACGAGGAGCAAAAGCCTCCATATCGTCATTATAGAGGAACTTGACCGGCATCAGATAATCCGGAGTCGCCCCTTTCTGCATAATGGCATAACGGCGTCCATATTCAACGTCCATGGAATTGTCGGAGGTTTTATCCACCTTTTCATCTTCAGAAAGTGCGCTACGGGTATATAGGAAGCCATGGTCCGCAGTAACAATGACACTAGGCGCAGTGAACATGTTGAAAATACGCTTCATCAAGTCCACAATTTCTTTAACGGCAACATCGCAGGCTACGGATATATCACCCTTATGACCTGCCTCGTCGATTGTATCGTGGTATACATACACAACTTCCATACCTTCCACAATCTGACGCAGGTCCGAACGGTTCATAGCTTTAAAGTCGTCAGCCTTCATGGCAACACTCTTGGCATTACCATTCTTTAGAACAGCATCTCTGTTGCCAGCGTCCGTAGACATTCCATCTGCAAGAACAGCCAAATGTTCAGTCTTATCAGAGCCCTTAACTTCTACAGTCAAATTGCTATGAGGAAGCAAAGCTGCCATACCGAACTTGGTAATGGTCGGGAAAACAGCCTGCATGTTGCTCATTTTCACCTTGCAGAGCGATTCCCTCTTTAACTGTTCTTCCAAGGATGTTGCAACACCATAACGTAGGGCGTCAGAGATAATTACAATGACTCGGCTCTTCGCTGAGGCCACATATCGATTATAGAAGTCGCACTGACGATCAATCCCGTCAATATACCCCAACTTGCCCAATTCCTCGGCAGCGGAATTGGTCCAGTTGGCACCTAATTCGCCCAAGAACCAATTCTTGTAAAGGTTCTCAACCTGATCCGCAACCTTCTTAAACAAATCGTCAAGATCGGCATTATAGGAATACTCCGCAAAATTCTTAAGGAAATTGCGGTAATAGGTATCCATCTTGTAATACTCTGTGGTATAGGCTTCCCAAATCTTCTTAGGCTCCACAATATGGAAGCCCGCAGCAGCATGAGCCTTATAGAACGCCTGCATATTGGACACCTGCAGCAAGCCCTCGTACATAGGGCGCCAGGAATCGTACCATACGCAGGTACGGCGTTTTTCAACGGCACGTCTGATAAGTTCTATATCCACGTTCTGGTCAGCCACGTCCACCATGATCTTGCCGAGAATAACCTCATCAATGCAGGGCAGACATTCTGTTCCCAGAATATCGTCAACATCCAGCTTTCGAAGGATATTGGTCAAGTCAGTAACCTTTTCGACCCGATCCGCAATTTCCTTCAACGATTCAATATCATCAGAATGCATCCATTCCGATACGATTTCATAGCAGGGCTGCTGATGCGGCTCGGATACATAGTTCTCCAAACCAGCCAAATTGTCTGGATCAATGGACTGGCTTGCAGCGGTAAGCAGGATATGGCAAGCAAGATGTTCCAGGTTCAAGTCCGTCTCGCTATAGCCTAGGTTAGCTATAACTCTCGCAAAGTCGTCATCAACCCCATATTTGGAGAACTCTGCAATAACATCGTTCTCGCCCACATTCAAACCGGCCATGAGAACCTTGCGAATGACATACTTTGCATTTGCAGAACGCATATTGCCAATAGCCGCCATTACAGCAAGGATTATCTTACTGGGGGAACCTAGGTCAAAACAATATCTTGTAATGCGGTCTCGGCGTTCCTTAGAACCAAAGAACTTTCGGTAACGCTTGACAATTTCACGTAAGGTCGGATTGTCTGCGATATGGAGTTCCTCCATCCATATCGACACCATATCGGCACGGAATTCTTCGCCATAAAGTTCGATATCCAGAAGCCAGTTATCGTCCGGATTGTCGTACGCAATCGGATTATAGAGCAGGATATTGCTATCCGGATCATCTACGGACAGGAGTTTTCTTACGGCAAAGTTGTTGTTGCCGGTCAGCTTGACCACCTTGGCGTTATCCAAGGAGAGCTCATCGACAGCGTCCTTGAATTCCCCATCGGCATCGTTCCACACGATAATACGACGGCGGTAGAACGTCGGCAGGGGCTGTGCAAACCTTTTATTCAACTCTAATACAATCTGCTCTATATCCATTTAAGACTCACGCATTAACTTGGGACATAACTTGGGACAATTTCTCGTAATCTTTCGTATTTTCTCGTAATTTTTCGTAATCTCTCGTAATTTTTACGAGGCAAAAACGCCTTTTTTGAGCAAAATTCAACAATTCTAGATAAAAAGTATCAAAAAAGCTCGTAAAAGTCTCATCTTTTTCTCGTAAAATTAACTTGGGACACGACTTGGGACAAGGCCTACTCGACTTGCTCAAAATGGGCCAAGAGCTCATAAGCCGAGTCCGTCAACTTATACTGCTGATTGCGGCTATTGGGCTTATCTGGAATCGTCATTTCAATCAAGCGGAGCGTCAACAGAGGCGTCAACATCTTATTCCTGAAACGGCTCCTATTGCTCTCATGGGCAGCATGCATAAGACTTACGATAGGCATAGCCCCTTCCATGGAGAAAACCAGTTCCGCCATACCAGCAATATCTTCAGAGGAAACCTTTCCTAGAATTTCAAGTTCAGTTTGACTAAACACCGGGATATATTTAGGTTCTTCACCACCACCAAAGTTACGGATGATAAGCAGATTATTAACCTGGAGCATGTACCCCTTTAAGCACTTCAACAGGCGCTCACGACTAAAGCCCTTACTTCTCAAATAAGCCTTGTAGAACTCCGGATGACACGGAATATCAATCAAGAAATAAGTTCTTTCATCATCAGTGTCTATGGCAGCCTTTCCAGAGCCATTCAACGCCAAACCGCGTTGGATAGTGGGAATACCTGTAGCACGACCTTCAGTCAGTTCCAATTCCTTTAAGAACTCACCCAATCTGCGATTTCGGTACCTACGAGACCTCAAAACCTTAGCTTCCTTGATAGCCTCCCTGGAGATAGACCGATCAGGTCCGGAATGACTCAAAATGCTAATCTTATCGGGTTCAATTGTTATTTCAACAGGCTCACGGTCCTTATAGTCTCTATGGAACAGGGCGTTAACCACAGCTTCTTCAAGAGCCTGATAAGGATAATTGAAATACCTTAAAGAGAGTTCACTATCCTTTTGCTTGACCACCGCCTCCTTGACCACATTGGTCTTAAGGTAGGTTAAGGTATCGGCAATCATCTTCGTGACCGGTCCCTCAATAGGCGACAGTTCAATGATATTATCTGGATTCTGTTCACGACCATCCGGGAAAATGACAATCTCAACCCTAGACACGGGGAAGAATTGCTGAGGATTTTCGCAAAACATCATTGCGGCAACATTCTTAATGGCCCTATTTTCCACAGGTCCATCAAAAAGGTTCATTTGCTCTAAGATAGACTGCATATCCGACGGTTGAGATGCAGAAACCAACTTGCTGCCGACTTTGCGCAAGTAGTCATAAACAAGCACAGGAGAAATGTCCGTGAGCTTAACGGACGGGTTTCCTCGTTCATCGAAAGGAACGCGACTTGCCATATCGCGCAGTTCATCAAGGACCTCCCCCTTAGCCTCAATGGAGCTGGTTCCCGAGCGAACATAAAAGGCCTTTGGGCAGTTCTTACTAACGGTTACATGCGTCGGTATCTCGTACGGTCGATTCGCACCCGCTGGAGCCCATATTACAAAGACATTCTTCCCATCCACCTCTTCTACAGATGTTCGAGGAAGATAATAAGGATCAAACTTATTATTGAAACCCGTCATGCTTTTTTGGATTTCATCCAATTCATCCAGCTGCACCCCTAATACAGGGCGTTCAGCAACGCCATTAACCTCTTTAACACCAACAAGGATATAGCCCCCTCCTAGGTTGTCAAGATCATTGGCAAAGGCACAGATGGAATGGTAAATCGCATCGGGATTCCAGCCTTCCTTGAATTCCACTCGGTTACTTTCCACCTTCTGTTTGCTCAGCAGGTTTTCTATGTCTATCATTAGTGCCATATATCAAACCTACTTAATCTTTGCGAGAACGTCTTTGAATTTTTCGTAGTTGACCTTAACTCCATCGTCCAAATCGATGGAGATCATTTGGTCGGCCAGGTGGTGGATTTTTTCTTCATAGGCATGAAGTTCTTCCTTCTGTGCCATGAGCTTGGCAAGTTGTTTCTTAAGGCGGACCTGTTCACTGGAAGAAATGACCTCATTGAGGCGAGAGTTTATGCCATCGATGGCGGTATCGTAACGGCTCTGCTGTTCGTGAACGTAGTCGGTACGGATTCGTGCAATGGTATCGGATTGATAGCGGTGCATATAGATGAGACACTTGAAGCCATTCTTCTTACCGCTATCGAAGAGCCAGTAAATCGGACGTTTTCCGGAGCCATTTACTTGATAGGTATTACAATGATCTTTGAAAAAATCATTGAGGAAATAATTGCGAATAATATCGCGAGCCGTACCCTTACCGCCAAGTGCATCGGCGATGAACTTTAGGTTATCCTCTAGTTGGTCTGCGCCATACGCAACTTTAATGAACTCCACAAAACGACCGACAATATCGTCGGAGAAGTATTCATCATCACAGATAGGGATAATGTTATCGGTATCAGCCACAAAGGATTTATACTCAGCGGGATTCCATTCACCACCAGCATAAATCAAGCCTTCCCTATCCAAGCTGTAGCGACCAAACATGCAGCCCACAGCATAACTGATTAGGCTCTTGATATCTCTTTCCAAATCAGCCTTACGGACGGTAACATCCTTTTCTTCTACGTCAGGTGTCAGCTCATTCTGAAGACCATAGATGTCAATGAAGATACGGTTCAATTCTTCTTCATTGGATTTGAGGGTGGTAAAGCGTGATTCACATTCCCGTTCCCAATTTTCATAATTCCATCGAACAGAGCCTAATTTACTCAATCGATCATTAGCAAACTGAGACTTTGCATTTTCATTCCATTCCTCACGAGATGGAACGAGCGGATGTTTACGGAAGTCCCAAGATGTTTCAAAAGAGTCCCAGTCGTTTCGTGATAATAGAATGGTTCGTTTTGCAATTTCATCAACAGATTTGATAACATTCTTATCCGAAACAACAACAGGCAAACGAGCAATATCCCCTACTTGGCTTGCCAAAGTTGGATTTGTTATCTTCATAAATTCAGTTGCGGGTTTAGAGCACAAGAACGCCAACAAGTAATAGAACAAATCATCAGACGCGAATAACGACATCCCATTAGTATCAAATAAGGAACCTTCTTCTCTAAATCGAGCTCCAAAGAAGCTACTATTCGTCAATGACCATGTGATACTCCTTTGAAACTGATATTCCGGATTTCGAAGAACAGCCTTAGGATGTTTTTTCAACTTCAATCCAGAATTTTTCCAATAACACACATAGTCTAAATTACCATACCATGGCCTATAAGCCCCCCCCTTATTATAGGGGACCCAGCTAATCGGACCTGTATCCGCTGAAAATGATTGAACCCCTGTAGAAAACTTGTCGAAAGGGATTTCAAACCATAGTCTAAGAAATACATCATTATCGGTAGTTGCAAAACCCTGCTTCGGGGAAGCAACGTCTTCTATTTTCTCAAACTCAGCATAAATGTTAAAAACCTTATCACTCACCCAGTAGGCAACAGGCATTCCAGGAATTTTAGAAAATTTGCTCTGTTGAGTCGAGAAACGGCCTTTCTTTGAGAGAAAAGCCTGTTCTCGACTACTAACGCTTTCAACTTCGCCTTGCTTATCAAACAACCTTGCGTAAATGCCTGAATATCCGCTAATAGCTTTTTTTCCAATAACAAAGGCTGTTGTTCCAAAATCAGAGCCGAAGATTCCCCTCCCCGGATGAACCATACTCCAAATCGTACTACACGATAATATAGATTCACGCAATTTCTCATAGCTTGTCAAAAACATCCATACAGGAATGTTTATCATAGCCGTTACGCCATTTCCCTTACACATGCTCAATGTTTTTTCCATACATACGGTGCTTAAATCCGACTTCGATTGCGGATAGTGCGATTTCAAATAATCTGTAAGCAATCGCCCCATTCCCTTAACACCCATATACGGCGGATTCGTCACAACCACATCATACTTTTGAGCCATCGTCTCAGCTATTTGCACAAAAGGCAAAAGCTGTGTTACCACAGGCAACTGGTAAATGCTAGGTTCATTCCTTACTTCGTCAACACGACCATAGATAGCGTCAAAGTCAACCGAAGAAACATTTAGTATAGAGCCATATTCCTTGGCATCATACAAATCTTTAACCAAGGTGCTCAGGGAGTTCTTAAGCGTTTCATCACCATTTACAAAGTATTCCAGCATCGCCTTATCAAGGTCATTGCTTTCCATAATGGAATAAATATGCGGTTGAACTCCACGGCTAAAAAACCGGCTATCATATTGGCGAGCCTTCATCATCACGGCAAAGTAAGCTAACTGAGCCGCACGATCGTCAATATCCAAGCCAAACAAATTGTTTTTCACAATAAGGGTTGTTGCATCCGTTGGAGTATAGCCATAAGCCTGATAAATTTGCACCAAAACATCAAACATATACACAATGATATGTCCACTACCCTCACAAGGGTCAATACAGCGCAAATCCTGAGGTTTTAGCTTCGCATAATCAGAACGAATAGCCGCCAATTGGTCTTTTACGGAATCTTCCTGTTCGGCCTCCTCCAAATAATACTTCCACTTTGGTTTCAAGACATCAGCATGCTGAGGATGCCCCTCCAACCACAAGCGGCCAAGGCTGTTTTCCACCATGTAGCGAACAATCCAGTCCGGCGTAAACAGCTGTGTCGCAGCAGGGATTTTCTCCTTGGTTATCTTGATATTCTTTTCAAGGTCCTTAAACACCTTGTCCTTAGGCTCCGTATTGTAGTACTGATACAGCCAACCAATGATCTGTACGGCATCCTTCCAATCCTCTTCGGGAATATCTGCCACCAGCTTACCCACAGCACTATTGGGCTCCAGCAGGTAGTCTGGGAACAGTAATTCCGTATAGTCAGCAATACGCTGGAACATTCCGGGCAAAACCTTGTTCAAGGCGTTGCACAGAGTGATTACCAAGTACTTGAATAGTTCACCATCGTTGTCGTCGCTCTTAAAGGCATAAACCTTGCTCTGATCGAGACCTTCCATCTCCAAGTTGATAGCCTCTGCCATAATCTGAGGCTTAAAGGTGCCTTCATCGTCGCTGAACACACGGACGTGACTAGGCAAGTAGTCATTCACTTCCATAAAGCGAAGGGCACAGAAGCGGTTGAACCAAGTATAGGCAACTTCTTCCATTACCTGCTCATAGCCTTCCTTACGGATTTTCGCAATCAAGGCGGAACGCTGCTGCTTTTCGGCCTCGGAAAGCACCTTGCCATTCACAGTAGACACATTCGCCGTTACATCACTATCGGCATCAATGCCATACTGCAAAGCCTTCTGACTCACTCGGGAAATGAGCTCCCTACGAGCCCACACAGCATAATTCTTGATTGCGTTCTTATCCATAGCTATACCAAATCCGTTACTTGTTCAATGCAGAAATATCAAAGCCAGTAGCCTTAAGTTGGTCAATCAAAGCCTGCTGTTCCGCAGTCACAGAAGGCTGCGCAACAGCACCTCCAGCGGCATAGTCCTTACGCCAACCATCAAGGATTGAGACTACACTTTCGGCTACAGCAACATCACGTTCAATGATGGAGTCAAGGCCCCAAACCTCCAAGGACTCATTTTCACCAATAGCTTTGGTTACAGCCACTTTGGATTCCTTGTACAAGTCCTTTTTCTTGGTGAAGTAGTTGTTACCGGCCACAATGTTCAACTTCTTTTCGAAGGGGACCTTATTTCCAAGGTGTTCGATTTTTTCCTTAACTTCCTCGTCAGGATTATTCGGGAAATAGCCTTTCTGCCACTTCTGCGGCAAAATGTGTTCAATTTCCCATTTGGAAGGCAGAAGAGTATCCTGCTCATCATAGGCAAGAAGCTTCAGCAACATACGCACAGCATTGCTATGGGGCGTCTTAGACTGTTTACGAAGATCATCATTAGAGAATACGTTGAAGTCAAACGTCGGCTTATCACTGGATATGATTGCAGTATTAAGCTTCAAAATACCCGTCTTAACCGAGTTAATGGTATGGGTTTCCAAATACTTCGGCAACAGTTCTACAATCATCTTGCGGATAAACAACAAGAACTTCGCTGCAAAGTCATCGCTACCACGGTATTTGAGGTAGTAGGTCACCACTGGATACTTCCAAAATTCATTGGGGTAAGAAGACAGAACGTCCAAGGCTTTGAGCACGCCCATATCGGAACTCCAAGCTTCACCCTCAGCGACAGCCTGAGAATTGACCACTTGGAACAAGCCCAATACGGCCTTGAGGTTACTCATCAAGTCTTGCTTATGGAGCCTATCCTTCTTTTCCTCGAGATAATATCTACGAACACCCGGCGTGGTCGTGTCTACATCAGACTCTAACGCACGTAAATAGAACATATAGTAGTAGAACAAGCGCTGAATACTCTCGCCAGCCTCTTCGGCATCCTTGGAAAGTTCCTTCCAAGACTTGATAAAGGCCTCCTTCTTTTCCGCATCAGGCAAGCGATTGTAAATCTGAGCCTTGAAGATATCAGCATCAGACAGAGGACGGCCTCGGTCATTCAACGTCGTAAATATGGTGAGAGCAGTCTCCTGAGTATCAGCCGTTATAGGCATCACGATGACCTGATTCAGCAAAGCGTAGATGAAGTCATATACCTGAAGAGCATCATCCTTAGAGGCCTTTTCATACAGTTCTACAAACTGATTGTAATTCTTGGAATACTTGTCCGTTGCGCCTTCGGGTGCGACACCAGTCCGCAGAATCGTATGGAGGGACTCTCGATCCTTGTCGCTGATAACCTTGGATTCCAGCAAAATAGCACTGAAGTCTATCTTGCCATTCAACTTGTTCTTCAGCCAAAGTGTCGGTTCAATTTCGTTCCTAAAGTTGGCCGCATTTTCGTCAGAAGAAGCCTGCAACTTGGTGTAGATAGCACGAAGCAGTAACGTAAGGGAGGTTATGCGCTGCTGACCATCAATAATTTCCTGCTTGCCATCCTTGATGTATGACACCACACAACCAAGGAAATAGGTTGCTTCACGGGTCGATCCACCACGAGTCTTGGCAAAGTTCCATACGTCGTTAAACAAGGTATCCACTTCATCAGAGGTCCAGTCATAAGGGCGCTGGTAATCAGGTATAAGGAACTGCTTTTCCTTACCCGTTTCAAGGAAGGCCTTTACACACTGTTTGTTAACGTTAATTGATGTATCTGACATAACTCCTCCTTAATTCAGTTCAATACCGTCGTTACCCTTCAGCAAGTTCAACATCTGCTTACGGATTTCTTCTACGTAAGCATTCACCTCAGACTCTGTTTCCAAATGTTTCGGGCGGAACACCTGCATGCGAGACACCTTCACATACTTCTTGGGCGCAGGCTTCGGCTGTTCTGGGGAACTGGGAACATCCGGAGCGGGAATAGGTTCTGCGGTCTGCCTAAGAGCATCCTCGATACGCAGGCAAAAACCATCCACCTTACTTGATATTTGAGGAAGGAGGGCGTCCAGAAGAGCCAAATTAGCCAACTTATCCGCGTATTCCTTCTTAGCTTCCAGGAAGTTATAGGCTTCGTTTACCAAATAGGCAACCTTGCCACTTTCCTCGGCGCCAGCAGCCTGCTTCACAAGTTCCCTACTTTGAGCTATAGAATTTATCACAGCACTACGCTTGGCCTTCAACATCTCGCTATGTAGAGTCTTAAGCCTGGAAATCAATTCGTTAAGTTCGGGAATACGGCCATAGCAGTAAGGTTCCCCTGCAGGGATTTCAATAATGCTATTGAGTTCTTCCAGTGCTCTACGGGCCTCGTTATTTTCATTGATGTATTCCTGGTCATTCTTAAGGTCCTGAGCCAACTTGACCGCAGAATCGAATAGAGAATACTGGGTTGTCAAGAAATTGCTGACCCGCTCCATTCGCTCGCGGCTATCAAGAAGTTCGTCCTGTTTTTCAAGGAGACGGTCTACCAGGGCAATGTTATCGGACTTCTGGGATGTGATGTTCTCCATCAGTTCAATAGCCTTGCAAACAATTCCAAAATCCGGATAGGAACGACCGGTGTAACGAGCCTTGTACTGAGCGTAATTGTTGCGTTGGAGATCCAGGTTATCAAGAATGAACTTTACAAGACCATCTTCATCGGTGGGGACAGACATTGCATGCAGGTATTCACGAAGGAAGCTAACTGCATTTTTCATCTTCATCGAGGACACCGATAGACGCTTGCTAACAATCGTCTTGCCGGTTTCGCTTTTGCGACGGAGCATATCAAGCATTTTGGCGTCATTAGGCTGTACAGTATTCCCAGCATACTTGATGGTAACCTTCTGCTTGTAAATCAAGTAGGCAACAATGCCGGCAATATCAATTTCGCGCCAGCCGTAGGGTTTCTCACCATAACGACGATGCAGGTCAGCCATGGACGTAGTAGCCTTCATACGGTCCTGCATGTCAAGGTATTCCTCAACCTTGGTCATTGCCTCCACATTGGGTTCAGTACCGTCAAAGGAAGGAGCTTCCCCGTTTAGAATCGATACAATATCCAAATCAGATTCGTAATTACGGGTTACCATGCCGAGATTCTTGTAGATGTGGGCAACAAGGACTTCCAGGGCCTGGTTCAGCCTCTTGCGAGCGTCCCCAGAACAATCAATCTTATTACCGTCAACATAGTAGACAGCACCCTCAATGGCCTTTGTGAGGAGTTCCTGGGCGTTTGCCTCAAGAGATCCAGCGTTGTCTATCTGACCGCGAATAATATCCTGCACCAGCTTGGAGGACTGGGCTACATTACGCTGCTTCACGTACTTGCGAATTTTCATAGCACGTTCAAGCTGTTCGTAATACTTGACGTCAGGCAAAACAACAATGGCTCGGCCAACGGAGTTGTTCATCAAGATGGCATCGCGCTTATCCGCAGGATCCGTGGCAGCAGTCAAAATCTGCAAAATCATGCCACCCGAGCCACCAGAAATAGTCTGATTATCGACTATGCGGTCAAAGTCAAAATCGTATTTGCCATTTCCGTAACGGAACTTCCTGATATCGTAAATCTGGTCAAAAATAATCGAGCCAATTTTAGAAACCACATCGGAAGTATCGACTACAGTGTCATTTTCAATGGCACGCTGAATTTCCTGCTCTTCATTGGTAAGGAAGTTGTATATCTCACCATTGCGGCCAATGTAATTCTGAGAAAGAAGCCTATCCAAGCTGTGCTGGATTTCTTCTCGCTTGCTAATCTTATCCAACTGGATATTGTCGGCCATAAGGACAATGATATTATCCAGATTAGCCTTAATATCATCTACGTATCGAATCAAGTAGAGCAATTTGAGGACATCAACATCCTGAATCTCAATACCGTTTCCATTTTCAGCAGCTTCCCTACAGCGTTCGATTACTCGGCGAATATCGCTGTTGAGGAAGGAGCAAACCGTGTCATAAAACAGATAGAAGGGCGCCAGGGCAAACTCATTCTTCTCCTGGATCTTCACAGCAGCTTCCTGGAAGCCCGAAAGCATGGAACGTTCACCACCAGCCAAATGAGTGCCGGAGTTTCCATGCTTACGAATTTCGCCAAAGACCTTCTGCAAAAGACGGAACTGATAAGGGACAAAGGGGAAGTTGCGGGTAAAGTCCTCCGCACCAACATACCCCTTGATATCAAGTACGCAGTCCTTAAAAGTAAACAGGTTTCGAAGAACGGAGTCATTTGTCTCATAGACCTGGCGAAGAGCATCTGCTGCTTCGTCCTTCTTCTTTAGAATACGTTCCTGGATAACTTCGTCAGCAGCACTAGAGGACAGAGACAAACGTGTCTTGAAACGAGCCTGAATTCGGGAGAATTCGTTCACTCGGGCCTTGATAATCTCGTCAATAGCTTCCTGACCGGTACAAACCACCCAGACCTTGCCTTGGCACTTACTACCAATTTCTTCAACCACAGACTGAAGATTCAAGAGAAGATCCGTATCGGCACCCACATACTGACCGACTTCATCCACCATGAATAGAAGACGATAGTCCTTGGGCTTCTTGGATACGAACTTGCTTATCTCACTTACCAACTGCTTGATGGAGGTCTCCACATTTGCCTCGCCATCAATCCACTTGTAAGCATCCTCCTCGGTCATGTCAAGAACCTGGGACATAGCAGTTGCCACCGCCGCAGGGGAAAAGTCCAGCGCAGTAGCACGGAGGTCAAACCAATCCCTATTTGTCGCCGCACGGAAGGCGTCATGGAAAGCCTGGGTTTTGCCCTCAGATTCAAGATGCTGTTCTAGTCGGGCAACCTTGAGATCTTCCCCATAGAAGCCCCGGAAGTTGTAAAACACCTTGGCAAAGACCTTGAGGACGGCGGTTTTATCCTTTGACGCGAAGCCTTCAATGTCAATGTTAAAGAGAATTGTATCCGTAGGTGCCTTGGTTGACTTATCTACGTTCATGAAGGAGCCTGCATCGGCCCACTTTTCACGGAACACCTCTACAGCCTTTGTACCTCCAAATTCGCAATTTGCCAAAATGAAGGAAAGCATCTTGAGGAAATGAGATTTACCAGATCCAAAGAAGCCGGAAATCCATACGCCGACATCGTCTGTCGGCGAGTCAAAGGCATCTGCGTAGGCGCTAAAGAAATCCGAAAAGTGCCTGCGGAGCTCGCGGGTCACGACGTATTCGCTCATTTCCTGGGCAAGAACGGAATCGGTAGTTTCGCCCACCTTGACAACACCACCAATTTTGCGGTTAATGTCATCACGGAACATACTTCTAATGATCATAGCCATCGTGACCTACCTTAGATAATGTTAAAAGCTCGGTAATAGGAGTTAGGAATCAGCTTGTCAAACAACTTCAAGCTTCGACCGTCGAACTTACCCGGATACATAACGACCACCGGGATATCGGAAAATTCAGGCTGGATAGCCTCCAGCAGGGAATGCATGCGCATGTACGGGTAAGCCTCCCCTACACCAGTCAAAAGCAACACATCACCCAGTTTATGATCCGGGTACTGCATTTTGGCCACAAAGGACTTATTGTTGGCAGCACGCTGCAACACCTTCAGCATGTGCTCGCGTCCACGCTTAATTTCAACATCAGGGGCTCCCGCCGTAATTGCAAAGTCATCGCAAATAGAAAGGAAAATCCTGTACAGGTTGCATTCTTTCAGATTGCATTTAGAAGCCAAGGATGCGTCAGACAAAGCCTGAGATACAAAATGGCGGACGACCATTTCATCTTTCGGGTCATAGCAGAATATGTTGATATTAACCTCATTGGCGAGGCCATGGCCCTGTAGAAAGTCCGCATTTTGGAATTTCTCACGAAGTTTATCCAGTCGTTCAGTGATATCACCTTTCATTGCAAACCTACACAAAGCAGTTAAAAGCGGATAAATATGTCATGTCACCGGCAGCGCGTATAACATTCTCTACGGACGGGTAAATTGTCACAGGCTCGATGCTTGAGGCTTTTAATCCGGACAAATAGCCAGTTTCCATCAACGTCCTCACCAGAACGCGACGAACTTCCCTCGTGGTAGACTCGCTCCATTCAGCAACCGACTCGTTCTGCTCCCTTAATCGGGTCAAGAAATTGTGAGCCTCACTAGGCCCCCAGGACAGGTCCATCGTGCGGAACTTCTCTCCAACCACCGTGACCATAAAGTCCAAAACCAACCGATATTGCCGCATCAAAGCATACAGACAAGCCTGTTTAGCCTCATCCACAAGACCAGAGGCGATAATCGGGACCAGTGCCGCATCAGGCAAGAATCCTATACGAGCTAGGCAAGCCTTCGCCATACGCTGTGAGGAGCGTTCCGTCGGATACTGGAACAGGTTCTGCTTAGCAATCGTTTCAACAATGCTGGATCGGTCCATTCCAGTCTCCAAAAGGCGACTCACTGTACGCATTTCGTAGAACAGGAAAGGCTCTCTAGTCAAAGAGGATTTATACAGAACTTCAGGCATCAACAAAAACCTCCCCTAGAGCGAGGGGAACATGCCACAAAAGGGCTTACCACAGTGGTAGCCCCGGCACAATTCGCAGGTGCGACAAACAGCGTACTAAACATCAATGTACCATAAGCAATATAACTAAAAAGATTTCCATGCAAGTCTCGTCTTTTTTGATATCAACAGATGCTCGACGTTTTGTCAAATAAAAGCATAGCAAAAGGCGTTCGAGAGCCACGATACGCACGAGGCAACGACCTAGCCCACACAAGAGTAGGGCCCCCGAGAGTCGAGGTAAGCTAGTTCTCGGAGAACTCCTTGTAGCGTTTGTAGAGCAAGTGGCACTTCAGCATACTCGTGCAAGTTTCAGTGGAGCCATCAAACGCCTTCGCCTGACGGTCGCAGGAGCCACCGTTTTCCTTGGCAAAGGGGCAACGATTAGAGTCAGAAATGAAGTGGCCGACCATAGCCTCAAAGGCTTCGGCAGGCTTCATAGATGCGTAATCGGGCTCAGGCTCGGGCTCGGCGTCATCGCATTCCTTTTCGTACTCCCAATCCTCTTCGACATCGCTCTTGGGGATATCGAAGTCCCCGAGCCACTTGCCGACAGTCTCGGCCTTGAAGCGATCGATTTCGTCCCAGTCGCTGCGAACGATGTAAATCAGGTATCGGAACTCCTGATAGAACTCGTGATCGGTCTCCTCAAAGAACTCCTCGTAGGAACACCCGAGTCCGTCAACGTATCCGTTTGCATTCAGTTCCTCGAAGAAGGCTTCGTCAATCGTGTCCTCGAAATGCTTGTCGTAAGTGCTGGCTGAGGTCTTGTACATATTCGGGATGCCGTCGCACTCTGCAAGGGAAAGGAACAAGGCTCCCCCAGCCTCCGACTGCAACTCCACCTCGGCAACGACCACGCTGGGGCCAGGTCCACAAGGACCTACACCACCATCGACGACACCACACTTCACATCCTTAATCAGATATCTAGCCATTGTAACCTCCATTTGGTTTCCTACGAATATATATCGTACCCGATGCCAAAAGTTGTCAATCAACAAAAAGTTATTCTTCCGCCCATCCGTACTGTTCTTCGCGCAAGTAGCCAAAGGACCTGACGAGCCTCACCACTCGGGAGGCCATCTCCACCACGGCAGCACCATCCTCCGACTCGGGAAGCATATAGCCCTTGCAAGTCTTGGACAAGAACTTTATCTCATAGGTGGCCCCATCAAGGATATCCCAGCACTCGGCCTGAGCAGGCAACGCCATAACCTCGGTTCTATGCACCAAGAGATAGGCCTTGACCTTCTGCCCCATCTCTCGGCACGTACCCAAAAGGCGGTAGGCAGGAAACCCAAAGGAAATCCTAGGCTCGGGTGAAGAGCTCGTGACCTCGTAGAGTCTACCATCTGTATAGAGCAGAACGCCCGAGTTACTCCCGAAGTAGCCGCCATCATTACGAGACTCGTAGATAGTCCGACCTCGGGGTTTCTCGTAGACAAGGGACTCATCGTAGGTAACCTCGTATGTTCTAGCGACCATTGCCTTTTCGTTCACCGAGACCTCGGGGTACTTGGAGATATAACGAGCAAGGAAAGCCTGAAACGTATAGGGGTCCCACTTGGAGATGTAGGCACACACGAATGAGAGGAACTCGCGGGGAGTCCCGAGGTCGCTCTTGCAGGCGTGTAGTTCAGCCATCCACACACGAGCCTTGTACTCGTCACGGAACGGACATTCGTCCTCTCCGTGGTAATGCAAGCAGAACTGTGTATCGACAACGTTGTTATCCATAATCACCTCCGAGTATTCTACGAGTCGTAGGTATAATATACTTCGGGAGTCGTATCCCGAAGTCGCTTAACGAGCGACATTTGCTGCAACTTTCCAAAGTATCAGCAACACGAAAGCCCCGGGAACTTCCGTGGGGAACGCGTAAGTCCGGGAACGGGAAACGCTCCCGATGCACGGACCCGTAATCCCGCGGGGAACGCGGAGTACTCCAATCCCCGGAACAAAGGCTTCATCGTAAGAAACGCTCCGCGTGAACGCGGAACCAAGAGCCTCCGTTTACAAAGCAGGTCCAGGATAACTCAGTCCCGAAAGCGTTCACACACGAATCTCCCTTAAAGACGAAAAAGGGTTATGGCTCCGGCCCGCCGCGCCCCGGCATATATTCCGATTTATACGCCTTTCTATGCACTCAAAACAACCAATACAAGCCGTGATCCCTTATAACACAAGGGCTCATAAGCGGCACCCCTCCTCCTTGCGTTCTAAAGTCAGATTGCAATTTCCTAGAAAAAAGCCCTTTTCATGCAGATTTTAGCGGATACTAATAACGAGAAGAATAGCCTATTCTCGCAGAAAATCGGATTATTTCGCCAAATTTGCAATCTGGCAAATCTCATATTCTAGGATCGTGAAGCGGAACGTGAAACGGAACGCGAAGCGCGGGAACGGAACACGCCCGGAAAATCACGAGGCACGTAGCTCACGGAAAGCAACTACCATTTTTCCTTCATTTCATTAGGCCTTATAGAACCTTCGTCATCCGGCTCTTTTCCTTGAAGTCTTTCTTCAACAAATGCCATCGCTAAAACCAAATTCCGCAACGGGAACAAATCACGAATACTGTATAAGCGTTCTCCATTTTCGGAGATTTTGTATTCTAGCAATCCCTCGTTACAGCAATCATCTAAGAACAGCGAAGTAACAGAAGGAATTACACCTTGTGCCTCAACAGCATTCACGAACCCTCCTTCTGGATCTTCGTTCCTCAACAGAGATTTTGCTGACACAATGTTTTCCTTAAGGAGCATCCTTGTCCGTTCTTTTTCGACACCAGACAAAGGCGTCTTATTGAATAGCAATCGATTAACGGACAACTCTATTTGTTGCAAATAGGCTCCTAGCCCACGCACATTTTCAGACTCTCTTTGAAACATTCCGCAAGTCCACTCGTATACAATCTGCGGATTTAACACATTGAGGCGATTAAAAAATTCCCCTCCCGTTTTATAGTCAGAGCCAACATACACAGCTTTCTTGAAGGACGCCATTAATTTTTTAACGTAACCGCAAGCACGATTTTCAGTCTGTTTGTACACAGTCAACTGGGAGGAAATAAATCTTCTGTAGGCTCGTTTGGCGTCAACGGCATCCTTTTCCTCATTGTTAAATAGTCGTAAAGCTTTCTTTCTTGCCTCTGTGAGTGCATTCTTATTTAGCCGTCCATTGAAAACAGACTTACTACCGACAACTCTAAGTGTCTCTATTCCGTTACCTAAAGAATAAGGGGCAACAACGATATTCTCTAAAAAGAAGTCGTGATAGTTTACTATTGGGAGATTTGTGGACTCCTTTTCATAGACAATCAGCCCCAAAATTTTTAGCAGGTGAAAAAGATATTCGTGAGGTTCTTTTCCAATCACAAACCCTTCGCGATCTACACCAAAAAAATCAAACAGGAGACAATTTTCATAAACGGAGGATACAGCCTCGAAACGGGGCAACTTAAAACGCCGGACATATTCAAAACGTCTTCCTGGATTGAGTTCAAGGAACAGGGTCAAATCCTTGGCATCATAAAAGCCAAGTTCGATCACTTTGAAAGACAATCCCTGCATACAACCCTCAAAAAAGTTTAAACATTTTGGGAAAATACCCCCGGGGGCATTTCCTAAATAAATATACCCGTTTTTTTCAAAACTGTCTTTTTTAATTCAAAATCATCTTTTCTACGTAAAAAGCAATGTTTTTTGCTACAAACAGCTCTTTTTCAAAGCTGTTTTTTCCGTCTCCAAAACAAGGTACATTTGTTTCCATCGAGTTAATTCAACGGGAAAACGAGATGCAATTCACCTCAAAAGACTTTGATGCCTCCTTCTGGAAGGAACTGCAAAAGATTGTTCTTCAAGTTTTGCAGGATCACCTAAACAAGAAGGATTCACCCGAAGTCCTTGATGTCGAGGGAGCGGCTCTGTACACAAAGCTTTCAAAACGTACTCTGTATCGAATGGCTTCGAGCCACGAAATTGCCTCCGTCAAACTGAGAAACCGACTCGCATTCAAGAAGGATGATCTGGATCAGTACATAAACTCAGTCAGACGAAAGTCAGACTACGAATTGTACCAATCCAGTTAGCCCTCATTTCAAACACCCACAAAAAACAACCTGCCAACAAAGCAGGGGTTTCTAGCCATACACCATAAAAAAGAGACTTTTATGTCATCTGATATCCAACATGACTATTTCATTTGCGACAAAGGAATCTGGATGCAAATCGATTTTTTTCTTAACACAAATAATAATTTCATTCTTTCGTTTACAGTCACCCCCGATAAAAGTGCCCGCATAACTGCAGAAATTATAGCCGAATTTAGCATTAGGAAATACAAAATTGAATCGCTTCTGCCATACGCAATCCCACAGGCAGAGCCCACAAAACGCTGTGTTTTTGTAGTTGTATTTGAAAATTTCAATGATGCGCTTAAATACATGTTCCGTCTATATGCAGATAACGGGGAATTCAAAAACAAACGTTTCTGTTTCATCTTCATCTACAGTTCCATCAATTCCTCTAATGTAGGCCCCTGGTTAAATTATAAATATAGCGGTGCCAGATTCTGCTCCGACATGCTATTCTTTAGTATTGAAGAAATCAGGACACAAGAGCGTCTTCAAAAAAGACTTGATGACCTGCCTCCATATACGAGCATCAATCTCCTCAACAAAAACGGGTCAAAAGTTCTTTCAAAAGAAATAATCTCTGAAAACGTTATAGAGACCGGCTTTTTTTTTGAGAATATCATATAGCACAAGGCCAATATTTATCCTCTCGCGACTACACTCAAATGCCGAAGACTTCCCGAAAATTGAAAAAAATGAAGAAAGCAAAAACGGAACCACCGCTGGGTTTTCTTGTTATTCGAAAAAATGGGAAGAATTCGGCATTCAACGTTCACAAAATACCAAACTACGAAACGCTCAAAACCCTATTTAAGACACCTCTTGTAGGAGACAAGGAAAAAGCGCCCCTATTCCAAATTGGATTCTGCCAATGCAACAAGTGGAAGAGCCAAGATAAGGATACCATGACCGCCATAACCTTCGTCATTATCGACTACGACGACGGCGTAAAAATTCAAACCGTTAGGAACTTCTTTAAGAATTACGACTACTTCCTTTTCACCACTTTCAAGCACTCCTTTACCAATCCTAGATTAAGAGTGGTTCTAAGGCTAGACGCCCCAATTCCGGCCGTCCAGCGCACTCGCGCATTTGAGAAAAACGCAGAATCAACATTCACAATTGAAGGAATTAAGCCAGACTGTTCTTGCTTCCGAAATCATCAATTCCAATACATGCCCGTGGTCAAGGACAAGTATGGGTTAAAACTATTCAAATTCATAGACAACCCCACTGGGATACCATACCCTACAGCACACCTCCTGAACGATGTAGTTCCCGCAGTCCCACCAATAAACATTCACGAGCTCGAAAAGGAAACCTTCCAAACCCAAAGCAGCATTGCATGTGAGCTGATAACAGTCGCAGAAAAAGAAATAAAGGTTGCAGAAAATAGGATCCTAAATAACATCTCCGCCTTCCGGGGTCAACCTGTTGAAGACGAAATTCTCAAAAATTTCAAAGCCTATACATCCAAAAAGATTAGCTTGACCTTTGATAAGTGGCTATCCGAGCCCTTCGCAAATAAATTCGACGCCATTATTAAGTTAGGTCCCCTTGTACTCCGCCATATCCACGAGCAAAAGGACTACAGGTACGCCAACTACTACTGGCAGGAAAAATATCATGAGCCCCTAGAAGGAAAATGGCGAAAAAAACTTGATGACTGGCTTAACCTTCTCGCCGCAAAAAAGAGACTTCAATGAGTAACCTAACAATCGTAGCGATCCTTATCGAACGTCCTACACCATATCAAGACAAGTACGCCCAAAGGCAATACATCGACTGGGAACAACGTGCTCGTAAAGTCTATGCTCTCGCATGGAACGGAAAGACAACCGAACGCTTTTCCATGGGCTTCCAATATGTGTCCGACGAGGGGAATATCCTGATAAAGGTATCCTGCGCCAACAAGAGCTCTATGTTCTTTAAGCTGTATCGTGCGGCCTACGGTTTCCGTGAAACTATTCACCTCTACCGAAGCGTAGTGCACGGCATTTCTTCAATTCACGATCTTATGTTTCCCCTTCTAGGAAAATCCTTCACTCGAAGAGCTCCCCCAGGGAAACCACAAAAGGGGCAAGAAAAAACTAAAGCAAACTCATTTGACTACTATAAGTCCCCCAAAGCCACTAAACCACCTGCCTGTATTGACTTCACCCTCTATGGTTATGAGTTTGCATATCTTGCCCCAGGCATTGTTCTAGTAAACCTCTATGAAGACCAAATTGGCTCATGGAGTCAGCAAACGTAATGAAACAAATCAAGAGCGCCCGCATAGGTAGCGGGTGCTCTTTCGTTACACAATCAGCTTGCGGTAACCACTATCGCTACAAAAATCAAATTCAACCAAAAGCAACATTTAAGAGACTGCGGCGCGCAAATGGCAACAATAAGCCACACGGCCCCCATATTCAGGGATAATTCACGTACAATATCCCCCCTTACTAAAATATACAAACGTCAACAAAAAAAGCGACCAGACAGCCAAGTCCGGTCACGTTTTGGTCACACAGAGAGTACTAAAAAAGCCCTGCAACCTAGACGGTTACAGGGCTCAAAGCGATTAGCTATTACTTGACTTCAAAGTAGTAGGTCTGCAGAGTCTTGCCGTCCTGAGACAGCTGGATGATCTGCTTGCCTGCGGGCAGGTTGCCCTTGACTTCGAACAAGTTTTCAGCCTTGTATTCAACAGTCAGAGCAGTGCTCTTGGACTTGTCAACAAAGAGACCGTTCTTTTCGTCGGCGCCAAAGCCCTTACAGTCAGCGTGGTCAGCAATCTTGCCTTCAACAGCGGCGAAAGCAGTAGCAACCAGCGGAGAGGTAACGGAGCTTGCGTTCACATAGTAAACGTCAAGTGCGCTGCCCATGGCCAACGGAGCGGGAAGGTTAGAAACCTTAACAGCCTTAGCCGGCTTCTTCTTCTTGTCCTTCTTGCCAGGAACCTTGCCAGCATCGGTATCGATGGGCATGGTCAGACGATAACCAGCAACAGATTCGTTACAGGTGGTAGAGTAGATCACCCACTGGTTTTCAATCTTTTCGGGACCTTCGGTGGTACCAGTCTTGTACAGACCCGGCTTAACCTGATCGCTGTATTCATACAGGGTCACGGAAATGTTCGGGTTTTCGTCGGCGGTAGCAATGCGCTGCTGGCCGAGGATGTACTTAGAACGACGAGCCTTGATCAGGTAGCTGCCAACGGGAACCTTTTCAAACTTGAACTTACCTTCCTTCAGTTCACCCTTGTACGGATACTTGGGATTCTGGGTACCGTAGATGGTAGAGTCCATCCAAACGGTGGGCATTTCGATAGCCTTGCCAGTAAACGGATCAAGGACAACACCTTCGATGGTGCCAGTCTTTTCGCAACCGGTCATTGCCATGGCAATGAGAGCAGCGGCGCAAATTGTGAGTTGCTTCTTCATAACAATCCTTGTTGAGTTTATTGATAAATCTTATGGTGCTGCAAAATTAAAAAAGCCTCCCTTTGTTTGGAAGGGAGGCAGCGGAACAAGTCCAATTATTCAGCGTCAGCTGCCGGGCGTTCTGCCTTGCGAGTCTTGCGCTTTGCACCAGTGATGTTGCCGGCGAAACGCTTGTTGAAGCGATCGATACGGCCAGCGGTATCCACGCGATGCTGCTTACCAGTCCAGAACGGATGGGTATCTGCAGTAATTTCGAGAGAGATCACACTGTACTCTACACCATCGATAGTCTTCTTTTCGGCGGAAGACTTCGTGGAGCGGGTGATATATTCTTTACCCGTATTCGCATCGACGAACACGACCGGTTGATAGTTAGGGTGGATACCTTCTTTCATTGTATAACTTCCTGTGAAGTAGTTGTTTAGAGAACCTAAATTTAGATGTTTTTCGCCATTTTGGCAAGGGAAATTAGTATTTTTGAACCCATGAAACGATTTTTTACAGGTATTTTGCTGGCTGGATCCGCCTTTTTCGTAACCGCAAACATGGTTGCCTGCGGAAATGACACCCCCATCGCCAAAATCATCGTCATTAACCAGAAGATGCCCCTAGTGGAGTGGCCTGACAGCACATACATCGCTAACCTGGAAGAAATCCTGTCACAGGAGCCGGTCAAACAGAAAAAAGAGGCCGAAGCCAACATTTCCATGAACACTTTCAAGGCTCCCGTGTTCCAGTTGCCAGGTTCAGTCACCGGCAAGAAGGAACCCAAAAAGGGTTTCGCAAACCAGGTTGCCAAGAATTCCGCCAAGAAGAACAACAACGTCTTCGCCAATAGCCAGAGCGCCGGCGCCGAGAACTTCGCCAACAAGTTCAGCGAAGCCCTCTCCAAGTTGCAGTCCGACCCGTCTAACTCCAGCCTTTACAAGACCGTTACCGCAGCCGACGGCGACGATTTGTTCAAGCTTCTCAAGAAGACCTATGGTGCCGGAGTCCAGAACCTCCCCCGCTTCTACGTACTTTCGGCCCTGCAGTCAGTAAACGCAGGCGTCGCATTGGAACACCTGAACGCAGGCGACAAAGTCAGAGTCCCGAAGATTTAGAGGGCGGAGCCTGCGGCTCCTTTCAGCGGTGAGTTTTCAGTTGTGTGCTATGAGTTTTTATAGTCGCGCCGGAGGCGCCTGGCTTATTAATTCGTAGAAGGCTTGCGGGCGAATGCCGCAAGCCTTCTTTGCTTTAATCTTTTAGTTCTTTGCTCTCTTACAGCACGCCCTTGGAACTGGGGACGCCTTTCACGTTGCGAGAGGGAGCCACAGCCATAGCCACGGAACGGGCAAATGCCTTGAAGATGCTTTCGAGGCAATGGTGGTTGTCGTTACCATAGAACAGTTCCACATGCAGATTCATACGAGCATTTTCGGCAAGACTCTTGAAGAAATGTTCGAACATGCTAGCTTCGATACCACCGGCGGTAGGACCAGGGAGCTTCACATTCCACACGAAACCGATGCGGTTGCTAAAGTCAATGCAAACGCGGCTCAATGCTTCGTCCATGGGAACAAAGTAAAAACCATAGCGTTCAATACCCTTCTTGTCGCCCAGGCATTCAACCAGAGCCTGACCAAGAACAATGGCGATATCTTCCATGCTGTGGTGCATGTCCACTTCGACGTCACCCTTGCAGGTCAAATCCAGGTGGAAACCACCATGGCACTGGAACAGATTCAGCATGTGATCCAGGAAGCCATTACCGGAACTAATCTTGCCGTGGGTGCAATCGTCCAGGTTCAAAGTCAAGGTGATGTCAGTTTCGTTAGTCTTTCTAGAAATAGAGGAAGTACGCATAGGAATCCTTTACTTTACGATTCTGCCACCAAACACGCGGAAACGGGTCACGCGGCCAAACTTCATTTCGGGCAGGGCCGTTTCAACGCCATTCAGATACATCTTGGCAATAGCCTTGGGATCGCCAATGGTAACGCACAAGGTATCAGTAGTATTGTAGACCATCTTGACACCGGCGCGGGAAATGTTGGCTTCCTTCAGGAAGGCGTTATCGCTTTCACGACGCTTGAGGCCAACCCAGGAAAGGGATTCACCGGAACCCACCAGCAGGAAGTTGGTCTTCTTGGTCTTGGGGGCCTTAGCTTCTTCTGCAGCGGTCTCTTCAACCTTAGCCGAATCAGTCTTGGAATCAGAAGAGATAAAGATGGTTGCAGAGGCGGGCAGGTCAGACTTCTTTACAGCTTCGTCAACAACAGCCTGACTTACAACATTTGTCTTTTCGGTAGAATCAACAGCAGCGGAATCCTTCTGCAGGGAATCAGCGGGAATCACCTCGGCACCATCAGGAATTTCCTGAGAATCGGTGGTGTCTTCAACCACGACTGCAGTAGCCGGTGCCGGAGAAGAAGCCTGCTCGGCAAGAGCTTCCAAATCAAGGAAACGAGAGGCGACTAGGAATGCCAGTACGAGCAAGAGAATAGCGATAGGCACTGCCTTACTCTTTTTCCTGGTTTCCGCTTCAGTCACCGGAGCAATTCTCTTTCCGTCAGAAACATCGGCAAAATCATTGCTCAGCTTGGCACCGCTTTCGGCAGCATAGCTAGACAAAACCTGGGCGGAATCCAAATTCAACTTAACGCTAATGGAATTCAAATAACCGCGTACATAGGCAGCCACCGGGAAAGCCTTCCAGTCGCCGGCTTCAATAGACTTCACATAAGACACAGCCACCTTGGTAGCTGCAGAAAGCTCTTCAACAGACATGCCGCGAGATTCACGAACTCGCGCAATATATTCGCCCAGACGTTCTTCAGGTCTCTTTTCTTCAACGTTCATAGACTTCTCTACACCTCAACCTTCAAATCACTCAACATCTGCAAGGTCCGCGCCACAGGCAGACCCACAACGTTGTAATAACATCCGTTAATACCTTGTATAAGTCGGGCGCCTGCAGTCTGAATACCATAAGCACCAGCCTTATCCATAGGGTCTCTAGAATTTACATATTCTTGAAGCTCTTGTAATGTGTTGTTTCTAAAAACAACCTCTGTTTCCTCTTCAGATGCCGCAAGAAGTTTCCCATCACGAGCGATAGCCACCCCGGTAATCACCTTATGGCCACGACCGTTCAACTTTGACAACATATCAAGAGCATCCGCCTCGCTCTTCGGCTTTCCAAGAGGAACCCCATCAAGGAACACCAAAGTATCAAAGCCAAGCACCACCGCCCCCCTTTCCATACGGGAAACCGCAAGGGCCTTAATGGTCGCATTTTCCCTGGGGAATTCCAGAGGATTGGTAGACTTGGGATTTTCCTCTTCGTTGGAAACCACCACACGAAAATCTACACCGATCAGCTTCAGAATTTCAGAACGGCGGGGAGAACCGCTACCTAGTACAATCTGACTTTTCATATAAACTTACCAAACAGTTATTTTGACGTTTCCGTACTACCGGCATTCAGCTTCAGGTCAGGCAAATCACGCACATAAATGGAGAAGCTCCATCCAGCCGCAGGTCCCGTGGGAGTCCAGCTAAAGTCAAGTTGCCAGCAATGCAGTACACGGTTAAAGGTAAAGCTATGGGTCACAAAGCGGCCTTCGTTATAGTTGTAACGGGTGCTATAAGTCATTTCCCAGTTACGCGTCGGCTGAAGGCTTGCGCTAATGCCTGTAGAATGGGTCACCTGATCCTGGAACAAATCCCTAGAGACTCGGCTACTGCTAAAGGAATAACTGTAATCGAGGCCAAAAGTCCATTTCAGCATTTCATACTTTTCCATCTGCGACGGAAGACCACCGTTGAATTCACCACTCCAGCTAAAATGCTTGGAGAAGTCATAACCCCAGTAAGTCAACTCAGGCACCTGGACCTTATTAGGTTCCTCGGTATACTTGTGATAGAAACTGTGACGGGTATTGATGGTAAACAGGTAATCCGGCAGAATCTGGAAGCCAAAGCTAGACGTAATATCCGAGAAGTTCAGGGAATCTGCGGCAAAGTTGTAGGACACGTTATGGCGAGTCGTCAAGAGACGACGGGTACCATACTGATCTTCAACAGCCTTGGCGGTATCGCCCTTTGAAGTATCGGGCTTGTAGCCAGCCACCTTCAAGTACTTAATGTCAAAGTCATTATTCAGGCCAAAGCCAACCGTTTTCTGCTTAGTCTGATAGGGAGTCTGCCCCAGCAACGGATGAGGAGCGAACTTCTTGACCGTATCGATTTCAGGAGCGTAAGTGTAAGAAACGCTGGGAGAAAGCACATGACGCACACCGGTAAACCGCCCAATTTCGGGAACCCAGATACCATAGAGTTTCGTATCGGCAGTAATGCTGTAATTGTGATTGTAGGCGAACTGACCGTAGTCATCGTGTTCGGGATCCAACAGATAACGCTTGCGGTACTTCAGGGAATCTTCGGGATTGATCCAGCCCGTACCCGTCCAATAACCCGTGAAGGTGGCGCGAGGCGTCAGGTTGATTACGTCGAAAAGATGACCGGAATAGTCTAAAGAATAAGTTCCCGTGTAACCCACATACTGAGCCGTCGTATCCGTCTCGTTGATGGTATCCTGGGCCCTGCGGGTGTAGTAGTTAAAGCGGTTGTTAAAGCTATAGTTAAACTTTTCCAGGTACGACTGGATAGATCCATCTTCGGCAGCGATTTCGTCTTCGTCGACTTCGAACTCGAAAAGCTGGCCGCTCATGCGGTACTGCACGTCAGGAATCTGACGTTCCATAAGGTCCGTCACCAAGTTGTGCTGTTGGCTAGCCTTTACCGTCAAGCTCTTGTTGGTTCCGAATTTTCCGGAGTAAGTCAACTGGGCGTTGGCCTGCTGGTTCAAGATTGTTTCGGCATCCAGGGCGTTATCCTTACGGACACTCTGGCTACTGACGAAGGAGCCGGAACCGCTCAAGGTGTGCTTGCCATCGGGCGTCAAGTTCTGATTATGACTGAAGCGGATATCGTAGCCGCTATTTCCAAAGTCAAACTCTTCCAGGTAAGACGTATAGGAGATGTTTCCATCCAGCACATAACGTTTCCTGTATCGGACTTCCCCGGTCAAGGTTGAACGTTCAAATCTTGCTTCTTCACCTTCAATAATATCGCCCTTCACCGTGGCATCCCAGTAGTCGTTGGGCGCGTAGTAGAAACCCAGGTTACTCATGTAGTAGCCCTGCTTCTGGTCGCCACCGAACTTAGGAGTCAGAATACCGGATTTACGGCCACTCTTCAGGGGAGCCACAATCATTGGGAGTACGGCCACAGGCACGTCGGCAATGTTCAGCACCACCGGTCGGGCAGTAATGGTTTCCTTGGGTTTCACCACCATTCGACGGCCATAGAAATAGAAGTGCTGGTGCGTGGAATCGTTACAGGTACTAAAGTCGCCACGGGCAATCTGAATTCGCTGGTCGGGCAAACGTCTCACTTCCATGCCGTTCAGCTGCTGGTTATCCTGGTATGTCGTAGCGTAATAGATTTCACCGATGCGGCTCTTCATGTTGTACTTCAACCGCATACCCGACAAGGAGGGATTCTTGGTCTCCCTCAGCACCGGATCGCCGCTGGCCATAAGCACCGCATTTTCCTGGTCGAACATGATGGTGTCTGCATCCAGGGTGGCCGTCCTATACTTCAACTGGGCGCTGTTGTTCAAGTTGAACGTTGCCGTTTCCACATTATATTCCAGGTCCACGGCTCGATACTCAATGGTATCCGTCCCTGTGGTATCATTCATCCAATCCACTTCTGTGGTGTCTTCTTCCACCTGTTCCCGCTCCTCCAGTTCAAAGCGGGTCAACTCCTGACCGAACACGGCAGGAGCCAAGGCTGTCAAAAACAACAAAACAGCCCACAGAATTGCACTAAAGTGCCTATGGGTTCTAGATAAAATCACTTCGGCGGGGAAATTTAGAATAATGGGAAAAAAGAAGTTTTTTACGATATGAAAAAAGCCTGCGAATTACCGCAGACTTTTATTGTTAATTTGTATAAAAGCAGATTGTCTAAGCAGAAATTACTTCAGCACGGCATTCTTACCGCTTACAGAACCATTCAGTTCGATGGTCACCATGTAACGGCCAGCCGGGGTAGCTTCGCCATTCCACTTCACGGTGTTGAAGCCCTTCACCACGTTTTCCTGGAGGCGGGCCACTTCGGCACCATCGGCATTCATGATGGTAATGTTGGCAGTACCTTCAGACTTAACATTGAAGCTGATTGCAGAGCGGGTAAAGCCCTTCAAGGCAGCAGAGCCAACCTTGCCGGTAGAAGCCTTGACCTTGGGAGCAAATTCGTTTGCCTTTTCTACATAGATGCCGTTCAGGTTGGTGGCGTTTACCTTTTCGCCGGAACCGATGGCATTACCATGCTTCAGCACGGCCACCAGCTGCTTGTCGGACTGACTTGCGCTGGCGTAGGTTTCCAATTCGGCAGCTTCGAATTCAGTCTTGTTGCCATACCAGGCTTCTACGTTCTTGGAGTCCAGATCCTTAACGGTAATCTGGGCACGGCGGATGGTAGCGGTATAGGTTTCGCCTTCGCTGATATAGGTGATTTCAAGAGGCTTGTTCACCTGACCGCGGAGCTGTTCCTTAGAAAATTCAATGTCCTGACCCTTCAGGCTGACACCGTCTACAGCAGTAATCACATCACCGGCCTGGAGCTTGGTTTCGGCAGCGGGGGTTCCCGGAATCACTTCGGCAACCTTAACACCATCGCGGAGCTGATAAATGGTAACGCCAATACCACCGAAAGATTCACTTTCGGCGAAAGCGGAAGAGGCTGCCATACCGAATGCGGCAGCAAACAAAGAAGCCTTGATAACACTCTTCATAAAATTCTCCTTGATTAAACTTTCTCTACAGATATATATAAAAAACTACTTGGATGGTCAACAGCACCTAGGGCTATTCCATCATCATCCCCTCTTCTTCTTCGCCATCATCGTAATCATCCATGGTCTTTTCGCCAGGAACGATCACCAGACCCAGGGTAACAGGTTCCCCCTTGGAGTTTAGGTAAGCTTCCAGGTACAGCGAACTGGATAGACGGAGCAGTCGCAGGTCCAGCATTTTGCCACCCTTATGGATGCTCTTGGGATTCAGGTCAAAGAAAAGGAAGGTGTCGTTGATATATTCGAAGCGGTCTTTCTCGTAGTTGATGGACCATTCCGTGTCGCCATCGTTTTCCTGACGGTAAACACACTTGTCATGGTCGATGTCGCATTCAAAGCTGGCGCTTTCCTGATACTTCTTGTTCCATTCACGGCTAAAGGAACAGGACTGCACACGGCCGGCGCCGTTGCGTTGCTTGTTCAGCTGGTC
The DNA here is from genome assembly GCF_900142505.1 of Fibrobacter sp. UWH5. Classification (NCBI taxonomy): domain Bacteria; kingdom Pseudomonadati; phylum Fibrobacterota; class Fibrobacteria; order Fibrobacterales; family Fibrobacteraceae; genus Fibrobacter; species Fibrobacter sp. UWH5. Next base: position 428,215 of record NZ_FRBB01000001.1, on the reverse strand, counting down.
GTTAATGACAACATAATCCATCTTGAAGTTCTTTACCTGTTCATACACATTGCGAAGAATGATGTAGGCGTCGATATCCTTGGGGCACTTGCCAGAAATGTTCACATCTTCGTGGGCCTTCAGCAAGGTCTGCTGCATATCGATATCGATGGCATCGGGAATCTCGCTTTCCTTGATTTTATCCAGCACCTTCTTGGGCGGAATCACCACCACCTTGTCGCCCTTCTTGACGGCATAGCCCAGCTGGTCGCGAACGTAGTCAAGGCACTGCTGCACGTGGATATGAACCGTATTGGAACCGCCAGACACAAAGTCCACGCCAATGCTCACATTCCATTCGCCGGCGGAACTGCCGGAGTTCTTGTCCAGGTTACAGAAAGGTTCTTCGCGGATACCGTCAATGTAGATCACACGGGCGTTCAGCTTGGTCACCAGGGAGGCTTCCTTATCCATCATACCGCCCAGGCTCCAGAAGTTAGGATTCAGGCGGAGCACTTCGGCAAAAGCCTTGTCGCCATCCAGGGCCGGCAACAGGGAATCGTTGCGGGCATTCTTCTCTTGCAGCAATTCGGAATACTCGGTCTTGACGGTCATGTTGCTGAAGCCGTTACGGGAAGCAGGTTCCGGAAAGGCCACCGCAGCCGCAATGAACAGCGAACAATGAGCCACCAACAGAGCAAAAAACAGACTTGACTTTTTCATTTAGAACTCCTTAAGCCCTACGCAATTTCTTTACAGCAAAGTGAAGCGCATAAACAAGGACGCCACAGGCAATGATTGTCGGCCCCACCACAAAGTTCAACTGGCAGGCCAACATAAGCCCGGTCACCACAAGGACCAGCGAAAACACCACCGACATGACCATCATCTGGGCCAGGTTCTTGGCGTAGCATTCCGCAATATAGGCGGGAATGGTCAGCAGGGCAATCACAAGAATCATGCCCACAGCCTGCACCGCAATAACCACAGTCAAGGCAATCAGCGCAATCAGGACCATATAGTAAGTCAGCACAGGCAATCCCTGCACCCGGGCAAATTCAGGATCGTAGGAGATGGCCAGGAACTTCCGGAAGTTGACCACCACGGCCACAAGAATCACCACAAGGAGTGCCACCATCCAATACAGCAGTTCCGAAGGTACCGTCAGAAGACTACCGAACAGAAAACTCATCATTTCGCCACTGTAACCGGGAGTCAAGTCCGTGAGGATCACGCCCAGGGCCATACCGCCAGCCCAGATGACGCCAATAAAGGTATCGGAGTTCTTTCGGTCTCGCCAGGTGAGAATGCCCATGAGCATGGCACAGGCCACCGCAAAACCCAGGGAGCCCAGCATAGGAGAGAATCCAAGTAGAGCCGCCAGACCCACGCCGCCAAAAGAGGCATGAGCCACGCCCCCTGCCAAGGAAGTCAGGCGGTTCACCACCACAAAAGTTCCCATGACGCCGCAAGCCACAGCCACCAGGACTGCCGCCACCAAGGCGTTCTGCATAAACTCCATCGACAAAAGTTCAAGCATATTACTTCATTCTCTTTGCCAAATCCGGCAAGATACTTGTCAAATGCAAAAGGGAGGGAATATAGAAGTTCACCCAGCTAGGCACGTCGGGAACTGGGTTCACCAGAATGGTGGTCCAGCCGCGACGATGGGCAGGTTCCAGATTGCGGACAGAATCGTCCAGCAGTACAATCTGGGAAGGATCCGCCGGAGTGCCGTTGGCAAAGAACATCTCGGGGACCTTCTTGGCCAACCAGCGTTCCGCCTTTTCGTAGGCGCTGTCGTGGGGCTTTCCAATCCAGTCCATCTGCTTCAGGTCGAAAACATCCTCGAAGCACTGACGCACCCCCATATGTTCCATGCCCGCTTCGCTCCAGTCCCTGCGGCCATTGGTAAACACGAAACGGTGTCCGGCAAGCCCCATAATCAGGTTCGCCTTTGCCGGAGAATGCTTGGGGTAAGTCAGATATTCCGGTTCATGAATGAAATCGAAAAAGGTTTCCGGATCCACACCGTGCATAGCCTGGAGGCCCGCCAATGTGGTACCAAAACGCTTCAGGTAATCCTTACGGATCTGGTGAGCCGTTTCAAAGTCAGTACCGGTTGCCTTCTGCACCATCAACGAAATGCGATGGTCCAGGGAATCGATGACATTATGTTCATCGGCACCATAAATGGTAAGGTCATAGTCAAATAGCCAAATCATAACACACTCTTAGTAACCCATGGCCAAGCCGCCAATCTGGCGTGCCAAGTAGGTTGCATAATTATCGGTCATTCCGCTGACAAAATCCAGCACCTGGTGGTAAGCTTCGGCGGCCGTTACGCTCTGGCCGATTTTCGCCTGGCCGATCAGACGTACAATTCGGTCTGCGCGGTAGGAATTCTTACCGTTCTTGCGGAAGTCATAAACACCATTGATGAAGGCGTCCAATACAGTACTCAGGGTGGTATAGCTACCCACTTCCAGTTCCGTCTTGCGGCGGTCGGGATAAATTCGTTCTACGCCCAGGCGCTTGGCAATCTTGATGCCGTCCATCACCTCGGACTTAGACAGGTCCGTCAGATGTTTTACCGGTTCGCCATTCATGATTTCTTCGTAATGCTTTACGAAAGTCACAGCCACATCATCAATCAGATTCTGGATGGCCAGGCCGCGGATACTGCTGAGGAAGTCACGGAAGTTCTGGCCGTTTTCCTGATATTCGCGGTCAATATCTACGTCCGGTCCACACAGGTAGCTGAACATTCCCCTGACGTCACCGAAAGTCAAAATGCCAAGTTCAATGGCGTCTTCCACGTCCAAAATACTGTAGCAGATATCGTCGGCCGCTTCCATCAGGTAAACCAGCGGATGACGGACCCACTTGCCCGTTTCCAGTTCCGGGAGGCCCAAGGTGTAGGCCGTCATGCGGTAAAGATCCGCCTCGGTAGAGAAAAGGCTGGTGGGAGTTCCAAACTTGGCCAACTGGGGATACTTGATCATGGCTCCAATAGTCGCATAAGTCAGGCGCATACCACCATCAAGGAAGTGGTATTCCAGCTTGCTCAAAATGCGGTGGCCCTGGGCATTACCGTCGAAGTTTTCGAAGTCGGCGATTTCGTCGGGTTTCAAATCCTGCATGGCCGGGGAATGGCGGTTCTTGCGGAACCATTCGCGAATGGCGGCTTCACCGGCGTGACCAAAGGGAGGGTTGCCAATATCGTGGGCAAGACAAGCAGACTGTACAATGGTACCGAACTGGTATTCGTTAATGTACTTGGGCAGGTACTTCTTGATCAGGTGATAAACTGTAATGGCCAGGCTACGGCCAACGCTACTGACTTCGATACTGTGGGTCAGTCGGCTGTGAACATGGTCATTTACAGAAAAAGGATGCACCTGGGTCTTGCGGCCCAACCGCCTAAATGCCGTAGAAAAAACAATGCGGTCATAATCGCGGTGAAAATCAGAACGGTTCGGGTCCTGATCAGCAGGGTGCCCATAACGCGTAGCAGAAAGCAAAGTATCCCATTGTAGCATGGAATACAATTTAGAAAATTACGAAGTACGAATTATGATGTACGAGAGTAAATTAGTCGGCTACGTCGAGATTTTCCATTTCGTAATTCGTAATTCATAAATCATAATTTTAAAGTTCCCCGGTTATGACTATTCAAATAAAAAATCACACCAAGATCAGCTAGAATAAAGATCAAAAGCCATATGACGGTTCCGCTTTGGAAGCCATAACTATGAAGCCCAACACCCAGCAAGTTAATGCCAAACCAGCAAAGGAATGTGATAATCACATTAAAGCTATTCAACAGAGCGAAGGTCCGTTCGCCAACAAGGCGACCGCCACGAAGATGCAAGGTCAGCATGGCCCACAGGCAAACAAAAAGGGCTCCGCATTCCTTAGGGTCAAAACCCCAAAAACGCCCCCAGGCATAATCCGCCCACACGCCACCAAGCAAGGTTCCCAAAATGGAGAATCCTGCACCGAAAACCAAGGTACCGAAAAGCAGTTTGGAAATGTTCTGGATTTTTTCTGTAGCCTCAGGATATCGAGTCTGGCGGAACAGCGCCACATGGGCTACAACGCCAGAAAGAATCATTCCCGCAAAGCCCAATGCAATGGTAAAAACGTGAAGGGTTAGGAACACACCGGAATTCAAAACAGCAGGAATGGGTTGGAACAAATCGCCCGGTTCCAAGATAAACTTAGCGAAGAACAGCAGAACCGCAGCCATCAAGGTCACGGGAATAATTAGGGAGAACGTTCGCTTTTTGCAAAAAATGAACGCACCAAATTCAAAGGCTTCCAAAAGCAAGGCCACCAACAGCACAATTTCATACAAACTAGAAAGAGGCGGCCGGCCCGTAATATAAAGACGCAGGGCGAAGGCAATGGAGAGTGTCACCGCCACAGCCGCTGAAGCCGAGTTCGCCGCCACATCAAGCGCACGCTTCTTGAAAACGGAATTGACGGAAGCCAGGATGCAGCCGAGGAACGCCAGGATAAAGGCAATAAGGGCAAAATTGGCGTGGTTGTAGAAGACCTCTACACCAAACTTTTTCGTCTGTTCTGGCGTAACATCAGCCATATGATAGTCACCACGTTGTATAGCTTCAAAAAGTTGAAGATTGGCTAGGAGACGTTGCATTTCCTGTGTGGCGGGATGACCGTCCTTACGGCTAGCATAAATTTCCAACTGTCCACGGGACTTATTCAACTCATTATAACTGACGTAACGTTCGCCTTCAGGCAAATTCAGCGCTTGCAGGACATCACTGCGCAGAACCTTAAAGATTTTTTCTTCTAAAACAAACTTCTCAAAATCTGAAATTTGAATAAAATACAGAATCTTACAAGCAGAGCCATCTGCAAAGCGGCCTTTATGAGTCACGCGACCGCTAAATTCATTCAACACCCCACGAGCGAAAGAATCATAGGGACGCAAAACACCATTTACAAGCACAGGATCTTCGGGTGCATCGAGAACTCCAGCGGTTACACTATCAGGGATAAAGACAATTTCAGTCGCATCTGCTCTAGGCGTACAAATCATGCCTGCCATGACGATTAAAAGAGCCGGTAAAACCTTTACCACATTCGTTCTTGGCCCTACGCGATTCCCATGACTACGGCAGACCTTTACAGCATAATGGAAAATGGCACTTAACAAAAACAAGACCATGAAGGCGTAAGGCACAAACTTGAAGGGATCGTAGGTGGCGGTGTAAAGATCCACCTTCATGCCGAACATATCCACCTGGCCCTTGTAGAACGTAAAATAGGGATAGCCCTCCCCTACCTCCACCGCACTTGTATTCAAGCTATCGTCAACAGTGTAGAATGTAATGGGCTTTGAGGATTCAGCAGCGCGAAAACCATTGTATTCCTGGCGGAACTCAGAACCCACAAGGCTTCCCACCAAAAGAACCAGCAGGGCAATGTGCATCCCATAAAGCCCTAGGTTACGCCAACCTGAGGGAACAAGCCTGCCCGAGTCCACCCGAGAGAAAATCCGCGGCATGCGGTACATCATGGAGGCAACAAGATGTAAGGCCCCCACAACCGCTAACGTTTTAAAAGCAGGTAGCGGTACTACGCCTAACGCCCATAAAAAATAACTACCGAAAAAACGATCCGCCGCCAAAGCGGCCCCCTCGTTCCCAGCAGCAGCCTGCCCTAAAGTCCCCCAGAAAGTCAGCAACAAAAAAGCCACCAGCAAAACGCAGGTTACCTTCAGGGAGGCAAATTTCCTTAAAGCGGCGGAGATGCGGGTCATCGTCCGACCCACACGAATTTAGATTCGTCCAGCTTTTGTTCCCCGTCGAAGCGGTAGCAGGCCAGCCGACCATTTCCAAGGTGCCCTGCGATACTAAAGTCCAGGCAGCAAACGTTGTGACGAATCAGGCGGGGTTCACCCGTCAGCCAATAATGTCCAAAGAATACAGGGCGTTCGTCCTCCCCATAAAAGCCGCGAGAACGAATTTCCGGTTTTACGTCACAACCCTCGGGCATGGTCACACCCGGCTGTAAACTCAATTCCTGCAAAGAGGCCTTAGCAGGGTCCACCCACCAACGCAAGCGGGTCCTGTAACGCTTAACATTTTCACCATCAAAGAAGAACTGACGGTTAGGCAGTTCCATTTCCGGTCCCTTCAACAGCATATCGATAGGCCAGAAAAGGGAATCCCCATATTCATTGTCTTCATCATTGGCACGGAAAATCAATTCGTCAAAATTTCCGTCGGCAAAGCAATGGATGCCCGCAGCCTTCAGCAGCTCAACAGCCCGCGGATGAAAACTGGCGTGCTGAGCCCTGAAACTTTCCGTTTCCAGGTAGAAGGGCAAGGTCTTGGCGAATTCCTTCATCTCCTTGAATTCATCCTTGCGCCCCACAAAATCCGTCACCGTTCTGGAATGAACCGCCACCTTGTTGAAGGTATGCTCACGAAGATAATTCTGCCCCACCTTTTTCAGGTAGCGGGGCCCTTCGTTCTTCTGCCAAAAACTGAGCATGTTGAATTCATGGTTTCCCATAAGGGCAATGGCAGAACCCGCATCCCGCATGGCCCGCACCAAATTCAGCGTGGAACGCACATTTGGGCCGCGATCCACATAATCCCCAAGGAACACCACCATACGTTCATTGCCCGGGTAACGGAACGCACCCGCAGACTCCACATAGCCCAGCTTTTTCAGCAAGGCCTTCAGACACTCACAATGCCCGTGAATATCGCCAATGAAATCGAAGGAATTCTTACAAGTCACAAGACAAATATAAGAGTTTTGAGAAAAGAGCCAGCGGGATTTCCCGTCTGGCTCCTTGTTTTGAATGTCGGATTATATTTTAGTCCTTGACGCAACGAACTGATTTGGCTTCGTAATCGAAGTTGGTATACCGAGCCGCGTTCGCCCCTGGCACCTTCGTCTACGATTCCGAGGGAAATCTCATCGAGGACCGTTCCAAGTCCCTGAAATCTCCTATGATTGGATCTATGGACTACTTCGGCGCCCGTTATCTCGACCCCATGCTCGGATTGTAGACCAGCGAGAGAAGAACGTTTTGACTATTGCTTTGAAACATACCCGGTGTTTCCCCCTTTTGATGTGCTATTGCACTGATACATACCCATGTGTTCATGGCTAGAAAGCAGATACGAGTTATCAGATACCAGATATGAGTTATCATAATCGCGCCGGAGGCGCCTAACTTTATAATTCGTAGTTCATATCTCATAATTCATATCTAAGTCCCTGGATTCTTCGACTCCGTGCTTCGCACTCCGCTCAGAATGACGCCACACTCTTCACCATTCACTGTCCACTATTCACTAATTCCCCTCTCTTTTCTAAATTTGCGTTCATGTTTCACCCTATCCGACATTTCATTACCATCACAAGGCACAGGAACGAAGTGATTCGCCTCTGCTTCAAGGCGGGTATCGGTTTCCAGGGGCTTTTCCACGATCTTTCCAAGTACAGCCCCACGGAATTCATTCCCGGTTGCAAATATTATACCGGAAAGGAATCGCCTAACAATGGAGAGCGTCGGGATACAGGTTACAGCCTGGCCTGGATGCATCACAAGGGCAGAAACAAGCATCATTTTGAATTCTGGTACGACTACGAAATGGCAACGAAGAAAATCGTGCCCATGCCGATGCCCGACCGTTACATCAAGGAAATGTTCTGCGACCGCGTGGCCGCCTCCAAGACCTACGGCGGCAAGGATTACGACCGCACCGCACCCCTGATGTACTTGACCAAGAGTACTGCCCGCGAAAAGATGGAAGAGAACACCTACAAGAAACTTCTGTACCTCTTGACCATGCTTGCGGAAAAGGGCGAAAAAGAAACACTGGCTTTTATTAGAAAAAACAGAGTACTCCCTACGGATTAACGAATCCATCAAGAGGAAAACATGAAAGAAAAAATCGCAAAAATCGCCTTTGTCGCATTAATTCTTGCAGCCTGCTGCCCCTGCGTAGCATCCTGGATGGCCCTCATGGCAGGTATCGTCTACGCCTTTGTTTTTGGCGGTCCAGCCTTCCCCAAGTTCGCCAAGAAGACCCAGAAGTATCTGCTTCAGGGTTGCGTGGTTGGCCTGGGCTTCGGCATGAACCTGCAGGCGGCTCTCGCCAGCGGTAAGGACGGCATGATGTTCACCATCATCTCTGTGGCCACCGTCATGGTTCTAGGTTTTGTCGTAGGCAAGATCATCAAGGTGGATTCCAAGACTTCTTACCTGGTCAGCAGCGGTACCGCTATTTGCGGTGGTTCCGCCATCGCGGCAGTCGCTCCCGTTGTAGACGCCGACGACAAGCAGATGAGCATGTCCCTGGGCACCATCTTCGTGCTGAACGCCTTGGCTCTCCTCATCTTCCCTCCCCTGGGCCACTTCTTCGGTCTCGATAACCAGCAGTTCGGCGAATGGGCAGCCATCGCTATCCATGACACCAGTTCCGTGGTGGGTGCAGCAGCAGCCTACAGCGACGAATCCCTGCAGGTGGCCGCCATGGTCAAGTGCACCCGCGCTCTCTGGATTTTGCCCCTGGCTCTTGTTACCATGCTGTTCTTCCGCAAGAACGCCGGCAAGGGCAAGCTGAATGTGGTCCCCTGGTTCATCTTCCTGTTCGCCATCGCCATGGTCATTAACACCTACCTGTTCCCGGCCATCGGCGTTCCTGCAGCAGTCGGCACCACCATCGTCGCCATCGCCAAGCGTGGCTTTGCCGTTACTTTGTTCCTTATTGGTACAGGCCTCTCCAAGGCTGCTCTCCAGAAGTGCGGTCCCAAGCCCTTTATCCAGGGCGTGATCCTGTGGCTCGCCATCGGCATCGGAAGCCTTCTGGTAATCAAGGGATTCTAATTTTCAGAAACCATTCCTCTTGATTTTAAAGAGAGTTTAGATGGGTAAAGCGAAAATTTTTCTTAAAATAATTTAAACAAAGGGTCGCGCCATTATTGGTGCGACCTTTTACGCTTTTTAAGAATTTATATTACAGGGCTTTTATCTCTTCGGGGGTAAGGCCTGTTTGTTTGGCGATAACTTCTAATGAAATTCCCGCATCACGAAAGCCCTTGGCAAGTTCCTTGCAGGCCTCGGCACGGCCCTCTTCACGACCCTCTTCACGACCCTCTTCACGTTCGTCTTCAAGCATGTCTTTAAACGTCATGTAGTCGCTCCTTGTCTTAGGGTCCTTGTGGTAGAAATCCACCTTGTCGCTGATGGCTTTCGTTGCTGCAGATGAGGCTTCGTCGGTTGCGAAATACTTGAGGTAGTCGCGAACGGATTCATCGGTTACAGCGCCGTACCTGCTAAAATTACAAAAATATTTGTAGGTGAGATCGCCCAAAGTCAAGCTAGGATCGTTCTTCTCACGATTTTCGAATTCGTAGATGGGACGTTCCTGTCCGAAGATGTCCGTAGGGCACAGAAAAATAATGTATTGTTCCTTGAGTTCCTTGTACTTGTGAGTGTTTCCCATGGTTTCAGTATCGCTAATTCCCTGGTAGTATCGAGCTCTCAACGGCAATTCCTTGGTATCGACCATCTGCATCTCCAGATCGAAAGTGCGACCAATTCCATTGCACTCCTCCTTGACCAAAACGTCGAAGCGGATGTATTTCTTGTTCGGGTCGGCCTGCTGGTGGGCCTCGCCGACGACACTTACGCGTTCGATCTCAATTTTCAGAAGAGCCTTTAGGAAAGGCTTTGCAATCGCCTCGTCGCTGAAAACTTTCACAAACATGAAATTGTCGCGAATGGTGAGTTCTTCTAGAGGCTTGTATTTCTTCTTTTTGCAGTCCATTTTTCCTCCACGTTAAAAGTTCTGCATACTATTAACACGCAGGAAAATTCCTGATGACTCAGTTTTTTGTAGAAAAATTTTGTTTACCTGAATTATCTGAAGAATGCGATTTCCTATGATTGGAGAGTCATGATTTATGAATTAAACGCATGATGCTCTTGGGAGAAGTCTTTAGTGAAAAATTCAAAGAGACGAAGACAAAGTTTTCCAAGTTGGGTATATCCGTCGGATTTACTTTTTTAGCGCCACCAGGTCCGTCTTTTCGTAACGGTTATGTCCGATTAAAGACTTCTTGTATTTCCAGCAACAGACGGCATCTTCCAGGGAACGGCCCTTGTTGTCGGCAAAGAAGTCGCGGATGTAGGCGTTGTATTCCTGCAGGTTTCCTACAGGAGACTTGTGATCTTTCTTTTCTTTCAGGATGCGTTCGTAGGCGCAGATGGCTTCCTGGTAGGTGCGGCCTGCATTGGACTTCAGCCAGTTCTGGAACTGCACATTGAAAGAGAATGCCTTGCCAATATGCATCTTGAAAAAGGCGCGATGCTTTTCGGAGCAGACAAAATCGTCTTCGATAAAAGTCTGCAGGCCGATGGTTTCAACCGCAGGCTTTGCGGTGCGCACACGATTCTGCGCCGACATTCTTTCTTGAGCTATTCTAAGTTCCATTTGTTTTTACCACCTAACACTCCCCCACCTCATCTAGGAAGGGGGCGCCAAATATACTATATTTTGTAGAAGTCGGCTGTGAAATATCACAGTTGCAACAAATAAAACTGAACGGAAAGGCTTTTTTATGGATCTCGGAAGATATAACCGTGCCCGCGTAGAAGAAATTACCCCCCAGGGCTACTACCTGGAACTGGAAAGCGGCGACCGCGTGCTGCTCCCCGGCAACCGCGAAAAATTCACTCTTGAAGAAGGCGAAATCCTGGACGTGTTCGTGTACACCGACAGTGAAGACCGCCCCATCGCCACTTTGGAAAAGCCCTACGCCCAGGTAGGTGAATTCGCCGTGCTTGACGTCAAGGACGTAAACCGTTTCGGCGCCTTCCTGGACTGGGGTCTGAACAAGGACCTGTTCCTCCCCTTCAAGCAGCAGCTGGGCGAACTGCAGCGTGGCGACCGTTGCGTGGTGTTCATTCTTGTTGACGACAAGAGTAACCGAATCGTGGCCACCGAAAAAATCAAGAGCTTCCTGGATCCGGACACCAGCGAACTTCATGTGGGTCAGCGCGTCCAGCTGGCCGCCTACGAAGTCACCAAGGACCACGTAGACTTCCTGGTGGATTACCGCTACACCGGCCGCCTCATGCTCACTCCCGGCATGGAACGTATCTACATCGGCGACACCATGCCCGGCTTTATCCAGCGCTTTACCGCCGACGGAAAGATCACCTTGAACCTTTCCCCCATCGGCTACAAGGGCCTTATGAAGAGCGACAGCCCGGCAGCCATCCTCCGCAAGCTTGAAGAAGCGGGCGGCAGCCTCCCCTACGGCGACCACACCGACCCCGAAGTGATCCGCCAGGAATTCGGCATGTCCAAGAAGACTTTCAAGAAGCTTCTGGGCACCCTCTTCCGCGATGGCAAGATTTACATCAGCGAAGACGGAATCAGCCTGGTTTAAAAAGCAGTCTATAAAACAGCTTATAAAAAGACGAAGGACTTCCCATAAGGAAGTCCTTTTTTAATAGTTAGACGTTCTGACCCGAAGTCAAAAATAATTCTTGGAAATTATTCTTCCGAAAGGACCACCAGTTCGATACGGCGGTTGGCCTTGCGACCTGCTTCGGTGGAGTTGTCGGCCTTGGGCTGGCTGGAACCATAACCGTTAGCCTTGAGGCGACCTTCGGAAATACCCTTGCTCACCATGTAATCCTTGACGCTGTAGGCGCGTTCCTGGCTCAGGCGATCGTTCAGTTCGTCGCTGCCTTCGGAACTGGTATGGCCCTGGATTTCCACGAGGGCCTTGGGGTTGCGCTTCAGGCCTGCAATGGCTGCGTCCAGAGTCTTGAGAGATGTGGGCACCAGTTCGGCACTGCCAGCCTTGAAGGTGACGCCAGTCAGTTCGGCACGGGTATCGTCGAAGGTAACGGTGATGCCGCCGGAGCTTGCGGTCTTGGAAACATAAGGGGTATTACCGCATTCGAAGGGGCCGGTCAAACTTTCACAAAGGATGGTGTAAGTTTCTTCGCGGGGAATGTGGAAGCAGGCTTCGCCATACTGGTCAGTGGTAATGACAAGCTTGTTCTTGGGATTGTTCTGACCGACGAAAGTCAGCTTCTTGTGAGACTGGGGAACATCGTCGTAATTGGTGTAGGTCACGTTCAAGACAGCGTGAGTCTTGTTGGGAACAAGGTCCCTGGCAAAAGCGGCACCAAAGCCAACCAGAACGGACATCGCAAGAGCAAAAAAATTCCTATTCATAGCACATCCCTTTAAATGTATGCAATTCCATTTTGCGACCCAAATTTAATTAATTCTTGAGGCAAGAACTAGGCTTGAACCCTTGCAAATGTTATTGTAAAAGCTAATTTTACCATCGAAAATTTTTCGCCTTATTATAGGAGTTCTTATGAAGTTCAACAAGATCGCAGCAGCCCTCGTCATGAGCCTTGCCGCAAGCACCGCGGCATTCGCCGCCGACGCCACCGACAACATGAGTCTCAAGGGCAACGTCCAGACCCAGGTCACCAAGTCCATCGCCGACGAAGACAACAACTTCAGCTCCGGCTGGATCCGCGCCAACATCGGCGGCCAGTACAAGAGCGAAAGCCTTGACGGTTTGATCATGCTCCGCATCTTCGCTCCGGAATTCGGAAACAAGCTCTCCAACGGCGAAAAGGCCTCCAACTACGACAAGATCCTGGCAGACCTCTACTGGGTAAACTACAAGTGGGCTCCCACCGCCAACGACAACGTCAACCTGAAGATCGGTCGCTGGAAGACTGACTGGTCTCAGTCCACCAACTTCGGTACCTATATCGACAAGGACCTGACCAAGCGCGGCCTCTGGATGCGCGATTACAGCCACAACGCTGTTGAACTGGGCTGGAAGCACGGCCTGAACCAGTTGAACGCCATGGTCGCCACCAAGAACGGCACCGCCAACCAGGGCTACATCCGTGTCGAAGACGACATGAAGTTCACCTTCCCCCTTGAAATGAAGGTCGCTTACCGTTCTAACCTCATCGACGTGGTCCAGAACACCGCCGCCATCACACACCGTGTTGCAGCATACGCCAGCTACACCTTCGCACCCAACCTCCGCCTCTACGGTGAATACGCCTGCCTCTACACCGAAGACCAGGACATCAATACCGCCGTCGAAAACTACATCGCTCCGGAATCCAAGTACTTCACCCAGGGTGACTACGTCCAGCCCTTCTACGCCGGCGTTGAAATTCCCACCTTCGGCATCCTCAGCAACCTGATGTTCGAAATGGAATACATCAAGGACCGCGAAGAAAAGATCCACTTCGCCAAGGACAACAAGATGGATGACCTGGCATGGACCGTGGCTCTCGTGAAGAACATCGGCAAGTCCAAGCTCCAGTTCAGCGTCTACAGCGAAGACGAAGTGAGCGACGTGGGCCTGGCATTCCGCCTGACCAGCACCATCAAGTAATTACAAGCCGAGAGTCGCGGGCAACCCGTGAATCGAAGCAGGCCGTGAATCGCGGCGAAAAGGAGTCGGTACCCCGGCTCTTTTTTTTGTTTCAGAATTAAACAGCTTTTCGTTTCAAAAGTGAACATTTACTCCATATATAAGGGCTGCAGCCCCCATTTACGGCATTGGCACAAAAATTGCTAAATTTGGGCGAAACAAAAATAGGCCCCCAAGGCCAACAGTTTAAACAATAGGGTTTCCCGAACGTGGAGCCCGCAACAAAGGACAGAAAAATGATCAAGCCTTTAGCAGATCGCATCGTTGTAAAGCCGGCTGAAGCCGAACAGAAGACCTCCTCCGGCCTCTTCATCCCGGATAACGCCAAGGAAAAGCCCATGCAGGGTAAGGTCGTGGCAGTAGGCCCGGGCCGCAAGACTGAAAACGGCGAAACCGTTGCTATGGAAGTCAAGGTTGGCGACGTGGTTATCTACGGCAAGTACAGCGGCACCGAAATCTCCGTCGAAGGCGAAAACTACCTGATCATCAAGGAATCCGACATCTTCGCAACTCTTTAATAGAAGCGAGGTCGCTTCGCTCTGAGGTATGAGGGCGCATTCCTGCGGAATGCTTTGAGGTTAAAAGGCTATAAGCCGCAATCATAAACCTCCAGGCGCGAAGCGCCGACCTCAAGCCCCAAAGTGCCGCAGGCACGACCCCATCCCAAGAATTTTAAATAAGGAAAAAAGAAAAATGGCAAAACAGTTGAAGTTTGATGTGGCTGCCCGTGAATCCCTCATGAACGGCGTCGATAAGCTGGCAAACGCAGTTAAGGTTACTCTCGGCCCCAAGGGTCGTAACGTCATGATCGCCAAGGCATTTGGCGCACCCAACGTCACCAAGGACGGCGTTTCCGTCGCTAAGGAAGTTGAACTGGAAGACGCTTACGAAAACCTGGGCGCACAGATGGCCAAGGAAGTAGCAAACAAGACTTCTGACACCGCTGGCGACGGCACCACCACCGCAACCGTTCTCGCTCAGGCAATCACTCGCGAAGGCCTCAAGAACGTTGCCGCAGGCGCAAACCCCATGGACATCAAGCGCGGTATGGACGCTGCAGTTGACGCTGTCATCGAAGAAATCGGCAAGATGGCTGTGAAGATCAACGGCAAGGAACACATCGCTCAGGTTGCTACCATTTCCGCTAACAACGATCCGGAAATCGGCGACCTCCTGGCCAATGCTATGGAAAAGGTCGGTAACGACGGCGTTATCACCATCGAAGAATCCAAGACTGCAGAAACCATCCTCGACGTCGTCGAAGGTATGCAGTTCGATCGCGGTTACCTGTCTCCCTACTTCGTCACCAACACTGACAGCATGGAAGCAGCCCTCGAAGCTCCTTACATCCTCCTTTACGACAAGAAGATCTCCACCATGAAGGACCTCCTCCCCATGCTGGAATTCGTCGCAAAGCAGGGCAAGCCTCTCCTCATCATCGCTGAAGATGTTGACGGCGAAGCTCTCGCAACTCTCGTTGTGAACAAGATGCGCGGCACCCTGAAGGTGGCAGCCGTTAAGGCTCCGGGCTTCGGCGACCGTCGTAAGGCAATGCTGGAAGACATCGCTATCCTCACCGGCGGTATGCTGGTTTCCGAAGACACCGGCGCTAAGCTGGAAGACGCTCCGGTTACCGTCCTCGGTCAGGCAAAGTCCATCGTTATCACCAAGGACAACACCACCATCGTCGAAGGTGCTGGCGACGCCGCTTCCATCAAGGGCCGTATCGCCCAGATCAAGAAGCAGATCGAAGCTACCACTAGCGACTATGACCGCGAAAAGCTCCAGGAACGTCTCGCTAAGCTCGCTGGCGGCGTTGCAGTGATCAAGGTCGGTGCTGCTACCGAAGTTGAAATGAAGGAAAAGAAGGACCGCGTTGACGATGCTATGCACGCAACCCGCGCCGCTGTCGAAGAAGGTATCGTTCCGGGTGGTGGCGTTGCTCTCATCCGCGCAGCCAAGGCTGTCGAAGCCCTCAAGCTCACCAACGACGACCAGAAGACTGGTGCCGCTATCATCAAGCGCGCTATCGAAGAACCTCTCCGTCAGATCGTCGCAAACGCTGGTGGCGAAGGCTCCGTCGTTGTGAACAAGGTTAAGGAAGGTAAGGACGGCTTCGGCTACAACGCCAAGACCGATACTTACGAAGACCTGATCAAGGCTGGCGTTATCGACCCGGCTAAGGTTACCCGTACCGCTCTCAAGAACGCATCCTCCATCGCTTCCATGATCCTGACCACCGACTGCGTGATCACCGAAAAGAAGGAAGCCAAGCCGGCAGCACCCGCTATGGATCCTTCCATGGGCATGGGCGGCATGATGTAATAAAGCCTTCTCGCGGGGTCTCCCCCGCGATCTAGGATTTTTTCCCTTTACGAACAAAGGGCTGCGGTTTAAAACCGCAGCCCTTTTTCTGTACGCTTTGTTCTTTCTGGCTACTTCTTCTTAAGCCATGCCTGGCAAAGGAACATGGAGAATACCACGCTGGTAATCAGGAAAATGAAGATGCCTAGGCAAGCCAGGTCACCGATGCCCTTCAGGCCGCGATGGGTGGTAAAGAGGAAGCCCACGAAGCCGGCGATAGTGGTCATGGAGCTGGCCATCACGTTACGGCCGGTGTTGTCCATAAGCTGGCGGAGGGTCATGTTCTTGTCGGACATCCAAGAGGTAATGAAGTGGATGGTGGCGTCGATGCCGATACCCAGGGTCATGGGAATGACGATCACATTATAAATGCTGATCTTGCCGAAATCCAGGAAGTGGGTCAAGGCGCCAAGTACGCCCAGAGTCAGCAAGGTGCCCATGCCGAAGGAAATGCAGCCGCTAATGAAGAGCTTGGGCTTGCGGAAGGACACGGCCAAGGTTCCGAAGATCACCAGGATGATGGCCAGGGCCAGGCGGAAGCTGTCCTGCTTCACGGATTCAATCACGTCAGAGAGAATGAACTGGGAAGAGAAGGTGCGCAGGTCTTCGCCGTCGAAGTTCCAGTGGCCATAACGTTCCTGGAAGCGGTGCAGGGCGTGGGCATCCCAGCTGGGGAAGTCACCGTAGATAAAGCCGATCTTGCCATAGGAGCCATCCTTTTCGCGGAGGAGGTCCAGAGTCCAGCTAGGAACGTCTTCGGGAGTGAAGGATTCCTCGACCTTGGCCAGCTGACGGAGAGAAGCGATGTTTGCGGAATCCTCGCCTTCGGCGCGGTCAAAGACACGGGCTTCTGCCAGGTCGCGAATTTCCTCGATGATTTCGAGGCGGGCCTTCTGGGAATCCATAGGCGGCACAAAGCTCTTCAAGGTCAGGAAGCTACCCAGGGTAGAATCCTTTTCCACATGGAGTCGGACCATCAAGGTATCGTACAGCATATCAAGCTGTTCGGGCTTGGAACCCATGACGGCGGCCGGAGTGGATGTCACGGCACGGTTGGTGGCACGGGTCACCTTGGTAGAAATCTTGTTCTTGGAAGTCTTTACCGTGGTAGAAACGCGGCGCAGGTTGCGCATGTTGTGTTCGAAGTCCACATCCTGGGCAAAGTACAGGGAGATGCCACCAAGAATGAAGCCGATAATGGCCGCATACTTAAAGAAGTTAAAGACTTGCTTGTCGCTCCAGGACTTGGGAAGCAGACTGTTATTAGGTGCAGCGGGAATACCGCCCATGCATCTGATAAATACAGGCAGCACCAGCAAGGAGGTCAGCATACTGAACAGCACACCGCAAGAAGCCACCACGCCGAATTCATAGAAGCCGCGGAAGTGTGCAGCAAGCAAGGTCAGGAAGGCTGCGATGGTGGTGAAACTTGCCAGAATGAAAGGCTTCATCATTTTCTGCTGGGCCATTTCCAGCACTTCTTCCAAAGAGGCGTTCTTGCTCAGCAGCTTTTGTGCCGTACCCAAAATATGGATGGAGTAGTCAATACCGATACCCAAGATAATGGAAGCCACAAAAACGGTAAAGGGGTTCATCTTACCGTACAGCAGGGCGGTAAATGCCAGGGTAGGAATGCAGGCGTACAGCACAGAGGCTGTCACCAGCACAGGACCCTTCACGCTGCGGAAGAACACCATGGTCAAGATGAAGATCAGGACAAGGCTAATGCCGAAGGAGAAGATACTGTCGTTAGCCACTTCATCCACTTCCTTCAGACCTTCGTAAGTACCTTCAACAGTAAAACGGGTAGGCACGGGGTAAGTCTTGGAACCGAAGTAGCTCAACAGGGAATCGGTGCTTGCCAGAATATGGGTCACGAATTCATAGTCGGTAGAAGGCTTGATCAGTTTGGCGTTCACCACACCGTTAAAGAGGATCTTGCCATCATAGTCTTCCGGAGGAGGAGTGCCGATCAGGCGAGTTTTCAGATGAGCCGGCAAGAAAGCCTTGGGATTCCATTCTTCGCCAGACTTTGCCTGCTGCAAGGTATCATCCTTGGCCTTCTTCTTGAAGAAGGAATCAAAGGCGCTAACCGCTTCTTCGGGGAGGCCCAGTTCCTGCGGGAGGTTGGCGTCAAACCAGACACGTTCTTTCTTTTCGGCAGAGGCAGAACTGTCGGACAGACCATCCATCAGGTCAACCACCAGAGGACCATTCTTGCGGCCGATTTCCAGCTGCAGATCTTCAAGATTGTCGCGGATGCGTTCCAGATGCTTCGAAGGCAGGTAAAGCAGGGCGTTATCCTTGAAGAACTGGTTGTCGTTATCGACCTGAGTCGAGACGAAATCGCCAGTCCAGTTCTTGTGGATGTATGCACTGATAGAATCCTGCAGGGCGGCAACGAGTTCGACGTCTTCGCTCTGGATGGCAATCATGAAACGGTCCGTACTACCGAAACGGCTGAAGGATTCCTGCAGAGCCTTGACGCTAGGCGTATCTTCCGGCAGCAAGTGGGACAAGTCCGCATCCAGCTTAAGACCAGGCTTAAACAGGATGGGAATGGCACAGAGTACCGCCAACACCAGGTAGAAGGCCAGAGCCTTGAACTTGTTTCTGCAAATCAGCGGGATATACCAGCCAGAAAATTTTTCAGTAAACGATTTCTTATTCATTTTACCATCCATCAGAAGACCTCCTATCCTCTTCTTTTCAAACACTTTTCCTAGAACATCTTGCGGGCTTTCTTAGCCCCACCGGCGGACGTGGCCGGGCTGCTTACCGCACCCTTGTTACTAAAGAGGGTGGCATCGTCAGCAGACTTGGTCTTCACTTCGAAGTGGTTACCGTCGCAAGTTTCAGTAGGAGCATAACCAGCGGTATACAGGCAGACGGTCTTTTCGGAGCAGAACTCACCGGCAGCCTTACCCGTGTGGTTGCAAACGCCCTTGCTTACAACGCCGGAGGGAACCGGGAAGGGCTTGCGGGGCAGATCCTTATGCAGTTCCTTCATCACGGCAATCCAGACAGGCAGGGCATCTTCAGTACCGGTATGACCTGCACCCAGGGAACCCGGATTATCGGAGCCAACCCAGACACCCATGGTGTACTGCTTCGTGAAACCGATATACCAGCAGTCCGTGTAATCGTTTGTGGTACCCGTCTTACCACCACTGGGATGGGTAAAGCCGTTGGCATACACACGGGCGGCAGTACCGCGAATGTTCACGTCCTTCAGAATGTCCACCATCAGGTAGGCAGAAGCCGGGCGCAGCACTTCGTGTTCCACCTTGGAGTTACGTTCGATCACTTCGCCGTTGCGGTCCACGATAGATTCGATCATGTAAGGTTCAATACGGTTACCGCCATTGGGGAACACTGTATAGGCAGACGTCATTTCCATCAGGGTTGCACCCACGGAACCCAGAGCCAAGCTAGGCACAGCCATCAACGGAGCGCGAACGATACCGAACTTGCGGGCGTAGTTCACCACATTGTTCAGGCCGTACTTCATACCCGTCAAAATAGCAGGCAGGTTCTTGGAACGGTACAGGGCGCGGCGGAGCGTCATCATACCTTCGAAGTCATGTTCGAAGTTGGCCGGACGCCACACCTTGTTGGGGTTCTTGTCATCCGGGTCGGGAATGCTCACAGGCTGGTCGTTCACGGAGTCGCAGGGGCTTGCACCGTTATCCATTGCGGTGGAATAGACGATGGGCTTGAAAGAGGAACCGGGCTGACGCAAGGACTGTACGGCACGATTCCAGCGGGAGGCGTTCCAGTCGCTACCACCCACCATGGCACGGATTGCGCCCGTCTCGTTTTCGATAAGGATGGCGGCCACTTCGGCATGATGATAGCGGATACTATCCGGATAACGGCGCTTGGTCAAGTCGGCAGCGGTATCGGCAGCCAGATAATTCTTCTTGAAATCGGCATAAATGCTGTCGAAGTGAGCCACCACGCTATCTTCGGGCATATCATACTTCTTGGTCAAGAGCAGACGGCGTGTGGTGCGGTACTTGACGCGGCGGCGAACCTTTTCCACCTGCACGCGGGCAACGCTATCGGCATAAGCCTGGATGGCCGGGTCGATGGTACTATTAATAGTCACACCATCGGCATAGAGGGAGTTTTCGCCATACTTCTTTTCCATGTACTTACGGATTTCTTCGTAGAAGTACAGGCCGGCATCGTTATTCACTTCCTTCTTGGCCAGGGTGATCGGAGTTTCGATATACTTATGATAATCATCATTATTGATGTAGCCGGCATCGCGCATGGCATAGAGCACCGTGTTGCGGCGTTCCAGTGCAGCCTTGGGATGACGGTCGGGGCGGTAAGCTTCCGGACGCTGGAGCATACCGGCAAGAACAGCATATTCAGGAATGGTCAGACTGTCCAGGGGGCGACCGAAGTAGAACTTGCCTGCAGCCTGGAAACCATAGTTACCGCCAGACAGGTAAACTTCATTCATGTAGAATTCAAGAATTTCCTTCTTGGTATAGGTCTGTTCGATGCGGATGGCGGTCATCATTTCCTTGATCTTACGGGAAATGGTTCGTTCCGGCGTCAGGAACAGGAGCTTGGTCAGCTGCTGGGTCAAGGTAGAGGCACCGCGGAGCTTCTTGCCCGAGGTCGCACTTTCCAGAATGGCAGACGGAATCGCCCACACGTTCATACCCCAGTGATCATAGAAGGCACGGTCTTCGGTGGCCATCACCGCATGGATCGCATCTTCCGGAATCGAGTCGAAGGGAGTCCATTCGCGACGTTCCACGAAATACTCGTGGGCAATTTCGCCGTTCATGTCGTTAATCTTCGTGACCAGCTTGGGATTGATCTGCTCCAGCTGAGAAAGGGAGGGCAGCTCCGGCGCAAAGTGGTTGTACACCGCCACAACCGTCACAAAAGCGATAATCACCGGCAAAGCCAGGATTCCGAGCCAAATCAGCACCTTTTTATCGGTGAACCAGCCCTTCAAAATCTGAAGGACATTCATTAGGACAGCTTTAACTTTATTCATTATAATATATAAGGTTAAAAATTTTGGGACAAAGATAGCTAATACGAGAACATCATACCTTTAAGGAACATGAAAAGAGGGGTCTAAAGCCCCCCATAAAAACTTTTTTCAAAAAAAAATCATTTTTTTAGGAATTACCCTTGACAAATATCGTGAATAATCTATCTTTGTGCGCGTTGAAAGACGAGAGTCAAACAACAAAATAAAAACGCGGATGTAGCCCAACTGGATAGAGCGTTTGGCTACGAACCAAAAGGCTCCAGGTTCGAGTCCTGGCACCCGCAGAAAAAAGCAGTAAGAGAAATCTTACTGCTTTTTTTCGTTTTATACCTCCCCAGGCATTTTGTTTCAAAAACTTTTCAAACAGTCCTTCATTTTGCAAACAGTTGTTTGCACGGCGCGTTTAATTTTATTCTAAATTTACAT
Organism: Fibrobacter sp. UWH5; assembly: GCF_900142505.1. NCBI lineage: Bacteria > Pseudomonadati > Fibrobacterota > Fibrobacteria > Fibrobacterales > Fibrobacteraceae > Fibrobacter > Fibrobacter sp. UWH5. Next base: position 406,929 of record NZ_FRBB01000001.1, on the reverse strand, counting down.
ACAAGGTTAAAAACAGGAACACATTATTACCCATACCACGCCGTGGAGGAAGAATGATCTACAAGCAAATCATCTTATCGAAAGTCATCCAGCACATTTTTCTCGCCAAACGTCAAAAAACAGGGCTAACCCAGCTGGGACTCGCCCTCAAATCCCATATTACCCGCCAGTTCATCTCCCAAGTCGAAAGCGGCAAGAGAGCCCCCTCTATTTTCACCATGAGCGTCCTAGCCACGGCCTGCAAAATGACCCTGACCGAACTATTCCAGGAAGTGGACAAACTGTACAATTTTTACGAAATGGAAGACAATTGCAGGGCTTCGGAACCGGCCAAGATCGCAGCTTCGCCAAACCGTTGCAACGACTACATCGAAAACATCAGACACAAGTCACAGCCGTAATCTACGACCCTTAACAAAAAGGCTATTTTTTACTATCTTTGCGACCTATGGAATGGCCGCGCAACATAAAAACACTTACCACAGACGAACTGAAAGCTTGGCTTAGGGACGTCGACGAAAAGCCTTTTAGAGCAGACCAGATTCAGAAATGGCTGTTCTGCCAGCAGGTCCGTTCCTACGACGAAATGGTGAATATTTCACCCGCACTTCGCGAAAAGTTGGCAAACCAGTTTGAGCTGCGCTCCCTCAAGGAAGACCAGCACATGGTTTCCGTAGACGGAACCGTCAAATGGTTGTTCGAAACCCATGACGGATATCACATCGAAACCGTGATGATCCCCGCCAACGGTCGTTTTTCTGTTTGCGTTTCTACCCAGGTGGGCTGCGCCATGAACTGCGCATTCTGCCGCACCGCCAAGATGGGCTTCTTCCGTAATCTCGAAGCCGGCGAAATCCTCGAAGAAATCCTGAACGTCAACTGGTACCTGAAAGACAACAACATCTTCAACGAAGAAGGTCAGATCGCCCAGGTCACCAACATCATCTTCATGGGCATGGGCGAACCCCTGAACAACCTGGAAAACGTACACCGAGTCTGCTGCACTCTGCACAACCAGAAGCTGTTCAACATGGGCTCCAAGCGCATGACCGTCAGCACCAGCGGCGTCGTCCCCCGCATCAAGGAACTGGTGGACCGCAACACGCCCTGCTGCCTGGCCATCAGCCTGAACAGCACCAATAACGAATACCGCTCTTCCGTCATGCCGGTAAATGACCTCTGGCCCATCGAAAAACTTTTGGAAGCGGTAGACGAATATATCCGTAGAACCGATAATTATGTGACGTTCGAATTCGTTCTGATCCAGAACATCACCTGTACGCCCAAGGCCGCCAAGGAACTGATCCGCATTTGCGCTCCCCGACGCGTCAAGGTGAACGCCATCATCTTAAACGATGGCGACGACCCGAACCTGCACGCCCCTACCCCCGAAGAAGTGGACACCTTCCTCGCCGCGGTCCGAGCAGCCCAGGTCCAGATCACCATCCGTACCGCCCGTGGCCGCGACATTCTGGCCGCCTGCGGACAGCTGGCCTACAAGAAGAACAAGGACAACCAGGAAGCATTTGAAAGAGGCCACAGCCTCCCCGACGCAAAGCCCAGGCAGGACTGACAAGGTTCGGCACAGGGCTCCAGGACGGAATCAAATTTGGAATTAGGATAAGTAATTAGCAAGAGAAACAAACAGGAAGGTAAATAATGTTGACACAAAACCTCCCGGAATTTTGGGATAATCTTTACGCAGAAGGCAAGGACTATTGGAACACCAAGAAGGCTACCCCTGCCCTGCTGGAATTTTTCAAGAACCCCTCCTGCCCCGCTACCGGCTCCGTGCTGGTTCCTGGCGCAGGCTTTGGTTACGACGCCGAAGCATGGGCCATGCGCGGCCATGACGTTCTGGCAGTAGATTTCGCAGCAACCGCAGTCGATGAACTGGACCACTTGAGCCGCAAGCACAAGAACCTCCGTTCCCTGGACCTGGACCTGTTCACCCTTTCTCCCAAGGATCAGAAGCGTGGCGGCCAGCAGTTCGATATCGTGTACGATTACGGTACCTTCACTGCAATCCATCCGGGTCGTCGCGACGAATTCTTCGAAGTCTGCTACAAGATGCTGAAGGACGACGGCGTGCTGATTTCCCTCATGTACCCGCTGATGAACGGCAAGACCCTGCAGGGTCCTCCGCACTGCACCAGCGAAGGCGAACTGATGGCTCGTCTCGGCGGCGTTTTCGATGTGGTTGAACGCATCCCGGCCGTAAACAGCCTCCCCGACCGTGCAGGTAAGGAAGAATTCTGGATTCTCAAGAAGTGCCTGTAGTAGCATAAAGGTTATAGGCGAAAGGATAAAGGAGCGCGGTCATCCCGCGCCCTTTTTTTTCGCCGTAAACAGCCTACCGCCTTTAAACTTTAAACTTTATCCTTTAACCTTTTTTCTATCTTTTTCGCTGTAAATTTTTCACACTTTTAACGAGGTTATTATGGCTCAAGATTTATGCCCCTGTGGTTCCGGTAAAGAATATTGCGAATGCTGCGAACCGGTCATCAAGCAGACTGCTCTCGCCGCTTCTCCCGAAGCACTGATGCGTTCTCGCTACACCGCTTACGCCAAGCACGAAATCGCATGGCTCAAGGAATCCCTGGAAGCTACTCAGCGTTCCGATTTCGACGAAGCTAGCGTCGAAGCATGGAGCAAGGAATCCGAATGGCTGGGCATCGAAATCAAGCAGACCAAGACCGAAGAAGAAAAGAACATCGGCTGGGTCGAATTCGTAGCTCGCTTCAAGCAGGGCAACATCACCCGTAACCACCACGAACTGGGCGAATTCCACAAGGTTGGTGGCGCATGGTTCTTCTATGACGGCCGTGCAGTCAAGCAGGAAACCGTGAAGAAGACCGGTCCGGATGTCGGCCGTAACGATCCGTGCCCCTGCGGTTCTGGCAAGAAGTACAAGAAGTGCTGCGGCGCTGGTAAGTAACAACGGTATGAGGACGCACCTGCGGTGCTCTGAGGCATGAGGGCGGGCCAAAGGCCCTTTGAGCTAAGGAATAGCGGCTTCGCTGCGACAATTTAACTTACCTCTAGCGAGCACAGCGAGCGACCTCAAAGCGACATCGTCGCGACCTCATCCCTGATTTCCTAAGGAATAAAGCAATGTTCAAGATTTTTGTTGATGGCGAAGCTGGTACCACCGGTCTTCAGATTTATGATCGACTCGCAAAGCGTAACGATATCGAAGTTCTGCGCATTTCCCAGGAACTGCGTAAGGATACCGCCGAACGCCAGCGCCTGATCAATGAATCCGACGTGACTTTCCTGTGCCTGCCCGATGCAGCCGCCGTGGAAAGTGCAGCGCTCTGCACCAATCCGAACACCGTAATCATCGACGCTTCCACGGCTCACCGTGTGAACCCGGACTGGACTTACGGCATGCCCGAACTTTCTGCAGAACAGCGCAAGGCCATCAGCACAGCAAAGCGCATTGCTAACCCCGGTTGCCACGCCACAGGCTTTATCCTTGGCATACACCCGCTGGTCGCAAGCGGCATTCTCCCCAAGTCCACAAACTTGGCAGCCTACAGCATCACCGGCTATTCCGGTGGCGGCAAGAAGCTCATCGCCGAATACGAAGACGAAAGCGCTCTTGGCCACAAGGCAGGAGAATCCCTCCCCATCATGGCTCCGGCACCTTACGCCCTGGCCCTTTCCCACAAGCACATTCCCGAAATGAAGAAGTACTGCGAACTGGAAAACATGCCCTTCTTCAATCCGGTGCTTGGCCCCTACTACAAGGGCATGGCCGTAACCGTAGCCCTCTTTGCAAACCAGCTTAGCAAGAAGGTTGGACCTCAGGACCTGACCGACATCCTCAAGGAACACTACGCAGGCTCCAACTTCGTAACCGTCATGCCTTACGAAGCAACCCCTGCAGAGACTCCGGCACTGATCAACGGCCGTCTGAACCCCACCATCTGCAACAACACAAATAATGCTTGCATCCAGGTTTTCGGTAACGAAACCGTCATGCAGGTTACAACAATCATCGACAATCTGGGCAAGGGCGCCAGCGGTGCCGCCATCCAGAACATGAACATCGCTCTCGGTCTCGACGAAACGTTAGGACTCTAACCCTGCGGCGAAGCCGCCTAACTCAAACTCAAAGGAGCGAAGCGACGAGCTCATACCTCGGACCTCGAAACCTGTTATGTTTTTAGACGAAAAATCAATCGAAGTGCGCTCCGGCAAGGGCGGTGACGGCATCTGCAGTTTCCACCGTGAAAAGTTTGTACCTCTGGGCGGCCCCGATGGCGGAGATGGCGGCCGTGGCGGTCACGTTATCCTCCAAGTCAACGAACAGTATTCCACCCTGCTGGACATGGGTAACGCACGTCTGTACAAGGCACGCCCCGGTCAAGCCGGCGGCGCCAAGCGCTGCACCGGCAGATCTGCAGAAGACCTCATCGTAGACGTTCCCAAGGGAACTATCGTCAAGGATGCCGAAGGTCGAATTCTTGCAGACCTTACCGAAGACGGCCAGCGCTGGATTGCTGCCCGTGGCGGCAAGGGCGGCATGGGCAACCAGCACTTCGCCACCCCTTCTAACCAGGCACCTCGCAAATGCACTCCGGGCGAAGCAGGCGAAAAGCGCGAACTGTTCCTGGAACTGAAGCTCATGGCAGACGTCGGTCTGGTTGGCTTCCCCAACGCAGGCAAGTCCAGTCTGGTGAACAAGATTTCCAGCGGACGTCCCAAGGTGGGCGACTATCCCTTTACCACTCTGGAACCGGTGCTTGGCATCGTGCAGATGAACGGACACAGCTTTGTGGTGGCCGACATTCCGGGTCTCCTGGAAGGCGCCAGCGAAGGCAAGGGTCTGGGTCACCAGTTCCTGAAGCACATCGAACGCACCCACACTCTTTTGTTCGTAATTGACGGTTTTGCAGAAAACGCCTACGAACAGTTCACGGTTCTGAAGGGAGAACTGGCGGCATTCCACCCGAAGCTAGCCAAGAAGCCCTACGTAATCGCCCTGAACAAAAGTGACCTGGGCATCGAAGAGGCCATCAAACAGTTTGCGGAACATAAGGAAAAGGTTATCATCACCTCTGCCTTTACCGGTGAAGGTTGCATGGAACTCCGTGACGCCCTGGATCAGGCAGTCCCCCACGTCCAAAAGAAAAAGGTGGGCTGGGAAACCAGGAAGGTAGAAGCACCTGTCAAGAAGGCCGCCGCAAAGACTGCTGCCAAGGCAGAACGCAAGGCAGCAGCCAAGCCCGCATCCAAGACCACAAAGGCTCCTGCCAAGAAGGCTCCCGCAAAGAAGACTGCCGCAAAAAAGTCCAAGTAAGGTAAAAGTCCATGGCAAAAAAGGAACAGTCAACACCCGTCATCCAGAATAGAAAGGCAAACCACCTTTACTTCGTGGACGAAACCTTCGAGGTGGGCATCATGCTCATCGGTTCCGAAGTCAAGTCAATTCGCGACGGCAAGTGTACCATTGGCGAGGCCTGGATTGACATTGACGAAAAGAAGAACGAGCTCTGGCTGGTAGGTGCCCGCATCGACGAGTACCTATTCGCCAACCGCTTCAACCACATTCCTGCAAGACGCCGCAAGCTCCTGGCCCATGGCCACGAAATCGAAAAGATGCGCAAGGCCAAGGAACAGAAGGGCTGCACCCTGATTCCTCTGAAGTTGTACTTCAAGAATCGTCGCGCCAAGCTGGAAATGGGCATCTGCCGCGGTAAGGACCAGCACGACAAACGTCAGACCATTATGGAACGCGACGCCAAGATGGAAATGGATCGCGCAGCAAAGGCACACAAGTAATGAACAAGGTTTTGTGGGTACTGCTTTTCTGCCTAGCAACCGTCTCTGCGGTGTGGGCCGGTAAAACGGACGTAGAGAATTTCGCCCAAAGTAAGGGCGCCTCTTTCCATTGGTATCCCGTTCAAAAAACGTTCACCCTAGAAAGAAACAAGGACACGGTCAAGTTCGCCATCGGCCTCCCCTACGCAAGTCTCCACGGCAAGACAATCAACCTTGCAGCAGCTCCAGTTCTTTCTGCAGGCCGCATCCAAATTGATTCCGTCGACGCAGCAAAATTTTTTGAGGCAGAACAAACCGCAAAAAGTTCCGCCCAACAGGCAGCCGTTTCATCAAGCAGTGTAAAGGCAGCCCCCGCAGCAACAAATACAACAACCACAGCCCAAGCACCCACCCCCGCAAAAAATGAAACCGCAGGCACCCGCGAAGTCAAGACCATCGTTATCGACCCGGGCCACGGCGGCAAGGACTCAGGCGCCATCGGTTCCAAGTCTCAAGAAAAAGACATTGTCCTTACCGTAGGCAAGCTCCTCAAGAAGGAATTGGAAAAGGAAGGCTTTATCGTCAAGATGACCCGCGACAAGGATTACTTTGTCGAACTGGGCCAGCGGGCCAATCTAGCAAACCAATGGGATGGCGACCTCTTCATCAGCCTCCACTGCAACGCCGTTGACGCCACTCCCGAACGCAAGAAGATTATCAAGGGCTACCACGTCTACGTACTCCGCGCTCCCGAAAGCGAAGAAGACAAGGCCATCGCCCGCCGCGAAAACAAGGTGGCCACCCTCTACGGCGAAAAGAACGCCAAGGAAGAACTCTCCCCCATCGAATGGTTTAAGCTGGAAGCCCGCCTAGAAAAGTACAAGCAGAACAGCTACATGTTCACCGAAGAAATGTTAAAGGCCATGGACGGCGGCAAGATCCGTCGCCAGGCAGGTGGCGTAGGCGGTGCAGGCTTCATGGTCCTGGTGGGTGCATTAATGCCCGCAGTCCTTTACGAAATCGGCTTCATCAGCAACCTTGAAGACGAAGCCTACATGATGAGCGACGCCGGCCAGAAGGATATCGCAGAACGCATTTCCAAGGCAGTCACCAGCTACAAGGAAGCCGTTCACAACTACCGCGAAACCCTGGGCAGGTAAAGGTTAAAGGTTAAAGGTTAAAGGTTAAAGGTTAAAGTATAAAGAGAGGTGACTCCGGTGGAGTCGCCTTTTTGACAAGTCCGCGGCACCTATTTTTTACGTCGTATGAGTAAAAAGTCCTCGGTCTAAACCGAGGACTTCTCAAATTCGCGAAGTTCGCTTTATAGGTTACAGAGGATTACTCAGCGTCCATGTCAGCTTCGTCGATTTCAGCGTTGTGGTAAACGTCCTGAACGTCGTCGTGATCTTCGAACTTGTCGATGAGCTTGAGCAGCTTCACAGCGTCGTCGTGGCCCAGCTTGACGGGGTCGTTAGCGACGTAGGTGATTTCAGCGCTCATCATTTCGATGCCAGCACCTTCAAGAGCGCGGGTAACGGCGTCGAATGCTTCCGGAGAGGTGGAAACTTCGTGGATGCCGTCTTCAGTGCTCATGTCGTCTGCACCAGCTTCCAGAACCAGGTCCATAACCTGATCTTCGCTGTACTTTTCTGCATCGATAACAATCATACCCTTGTAGGTAAATGCCCAAGTAACGGAACCGGTTTCGCCCATGGCGCCGCCGTTCTTGTTGAAGATGTTACGGATTTCAGCAACGGTACGAACCTTGTTGTCGGTCATGCACTGCACCATGATGGCAATGCCTGCAGGACCGCGACCTTCGTACAGCGGTTCGGTAACGTCTGCACCACCGTTAGCGCCAGTACCCTTGGCAATAGCACTTTCGATGTTCTTGGTGGGCAAGCTCTGAGACTTGGACTTGATGATAGCAGCACGGAGACGCGGGTTTGCATCCGGGTTGCCGCCGCCAAGCTTAGCAGCGATAGAAATTTCCTTAATCAACTTGTTCCATGCCTTAGCACGGGCAACGTCAGTCTTAGCTTTCTTACGTTTGGTGGTGGCCCATTTGGAGTGACCGGACATAAATTACCTCATATAGGTTGCAAAAGTTTCGGGTCAAAAAATAATTTTTTTTTGGACGTCTGTCCTTAAATTCCGCAAGTTTTATATAAAAAATCAAGAAAAAAGCCGCCACCCTTCTCTACGAAAGGCAGCGGCATTTATAAGTTTCGAACTACAAAGAAGATTATTTCTTCTTACGCATAGCGCACTGGCGCTTTTCCTTGACGCTCAGGCTCGGATCATCGCAGCCATCACCAGAAGAAACCTTCTTGTGCTTATTCTTCTTGACAGGAGCCTCATCCTTTACAGCCTTGCCCTTCTTGGCCGGCTTCGTAACGGGAGCTTCTTCAGCTTCTACACGACGCTTGCGGGTAGAAATGGTTCCATCGTCATCAGAAAGTTTGCGGTTTCCGTTCTTCTTCTGAAGAGCTTGCAACTTCTTCTTGTCCATAGGATCAGCGGAAGCCTTGGTAATGGCGCGGTCATACTTACCGCCCCACACGTTACCAATCAAGGAACCGGATTCCAGAGCATCCTTCAGAATGCCCTTAGCCCATTCATCGTTGGCCGGAGGCAACAGTTTGAACTTCAGGTTACGAATACGGGTAGGTTCTTCTTCATAATAAAGCATCATGTCAAAGAAACCAACCTGATATTCCTGACCGTCGGTACCAGCAGCCGTAGAGGGAACGTATGCGAGAACCGCATAAAGTTCACCGTCAAAGAGACCGGTAATCAAGACATCGCCGTCTCCACCCGGAGCCTGGACTTCACCCGTAGCCTGGAAGGCCCACGGAGCGACATCCACCGTCAACTGGAACTTGTGGAAACCCTTTTCAACCTTCTTCAGTTTAAGCAGCGCCCCAGAGAAAGCCTGGAATTCAGGCTTCAGGTTCTGAGCAGAGCAAACAACTGCAAAGGCCAGAAAGAGAAATGCAAGTAACTTCTTCATAATTCTAATCCTCTTTTAATTCGGGTTAGAAACCCAATCCACTAATCAAGACTTAGTTCTTGTAGAACAGAGCCTTGGCTGCTTCGAACATGGGATCCTTTTCATCCGGGTTGCGGCATTCGGTATAGATACGAACCTTGGGTTCGGTACCGGACGGGCGAACCAGCATCCAGGAATCGTCTTCGAAAATGATCTTCACGCCGTCGAGAGTGAGCAACTGCTTAACGGTCTTTTCGGTGTTGCCAACCATGACCTTAGCACCGACCTGTGCGGCTTCGGCAACAGCGTTCACCTTGGCGATGAGCGGAGCACCGACCAGGGACTTGTCCACTTCGAAACCAGCGCGGCTGGGGTAGAAGCGGCCATATTCAGCATAGAGGGCATCCAGGTATTCACCCAGGTTCTTGCCGGTGGTAGCCATGATTTCGAGAGCGATGAGAAGGCCGAACTGAGCATCCTTTTCCAGGGTGTTGTTGAGGCCGGAAATACCATCAGATTCTTCGAAGGCGACCAGAGCCTTATCCTTGGCATTGCGAGACAACCAGGGGCGGAAGTTCTTGAAGCCCACCGGAGTTTCCATAACGGGAACGCCCAGCTTTTCAGCAATGATGTTCACGAAGTTAGAAGTAGCAACAGACTTTGCAACCACGCCCTGTTCCTTGCGCCAGGTAGCCATGTAGTGGAAAGCGATTGCGCCGAACTGGTTCATGTCGATTTCGCGAGAACCATCGTAGAAGCGGATACGGTCACCATCCGGGTCAAAGATTGCGCCCAGGCGGAAGAAGGACTTGCTTTCGTCCAGAGCCTTGCGGACCATTTCCAGGTTCTTGGAAGACGGTTCCGGAGCAACACCGCCGAACAGGCTGTCGTCTTCGTTACGGATGGTAACGAGGCACTGGGGATTGTCCAGGAGAGCGGCCGGACGACGACGGGTAGAACCGTGAACGTGGTCGCAGACCAAAGTCAGACGATCCTTCTTGATGAAGTCCTTGATACGGTCAAACTTGATGGTGCCCTGCTTGATCAGGAATTCCTTGTAGATCTTCAGGGAGTCGATGATTTCCCAGTCAACCTTGGAGACCGGTTCGAACTTCCAGGTGCTCATCATTTCGTTAGAGAGCTTGGTAATCACGTTGGTGATTTCCGGACCTGCAGGACCGCCGTCTGCGGGGTTGAACTTGATGCCGTTGTAGTGGCTGGGGTTGTGGCTAGGAGTCATGTTGATGGAGCAGGCAGCACCCAGCATTTCGATTGCAGCGGAGAATTCCGGAGTCGGCATTTCGTTGCCGTAGTAAACCTTCACACCGGCCTTGGCGAACTGGTCAGCCACAGCTTCGCAGAATTCGTGACCCAGGAGACGGTTGTCGTGGCCAACCACAACGCCGCGCTTCTGAAGTTCAGCGAAGTCCTTGACGCCAAGAGCTTCGAACATAGCAGCATCAGCTTCCTTGTAGAGGCGGACGATAGCTGCGCCTACGACCTGCAGATTACGGAGAGTGAATTCAGAACCGATTTCGCCACGCCAGCCGGAAGTGCCGAAGCTAACCTTTGCCGGTTCCTGAGAGGTGAGAGCCACCTGCTTGACCTGTTCTACCAGAGCCATGTCGGTAGCGGGGTTAAATTCGGGGGACTGGATCTTCTTCCAAATCTGAGTAATGTTTTCCATAGTGGTTCCTATTTTAAAGTTTTCGGGCATTAATTTACAAAAATTTTGTTACAAACGATACCCCTCCCCACCAAAAAGGGGCTTATCTCGCCCCTGTATATTTTAACGTTATTTTTTGACATAAAAAGAACAGCATACGGTAAAAAGAAAGGTAAAAATCCAGGTCATTACGTCCTTAAAGGCACCAAATCCCCCGTTTACACCGATTTTCGCGAAAAATAATGGGGGTAAAGCGACATTTGCAAGGTCCAAATCTTCATTTTATAGCTATTTTTAAGGCATGCAAATTACAAAAGCTTCTCAACTTACTGGTGTTTTTCCCGCATTGTTCACTCCGCTGATGAACGATGATCCTAAGAACCTTAACAACTCCATCGACTACAAGAAGATGGAAAAGATGATTGACGACCTCATTGCCTCTGGCGTTTCCGGTATTCTCCCGGTTGGCACCACTGGTCAGAGCGCCACCGTCACTCACAAGCAGCATCTGGACATCATCAAGTTCACTCTGGACTACGTAGGCGGCCGCGTTCCCGTTATCGCAGGCGCAGGCTCCAACTGCACTCGTGAATCTGTGGAAATGATTCAGGAAATCCTGAAGATTGCTGAAGTTCCCATGCTCTGCGTGACCGGTTACTACAACAACCCGTCCCAGGAAGGCATCGAAAAGCATTTCAAGACCTTGAGCGAAGAAACTGGCGCCAAGATCATCATCTATAACGTTCCGGGCCGTACCGCTAGCTACGTCCACCCCGACACCCTCATCGCCCTTTCCGAAGACAAGAACATCATCGGTCTCAAGCAGGCAGTTGACTTCCGTATCGGCGAAAAGTTCCACGAAGACACCAAGCGCGTCATCAACGAAACCAAGAACAACGACTTTGCCGTTCTCTCTGGCGAAGATGGTTTCTTCATCGACATGCTCGAAATGGGTGGCCAGGGCCTCATTACCGCAACCGGTAACATCCCCGAAGCAGCAAAGATCTTCTCTGACCTTTACAAGGCTTATGTAGCCGGCGACTCCTCCAAGGCCAAGGACCTGCAGAGCGCCGCCCGCGACTACGTGGAAGCAACCTTCTGCCGCAAGAACCCCATTCCTCTGGGAACCATGTTCAACAGCCCGTTGTTCCAGCCCATGACCAGCGTCAAGGACACCGCCCGCGGCGAAGAAGCCGTAGAACGCATCATGAAGCTCATCAACGAAAAGGCAGAAAGCCTCAAGAAGTATCACGTTTAATAGGTTTGAGGGCGCACCTTCGGTGCTTTCAGGTTTGAGGACGGTCCTTCGGACCTTTGAGTTAAAGTAAGGCGGCAAAGCCGCGATCATTTGACTCATACCTCAAGCGAGCACTGCGAGCGACCTCGAACCTCATACCTCACAAGGAGAATATCATGGCTAAGAATCAGAAAGTTCAGAAGTCCATTAGCGACGAAGTCTGCGCTTACATCAGCAAGCAGAAGCTCCTCCCCATCCCCGTTCAGACCCTGAACGAAGAAGTGGAAGCAACCCGCTACTTTGGTGGCGACCTGAAGGAATTCATCGAAGCCGCAAAGTCCCTGGGCGCAAAGAGCATCTTTGTCGAAACCCTGTACCTTGAAGAAGACGAATTCTTCTATGACAGCGGTATGGATGACGAAGAATATCTGGAAACCTACGGCGCCGACTGCAATTGCGGTTGCCAGTGCGGTTGCTGCTGCGAAGACAAGGCCGAAAAGAAGGCAGACAAGAAGTCCAAGAAGGCCGCTAAGGTTGAAGAAGAGGAAGAAGATGGCGTATGGCTGGAACCGGAAGACCTGGACGGTCTGGACCTGTCCCTCCTGAAGCCGGAAATCGCTTCTTACATGGACCGCGTTGGCGAAAGCTGCGGCGTCCGTCTCACCGTTCCCGGTGTTGACCACCTGGAAGTGGAAATCTTCGCAGACTGGTACGACGAATTCGCCGAACTGGTAGACGAAGCTTCCGAAATCATCGAAGACGATCCCGTTGGCGCTCTGGAAGAAATGCAGGCCGCATTCGACGAAGCTGAAGCTGCAGCCGAAGCCGAAGAAAAGGCAGCACTCGAAGCTGAAAAGGCAAAGGGCACCAAGAAGATTGCAGCTCACCCCCCGAAAAAGGCTAAGTAATATCAGACTAGCGAAGCTTTAAAGAACGACCGGTTTGCGCCGGCCGTTTTTTATATTGGTTATCATGAAATCCGTAAGCACAATCTTGTTGATTCTCCTACTCGCATTAAATTCGTTTGCGGCCACCCCTATTGTAACGCATGAATCTAGAATTGTGCAATCCATTCCAACGAATATTGAGAATTACGTCCACGACACAAATTACGACGGTGATTATTCCGATCACAGCCCTTTTTTGAGATTTATGGGTTACTTTTATTCTGTCGCAGGAATACTTGGCGGAATTATGGTGATTGGTGTTGACGTAGGTTTAAACAGTGGTAGTGCAACAGGCATCGGAGCTGGAGCAGGTCTAATCGCCCTTGGTACCACAGGAATTGTTTTACTTTCATGGTAACTAAAAAGTCTCGGATTACTCCGGGACTTTTTTAATTGAAATCTGTGCGACGGTAAGCCGAAGCTTTAAAGCGAAGGATTACCTTGCTTAGGTGTGGTACAACTTGGATGTCTGATAATTCGGTTCAGAGGTCAAGTTCACACCCAGGCGGCGGAACACGCCAACATCCACCTGAGACAGGATAACGCTTGCGTGGACTTCGCAATGACGGAGTTCCGGAAGCTTTTCCAGAGCGATCTTTGCGTTGTAATCGGTAAGGGCGCAGACAGACAGAGCCACCAGCACTTCGTCCATATGGAGACGAGGATTGGTGTGGCCCAGTTGCTTGGTCTTCAGGCTCTGAATAGGTTCAATGACCATGGGAGAAAGCAGACGGACTTCATCAGGAATACCAGCCAGGTGCTTGAGGGCATCCAGAAGCATGGCAGAGGATGCGCCCAGCAAGGAGGATGTCTTTGCGGCAATCACAGCGCCATCCTGAAGTTCAATAGCAACGGCGGGGCCGTTAGTTTCTGCGGCACGCTTGAGAGCGGCGGCAACAACCGGACGGTCGGCGGTGCTAATGTGAGCCTGTTCCATGACCAGCTGCTGCTTGTAAACCTGATCCTGATCAGCGTTGCCCTTACGGACATCGCAGAGGGTGTTGTAGTAGCGGCGGATGATTTCCTGCTTGGCGGCTTCGCTAACAGCGTCATCATCGATGATGCAGTTACCAGCCATGTTCACGCCCATGTCAGTGGGGCTCTTGTACGGAGATTCACCAAGGATGCGGGTGAACAGAGCGTTCAGAACCGGGAACACTTCAACATCACGGTTATAGTTGATGGTGGTCTTGCCGTAAGCTTCCAGATGGAACGGGTCAATCATGTTCACATCGTTCAAGTCTGCGGTAGCAGCTTCGTAAGCCAAGTTCACCGGATGCTTCAGAGGAATGTTCCAGATGGGGAACGTTTCGAACTTTGCGTAACCGGCCTTGACGCCGCGGGTATTTTCGTGATAAATCTGGGAGAGGCAAACAGCCATCTTTCCACTTCCCGGACCCGGGGCGGTCACCACCACAAGTTCGCGGGTGGTTTCTACAAACTGGTTCTTGCCATAACCATCGTCGCTCACCACCAGCGGAATGTTGTTGGGGTAACCGGCAATGGGATAATGGCGGTAAACCTTCAGACCTAGACCTTCCAACTTCTTCTGGTAAGCCAGGGCGCTAGGCTGGTCCTGCCAACGAGTCAGCACCACGCTGCTCACATAGAGACCGTAACCGCGGAAGGCGTCAATCAAACGAAGAACGTCCTGATCGTAGGTAATGCCCAGGTCACCGCGGACCTTGTTCTTTTCGATATCGTTGGCATTGACGGCGATAATAACTTCGGCCTTGTCCTTCAGCTTTTCGAGCATGCGGATCTTGGAATCTGGGGCGAAGCCAGGCAGTACACGGCTTGCGTGGTGGTCATCAAAGAGCTTTCCGCCAAATTCAAGGTAAAGCTTTCCACCGAACTTTGCAATACGTTCGGCAATCTTCTCGGACTGCGTTCTCAAGTACGCGTCGTTATCAAATCCAACTTTGAACATATATGCTCCACATGCATAAAATTTATCGGGTCAAAAATAAAAAATTGGAGCCGTCTCCCCTAGGGTTGTAATCTAAAAAAAAGACGCAATTCACAAGGAATTGCGCCTTTAAGGTCAGACATTTTACATAGAATGAAATAATTATTTCTTATTCCCCACGGTCATCAATCCACCACCATGGTGGCAGATCCATAGGCCTTGACAGGGCGACCATTTTCATCAAATTCCGTGGTATAACGGACATGGAACGGGATCCTCTTTTCGGTCAACGGAATGATGCCTTCCACACTAGCGAGGCCAGCGTCAATCTTTCGATGCCATTCACGGTACATATCCGCAAAATCCGCAGGGAAAAATCCATTTTCAATAACAGGCTCCGGATAATTACGAACCAAGGGAGGCAAGCCAAGGTCACGCTGACAGCGGAAACAGGGGCGCATTTCCTTGGTAGCCACAGAGTACTCCCAGAAATAAATATTAGCCTGTTCACTGGCGGCCTTAAAGCGACGCTCTGCAGCCTGCATCTGGAGCAGCATATTCTTTTCGACTGTAATGTTTCTTATCGTCACAAAGAAGAGACGGCTAACCTTGCTCACGCCAATCAACTGAATGCAGCTACGCACGCAAAGCCGTTCAAAGCCGCAGCAGGCCGAGCGCACATTTCTCCAGGTTTCACATTCCTGTTCCTCTCTCTTTTCTGCCGCCTTTTCCAGACACTCCATATAGATCTTCATGTTAGAAGCATCCATCGTCTTGACCGGATTCGAGTTCACCAAGTCTTTTTCAGACAAGTTCATACCCATTTCGCGAAGGAACTTAGGATTCACCCGGAGAACTTCCAGAGAATCGCCACGCTGTTCAAGAATAGCGGCGGCTCCCACAAAGTTGCTGAAAATCAAGGTTTCAAGAGAATCAGGATCCCAGAATTTACCCGCATCCAGGACACTGTTCAAATTCATCTGCGGTACAATGGAGCCCACAGAATTGCCATTCAAAAGTTTCTCATATTCAGAGATAGGAACAGGCTTGGAGTACAGAAAACCTTGTACGTAATCGCAACCGACACTCTTCAAGAAATCGGCCTGTTCAACGGTTTCAACACCTTCGGCAATTACAGGAAGCTGCAGCCACTTGGCCATACGCACAATGGAGCTCAAGATCGTTCCGCCGCGTTCGTTACCGATACTTCCCGCAATAAATTTCAGGTCCAACTTGAGAACGTCAAAATCAATATCCTTCAGCACATTCAGCGAAGAATACCCACTGCCAAAATCATCCATTTCGACAGTGTATCCCAGTCGATGCAATTTATCGATGGTATCAATGATAATCTGGGAGCCCGAAATTGCAGCCGTTTCTGTCAATTCCACATGAATGAGCTTTGTAGGAACATCATACTTGCAACGGAGGGCTTCCATTCTCTGGATGTAATCCTCCCGCAAGATATCATTTCGGGACATGTTCACCGAAATGCGAACTAAAGGCAAATTAGAATCTATGCTATGGCGAAGAAATCTGCAGACCCGTTCAAAGACATAGAGATCAATCTCGGGAATACGTCCCTGCTCTTCAAGAACAGGAATAAAATCAGCAGGAGAAACAAAACCGAACTTAGGGGACGCCCAACGAACGAGCGCTTCCGCACCAATCAGCATCCCAGTAGAATGGTTATACTGCGGCTGAAAATAAACTTGAAACTCCTCGCCGGCTATAGCCGAGTCCAGATTCTCCAAAATTTCTTTTGAACTGATCATAGCACTTAACCCAAAAGATTCCCTATGGTCTAAACTACAATAATCCCACCTAAAAAAAAATAGTGCACAAGGACTTTCTAAAGGTTCTTTATATTCCAATCAGGAATATACGTAACCAAAACGAAACAAAAAATCCCGCTAGGCAAAACCTAACGGGACATAAAATCGTTAACAAACGAATGTTGGTATTACACCACGCGGGTCATACCACTCATTCTGGCTCTCAGCCATGCACCGATTTCTTCAACCGGGTGCTTGCGGATGCTTGCATTGACCTTGATGAGTTCTTCGTTATCAACAGCGGTGGACTTGCCTTCGCCGAAGATAGCGCCGATATCTTCCTTAGTGACTTCCTTAGCCATGAAGTCCTTCAGCAGAGGCACGCACTTGTTAGCGAACAGGTAGCAGCCGTATTCTGCGGTGTCGGAGATAACGCGGTTCATTTCGAACAGCTTCTTACGAGCGATGAGGTTTGCAATGAGCGGAGTTTCGTGGAGGGATTCGTAGTATGCGCTCATGGGCTTGATGCCGACGGAGCACATGGTTTCGAATGCCAGTTCCACACCGGCCTTGATCATAGCGACCATGAGGACGCCGCGGTCGAAGTATTCCTGTTCAGAGATAGCCTTATCGGTAGCTGCAACCTTTTCGAATTCCAGTTCGCCAGTAGCTGCACGCCATGCCAGGAGGTCCTTGTCACCAGCTTCCCAGTCGATCATCATGGTAGAGGAGAACTTACCGGAGATGATGTTGTCCTGGTGTTCCTGATAGAGGCCGCGCATGATGACCTTCATCTTTTCGGAGAGTTCGTTTGCACGAACCTTAGCCGGGTTGGAGAGACGGTCCATCATATTGGTGATACCACCGTGCTTCAGGGCTTCGGAAATGGTTTCCCAACCGTACTGGAGGAGCTTGGTTGCGTATGCCGGTTCAACACCGAATTCCTTAACCATCTTGTCGTAGCAGAGGATGGTGCCGGTCTGGAGCATACCGCAGAGGATGGTCTGTTCGCCCATGAGGTCAGACTTCACTTCGGCGACGAAAGAGCTTTCGAGAACGCCCGGACGGTCGGCATGGAGACCAGCGGCGTAAGCCTTGGCATAGTCCCAACCCTTGCCTTCGGGGTCGTTTTCCGGGTGGACAGCGATCAAGCAGGGCATACCGAAACCGCGAACGTATTCAGAACGGACTTCGGAACCCGGACCCTTGGGAGCCACCATGATAACGGTAATGTCTTCACGGATCTGCTGGCCTTCTTCAACGATGTTGAAGCCATGGCTGTAGGAGAGAGCTGCGCCCTTCTTCATGAGCTTCATGACAGCGGGGATCACGTTGTGGTGCTGCTTATCCGGTGTGAGGTTGCAAACCAGGTCAGCAGTGGGGATCATTTCTTCGTAGGTACCGACGGCGAAACCGTTTTCGGTAGCGTTCTTCCAGGACTGACGCTTTTCAGCGATTGCTTCCGGACGGAGGGTGTAGGAAACATCGAGACCGCTATCACGCAGGTCGAGACCCTGATGGAGACCCTGAGCGCCGCAACCGACGAACACGATCTTCTTGCCCTTGAGGGCTTCTACACCGCGAGAAAATTCAGAAGAATCCATGAAACGGCAGTGACCGATTTCTTCCAGCTGACGACGCAGAGGAATGGAATTGAAGTAATTGATACCCATGATTATTTAACCTCTTTTGAGTAGTATTTAAAGTTTTTACGGGGGTAAATATAATAAAAGGCGAGTGATACGGCAAAAAGCATTACGTTTTTTGGGCGTTCCAAGCCGATTCCTCTACTTTATTTTTTAAAATCTGCGTTCCCGGCCCGCATTCCCCATATTTTTTCCTATAAATGGGTGAAAGCAAAAAAGGACTGCATACAATATGGAAAACAAAGAGGAAATTCGGGAAATCAAGGTCCACGGAATCTATAGGCACTTCAAAAACCGTTTTTACATCGTAGAAGGGGTGGCCAAGCATTCCGAAACTCAGGAAGATTACGTCATTTACCGCAAACTTTACGGCGACAACGCCATGTGGATCCGCGAAAAGTCCATGTTTTTAAGCGAAGTGGACCACGAAAAATACCCGGAAGTCAAGCAGAAATACCGTTTCGAGTTGGTCGACCTCTCTGAAAAATCATTTTAACTTCAACAAACTTGCTTTTCTACAAATTATTAGATAGTTTTGGGAGTCAAGAGGACAAAAGATTATGGGAAAAACTTTACTTTGTATCGCAGTATTGGGATTAGCTCTTCTTTGCGGATGTAGCGAATCCAGTTCTTCAGCATCTGCCACTGGAACGCAAACTTGCGGTAGTGGCAAGGCTTCTGTCACCATGACCTGCGACTTCGACCTTTGCGAACAGTACGACGCCTACCGCAAGGAAGCCAACAACTCCTTGCTAATGCAGACAAGTCCGGACCTGTTCGCCGGCCGATTCATGGAACGAATGACCGCAGCCGGTTGCACCAACTAGGCTTTTCTAATTCTTATCCAGCACATGGCGCCGCCACTTGCCGCTCTTCCAGCGCAAGTAGAACAGGACTGGCGCCGTGCTATACACGCACACCACGATAATCCACGCATAATGGGGCGGCACTTTTATGATATAGGCCGCTACGTATAGGGCTATGGTGTTAAACCAGTTCATAACGGCACAGGCGCACATGACCCACACCGTGTCTCCAGCACCGCGCAGGGCACCACAGTAAACTACCAGCAGTACTTCCACGAAGATATACAATGTTGCAAAACGCAGCATAAAGATCCCCATGGGACGGGCAGATTCGAATATGGCTATAGCCTCTGCAGAGGCGGTCACGTCGGGCCTAAACACGTCGGCCAGAACGCCTGGCAAGAATATCAAAAGGACAGCAATCAGCAGGGAATACCCCCACCCCACCTTTAGACCTGAATACGTAGAGCGGGAGGCCGCGGCAGCACTTTTTGCACCAACATAACGTCCGACCAAACTGGTAGACGCTACTTCCAGACCCATCAATGGCACATAGGCCACCATATCCCAGTTAAACATGATGGAGGCCGCCGTGGCCGCTTCGGCACCAAGGCCGTGGAACAGCAAAATCATCAGCTGGAACGCCGCCATATTCAGGAACATTTCTACGCCTGATGGCATGCCTCGTTTAAGCAGTTCCTTCACCTGAGCCAGATTAAATTTTAGGTTCGACCTTGTTCCGTAAAGCGAATGGTACCGCTTGCCAAAATAGACCACAAACAACATCACCGTCGAGACGATATTACCAATGACTGTACCATAGGCCGCTCCCGCCACACCTAGACGCGGACACGGGCCCACACCGAAAATCAGGAAATAGTTACAGACGATATTTACCAGCATACCCGAAAAGGCAGCCTTCATGATAATCTTCGTCTCACCGATTCCGCTAAAGAAACAAGGAGCCGCATTTCGAACCAGAGAAACAATTCCGCCAATCATCAAAATATTAAAGTACAGTTTCTGATAAGCCAGCTGGTCCGCCGCCAATCCCTGCTGTTCAAAAATCAAATGCCCCAGGGGGATCATCAAATAGAGAAAGGGCACGCAGGCAAGGGATAAATACACGGCCTGCATGAACACGCTGGCGCATTCCTGCTTCTTTCCGGCACCAAAACGCTGGGCAACCATTGCCGTCGTATAGCTGATCATACCCGTGAAAAAAGTGATCAGGACAAGATTCATGCCGCCCGCACCAAGGCTGGCGTTCATTTCGGCAGGACCCAACCGACTCAAGAAAAGACGGTCTACAAAGGTCATCAAGGTATCAAAGGACATGGAAAGCAGCATGGGCAACGCCACCACCAGCACATCCTTGATGTCGCCGTTCTTTCTGAACTTGATCTTTGGAGTTTTTTCGATATGTCCGGTAAATTCATCAATCATGAGACAGTCTCAAAGCAGGTGCACAATTTAGCAATAAACTTTTGAACCAACCATATTTTTTCTAAAAAATCAGATTTTACCTTCCCCCTCTCTCGTAATTCGTAACTCGTAATTCATCTCATAATTCATAACTCATAATTCATAATTACTATATTTGCCCCCACTATGTTTTCACAGTTGACTGATTCTCTAGAAAATACCCTCAAGAACCTGCGTGGCCAGGGCAAGCTTACCGAAGAAAACGTTGCGGAATCCCTTCGCGAAGTCCGCCGCGCCTTCCTGGAAGCCGACGTAAACTTTAACGTAACCCGCGACTTCGTGAAGGCCGTCAAGGAAAAGGCCCTCGGCAGCGAAGTGCTTACCTCCGTGACCCCGGGTCAGCAGATTGTGAAAATAATCCACGACGAACTTGTTGCCGTCATGGGTGGCGAAACTAAGGAAATCAACCTTTCCGCCCCCGCTCCCGTGGGCATCATGATGGTGGGCCTTCAGGGTTCCGGTAAGACCACCTTCGCAGGAAAGATCGCCCTGTGGATGCGAACCAAGAAGAAGCGTAAGCCTCTCCTGGTGGCAGCCGACGTATACCGCCCCGCCGCTATCAAGCAGCTGCAGGTGCTGGGCAAGTCCATCGGCATTCCCGTTTACGACGAAGGCCAGGGCAATCCCGTAGAAATTATCAAGCATGGTTACCAGTACGCCAAGGACAACGGCTTTGACCTGGTAATCTACGATACCGCAGGCCGTCTGCAGATCGACGAAGAACTGATGCAGGAACTGGAACAGGCCCAGGAAGCCGTCCACCCCGACGAAGTGCTCTTCGTTGCCGACGCCATGATCGGTCAGGAAGCCGTAAATGTCGCCGAAACCTTCTGGCAGCGACTGAAGTTCACCGGCGTCTGCCTTTCCAAGATGGATGGCGACACCCGCGGCGGTGCAGCCCTGTCCATCAAGAAGATGACCGGCGTACCTATCTGCTTCATCGGTGTCGGCGAAAAACTCCCCGAAATCGAACTGTTCCATCCGGACCGTATGGCTAGCCGTATCCTCGGCATGGGCGACGTGGTCTCTCTCGTGGAAAAGGCACAGCAGGTCATCGACGAAAAGGACGCCAAGGACCTCAAGAAGAAGATCCTGAACAACACCTTCGACCTGAATGACTTCTTGAACCAGCTCCGCACCATCAAGAAGCTGGGCCGCCTCAAGGACATCCTGGGCATGATCCCCGGCCTGAACAAGCTGCCCATCGACCAGATTGACGAAAAGGAACTTGTCTACGTAGAAGCCGTCCTCAGTTCCATGACCCCCAAGGAACGCAAGAACCCCAGCATCCTCAACGGCAGCCGCAAGGACCGCGTGGCAAAGGGTTCCGGCACCGAAATCGGTCGCGTGAACGCCGTGCTCAAGCAGTACGAGACCATGAAGGAAATGTTCAAGAAGGTTGGCGAATTCGCCAAGAGACAGAACGGCGGCGCCCAGATCGGCTCCAACTACACTCCCCCCAAGGATAAGAACAAGAAGAAAAAAAAGCACTAAGGTGAGAGAAGCGAAAATGAGGTAACTCATTTTCATTTCCGAGCCGACGTTTTTGGGTCCGAAGGGCCAAAAAACACTAATCTTTTTCTTTTAAAGTCTGACTATGTGAAAAGGAAGTCGCCTAGGGCGACTTCCTTTCTTCTCAACCACCAAACTTGGCTAAAGGCGAGTCTAATTAAACAAGGAAGATGTAGGAGCAGAAGCCCACTACGACCAATGCTCCCCAAATGGTTTCAACAATAGGAGCATACATCTTTACAGTTTTCTTTTCCATATCCAAAACCTCGTTTTAAAGTTTACCGCGGCACCACCCGCTTACACTTATAATTTACCCACTGGTGTGAGAATTTTCACACAGACAAATCCATGTCTTGTTGATAAAAAATCAACGAGTACTAACCGTTGGAATATTACACCGGGTAATATTACGCAATGGAAAATTCCAGCCTGGAACAATGGTTTTCGTCAGAAAAGCAAGGTCAAACCATAAAAAACATGCTGAAAACGCACAGAAAAACGTCTGAAAAGAAGTCCTGCGGCTAGTCCGACAGCAAGGCGTTTTTCCCACACAAAAACCCAATTTTTGAGCGAATTTCGCCAATTACCAGCTTAAACGCCTCAAAATCAGCTCCATCCAACAAATACTTTGTATGCAAAGAACGGATTTTTTTTCGTTGCCGTCCTTTACACACAAAAGCAATGTTACTATATTTGGCCAAAACAATTGAACAACCCCGTTTCGGCAGGTTCATCCCCGAGACAATATTTAAAGAGGTTAAAATGGCAACCGCTATCCGTCTTTCTCGCTTTGGTAAGCGTCACAACCCGATCTACCGCGTAGTCGTTATCGACAGCCGTAAGGCACGCGACGATAGCTTTATCGAACAGGTCGGTTTCTACAACCCCAACACCAAGACCCCCGAAATCAAGTTCGATCAGGAAAAGGCTCTCAAGTGGCTCTCCACTGGTGCTCAGCCCTCTGACACCGTTCGTAACCTGATGAAGCAGGCTGGTATCATGGAACTCTTCCACGAAATGAAGGCTGGCCGTTCCATCGAAGGTAAGGTTGCTGCTCCCAAGGCTGTTAAGGAAAAGAAGGCAAAGCTCGGTCCTAAGGCTCTCGCCAAGATCGAAGCTGAAAAGGCTGCCAAGGCTGCTGCCGAAGCTGAAGCCGCTGCCGCTGCTGAAGCACCCGCAGAAGCACCTGCAGAAGCTTAATTCAAGCATTTTGAAAGGGTCTCGTGCAGTGAACCTGCGCGAGGCTTTTTTAAACGGAATCGAAAGGTTCCAGCCCCTTTGCAATCACCTTCCATAAACAGTATCCGCTTTTTAGTTTACTGTAGTCAGATTCCCACCCACGTCTTTAATGTCTGAATCCGAAGCACAAGAAGAGTTCATCACCGTCTGCCAGCTCATGCGCACACATGGCGTAAAGGGCTATATCAAGGCGATGCCTCTGACTCACGACCTTACCCGTCACGAGAAGCTCAAGGATGTGATGCTAAAAAAGACCAATAGCGAACTGGTTAAACTGACGGTGGAAGATTCCAAGCTGGCAAACAACTTGTGGTTGCTGAAATTCAAGGGGTACGACACCCCCGAATCCATTACCCACTTTGTCAATGGCGACTTGATGATTCCTGAATCCGAGCGCATTCCCGCCCCCGAGGGCGAATATTACATTGACGACCTGGAAGGATTCCGTGTCAAACTGGAAGATGGCAGAGAAGTTGGCGAGGTCATTGAGGTTCAAGAACTCCCCACCGTCTATGCCTTTCAGATCAAGTTTGATCTGGAGTACCAGAAAGAGTTTTCCGCTCAACCCATTCTAGCCCCCTGGGTCGACGACTGTGTTGTAGAAGTCGACGAAGAGGACGAGAGCATTACCTGCGACGCAGACTACCTCAAGAGCATGTGTCCGGGGGAAAAATAGTCCAGTTATGAAAATTGACTGCATCACCATTTTTCCGGAAATGTTCACCCCCATGAAAACTTCTATCATGGGCAGGGCTCAGAATAAGGGGCTTATGGAATTCAATACAGTCTACCTGCGAGACTTCGCAATCAACGATTATGGTCAGGTAGACGACGTCCCCTACGGTGGCGAACCGGGCATGGTCATCCGACCGGAACCCCTGGCAAACGCAATCCGCAGTACAGGCGTCAAGGAAGACGGCGGCAAGGTCATTTACTTGACTGCAGACGGCGTTCCCTTTAACCACAAGATGGCCCAGGAACTTTCGAAAGAAAAGCACCTGGTCCTGATCTGCGGACACTACAAGGGAATCGACGACCGCATCCGCCAGTCCGAAGTGGATCTTGAAATTTCCATAGGCGACTTCGTTGTCAGTGGTGGTGAATTGCCCGCCATGCTGGTAACAGACGCAGTTGTCCGCCTGATCGACGGCGCACTGGGTAACAGAGAATCCGGAGACACCGATTCTTTCGCCCAGGGAGTCCTCGGCTGGCCGGTTTACACGCGTCCGGAAGTTTTTGAAGGGAAAAGAGTTCCAGATGTGCTTCTCTCGGGCCATCACAAGAACATAGCGGCTTGGAGGCGTCAAGAATCGTTAAAAAGAACGGAAGAAAGGCGCCCAGACATCTTTAAAAATCTCGAAAGAGATACTAAATTTGGCATCAAATAATTAACGAGGTACATTATGTCCCTGAATATCGAAGCAATCCAGAATGAAAACGTGAAGACCGACCTCCCGGCATTCCGCTCTGGCGACACCGTCACCGTGAACGTCAAGGTTATTGAAGGCACCAAGGAACGTATCCAGCCGTTCAAGGGCGTCATCATCCAGGTCAAGAACTCTGGTATCTCCAAGACCATTACCGTCCGCAAGATGTCCAACGGTGTTGCCGTTGAACGTATCTTCCCGGTTAACTCTCCCCGTATCGCTTCCATCCTTCTGGATCGCCCGGGTAAGGTTCGCCAGGCTCGCATTTACTACATGCGCGACCTCCGCGGTAAGGCTGCTCGTATCGACGAACGCCAGTAATCGCAAGGCGTATTTAAGGCGCGTATAGGCGGTTTTCTCCATGAATTCCAAGAAATCAGGAGATTCCCGACAGCAAATCATCCCGCCCACCCGTTTAAACGTGGAGGCGGGATTTGTTGTATATACTCCCAACGGACCCAATCAAGTTAGCGTTGCCGCAGGCTCTTCTGACGTAAACCCTAAAAAGGAACCCGAAAGGAGCATCGTCATCCTCAATGACGGGGAACTTATCGCAAGAGAGAAGGACAGCCCAGAAGACATCGTATTTACAATGCATCCAGGTGACCTCGTTGGCGTGGCCGCCCTTTTGGAGCGTGAACCGTTCAAATACGAAATCGCCGCCACCAAAAAGTCCGACATCACTCTAGTGAACGAAGAGTGTATGGAATCAGAACTAAAACGCCTTCCCCTATGGCTCCTTGCCGTAATCAAAAGTCTGTCAAGCAAGACTCGACGCCTTAAGCAGGCCGCCCAGCAGCCCCGCGTCGAAAACTCAATAAAGAGTCTCGCCCTATTCCTAAGCAAGAAAAAATCAAAAAGTTCCAACGGTCCTATTTTATACAACGTTGCAGAACTGATTCAGGAATTTTGCTGGATTACAAAATTAGACTTTACCACGGTCCAGCTAGACTTTAAGAGCCTCTTCCGTCGCCACCTCATTGAAATTTCCAAAAAAGAGGGAGTCGTCGTCTGCAAGATTATAGACGCCGAACTTTTGAGGATATTCGTAGACTTCCAGGAAGTAAGTGACGCAGGTCAGCCATTTGAGCCCTATAAACTGACTCTGTACCAGAAAAAGATGCTGGTTCTTCTTTCGGCCATGTCCGAAGACACCCTTATGGACAGCCCCGGCTGGCTTGCGTTCATCAGAAAGCACGACACCAACGCCGACGTTTCGGAATGGATCCGTCTGCAGAAGTTAGGCTGGTTCAAGCCTGCAGGCAATCAACAGTATAGCATCAATTTAGGGACGATTAAATACTACCTGAAGGCCCTGCGATACGAAACCAATGTTCGAGGAGTTCTATAATGATTCTGAACGCTGGCGAATATCTATGCACCGAAGGCGACAAGAACAATACCCTCTTCATTGTCAAGAGCGGCGAATTGGAAGGATCGTCTTCTAAAAAGCCCAAGATCCGGCTATACGGACCGGGTTCTATCATTGGCGAATTCAGCCTGTTGGAAGGAGCCGCAGCCAAGGAAACCCTCAAGGCAAAAACACAGTGTGAACTGCAGGTCATCAACCCTGCGGGACTGCAGGACGCCCTGGCCAAGGAACCCAGCTGGCTTATGTCCATCATCACCTTCCTGGCCAGCAGAACCCACATCGCCAAGAACAACCTTATAAAGAGCAATAAGGTAAAAGCTCTCCCCGCATTACTTTATCTACTAAGTTCCCGAGGTACTGTCACACCGGTGCAGGAAATCTGCGAAGAAGTCCACCAGCTTTTCAATATCGATGACGACGAAACAATGGGACTACTGCAGACTCTGCAGAGCATAGATGTCCTCAAGGTCTTAGGCGACGAAATTCGTATTGAGAGCCCTCGCGTCATTTCTCTGCTGTATAAGACCATCTGCTACCGAGCCATCCATAAGAAGGTTTCGCCTAGCATCCTATCCATGACCGAACAGATGGTTCTTACCGCAGTTACCAAGACGGTCCAGGAAAGCAGAGACCCGCTGAAAAACGGAACATTCACCATACAGACCGAAACACTGATGTCTATCGCCAAGAAGTCACTTCATCTGACCTTGACCTTGCGGACCATACAGCCCTTGATTCAACGCGGTCTTCTCATTCCCTCTGCACAGGTAGCCTCCCCGAATTCCGACGACCCCCTGGAAAGCATCCAGTCCTTTAGAGGGGACTTCGAAAAGGTTCTGGATTTACTGGAACTCAACCGCATTTTCCCCATGCTAGACAAACATCTAGTTTCTTAGTTTACTATCTTTTTAATGAATAATTCAACCATCAAGGAAAGGTTCCAAAAATGAAAATTTCTGCTCTTCTCGTTACCCTCGCTTCCGTTGCCGCATTCGCACAAGACGCCGCTGCAGAACAGCAGCAGGGTGGTCTCGCCGGTTTCCTCCCCCTGATTCTTCTCTTCGTCGTAATGTGGCTGTTCTTCATCCGCCCCAAGAATAAGGAAATGAAGCAGATGGAAGCCATGCGCAAGGCTCTGAAGAAGGGTGACAAGGTTATGACCACTGCAGGTATCATCGGCGTCGTCACCAACATCGACGAAACCTCTACCACTGTTACCGTACGTACCGGTTCCACCACCCTTATCGACTTCGAAAAGGCAGCAATCATGCGCGTTCTGAACGCCGAAGCCAAGCCTGTCGAAAAGACCGAAGAAAAGAAGTAATCTATGGCATTGCTCCCTATTAGAACTTATGGCGATCCGGTGCTTCGCAAGAAGTGCACCCCCATCACCGAAATCACTCCGGAGCTGCGCCAGTTGGCAAAAGACATGCTGGAAACCATGTACAAGGCTCCCGGCTGTGGTCTTGCCGCACCGCAGGTCGGTCTGAACATCCGACTGGTGGTTATCGACACGTCCATTCCCGACGAAGAGGAACCCAACCCCTACATCATGTTCAACCCGGAATGGGAAGCCGAACCTGACGCAGAAATGGTGGACTATGACGAAGGTTGCCTCTCCGTTCCCGACATCTTCTGCAATGTGGTTCGCCCCAACAAGGTGTGTGTCCGCTTCTTCGACATCAATGGAGAAGCCCAGGAAATCCATAACTGCGACGGCCTTTTCGGACGCTGCATCCAGCACGAAGTGGATCACCTGAGTGGCGACCTGTTCGTAGACAAGATTTCTACAGCAGACCGCACCATGACCCAGTCCAAGCTGAAGAAGATGGCCAAGGACACCCAGGCAAAGCTCAAGGGCAAGCATTAAATAACAGAGGGTTTGTTGGCCAGACTGTTGACATCCCTCTGGTTTGCAGCCAGCCTGCTAAGTTCCGTTTATGCGGAACCGCAGGCTGTTTCTGTATCCGACGGTTTCGATCTGCCAGGAGATGTAGAAGAAACCGAAGTCATACGCTTTGTTCCCATCGAAGCCTCCAACACTGCGGAAGCCCAATTTTCTAGTTCAAGCCTCGCTGCCAACTCGGCAGGTAGTTCCGCAGCAAATTCTATCGCCAGCTCAGCCAACATGGTGGCCAGTTCAGCCAATGCCGTCAGCAGTTCCGCCAGCGTAGCAACAAGTTCCCCATTCGTCCCAATTTCCGCAATTTCCACCGAAGGAACAGATCCCCTTCAGGAGACCGCGGTAAAATTCGAAGAGCGCAAGGTTCCCCAGGATTTAGACCGCCCTCTCCGAGTCGGGGTGCTTATTGGAGCCAAGGAAGCCTACCTAAAATACGCCGACGAAATTATCAAAATTACCGCCAACGGGAAAAGCATAAAACTTTCCAGCAAGGGCCAGTCCATGGAAATGGAATCCCGTGAATTCGGCAACGAAGACGGATCCTGCATCGCCTTTGCAGCAGATACCAAAAGTCTTCAGCGGGCATGCTATCCGGGTACAGTCCTTTTCAGGGCAAGCAACGGCAAGGTAGATGCTATCAACTCCGTAGACGTAGAAGATTACCTACGCGGCGTCATTCCCTACGAAATCGGCAAACTTGACAGCGGTCGCATCGAAGCCCTGAAGGCCCAAGCTGTCGCAGCCCGCACATACGCCTACAAGCATTACAATAGCCGCGAAGCCCAAGGGTTTGACGTCTATGCCGACACCAAGGACCAAGTCTATAAAGGACTAGAAGGCGCCACCCCCCTTACAGACGCCGCCGTCAAGGCCACCGCAGGCGTTACCATGATGTACAACGGAGAATTCATAATCGCCTATTACCATTCCACCTGCGGCGGAACCACAGAAACCCTAGCCACCTGGAATCGTCCAAACCTCCCCTACCTCCAGAGCAAGCCAGACCGTCGTAACGATGGCACCCCCTTCTGCAACGAATCCAGCTACATGAAATGGGAACGCCGTTTTGCAGACAAAGAAATCGCCGACCTAATCAAGCGCAATTTAACCGAATCAAAAGCCAAGCTATCCTCCGTCGCAACCAAAGATTTCAAGAAAGTCAAGGAAATCACGGTCAAGAACAAACTAAAAAGCGGTCGTATTCAGACCTTGGTTGTAAAAACCGACAAGGGCGACATCGAAGTTCTTACCGACAGAACCCGCTGGCTCTTTAAAAAGAACAACTCCATCCTCCCTTCATCATTCTTTACCATCAAGCAAAGCGGCAAGGAATGGATCCTCACAGGTACCGGCTTCGGCCACGGAGTCGGCATGTGTCAGATGGGAGTCCGCGCCCGTGCCCAGGCAGGACAATCCTACCAGGAAATCCTCACCCACTACTACCCGGGAATCACCCTTGAAAAATTCGACCGATAAACCAACCCTTTCCGTCATTAGCCAGGGATGTGCTGCAAATTTTGGAGAGGGCGAAAAAATCGCTCGACTTTTTGACAACGAATTTAACGTCACCTTTGGCCTCCCCAAAGAAGGCCTAGAACCAGCCGCATTTATCCTGAACGTATGCACGGTCAAGGGGAATTCAACGGCACTAAAATTACTGCGCGAGGCAAAAGCCATTGCACCCCAGGCAACTTTCTTTGTAACAGGCTGCGCCCCTAGGGATCTGCAGGAAGAGGTTCGCAAACTTTTTGAGGACGTCAGATTTACAAGCCTCAACGAATTAAGCAAAGAAAGAACATCCCAAGAAACACTTATCCTCAAGCCGGGAACCGTTCTTCGCGAATCCCCTCTCGTAGGTATCGTCAACATCGAAGAAGGCTGCCTAGACGCATGTGCCTACTGTTCCACCCGCCTAGTCAAAGGGAGACTGCGTAGTTTTTCTGCAGAATCTATCGTAGAGCAGGTACAGCGACTCGTTTCTGACGGTTGCATCGAAATACAGCTTACAGGCCAGGATTGCGGTTGCTACGGATTTGATTTTGCAGGGAACTCCCGCGCAGAATTTCCCGCCCAAAACCTGGCTGAACTGGTTCAGCAGATACTCGTCAAAGTTCCAGGCGATTACCGCATCCGCCTAGGCATGGGCAACCCGCGGCACATCAAAAGCTACCTGGAACCGCTCATGGAATGCTTCCAGGACGACCGTGTCTACAAATTCATCCACCTTCCCGTCCAGAGCGGATCCGAGCACGTTCTGCAGTTGATGAACCGCAAACATACCGCCAAGGATTACCTGGAGCTGGCAAACGAGTTTAACAAGCGATTCAGCTTGTTCACCCTCAGCACAGACCTTATTGTCGGCTTTCCCGGCGAATCGGACCAGGACTTCAAGGACACCTTAAACATCCTCCAGGAAACACACCCTACGGTCTGCAACATAACCCGCTTCGTCAGCCGCCCAGGTACGGTAGCAAGCCGTCTAGAGCCAATCGTGCCCGACACCGTTAAACACAGTCGATCTGCAGAACTGGCCGCCGCATTCCAGGCCATCGCTACAGAAAATAACGCCCGCTGGATTGGTCAGACAGAGCGTGTGACCGTAGAAAAAGCAGGCTATCGCCAAGGCACCATCATCGCCCGCAACGACGCCTACCGCCCAGTTGCTCTGAGCGAAGGTCTTCAACCAATAAAAGCTGGCACCCGCCTACAAGTCAAAATAACGGCCGCCGAACCATTCGCCCTCATTGGTTCTATAGTTTAATTCCAACATTTTTGCATGTCTGCCAGAAGGCTTTTACGGAACTACCGGCTACGCCGGTAGTTTTCTCTATACAAAAAGCCTCGGCATTGAGCCGAGGCTTTTTAAACTTTGCTAACCGCTATTACTTATTCTTATGACGGCGGTAACCGAAACGATAAGTATCAGAGGTACGCTTGTAAGTGTTGGTCTTGATCTGACCAGCTTCGTCAGCATCGCCGCCCTTCACGCAGTACTTGTAGTCTTCCTGAATGAAGGTAACCTGGTAGATGTACGGGCCAGTTGCAATCATACGGCCGCTCTGAGAAACAGGATACATCTTGATAGTCATCCAGCCCAAGCCAGTAGAACCGTACAGCGGATATTCCTCGCCGCAGGCGCCAAGCTTAGCAGTTTCGCCACCCAGAGCCTTATGAATTTCGTCAGCACTCATACGCTTCTGGTACTGGCTAACAAAATGGCCCATATGGTCGAACACGCGAACGTTAAGGCGGAACGGACCAGAAACCGGATAAGAAATACTTGTGCAGCTTTCAACACCAGATTCATCGCTGAAGCACATAGAAGATGCGCTTGCCTTACCACCGACGTAAGCCACAGAACCGGCACCAACAGTACCATTAGCACCAGCCTTAGAGAAGGAGCTCTTATCTTCGTTGGACAGCACCAGCGGGTTACCATTACCAGCAGAAGTGGGGATAGAGGTAATGATCAAGTCAGCGGTAAAGTCAGCAGGCAATTCACCACTGTTGTTCTTGGCAACTTCGGTCAATACAGCAGCCTGCTTATCAAATTCAGGACGGTCAATATTCTTGTCAAGAACGAAGGTTTCGACGTTGGGGTTACCCACGAACTGAGTAACAGACCAATCGCTAGGAGTATCCGGGAAACCAATCACCTTCTTTCCAGAAGAAGACTTGATATCGAAACCAGCGGCGTCCATCTTCTTGGTCCAGGAAATCATCTGATTCCAAGCATCAAGACCCACGGTAGACACATAAGCAGCCTTCAGTTCTTCGTCGTTGGCAATTTCGTTTTCAGGATCGCGGAAATTGAATGCAATCTTGTCGTTACCGGAAATGCCAGAAGTCATAACATTACCATCAGCATCGACCAAGATACCTTCCATATCGTACTGAATACCAGAAGAACCAAGGTTAATACCATCAGAAATAGAGGTAATGTAGTAGCCATAAACCTTAGTAGAAGAAGCACCGGTAGAATCATAGACCGTTCTCATCACCAGCAAGACCGGAGCGGTGCCTGTTGTGGCAGCGTTTCTGATGTTAATCAAGGAGGATTCATCCAGAGTAGTATTCAGGGTCACGCTGACGGTCTGCTTACCAGTACTGTCGGTAGTCACCACAGACTTACTTACAGAGGGCTGACCATAGCGAGACGGAGCGAGTTCAGAAAGAGAACTGCGGATACGGAGGTTAGAACCATCGGTCTGACGGTCAGCATAGAAGAAGTGGATATGATGCCAGGAGCCATCCTTCCAGGTACCATCAGCATCAAGCTTGATAGAGCAGGAGTCAGCCTGTTCCAGAGGATCGCCCGGCCAGCAACCATGAGCAAAGCCACCTAAACCGGCGACACCAAACTTCTGACCAGAAAGGTAGTCCATGTCAGCCTTACCAGCTGCAGCCAAGTGAGTACCACCCAGGTCAACCACCAGAACGCCGTCCACGTAAATCCACATGTCATCGTCACCAGTGAATTCGAACACTTCACCAGCACCCTTCTTGTACTTAAATGCGGCGTAACCCATCATGGTAAAGCCATAGTTGCGCAGGTGACGCAGGCCAATTTCAGAAGTGGCAGCAGCCTGATATGCGGCAGCACCAACCTTGGGACCACCATTACGCTTCCAGGCATTGCAAAGTTCTGCAGTATTCGAACCCTTAAAGTCGGTCTGGTCCTTTGCATATCGATATTCATAAGGCGGGCAGAAAATGGAAAGAGACTGAGCGCCGTACTGATTCGGATACTGGGGTTTGGGTCCCAGCCAGGTAAATTCGCCATCATCAGAAATGGAATCCAGCGGGAAGTAACCACCATTGTTCCAGTTCTTATCGATTTCAAAGTACTTCGGATCACTAGGATCCTGATCCAGGATCAAGGTGGTATTGGTACGCAGGTTGACATTATCTACATCCGCATACCACTGGTTGAAATACTGGTTATCACACCCTTCACGCTTAGCGGAAATTATGGGAGAATACATGTCCAGACCGCCGTTAGGATCGTTGGGATCCTGAACGAACTGCAGGTTTCGTTCAACAAGGCCCGGAGTCACGTACACAATCTGTGACCAGGAGTGACCCTTACAGACCTTACCTGCGGTACACTCCTTTTTGCTGTCGGCCATATTGGCGGCCCAAGTCGAAGAAGCGTCGGAGCACAATTCAGACACAAGACCACGCATAGTCTTTAGGCTAAGGGGATTCAGCTTAGCATCGTAAGAGCAATCCTTGAATTCACCGTACCAGGCATAACCCTGGTTTGTAACTCTAGAAATAGCGGTAATATAGTCGGGAACCGTAGAAACGGCACCGGACTTGGTCATCACGGAACCATCGGCGTTAGCCTTGGGATAGCCTTCGGTACCTACGGGGAGACCGTAATCAGGAGTCTGGGTATTACCGCAACCATATTTACCATAGTTAGATCGACGACCAGTCCACGTCGGATCCGTGCTGTATGTAGCCAACCAGGAACTCGGCTTAGCATCATCCTTGCCAGAAAAGATGCTGTAATAAGCTTCTTCCTGGAAGTTTTCAAAGTCGGGATGACCCACGTCAAAGTCGCGGACAACAATATCCAGTTCTCTCTGGTTATCTTCAACAACCGCAAAGGACGAAACCACCCCAGCGAGTCCAAACATCATCGCGGTAAGAGATATCCGTTTAAAACGATCCAATTTCATATAGTCCAATCTCCACCTGTGCACAGGTTATGAATATTCAACGCTAAATATACACCATTTTAGACTATATATTAAAAACGAAAATTGAAAAATATCTGTAAAAAAGCAATAAGGAACGTTCAAAGCCATAAAAACACACCTTTTTTCGCCCACAGCAGGAACTTTCGTTTCAAAAAAGGCATTTTCCCCCTTCATTTTTCTAAAATAGCACCCATTATGTCATTTACCATTATTTTACCCATCATAACCGCACTAATTCTATTGAGAATTTTTTGGCTTCGCGTCAAGGCAGCAAACGCACATAACGAAAATTTCAAAAAGTTGCCTTCTAAAGATCAGCTAGCCGTGCTAAAGGAATGCCTCCTGAACAATCCGTCAGAATCAAATCTGCGTAATCTTGGGAATTTTCTGAAAAAAAACGGTCTAGACCAAGATGTGGAGTCTTACCGTCCCTTCCTAAAAAAGCAGCTGGAATTACGAAATAAGGCAAACGCCCTGGAAGAAGACAACCAACTGTTCGAGCAAGAAGCGGACTGGCTAGACCAGATAACGCCCCCGGAATTCAGCGAAGCCGACCAAGAACGGCAGAACGGCAACAAGGAAGCACACATCTGCCTTTGGCTAGAAGGAATCAACCGGCTCTATTCCGACAAGGCAATCCAGGAACGCCTATCAAGCCTCATCCCCCACTACCCTAAGGCGGAACTCCTGGCAAGGCAGTACACTGAATTAGCCGAACTGAGAGACAACAGCGCCGCAGATGACGCCTCCCTAGAAAAGATCCGCAAGGCTAAGGACGCCTGGATTCAGGAATTATTAAATTACGAACCGTAAAAAATTTGCACTATATAAGAAGAAGGCTCGCCGAAGCGAGCCTTCTTCTTATATTTATCGGATTCTCTAAATATTAGAACCAGCGCCAGGTCAGACCGAAGAGCACCATGTTCTTAACCTGAGCATCTTCATCCTGATCCAGGTCGTAAGCCATATCGAAGCCAACCTGCAGTTCGATCAGCGGGGCAATCAGAACAGTCAGCAAGTTTTCCCAACGACCGTCAATTGCGTTGACACCTTCAAAGTTGGTGAATGCCCACAGACGGCTCTTGAAGCTAACCACATCAGAAAAGCCGTACTTGAATTCAGTAACGGATTCCAGACCCGGTTCATCCTTCACGGTCTTAAGATGGTCGCGTTCGCCACGAGCAATCTTTTCGGCACCGTGTTCATCAGCGTAGCCGTAGCCGTTAGAAATGGTCATGCGGTTTGCAAAACCGAGACGCTGGCTAAACATATCATTGGGGATATAGGCAAGACCGGCAACCTGAGTTTCGTAAGCAGGGTCCATAAAGCTGGAGACAGCCTTCTTGACTTCGTTACCATCTTCATCTTCGCTATAGGTGTAGCCGGCAATCATCTGAGTTTCAAAACGGTTTCCGACGTAGGGCTTCAGCACTTCGGTCATGTTGAAGTCAAGCATGGATTCCCAGAAAAGACGGTCAGAGGACTTACGACGGCCCTGGCCATCGGTCCAAGTCTGTCCGAGATCGATATCCACCAGGTTACGCCAGTTGGCAACCTTCCACTTACCCTGCACGTCTGCATCAAAGGTCACCAACCAAGTGTAGTTGGAAGTACCATCCTGCTGCCAGTTGTGGAAGTTGTAATAGTTATACTTGACACCGGCAACAACATCAGCAGTCCAGTTTTCGGGCAGAGCGCCTTCGAACATGCCACCTTCTGCCATAGCAGGAGCAGCCAAAGCACATGCTGCAACGCAAGACATAAAGAAATTCTTCAACTTCATATGTTTTCCTTTTTTTTGAGCCTGGCATACGCCGCGGCGGTTAAGTTAACGAAAAGATAGAACTTTTATTTTTATTATAAACCCCATTTTTTTATATCAACGCCCTCATTTGTGCAAATAATCACGAGGTTTACTATAATTGTCAGTATGAATCTCCTCCCCAAAATGATAATACCTTTCGGATTAACCCTTTTGGGGGCGGTTCATTCAGGCGCTGCCGAAGCACCCAAACAGCCCTCCGATATAAAAATCGAAGTTGGGATCGGCACACGGAACCAGGCTCCATTGGTACTGGTCGCAGGCCTTGACTTCAGAAGCCTTGCCTTTAGAGTGCAGGGCATGGGCATGCATTACGGCGAAAATGATTTTTGGGCCAGCATCAGGGGAAGCCTCCTCTGGACTTGTTTTAGCGAACTCCCCTTCAAATTCGATGTCGGCATTGGCGCAGGCTACGAATACGCCGAAGCCCCCAACAAGATGCACCAGGCCATAAACAACGCCAACAAGAAAAAGTACGTGTACCCGTTCAACTACAAGGAAGAACTGGACATTTCCATGGAAATGTGGGTCCACATGTACGGTCTATATACACAAATCAGCGTGCCGTTTTACCAGTTCAAGGATCACGACGCCCAAAATGTACTGTGGGGCGTAGGCTTTACCTACACCCTTTAAATATAGACGAAGCCTCAAAAGGACAACGCAAACTTTTTGGATACAAAAAAAGAGACTCCCAAAGGGAATCTCTCTTTTTTTCGTTGAGTTACCAGGATTCGAACCTAGACAAACAGAGTCAGAATCTGTTGTGCTACCGTTACACCATAACTCATCGTTGGTGAGCCAAAGTTAACTAATAAAATTAACCTTGGCAAGGGGTTTTATTCATTTTTTTCAGAAAAAATGCTGAGATTGATTGGACTATAGGTCATCCACTGTACCTGTTGGACACTTCCCTCGGGCAAAGACACCGCATTCTGGGTCACATAGTACATCATGGGGACCTCCATCTCACGCAATTTTGCCACGACCTTGGGGTCGCCGGAATAGAGAATCACATCCTGTACGCCCATAGGCAGATCCACTAGAGAAGCCTCATCGTAGCAAGTGACGTCGCGAACAAAATGGGATGTACCCTTAATACCCACAACAACGCTATTCAGCATGCAGTCACTAGACTGGGTCGTATCTTCGCGGTCAACAACCAGGGCAACACCATAAGACAGTCCCGACGGCTTGCTCAACGTGTCTACACCGACATCCAGCGTGTCCTTCAGATTCTTGACTTCACCAGCCATCACATAGCGGGACACGCCAACCTGGACCGGGAAGCCATCCATCATCAATCGATATTCAACTCTGAAGGAATCTTCGGGAACGGATTCCGGAACAGGCAACCACCAGCGGCCAAGGCTATCCGTCTTCGCATTTACAACAAATTCAACAGAATCACCTTCGACAAAGTCAAAGCCGTACAGATCCGTAATCAGCATGACTTCCACACTGTCACAAGGCTTGCCGCTCTTGCAAATAACGGTACCGCTAATACGGGATACGACCTTAGCGACTTCTTCCTCTTCCTTGATCAGGGAATCCACGTCAGACTTAATGCTCCAGATGAACGGTCCCTGTGTAACGGTATCTCCGGCAGCAACAGAGTCCTTCAGTTCCCAGCGGCGATAAATCAGGCTGTCCGCGACACCGGAATCCTGCAGCTTGGCAACAATCTCCGGGTCCCAGGGGAAGAACGACATCCAGCCAGTACCAGCGGGAATCATCAAGCTGAACGAATCGCCAGCAAATACGCTCTGGAAGAAGGGCGTTCCTGTCAGGCTAACAATAAAGTGGGAGCCAACCTTCACTGCAGAATCGGCTTCTTCATAAAGGAGAACGCCGTTAAACAAGGCGGCCTTTTCTAGCCTGATGGAATCGTAATCGTCAGACTTCGAAGTCGTATACGGCAGGTAGAAAATTTCAGATGCCAAGGAATCAAAAACAGCCAACTGGAAGGTGTCAGCCATTGCAACGGCAAAGGCGAACCGACCTGCAGAGTCCGTCACAGTATCCCTAGACTCGGGGATTTCATAAGAATCTGCCTCAGAGCTTGCCAACCTGGCCATCCTGACAGTAGCGTTCACGGCAACAGAGCCATCGGCACGATGGACCACGCCGGCCACTTCAGCTTCAGTTGTAGCAATGGTATTGCCCGTATCAGTCACAGTTCCTGCAGTACTGGAGTCACTGGAACAGGCACTCACGAAAGCGAGCCCGGCGACGCAAAACGCCACCAGCATCAAACAATTCAAAAAGCGAGTCCTCATGCATCCTCCTCATCAGGTTCCGGAGGCAAGGCAACCTTTTCCTTACTCAGCGGAAAGAACTGAATATTCATCTGGGCAATCATAGTCTCGCCTTCGTCGGAACGGACAATGTCGACAACTTCCTTGCGGAACAAGTCAATCTTGCTGATAATACGTTCCAGACCTTCGGCAGACACGCTCATTGTCATGCAAGATACATTTCTACGTTCGGTGCTGTAGTGATCCAGGGCATCTTTACCCAAATCAATCATCTGTTTCTGGAACTGATGAACGAACAGCGGAGCGATTTCGGACCCACTGAAGATGGCCTTGTTCACAGAACGATAGCAACCGGTAATATCCAATTCGATCAACTGCAGGTTCAACAGGAGCTGAATAGCCTGTTTTGCCTGCGGGAGCGTGATCTTCGGGTTCAGGAACAGCGCCAGTTCCTGAATATTCTTCTCGCCAATATTCAGCACGGAAAGGGCTTCGCGAACAGCCACATAATACCACTTGCTGTAGTATTCCTGCTGGTTCTTGGTCAAAGACTTGATGGCACTGGGCAACAGAGCGGACATCTGCTCGAAGATAGCCTGCTTGGATGCCGGAGTAGTAGCATGAGTAAAATCAACCATCAAGGTAAAATAGCGGCCTTCCTTCTCGTTCAGTCCCAGCGCCGCAATAAACTTCGGCAGCATCTGGGGCGTAAGAGACTTACGGCCACGAATCAGGTCTAGATAGAATCCAGAAGACGAATACCCCGCCTTCTTGGCAAAAGACCTATAGGAAAAATACCGCTGGACAGACTTCCGGTAGTCATAATAGTCCTGCAGGTACTTCCTGTAATTGTAATATGCATAAACGTTCATCAGCAGGAAATATAATTTTTTCGGACATTTTTGGGAACACCTTCTTTGTAAAAAGCACCCCCTTGACGATGTAAAAAAAGCCGCTTTACTACTAGTATCAGCCTAGAGAACACCTAGAGAACACTTTCGTGAACACCATGCATTTTTCCTATACCCACCTTAAAAAAATTAGCCTATATTTAGGGAACACCCAATCCCATCCCTCGGACTTCCGCTTCACTCCAAGCGGAAGTCCTTTTTTTCTTTATAATTTTCCTTGTAAGATTCCATACGGGAACAGTCCACGTCCGTATACAGAACTTTATAAGTTACTTTTATTATTTCATCCTTATTTTTCTATCTTTGTATACATGAATTCGTTCAATCCATCATCTATAAAGGGCTTTTTCCTTAGAATATTACGACTTTTAGGTGCTCTCGCCCTCATTTACTGCAGCATGGTATTCTACCTTGCACTTACAGAACGCCAAATCGCATTTCCGCGGGCAATTACCCACAAAGAAGCCAACGCAGCGATTCAGGGCAAGGCAAAACAGATTTCCTGCACGCTGGAAGACGGCAACATTTTAAGCGGTTGGCAGCTCGGTTCGGATAACAAGTCCATTCTGCTCTATTTCCCCGACACAGATGAAGATGGGGCCCAATTTCTCGCCGAAGCGGGAGAAAATGCACAAAGCACGCTAGTCACATTCAATTATAGAGGCAGCGGAAACAACAAGGGAACCCCCTCCTCAGAGAATTTTCTAGATGACGCCAGGCAAATCACCGCTTGCGCAAGCCAAATTACCGGCAGGGCGCCTGAAATAGTCGCCGGAAGGGGAATCGGAGCTATTTTAGCCGCAGAACAACTTAAATACACAAAAAAAAGCAGTTTATTTTTAATTGACCCCATCAGCAGCATTGCCGACAAGATCAACGAAAAATACAGACTTCTTTATCCCAAATTTTTGATACGGACAAAAGTCGACATGCCCGACTTGAACGAAATAGCTATTCCAGAACAGGTTATTCTCATTCAGGATAGACAAAATAGGCAAGAAAGCAACTTGATTTTCGAAAAAGAACACCCCAATTTCAAAAAAATCAAGGCTCAAGGCAATCCCTTAAGTAATAAATTAAACCAAGCCTTACAACATCTTACTGCCCAAACAAGGTAAAAAAAGGCATTTTTCCCCAGTTATCTATGTGATTTACCTTACATAATGTAGCCTTCACAACAGGCATTATTGTTTTTTTTCTTATAATCATTGCATTTAAGGTTTAAAAATTGTTAATTTACAAGCAAAACAACAAATAAAAGAGGTGTAATAATGGACGGAATTATTGTTAAAATGGACATTCGTGGCTTCATCCGCTTCCCGGCAGAAGCTATTCGAACCATGAAACTCGACAAAATGGCCAAGCAGACAACTGGCCCCCGTGGCGAAACAATCGATGTTGGCCCCTATGCAGATATCGAAGTTGACCCGGTAGGCAAGCGCGTGGCTATCACTCCCGTTAAGGAAGCAAAGGCTACTTCTTTCCGCTTCATTCTGGGTGTCAACGGTTCCAAGTCCAAGTTCCTGTATTTCAAGGGTGCCCTTAACGCCATCGGCGAAAAGATCGTAACTGGCCCCTACATCCTGGAAAAGGAAGGCAACAAGTACATCTTCACAAGCAAGAACGCCTCCTCCAAGAAGAAGGGCGAATGGAAGCTTATCGCATGCCGTAACTCTGTTGCAAACAAGACCATGCTCTCCATCGACTCCCGTGGAACCATCATTTTCGACCGCAACTCCAAGAATGCAGTCAACACGGCCGTAAACAAGACCATGGTTGCAGAATACGACAAGACCAAGAAGGTGTTCTCCCTGACTTTCAGCAAGGACAAGGGATTCATCAACGTTCGTACTATCGCTAGCCACGCAAACGCCTCCTTCATGGGAACTCTTTCTTCTCATGGAATCGCTCTCCCGAGACAGAGCTACCGCACCGAATGCAAGATCGAAGGCAAGGTCCTGTCCTTCAGCGTTGCCTCCCTGGTCGCAGAACAGAGAGCGGCAGCAAAGGCTAACAAGAAGTAAGCCTTAAGTGAGGGGATCGTCATGATAGATGTTCTTAAGGCATTTTATACCGTACACTATAACTTTGGAGCCATTTGCGTGCTCCTCGCGCTTCTTTGTATCTTTTTTCTCACGAAAAAGAACTTTAGAGGCGCACTTATAGCCCTCGCGGTTATTATCGCACTGAATGTTTTCATTTTCAAGAGGACCGACGGAAACGCCTGGACCATAACTATAGAGCTTCCCGAAGAAACCAACAGTTATGGATTTTCCAGCAAGCCCGATCCGATTGTGATGACTTTTTCAGCGCTCAAGAATTGGACTATCACCGACGCCAAGGGCGAAGTTCACCATTGGTGCTGGGTAGACGCTTACTGGGATAGCTTTGCTAGCATGGATCTCGTCGCCAAGATTTGGGGTTCAAACTCTAGCAAGAAGATGATGCATTCCACAGAGAGTCGCGCAGACGCCTTCAACGGGAACTAAGCCCCTACAAAAAATCCTTTAAAACTAACTCACCTGCTTCCATCTGGACGTAGGTGAGTTTTTTCATCCAGTCCCCGGCAGAAGCGACAACACCATTCTTAACAGGCCATACTCCCGCTATATGGTGATGCCCCAGAACGCAGTAGTCACAGCAGTTCTTTTTCATAGCGCCGCCGGCCCATTCCAGATACTCGTCCATATTGATGACTCTTGTTTCGCCAGCCTTGCGGCTACTACTGCCAACAAATCGAGCGAGACTCATCCCCCAATCCGGATGGATCAACTTAAAAAGTTTGCGGTTTAGCGGAAAATCAAGGATTTTTCGCATGACGCGATAACCCTTATCAGACTTGGCAACGCCATCGCCATGGCAACAGAGGACCCTTTTCCCCTGAACCTCAAGAATAACCTGCTTATGGACTTGAACGCCCAGCGTTTTGGGGAAGAAATCCTCATAGGCAAAATCATGATTTCCCTGAAGAAGATGAACTTCCACACCGGATTTCACCAATTCCCGAAGAGAAAAATACAGTTCAAAATGGTTTCGGCAAACGTAATCTCTATACTCAAACCAGAATTCAAACAGGTCGCCCGCAATGACCAAGTGAGAAATTTTACCGCGTAGCTGATTTAAAAACTGCACAAGTTTCTCTTCGCGATTAGCAACACAGAACGGAGTGTTCACACCCAGATGGGCATCAGATATAAAGACTACTGGTAAATCCATATCCGCAAT
Organism: Fibrobacter sp. UWH5; assembly: GCF_900142505.1. NCBI lineage: Bacteria > Pseudomonadati > Fibrobacterota > Fibrobacteria > Fibrobacterales > Fibrobacteraceae > Fibrobacter > Fibrobacter sp. UWH5. The sequence goes on along the minus strand of NZ_FRBB01000001.1, from coordinate 365,320 downwards.
TTAATAAAACAATAGGAACTCCCATACTTTTGTATCTTTACAAATGATGTTTTACACGAGAAGCAAAAGAAAAATCAGCGTTTTGATCGCTACGATACTGTTGGCCTTTTTATCGGGCTGTTCCGTAAATCTGCAACAAGGAAATCTAGAGAACATTCCCTTAACTCAGGAAAAGTTCAGTTTCTTTGGAAATATTCCCTTCGTTTATGGCGGAGACAGCCTGGAATTAAGCCAAGATTTGCTACGTGCTTACACGGCAGCGGCAACGCCAGAGGATTATCCAAGAAATTCGTGCCGAGGTAACGCCGAAATCATCGCATCAGTCAAGCAGGAATCGGCCCCGAGTTCATGGACTTTGGGAGCCGTGATTATCCCCTTTTGGCCAATCCTCCCTGTAGATGAAACCTTAAGCTTTACCCTCCGCGCCCGCATTTTCTGCAATGGCACTCTGGTCAAGCACGTTGAATTTTCGGAACAGGAACAGATCAAGGCCACCGTATACGGCCGCATGCGAAGCGACCTGATTAACAACGCCGCCAAGGAAATGCACCGCAAATTAATCCAGAGGCTCCGCTTCGAGTTACAGGGTTCCCGTCAGGCAGATTTAAATTCCGTACTCAGCTACAACACCTCATTATAAAGATTTTTACCATGGCTCATACACTATACATTGTCGCGACTCCCATCGGCAACATGGAAGACATCACCTATCGAGCAGTCCGTATTCTCAAGGAAGTTCCTCTGGTTCTGGCAGAAGATACCCGTCACAGCCGAATCCTGTTCGATGCCTACGGCATCAACACGACCATGGAACCTTATCACGATTTCAACAAGGAAAAGGTCACGCCCAAGTACGTTGAATTTCTAAAAAACGAGGGCGACATTGCGCTGATAAGCGACGCAGGAACCCCAGGCGTAGCCGACCCGGCATTTAACCTAGTTAGAGAATGTGTCCGTGAAGGAATCGACGTTCGAGCCATCCCCGGCCCCTGCGCCATGATTACCGCCCTGATCAGTAGCGGTATGCCTACCGACCATTTTGCATTCCAGTATTTCTCCCCTAAGAAGAGCGCCCAGCGCATCCACTTACTAGAAAAACTGAAGGATGAGGAAGCGACCCAGATTTTTTACGCCAGCCCCCACAACATCGACAAGTTCGTCGAAGAAATCAAGCTCGTATTCGGAGACATCAAGATCGCCCTCATGCGAGAATTGACCAAGAAGTTCGAGGAACATCTTATCGGGACGCCGACAGAAATTTCTGCCCACTTTAAAAGTCATCCGCCCAAAGGCGAATTCGTATTAGTTTTCAACCCTCAGGACAAGAGCGGTCTTTAACGAGTTTTTTCATGGAAAAGGTCAAACGATATATTTGCGAATTGCCGAAAGCCTACAAGTTTTACGCTGCGGTAACCTTCATTGCTGAAATCATTATTTTTGCAGCAAGGGCTGACGAACCTGGACTCTACACCCAGAACATCCAGTGTATTCCCTTTATATTGGCACTTCCGTTTCTTTTTGTCAAAACAATCCGAAAGAACTTTACTCGTTGGATTTACACGTACAGCGTCCTATCCTTTTTAAATCTGGCCATAGACTACAATACTGCCAACTATAATGGAGCCGGCCATGCTGGTATCGTCCAGATCGCCATGACGTTCTGCCCAGTCGGCCTGTTCTGGCTAGTCAATTTTTTCCGCTGGAACATACGCAGAATCAAGGAACAGGATTCACGAACCGCCTTGATGCTATGTACTTTCTCCTGGGGACTTTATGCGTTCGCCTACCCACCCATGCCCCTTGGCCCGGCAGCGTTATTGCAGCTAGTTCCCTGGTTTATAGTCCTTAACCGTTACGGAAGGCAACAGGCCCTGTTCGCCACATTCTGGTCAGCCATCCTATACAATACAATCAACTACTACTGGATTTACAATGTAATGCATGTAGAAACAGCTCCGTCGGGATTGATATTGTTCGGACTGTTCCTACTCATCGCCTACTTCAGCATATACAACGTTCTTGCCGCGTACGTCTACACTCTAGCAGCAAAGGCCTCCATCAAAGGCCATCGTTTACTGCTCCCCCTTTTCCCCGTATTTTACGCAGGTCTTGAAATGACTCGTACCCGAGGGGATTTCAGTTTTCCATGGAGCCACCTAGGTTACACCTTCGGAAACCATCTGGAACTTCTGCAAATGCTCCCTTGGGTCGGCATCTTTGGTTACACGATCATGGTCGTTGCCTCCAACCAGGCCGTCGCCCATGCCTTGGCCAACTGCAAAAATCTCAAAAAGGCACTTCCCATTTTCTCGGTTCCCGCAGTCATTTTCATACTGCTTCTAATTCAGGGTTCAATTGTTCTTTCTTCAAAGGAAGCCCAACCTTTCAACAACGCTGATTCCCCCGAAAATCCATCAATTGCCCTGGTCCAGCCCAGTATCGCCCAAGGTGCCAAATGGAGCAAGGACCGTTTTGACTCCATCGTCAACAAGACAATCGGCATGGTAAACGACAGCGTGCGTGCGGGAGCAAACCTTATCGTCCTCGCAGAGACCGCCATTCCCGACCACATCAGAAGGCAGCCCGCAGTCATCCGACTCCTCAACAAGACGGCCACACTGAAAAACGCACAACTGATGACCGGAGCCCTAGATTATAAAAGAAACCCTCCTGGCAGCATTCGCAAGTTTGACATTTATAACGCCTCTTTCCTGTTCAGACCCGGCGAATCGGGATACAGCCGATATATCAAGAAGCATTTGGTACCTTTCAGCGAAAGAATCCCCTTTGACGATATATTCCCCATTTTGAATTATGTGGACCTGGGCGAAGGTGATTTTGTTCCTGGCAAGGAAACCCCCGTATACGGACCTTACGACTGGACTCCATACATTTGCTATGACGCCATTTTTGGTGATTTAATTCGAGAAGCCATCCGCAGCGGTTCCCGCCTTATGGTGAACATCACCAATGACGGTTGGTTCGGCAGAAGTACGGCCCCCTACCAGCACTTGAACCTGGTTCGCTACCGCGCCATAGAAAATGGAATGCCCGTAGCAAGATTGGCCAACAGCGGTGTTTCTGTATTCATCGACCAATATGGGCACTTCGATCTAAACACTAAACTTTTCACCGATGCCGTCATACAGAGAAAGGTACCTCTTAAGACAAGAGATACCTTATATAGCCACATCGGCGATCATGTAGAAACAGGCCTTTTAATATTCTTCCTGGCGTACTTGATTATCGCCCTGACATTAAACTGCCGTTGCTTTCGTAAAATTAAAGCATAAGCATCGGAGGCCAATGGCCGGCCTTGGGGCGTTCCTTAAATTCAGCATTGGGCAAGAATTCTTTCAAACCCAACGTCAAACTAGGTAAGACGGCCTGGTTCATACGTCCAAACAGGACCTTTGTTTCTCCGTTATCTTCAATTTTTGAATCAATTTTATTTCGCACAAGATAATTCAAGCCATCACCAAGTGCGTTTTTATCCATTTTCAAGGCGGCACTGAACCATTCATCCTGCCATTCGCCAAACTCATTTTCCAGGAACTCCATAAAAGCATTCAAGGTCGGTTCAGCAGCATTTCGAACCTGCCTGGCCATAAAAGTCAAAGTTTGATCGGTCCAGTTGCTTTCTTCATCACAAAAATCTGCATAAGGCGACAAAAGAATCCACTTCTGACCGCAAGGCTTATTCTTGGCATCCTTAAGCAAAGCCAAGGCGCCAAGCCCCCAAGCGACAACAGTTGTCGCCTCGGAAAGACCCTTTAGGCCATACATTCCGTCTAAACAGGAAACCATGTCTCCATACGAGACAAAGACGTGTTCAGCCTCCGGATTTGCACTGATAAGATCATCCTCCCACAGACTCAAATCCGAAGCCCAGTCGGGAAGCCAAAACCATTTTTCCATTATAGCATCCTCATGCAACGTCTTTATTAAACCATTAAACCTGTTTTAAATATATAGTGTTTTTAGGGAATGGTATACTTGTCATTAAAAAAACGCATTGTTCATTAAAAAAAGTTTACTTCCACTTTGACATATGCCAAATGATTGGGTAATTTTATTCATATGAACTTTGTAAATTACGCAATTGGATTTCTGGTACTTTTTGCATCGATTGCCGCAGCAGATAACGGCACGGTTTCTACACGTAAGAACGCAAATTCCGCATATAAGGAATTAGACGGCTCCTCAACCGCCAAGAAAAGCGGTGGAGAAATCAAGCATACAGATCGCTATTCCCAATATGAGGGAAAATACGCTCCCAAGGATCAACCCCAGAGTCAGCCCCAGGTCATAACATCCATTCCCGAAGATTTTCCACATCCGGTCATTATGGTCATTCCCGCCTTAAATTCTAAGGGGCTAAGCGGTCTTCAAGTTGTAACAAACAATCCCCTTGCCAGGGCGGCCATGGACGGAATTAACGAATACTTGACTCAACGTCGGTATGAAGTCAAGTATCTAGAAGGAAATGAAGCGCTAGATAAAGTCATCCAGGTACATAACAGTCTGGCCAGTTCCGATGAGGATTTGGCCTACTTGGCCAGTCTCGTGCTCAATGCCGATGTCTACATCAAGTTTTCAGGCTCTGTAGACCGCCGTGGTATTGTTACCGTAGAATTGAACGCCTACGAGTCTTCAACGGCTAGACTTCTAGGAACCCAGAACTCCACAATCGACAGCCATGGCAGAATGGAGAAAATTGACCAGCAGGCAAATTTGAAAACAGCCGCGAAAAAAGCCATGCCCGGACTGGAATCCAAAATTTACGCCTACTGGGCCGATGACCTTCGAGAAGGCAATAAATACAAGGTCATCATGAACATCCGCGGCGATTACGACGACAGCCAAATTGAGGATGTTGAAGAGGACATTGTCCAGAACGTGAAAGCCAAGTTCAAAAAGGCAAAAGTCAACACCATGACTGCCAAAACCATCGACATGGTTGTCTACAGCGACTCTGACGACGTAAACGACGTCTATAGCCAAATTCGCAAAGCCGTAAAATCAACCGCCTCCACAAAGAAGATCAACATCACCAAGAAGCTGATCATAATGGATGTTCTATGAAGACTCTTAAAATGGTAGCGCTGTGTACTATGCTTGTCGCCTACGCCCAGGCAGGCAAGATTATTACCTATACAGCCACTTCGCAGGAATCCCAGGAAGAGGCAAACAATGCCGCCATCGCAGGCGTTGCAAAGCAAATTTCTGCACAAGTCAAAGTCAATCAGACTTTAAACAAGGAAGAAATTACATCTGGAAAAGAGAGTTCCTTCAGCGAAAGTTTTCTCTCTAACAGCAAGGTTTCCAGCGACATCCAGGTTAAGGGAGTCGTTGTAAAAAAGGAACCTGCCGCCAAAGGTTTCAAGGCTACGGCGACACTGGACCTTGATGAATTCACCGCAGACATTCAATTCAAGATGAAATCTATCCAGTTAGACGTTACAAAACTGGAAGAAACGGCAAGGGACGCACTAAACAAGGGAAGGTTCGATAGTGCAATCGAGGCCATCGAAAAAGCAAAACCCCTTCCTGCGCAATACAATGTCCTGGTCAATGAACTGGGCAAGGTATACCCCATAAACGAAAGTCATCGTTTAAAGCATGACCTCCAGGGAATAAAATCAGACATCGTCCGTGAACTTTCCAAATTAAAATTTGAAGGTCCTAGTCAACCGCTACAACTGTCAAAACCTGAAATTTCGCCCCTTGAAGTAACGGTATCTAACGAAAAAGAATTCATCGAAGGTTTCACGCTCGTCGCAAAACAGGGGCGAACAGTTCTAGATGAAAGACAAACTCAAAAGGACGGAACCGCAAGATTCAACATAAAAAACATTGACATCGACAAAGGTCCCTTTGTCATTGTAATCGAGCCAAACCTGCCTGAAGATTACCTCACCGCATCTGGCTTACGCAAGAAAATTGAAATCGATTTCAAGGTTTCCCAGACCCGCTGCAACATAAATGTTCAATGTAAGGAAGACGCAACGATTTGCAGTGCCCTTGAAAAAGGGTTGGCAAAAAAATCAATTTTTATTGATTCCGATGCAAAATCACCCATTCTAAAATTAAACATTTCAACAAGTGCAGGAAAACCCATAGAATATGTTCCGGGAAAGTTCACAACACCTTATGACGTGAATCTGTCCCTAAAGGGAGACAATATTACTTTCCTTACATCGGGCCATGAAAACAGCAAACGAGAAATGGATGCCACTATTGCTGTCATAAAGAAGATCAACTTTACGCCGTTAAAGAAACAATTAGACGATTATTGTAAATAAGATAAAAAACACATTTAAACGCAAAAATACACCCTACATTTTTGAAAAAAAAAGTTCATGGTCTAACATCAGTCCATGAACTTTCTATTTTCAAACCAATGAGAAAGAAGAGTTCCGTTTCATCAATAGCAATGTGGGCGATACTTTTATGTATAGCCCTGGCCTCAACTGCTTTTGCGGGGATCGGCTTAAAAAACGGCAGCGATAAAGAACTGCCAGCCCGTCCTGTAAACAGCTATGTCTACGACGAAAATCGTTTAATGAGCGCACAGGAAGTGCAACAGTTCAATCTGATTGCAGAAGAATTATACAGGAAGGCCGGTGTAGGGTTAGCGGCCGCCCTTATGAACGACATTGGGAACAACGACTACAGGGACTTCGCAGTCCGTACGGCGCAGAACTGGGGCGTCGGTGGAAAATCCAATGAAGGAATTTTGATTTTCGTCGCCCAGAAGCAACGTCGACGTAGCGTGGAAGTCGGTTATGGAGCCGAAGGATACCTGCCTGACGCCCTTGCAGAAAGGTTGCAACAGGCAACACTAGTTCCTGCATTTAGGCAACAAAAATACGGAACGGGAATTTTAGCTCTCGCCTGGGAAATTGCACAAGTCATCGCAAAAGAAAAGAACATCCAGCTAAATATCGGCGAAAACCCAGTTCCCGAAGAAAGCGGAGTTCCTGCACGCATGGTGCTGTTCATCATGTTTGTCGCCTTTATGCTGATGATGGCCAAGTTTAGTGGAGGCCGCGGAAATGGTTGCCTCTGGTTTATGCTGGGCAATGCCATCGGTAACGCTAGCCGAAACAGCGGAAGCCGCGGTGGCTTTGGCGGAGGATTCGGCGGTCGAGGAGGCTTTGGTGGCGGCTTCGGAGGTGGAGGCTTTGGTGGCGGCGGTTCCGGCGGAAGCTGGTAATAATTTAGCGCAACACAAACAAAAAGCCCCATATGATTTTTGCAATCCATAAATGGATATAACTTGAATTTTTAAATAGGCATTTGATATATGAAAAAGAACTTGAGCGTCATCGAACTACAGAATTCCGACTGGCCCCGCCTTCTGCAGGAAACTTTAGGCGACAACCTGATTTCGGCTTTCGCCCACGGCGACTGTCTGATGGAAGGTTTCAATTCCATGGAATCCCCCTGGACTATCAGCTTCATTCTGAGGGACAACTCCAGCGAAAAGATCGCCCCCCTGCAGAACCTGCTGAAAAAGGCCAAGAAAGAAAATATTGAATTCCGCTATTACTTCACCCTAAAGGAAATCCAGTCTTCAGAAGACGTCTTCCCGTTGGAATTTCTGCACATCGCCCATCGCAACGCAGTCATTGCCGGTGCAGCTCCCCTCCCCAATTACGAGCCCAACATGGAATGTCTGCGTCTGGAATGCGAACGCGAGTTGCGCGGTTTGCTAGTCCATCTGCGCAGGGCCTTTACCTACCTCAAGGAAGATCGCAACCCCCTGGGATTCTTCGTACGGGCAAGTTCCACCATGCTTCCTACCATGTACGGAGTATACTACCTGAACCACAGGGAATATCCCGAAAATCACCAGCAGATCTTTAACGACTACCCAGCCTTGCAGACTCCCATCAGCAGCAAAAACGAAAAACTGTTCCTGGACAGCGTGAATAGCTATATTAGTACCGTCACAGAAATAGTCAACCTCGTCGACACCATGGAGGTGGTATGAAAAAGGTAATTATCGGCACTCTCGTTTCCGTCATCTTGCTTGCAGCAATCATTGTTGGCAAGTCCGTTAGCGTCTATAACAGTATTATCGCCTTGGACGAAGGCGTAAAGGCCCAGTGGGCTCAAGTCGAGAACACCTACCAGCGCCGTTTTGACCTGGTTCCCAATCTTGTGGCTACCGTGCAGGGTGAAGCCGACTTTGAAAAGAGCACCCTGACTGCCGTTGTGGATGCCCGCAGCCATATGGGCGGCGTCGTTAAAGTTGACGAAAACGTCCTGAACGACGAAGTGGCCATGAAGCGCTTTCAGGAAACCCAGGCTACCCTGGGCGGCGCCTTGCAGCGTTTGATGGCTGTCAGCGAAAACTATCCGAACTTGAAGAGCAACACCAGTTTCCAGGAACTGCGCGTGCAGCTTGAAGGTGCAGAAAACCGCATTGCCGTGGAACGTAAGCGTTACAACGAAGTGGTCATGCAGTACAACACCACCATCCGCATGTTCCCCAACAGTCTGATTGCCGGATTTGCAGGAGCCAGCCCCAAAGTGCAGTTCTCTGCAGACGCAGGCGCAAGCACCGCTCCTACAGTAAAGTTCGACACCAAGTAATTCGAGTTTTGCCCAATGAAATGTACCCGAATTTTAGGCACAACCCATCACGGCAGCTATAAGAAAGTCATCGACGTCCTCTTTACCAAGGAAGAACTGTCGATGCGAATGAATCGCAAGACCGCCAGGGACGGAGTAGAAATCGAAATTGAAGTTTATGAAGACCTGCAGGAAGGTGATATCATTGCCGAAAACGACTCCTACGCCTATGCGGTAAAGCTATACGTGCCTAAATTACCCAAAGAAAATCTGAATCCTGAAATAAGAGTCAAAAATTACCTCTAGCACAAAAACTCCCGCGGATTAAATCCATGAAGAGGCCTTTTTTGTAAATTGAGGTACAGGAGTTGTTTATGGAAAAGTCTTTTCAGAAAAACATTTTAGTCAAATGGTTCCTGGCAATAACCTTTGCACTCATGACCTTCTCGGGAAGCGCCAAGGCGGCAGACTATTCCGCAGAGGAATTGGATACATTGGTCGCAACCATCGCACTTTATCCAGATCCGCTGTTGGCCCACGTTTTAACGGCATCAACCCACAATGACGAAATTCCATCGGCAAGCCTCTGGGCAAACGCCCACAAGGGTTTCAAAGGTGAAGCACTCACGGCGGAAATGCAGCGCGCTGGCCTTGATTACGACGCCAGTGTTCTAGCCCTGATTCCCTTCCCGACGATTCTTGCCACCATGGCAAAATACTCCACCTGGACATCTCAGCTGGGCAGAGCCGTAAAGAATCAGAATGGCGAAGTTATGTTTGCAGTCCAGCGTATGCGCCACGCTGCTTATGACCACGGGAATCTGAACTCTGACCAATACATAAAAGTCGAACGGGATGTATACATTACAATTGAACCGGTGAAAAAGGAATACATTTATGTTCCTGTCTATAACCCCTCTGTAGTGTATTATGTTCACACAGACCGTTATGTACCGATGCACTATGGCCATGTGGTCTGGACTGGATACTGGTATAACGATTGGGTTTGGGGCGACACCTGGTTCGAATGGCATAGCCACACCATCCGTCACCATCCGCGTCCACCTAGACCGCGCCACCATTACAATGCACAGCCCCCAAGGCATGGCGGACATTCCTACGCACCGGCCCCATCCCAGCCCCAGAGCCATCATCGCCTTCCTGTTAGGGAAACTAGTCCCAAGCCTTCAACAAAACCGCAGCCTGCAAAGCAGGAACAACAAAGACCTACATACACGAAAACAGAAAATGTACATCCTCAGGAAGAATATAGACCTGTCAGCAATCCGCAGAACTTGACAAGAAACAAGAAGACGAATTCTTCCCAGAGTTCAACCTATAACGACGACCGTAAATATGACGATCGCCGCAACGGAGACGATCGTTCACGAGAATCAAACAGCCAAGGTAATGGCGGTTTCCGCAGAAGCATTCGTCGTTAGATTTTCCTTTTTCCCAATTATCACTTGGTAACCAGATGTCACTATACAACAGCATTCTTGAAACTATCGGTAATACCCCCCTTGTCCGCATAAACAAACTGAATAAGGGAGATGCCGAAGTCTACGTCAAACTTGAAATGTTCAACCCCCTGGGCAGCGCCAAGGACCGTGTGGCTCTAGAAATGATTGAAGCCGCAGAAAAGGAAGGCAAACTGAAACCCGGCGCTCTGATTATCGAACCCACCAGTGGAAACACCGGCGTAGGCCTCGCCTATGTTGGAGCCGTAAAGGGTTACAAGGTTGTGCTTACCATGCCCGACTCCATGAGCATGGAACGACGCATGCTGCTGAAATCCCTGGGAGCAGAAGTAGTCCTTACTGAAGGTGCCAGGGGAATGGCCGGCTGTATCGAAAAGGCAAACGAAATTGCGGCAGCAAATCCTGGGAGCTTTATTCCCCAGCAGTTTGAAAACCCCGCCAATCCCGACGCCCATTACAAGACCACCGGTCCCGAAATCTGGAGAGATACCGAAGGCAAGGTGGATGTATTTATCGCTACGGCAGGCACAGGCGGAACTGTCAGCGGAACCGCAAAGTACCTCAAGGAAAAGAATCCCAACCTGCATGTAATCGCTATCGAGCCCGACGACTCCCCCATGATTTCCAAGGGCGTTGCTGGCCCCCATAAGATCCAGGGTATCGGGGCAAACTTCATCCCCAAGATTTATGACCCCAAGGTGGTGGACGAAGTCTACCTGACCAGCACCGAAAAGGCTGGCAAGGCCGCCCGCGATGCAGCGGCAGAAGAGGGAATTTTTGTGGGTATTTCTTCCGGTGCAGCCCTGGAATGTGCCCTTACCGTGGCAAAGCGTCCTGAGTTCAAGGGCAAACGCATTGTGGCCCTGCTCCCTGATACCGGCGAACGCTACCTCAGCACCTGGCTGTGGACAGAAAAGTAAAGGGATTTTTCTACATTTTTCCCGTAAAATTATGGCAAAAACCTAAAAGGTTAGAAAATGGACATTCCTGAATCTTCGAATTTTATTCAAGACATTATCGTCAACGACTTGCAGACCGGCAAGCGCAACAAGGTGCTGACCCGTTTCCCGCCGGAACCTAACGGCTACATTCACATTGGCCATGCCAAGTCTATCTGCCTGAACTTCGGCACCGCCCAGAAGTTTGGCGGTTTCACCAACCTCCGCTTCGACGATACCAACCCCACTAAGGAAGATGTGGAATATGTGGATTCTATCCGCGAAGACGTGAAGTGGCTCGGTTTCCAGTGGAAGGAAGAATTCTTCGCTTCTGATTACTACGATCAGATTTATGCATTCGCCGAAAAGATGATCGAAATGGGCAAGGCCTACGTTGAAGACCTGACCCGTGACGAAATGCAGGAATACCGTGGTAACGATGCTGGTAAGCCCTCCAAGCCGTCTCCGTACCGCGACCGTAGCGTTGAAGAAAATATGAAGCTGTTCCGCGAAATGCGTGACGGCAAGTACGCCGATGGCGAAAAGTGCCTCCGCGCAAAGGTGGACCTCTCTAGCCCCAACATGAACATGCGCGACCCGGTGATCTACCGTACCAAGCACTGCACTCACCACCGCACTGGCGACAAGTGGTGCATCTACCCCATGTACGACTTCGCTCACCCCATTAGCGACTGGATCGAAGGCATTACTCATTCTATCTGTACTTTGGAATTTGAAGCCCATCGCCCGCTGTACGATTGGTTCCTCATTGAACTGGGTCTGGAAAACCGCCCCCAGCAGATTGAATTCTCCCGTTTGAACCTTACCTACACCATGATGAGTAAGCGTAAGCTTCTTGAACTGGTGGAAACCAAGGCTGTTCTTGGCTGGAACGACCCCCGTATGCCCACGGTTTGCGGTTTCCGCCGTCGTGGTTTTACTCCCAGCTCCATCCGCGAATTCTGCAGCCGTATCGGCGTGTCCAAGGCAGAATCCATGGTGGACGTAAACTTGCTCTACTTCTGCATCCGTGAAGAACTGAACCAGAGCGCCAAGCGTGCTATGGCTGTGATTGATCCGGTGAAGGTTGTCATCGACAACTGGGAAGACGGCAAGGTGGAAATGGTGGAAGTGGAAAACAACCCCAACGATCCTAACGCAGGCACCCGCATGGTTCCGTTCTCCAAGGAACTTTACATCGAAGCCGAAGACTTCATGGAAGAACCTCCCAAGAAGTATTTCCGCTTGAAGCCGGAAGGCGAAGTTCGCTTGAAGGGCGCCTACTTCGTAACTTGCAAGAGCGTCGAAAAGGACGCAGACGGCAAGGTGACCGTCATTCACTGCGAATACGATCCTGCCTCCAAGGGTGGCGAATCTCCTGACGGTCGTAAGGTGAAGGGCACCATCCACTGGGTGAGCGCCGCTCATGCTGTAGATGCAGAAGTCCGTCTCATCGACAACCTGTTCACTCTTGAAGATCCGTCTGATGTTCCCGAAGGCGAAGATTGGCACAACTACCTGAATCCTGAATCCATGGTCATTAAGCAGGCTAAGCTGGAACCCAGCCTGGCCGACGCCAAGATGGAAGACCGCTTCCAGTTCCTGCGTCTCGGCTACTTCTGCCTGGATTCCGACGATTCCAAGCCGGGTAAGTTGGTATTCAACCGCACCGTTGGCCTGAAGGACAGTTTCAATCCTGCAAAGTAATTTGCGGAACGATTCTACGTTCTTGAAAAAAAATATAAGAGAAGTCCATCGGCTTTGCCGATGGACTTTTTTTGTTGGAAGAAAAATCCGTACAAATTATCTGGAAAGCATCTTCCCGTTAAGGATAGCGATCCAATGCTTATTCTGAGCCTTGGCAGGAACCTTCATGGATGTAGAGCCCACCTGAATTCTAGTCTTGTAAAGAATAGCTCCGTTCAAATCCATAATGGCGAATGTGCCGCCAATATCTGTTTGAATTTCCAGGTTTGATCCGTTTACGACAAAGAAATTCGTGGGAGACAACCGGCTGTAATCCACAGCCAACGTCTGCGAAGATACAGTATCCTTCTTATCTTCGATGGTGGGAATATGAATCACCGGTTCCGTCACAATGGGATTGGCGGGCTCGGTGAAACCGAGCTGTTCATCCATCCAGGCCATACGTTCCTTCATCTTCTTGCGAAGGTGCTCCACTTCACCGTCCCAAGTGTCAGCGTTGTAACCACCCATGGCCATTCCCATGCCTCCGCCAGATTGATTGCAGTACTTCATAGGCTGAGGATCATTATCGTTCTGACCGCTAGACTTTCCTAAATTCGGCCAACGTTCAAAGTTACGGTCGGCAGCATTTTTCAAGTAGACCTTCATGGAATCCAGATAGGCATCCATAGTCTTGGTATGCCATACGCCACTACGCAATTCGGCCCAGCGTTTTTTCAATTCGCTTTGGTAACTCTGATTTTTCCACATGCTGGTAAGCCAACGAGGAGCCTTCAGGGAACTTCCTCCGAAGCCACCCCACATGCCGCCACCGCCATTTCCGTCGGCAATTTGCTTACTGCTGTTTTCGATTTGCCAGCCCGTGGTTCCCGAACTTCCGAAACCACCCATGCCACCGAAACCACCCATGCCACCAAAGCCGCCCCACATACCGCCGCCATTGTTCTGGCCTTCGGGAGAGGTACCGTTGCTCATCGCCAAGTTGAAGTCCCAGGGAGGACCTAAAGTGACCTTGCCGCCCTTGCTATCCTTATCTTTATGCAAGAAGAAGCTACACCAGTAGGAGTCGGCATTGTTCGTAACTTCTTGATGAAGGACGTAATCGACAGCGGATCCTACATCCACGTAGTTCTCGTAGCCAGAGCCACTCTTTCCGTCCTTGAAAAGACCTTCAAGATCGTTCAGGTACTTCTTCAGGTAATTTTCCTGCTGCTCCTGGATATTGTCTTTTTTAGGATAGTGGAGAATGACATTCAAACCGTCTGAAGTACTGAAACCTTCGTTATTGACATCACCGCTGCCTGCGCCGCCGGTGTTAGTGCCGGTCTTGTCGAATGCCCAGATGTAACCACCGGTCAATTCATCACCTTCAATGTCTTCTTCCTTGAGTTTGGCCACATCCACACGGTACTTACCACGCTTGATTTTTTCAATTAGCACATACACACCGCGGTAAACACCATTGATATACAAGTCAAAATGCATGGTACGGGGGCTATAGCGGCCGGCCTGCCTAAAAAGCCAATGGGCCAGGGAGTTACGCATCATGCTCTTGTCCACGTAGGGACCATGGAACACCCAGTCGTCTGCTGCGGGGAGACCTAACATGCTTACATCGATTTCTCCACCAATGGAATCACGAACTTCAACACTATAACCCGGCTTTGGGAACAGGGCGGAAGATTGCCCTCTCACCTTAATTCCGATATCATAGAGTTTTCCCTTGGCGCTATCAGCTACAGAATTTGTAGCAGCATCCAAAACCCTCATAGTGGCAGGAATTTTTTCGGAAACGTTCTTGTCCAGACATTTTTGCTTTGTATCCACAAAGATAATGGGCAAGTCGTAGGTCTGGGCTATAGCCGCATTAGCAACGACCAAGCCAAACATACCTGCAAGAATTCGATTCTTGAAGTCCTTTTTCATTATGTTCTCCCAATAACAACATTCCTACCCTAAATTTAAAGTTTGTACAAAAAAAAGATTAATCGAATTTCGTTTTCGCGTTGTAAGGAGAAACAACGGCATTTTTGGAAAAGGAAACCGTACTTCAGCCATTTTTCATGGAAAAATACCCTATAATGTCTAACCAATCACTTTCTGTAAATTTCTAGTTAAAAAATAAGCTACATTAACTTTGAGTATTTTTTTGAGTTTGAGGCTGCCCTATGGAAAGCGCAAGAAAAATAATTAATCAGTTTTTGAAAGGTAAATTCAGCGGAAACGAACTAAAGGCCGAACTGTATAAGGCCGGTGTTGCCGCCATGGAAGAAGAATGGACCTTTATGGACGCCAGTTTCCAATTGGGTGGCAAAGCTCGCGATGAAGGCATGGATGGCGACGAAGTCGAACAGACGCTCCGTCGAGCATTCTCTGCAGAAAAACGTTCCTCTGAACGCCCCGCAGAAGCGGCACCCGCAGCAGCTCCGGTAGCACAGGCCCCTGCAGTGGAAGGTGGAGCAGCACCGGCCACTCCCCAGACTGTAGCCATGCCCATAATCTCCCCCCTTTCGGCGGGAATGATTTCCATGGAACAGATGCTCGCCATGGGTCTGGACACCCAGTCTCTTGAACTTCTGCAAAACTTCAAGATTGACCCCGAAGCCCTTTCCATTCCCTGGCCTGCAGCCGACTGGCGAAAAGACTTGGCCAAGTTGCTGGAATCTACTTTCGAACAAGATGAAACCATCGAGTTCAAGATTTCCAACACCTCCAACAGTACCGAAGAACTGGTGTCCAACATCGTTGGCCAGGATGACGCCATTAAGAAAATAATGAAGAGCCTGGACAGTCCTGAAGGCGCTCTTCTGTGCATCAATGCCGTTAAGGGTGGAGAAGATGCCTCCGATGAATCTTGGCATTACCGTTATGTCGTCGTCGACAACCCCAAGATGAGTCTTGCCAAGCAGTTGGCTTACTACAAGGCCTTGAACCTGCCTTGTGCCGCCTTGGTCAACACAGGCGCCAACTCCGTGCAGGCCTGGATCAAGATTTTTGCAAATGACGAAGAAGAATATAACGAACGCGTAGACTTCCTCTTCAAGACCTTGGATTCCCAGGGCTTTAAAGTAGATTCGTCCAACCGAAATCCCCATATGATGGTCCGCATGCCGGGCGTACTTCGTGGCGGTAAGCAGCAGTACCTTATCGGACTGGAACAGGGCGCCAAGAACTTTAAGGAATGGCGTGAATGGGTGGAATATTCTCTGGATGGCAAGCCGCTGATTGAGCTGGCTAGCGACAGTGAAGAAGCGCCGAAAAAAGACCAGACCATCGTGGAAAACATGCTCCGCGCTGGCGAATTTTTCCTCTTTACGGCACCTCCCAAGAGCGGCAAGTCTCTTGCATTGATGGACCTTGGTCTGTCCATTTGCTACGGGGAAGACTGGTTCGGTAATACCACCACATCCAGTGACGTTCTCTTCATTAATTTCGAACTTACTAAATCGGTGTTCCTCAACCGCCTTCACCTGTTGGGATCTAAGCGTGACCTGAATGCCAGCACCCCGAAGTTCGGTTTCCTGAATCTTCGCGGAACTGCACTTTCTCCGATTGAAACAGCACAGCTGATTGCCAAGAGAATCCAGGGGGCCAAGAAACTGGAAAACCACGATTACCGCGTTGTCGTGATCGACCCGATTTCTTCTGTGTTGCACAATCCCAAGTCTACCCGACTGAGCGGCTCTCCCCATCAGATATTGATGCAGATGATCGATACAATCATTGCACTTACCGGATGCGCCGTTGTATCCAGCTGCAACATTGACGAATTCCCATACCTGGAAGCCCGTGCAGACTCTGTCATGAAGCTGACCCCGGTTGAAGGTAGCCTCAACTTGTACCAGATTAACGGAAACTTCAGAGAATTCCCCAAGATGGTCGCTCGCGAATGCTCCTGGATTTATCCGCGATTCCTGGTATAAGCTCCATACTTTATAGAAAAGATTTAACAAAAAGATATTGACATGTACAAGCCGCAAAGAAAGCCCTTTAAGACAAATGAAAGACGCGAAACCGTAAGACGTCCTGCCGCGCCTCTTGCCAACAAACGTGTTGCTGCCAAGGCCACGGTTGACGAAGAAGTAAAACCGGCAAAACCCGTCGAACGAGTCATTCCAACTTTCGAAGATCTTAAGCGTCAACTCGCCGCCTGGGCAGAAACCGAAAAAATTCCTGGAAAAATCCAAGCCTGGTATACTGCGGAAACTCCTGCAGAAAATTGCGACTGGCGCATTGTAAAAATCATCAAGGGCGCAAGTGAAAAACTCGTTATTGAAGCTCCCGTCAAGGACATGGAACGTCCTGAAGTCGTTACACGAGTTAATGAACAGCTGAAAAAGGACCACCTCCGTATTTTCGGCAAGGCCCTCCGTCAAATTTGCTTTAGGGCTACAGGAGACGGCCAGTTCGCCCTCTTGGTCCAGGTCAATCTCAGAGGTAGAAATTCCGCACACGGCTACAAGACATTTGTAGACTTCCTGGAACGTTCCTGCCCGGAAATTATCAGTTGTCACCACGTCCAGTGCACTCCGGATTACATGTTCGATCCCACCGGAACCACCCCCATGAAAGTTGAAGCCAAGAGCGCCTTCGGCAGCGACTTCATTTCTATTGGCGGAACCGGCATCTATATGCATGTGCTCGACTGGGCTCCCAAGGCAAGGAATGCATGGATCGGCCTTCCCATGCGAATCGAGAGTGCCATTCACCCGAACCAGGACGACTGTTTCTTTGAATTCTACTCGGGTTGTTCCTTTGTCAGTGCCTCCCTGGCAAACCGATTCAAGAAGGTGGCCTCGCTGGACTGCCGCGAATACGCCATGCAGTCTTCACGTTTGAATGGTCGAAACGTCCCCGACGAAAACATGCGATTCTATCGCGGTCATGTGGATGCGGATTTTTTCACCAAGTTCTTTAACAAGGAAGAAAACGAAGGTCGTTGGACGTTCTATTTCAACCTGCCCGGAGACGAGTCCCTGGCCTCCAATGTGGAACAGATGGCAGCCCAGTCCAGGCCGGAACGAATTCTTCTGCAAACATCTAACCTGGAAGTGGCAACCAAGGAAATCAAGCATTTCCGTCGTGAAGGTTATATGCTTCGCAAGAGCATCCCGCTGTACCTTGAACCGGGAAGCGGTAAATTCGAGATACTGTTCCTGTTTGTGCCCGACAGAGCCGGAATTCTTGGACAGAACCCGGCACAAAAGGCAAAATCTCGTAATGTTCAGCGTCCTCAGGAACGTGTAAACCGCCAAAATAGCGCAGAAAGGCCGCATTTTGCCCAAAGTGCACCCACGTTCAAACAGAGAAAAGGTTAAATTTCAATAAAAAGCTATTTCAGCCTGCAGGGTTTTATATGCGTTTTTCAAATATGCGTCTTTTGAAGTATCTAACAATCGGCTTGGGATTTTCAGCCCTTGTTGCATCCGCCTATATCGTCAAGGAAGGCGACACCCTGTGGGACTTGAGTGACGAATTCCTGAAGGATCCCTTTGCATGGCCCGATCTCTGGGAAAACAACCGCCACATCCAGGACCCGCACTGGATTTACCCGGGTGACTCCATTTACCTCGGCGACAGCACCCGCGAAGAAGCGGTTCTCCACATTGACCCTGCAATGAAAAAGTATCCCTGCGACGCTGCAGTGGCCGACTCCAACCTGCCGAAGGGAATTACTTCTGCAGGCTGCGATGACGGTGACGAAAGAAACGCAGACTTCGAAAGCATGTTAGGCGATCTTCGTAGCAAGAACAAGAAGGAAAAGAAGCAGAAACCTGCAGATTCCTACTACTACAAGCAGCGCCCCGAACCCAAGCTGTTCAATGGATACTACCAGATTCTGGCACCCGAGATCTACACCCTGGACTCCCTTAAGAAGGACAGCGCCTTCTTCTCTATCCGTTCTGGAGAAAAGAAAGAACCTCTGATCCACCTTCCCGAAAGCGAAGTTGTCGTAGGAATCGGTAAAAAGACCAATAGCAATCTCAAGAAGGGAGACCTCATTGAAATTGTCGATGCCAAGGCTATTGACGTTCCCGCATCCAAGGGAAGAAGTTTTGACAAGTTCGCCTTGTTGAGACTGTCAGGCATTGCAAGAATAACCGCTATCGGCGACACCTTGTCTCGCGCCCAGATTGTACAAAGTTTCCGCGAAATCAAAATCAACCAGTCTAAAGCACGTCTGAAGCAGCCTCTTGCACCCATTAACGTAACAGGTTATACGGCAGAAAAGACAGCCCAGATGGATTCCCTTGCCATTATTCGTTATTCCATGGACCCCATGCTGATTATCGGAGCTTATTCTTACGTTCTGATTGATGGTGGTTTCGCAAAGGGATACAATACCGGCGATGCTGTGGCAATCTGGGAAGAAGACAAGTCTGATGCAAGCATGCCTCCTCGCCTTCTCGGTAGAGGCGTCATCGCTCGCGCAGCAGAAAACGAGTCCTCGGTGCTGATTCGCGAAATTTATTCCAACAATCGCCGCGTCGAAATGGGACATAAGGTTTCTGTTACCCATAGGGCAAACGTAATCAAGTGATTCGTCCGCTATTGTCCATCTCCCTTATTGCAATTGCCTTGCTGCTCCTGCTAATGGCAGGAAGCTTGGTCGTGTTGCAGTTCCCGGGATTGTCAGTATACCTTCCGCTATAAAAGAAGCTTATGCAGGTTTCCCGCAATAATCTGCTATTTATCCTCTTATTTGTCGGAGGCATCATTCTACCCACCGCCATCCTGGCGGTGCTCAGTTTTCGTAATATTCAAAACGAAATCTTTCTGGCGCAAAAGAATTTCAACGAAAACAGGACTGCATTTCAGAATGACGTTGAAGAAAGCGTTCTAAAAGAGCAACACAAGGTCTTTCTGGAAACAAAGAACGCATCACTTTTTCTCTATGAACAGCCCCAGCGACTTCTAGACTTTGGGCATGCGTCCGAATTCAAGTCTGTCGACGGAATTGAAGCCATATTCCTTTTCAATCAAGGTGCGCTGATCTATCCCGACATTTCGTCAAGGCACTTTTTCAAGTCCACAAATTTCTCAAACAAGGTCGCCACCTTAAAAGAGAAAAAGTTGTTCAGCGAAGAATTCTCCGGACTTACAGAAGAAAACAGCCGAAAGAACTACATCAAGAAGCGTTCAAAATCGCTTAGGCCCAGCCTCTATTTGTTCGACCCCTCCGAACAGACCCAGGATTTATTGGGTTTGATCCGACTGTACTACAAAGAAAAAAAATATGACGACGCCTTAAAGCTAGTGGAGTTTCTGGAACAAAATCCCCACCAGCAGGGCTACCTTCACGCCGACCTTACATGGTCGGTCCGACTGTTGCACTTCGAGATTCTTGTCAAACAGAAAAAGCATCAGGAAGCCCAGGACTACTGCCTTGCCGTGCTGGCAGAATTCTTTGAAGGGTCCAGTCTAGAAAATATTGCATCATCCAGATTTTTCTTTGAATCCGCCTTTACACAGATTCTGTCATTTGAAAAACTTCCCCAGGACAAGCGCGAAGCCTTCTGGAATTTACGTGAAAATTTCAACAGGCAACTTGGATACATGGACATCCTCTACAAGCACAAGGACCAGTTCCAGGACATCCTAGAGAATACCCCCGCAAGTAAGGACGGCATATCGTTCAAATCCAATGAAGATATCATTCTCTTCAAGATGTCATACCCCTACCTTTCTGGGGACCAGGTCGTCATTGCCAAAATTGACAAGGAATCCTACAAAGACAGAATCCTCGGCAAACTCAAAAGCGTAGCTCAAAGCTGGAAGAACATCCCCTTCTCCGTTATTGACAAAAACGATCTTGTCCTTCTGGGAACCGCCCTCGACAGCACAACGATAATCAACCAAGTACACCTGGAAGACGCACTCGGTCTTGAGTTGATCCTTTACGAGAAAGACATGCAGGATATTCGAAAGGAAACCCGCCATCGGATGTTCCTAATGTATGGTTTGATGCTATTCGCCCTGATTACGGTAATATTCGGATCTTTCTTCATGTTTAAGTTCATTACACAGGAACGAAAACTCCTGTCCATGAAGGCAAACTTTCTCTCCAGCGTTTCTCACGAACTGAAAACACCGCTGACCTCCATCAAGATGTTTGCCGAAATGATGGCCAGGGGACGAGTTCAAAAAGTGGAAAAGGTACAAGAATACTCAAACCTTATTGGTAAGGAAGCGACCCGACTGGAAAACCTCATTGGGGCTATTCTCAACTACACCCGCATGGAACATGGAACCGGAGCATTCAAATGGGAACGGTTAGACTTTTCTATTTGCGCCAGAAAAGTCTTTGACGCCGTTGAAGACATCGGAGTCGAGAAGGGACTTACGTTCCACACCATATTCGACCCTAACGTATTCGTCATGGGCGACTACACCGCATTATATAGTCTCGCACAAAACTTGATCGAAAACGCAATCAAATATACGAACGCTCCCGGAGACATCACAATAAAAACCTACACAGAAGATTCATGGTCCGTTTTTTCTGTAGCAGATACTGGTGTCGGCATCGCTAGTTCAGAACAAAAAAATATATTTAATGATTTCTATAGAGTTGGTGACGAAATGACTCGCAGTACCAAAGGCTCTGGCCTAGGTCTTGCCATTGTAAAAAGAGTGGCAGAAACTCATCGGGCCACAATTTCTCTCGTCAGCAAACCAGGGAAAGGATCCACATTCACCATAAAATTTAAAAGGGCGGAGTAAGAATGGCACAAAATTTTAAAATTCTCATTGTTGAGGATGAAGAGATTATCCGATTTGGTTTGCAAGACAACTTCGAAATGGAAAATTACGAAGTAGAAACAGCCTGTGATGGAGAAGAGGCCATCGAAAAGACTGATTCATTCCAGCCGCAGTTGGTTCTGCTTGATTTGATGATTCCCAAGAAAAGCGGCTTTGAAGTATGCCGCTATATCCGCAACAAGCATCCGGAATGCTATATCATCATGCTCACGGCAAAAACCGAAGAAGCCAGCAAAGTTGCAGGCCTGGAAATGGGCGCAGATGACTACGTGACCAAGCCGTTTTCTATTCTGGAATTGCTGGCTAGAGTCAAGGCTTTCCGACGTCGAATCGAACCCCAGGCCGGTAACGGAAATGTGGTGCCGGACGTTCTTGAATTTGCAGACTTGAAAGTGGATATCAAGAAATTCTCGGCCGTCAAGAAGGGCGTACCCCTGGACCTTACAACCAGGGAATACCAGATTATTAAATATTTCTGGATGCACCGTGGTGAAGTTGTTGAACGAGAAGACCTACTCAAGGACATCTGGGGTTATACAGATGAGAACATGCCATCTACAAGAACGATCGACAACCATATTGGAAACCTGCGTAAGAAAATCGAAGACGACATGACAGACCCCAGAATCATAATTTCTGTTCGAGGAGCAGGCTACAAGTTCGATGTTGAATAGATTCAAACAATTTGCCGGTTCCGCACTCATCCTGCAGCTTATGGTCATACTGACCTTAAGTGTCTTTTCTCATGCAAGTAAAATGGAAAGCTTGATACAAGAAGCCGTTTACATGTTTGAAATGAAAGGGGACGTGACGGAAGCTATCCGCATATTGGAAAATGTAGCCGCAGAAGGTGATCAGGAAGATCAGGAATCCGCCTACTTCTATTTGGGAAAAATCCAGGAATTGTCCGGAAACAATTCCTCGTCGAACTTCTATTACAAGCAAAGTCTATCAAGAACCAACGAAACAACTAAATCTTATTGGCTTGCCGAACGTGATGCGGCCACCAGCAAACAGATTGAAAGTTTCCTACTCACCCCAATCAACTTAAGAACCCGCATCAAGAGGTTTTTTGGAGAGGGGCCAACTTACTGTCTATTCCAGGACGAAACGGTTGGCAGAATAGACAACGGGAAGATAATCCCTATTCCGACAACACTGCCCGGCGCCTCTCAGATACTATTTATTACCGGCAAGGGTATTTGGTATCAATCCGCAGATGGAGACAGCCTGCATTTTCAGAAATTCCACGCAAGCGTGCCTCAAGTCAGCTACGGCATAGCCAAGGCAACAGACTACCTGTTCCTTGACAATCACGCCATCATTCAAACCAATACGCAACTGTACATTATCAATAAAAAAGGTATTGTTGCCAACATCGCTGAAAAATACTCAAACTGCACTATTGAAGGCTTCTATAAACCGACAAACGATTTCATACTCAACTGCGCCGACAATGCGCTTCATTTTGTGTCTTCCGAAACCGGAAATGAAAACATCAGCATAGCCCAATTTGACGTTATTAAGCAGACTATCATCAGTAGGGACTTGCTATTCCTCGTTTCAAACGGAAACCTTTATTGTTATGTACCCAAAAAAGGAAACAATCCCATTTGGAAAACCTCCATTAACAACGTGGAGTCCATGTTCAGCTTTGAACGCAACCTTGTCGTACTGGAAGCTTCAGGCAAGGTTTCCCTTTTTGACCAATTAAGCGGCTTCACTCGGGCGTCAATCCGTAGTGACGCAACCAAGATTTATCCCCTCGCCAAGGGAACCTTAGGATTATTCAGCGAAGAAGGTACAATTACAGCCGTAGACACTTTGTTGTACCCTCTTTGGAATTTTAGCTTCACCACCCCGATTGACGCCCCCCCCGTCCATACTGAAGACGGAATCTTCCTTTACTTTGGCGAACGAAAACTGTACCCCATTCAACCCCGTTACTACGGTAAGAAAATTCTTCGTTCCGAAGTATTCGCAAACAAGGCCATCGGCCTTTACGAAAGGGGCATGTGGGATTCCCTGGCCCCCGTGCTAGACACTCTATTCAGCCTGGAACCCGGCAACGCAGAAGGTTGGTTCCTAAAAGCCCTCTACCTCGAAAACAAGAAGAGCAGCAATAAGGAAAAGCAAAAAGCCTGGTCAGAAGCAGTACGACTTTCGGCCAGCAATCCTCGCGCTACAAACCTTATTCTGAGCCAGTACGGGAAATCCATTGGAGCAAAACACATCAACCTGCTTCCGATTTCACCGAAAACCCGCTACCCCCAACTTTTCGGCAACAAGAAGGACCTATTTACGATAGATCCTGCAGCCGATAGACTATTCTGCATCAACACCGAAAACGGGGAGCTGAAGTGGTCTAAGAAAATCAGCCATCTTGAAAATACACCTGTCATCGCAAGCGATGATAGGAACCTAGTGGTTGCCTCCGGCTATACAGTCAACTTTTTCGAGTTCAGTAAGGAGTCTGTACCCACAAACATCCAGCTTCCCGGAAAAGCCTTCGAAGCCAAGATTCTCGACCAGGCAACATACATTACTACATGGAACGGATTTATTCTCAAGGCAATGAAACCCGACAATAAGCTGGCCTGGTCAAGAAAGATTTATTCCACCCCCTTCTTTGCCGTTAAGGATCACAATTACCTATACACCTGCAATCTGGAAGGCGAGTTCAACGCTTTGGATGACGCATCGGGGCAAATCATCAGTGGATTCTCCAGACGGATCCAGGGACCTGTTTCCCATATGGTCACCGCCGATTCAATAATGGCAATAGCCTCTAGCAACAATAAACTGATCCTTTTCAACCCCCATCAAGGAGAAAAACAGCCTGTCCAAATTTTGGTGGAAGCCCCTATCGTTTCGCTACAATCGATAAGACATAATGATGAAAGCAAACTGATTATAGGTTTGTCAGACCAGACTCTAATGCTTTATTCCAAGGAGGGCGCACCCATATGGAAATACAAGGGTGAAAACTCCATTTTCACGACCCCATTTGTCAAAGATGGAGAAATATGGATCGACCAGGGAAATGAAATTGTTTCTATTTCGTTAAATGACGGGAAATTCATCCGAAAATTCAATACCCCCGGAGGTGCAGGAACCCCGTTTGTCATGAATCAAACCCTGTTCAGCGCCTCCCCGAAACGCATATTATACGGTTTCTCTCTGTAAATTTTTTAGAAACATCCTCTAAATAGCCCAAATTTTAGGACTTGTAAACAAAATTTGATAACTTTTTCATAAAAAACTCACTAAATTTCTAACGAATATTTCTTATGGGCATTGGAAGATGAGCAAACTTTTAAAAACTAGCGTTTTCTCTGCATTCGCAAAAACGATCATGGCAATCGCCGCGGTCGGTTTGGTGGCCTGCAATGAAGACAAGAATGAAGTCGTAGAAACAGAATCCTCAGAATACCCCCGCAGCGAAACGCTCTATATCGGCGGCTTTGACTGGGCCCCCCCGTCCACCTTCAATCCGCTGGATTACGACCCCAACTTCCCGATTGACGGAAACTGCAGACTTTCCTACGAGGCCCTTCTAGCCTATAACCAGCTTAGCGGCGAACTGGAAGCCATGCTTGCCGACAGCTATAAGAGCAGCGAAAATTCCATTTCTGTTCACCTGGACCCCAGGGCCAAGTGGAGCGACGGTACACCGGTTACAGTCGATGACGTGCTCTTCACGTTCCGCATCGACTCCCTGCTGCCCACTCCTAGACACGGCAACTGGAACTTCCTGAGCAAGATTACCGCAGACGATAAGAACAATGTGACCTTCCACTTCGGCAAGAACAAGAACCCGCTCATCATCTTGAACGCCATTGCGGAAACCTCCATTCTTCCCAAGTCCGTATTCGAACCTCTGATCAACTCGGCTAAATCCGGCAAGGATTATGATATGGCCAAGATTACCGAGTTCAAGAATGATGATCAGCCTGTTGTTTCCGGACCGTACAATCTGAAGGCCTACTCTCCCGACCAGATTGTCCTGGAACGTAATGACAACTATTGGGGCAACGCCAAGTATAACAACCAGAAGCCCACGCCTCGCTATATCATACATTCCCTCTACAACGGCAACAATCATTTCAACAGCGCCATGACCAAGGGCAACCTGGACATCTCGTCTGTGTTCCTGCCGCGCATTTGGGATAAGGCCCGCGATAGCATCCGTGCCTGGAGCAGAAACGAACCGTACCACCAGCCCGGGTCCATCACTACCCTCCTTATCCAGCAGCAAAGCGCTCCGTTTAACGACGTTGCACTTCGCCGTGCCATGATGCACGCCATCAACTTTGAAAAGATCAAGTCCAGGGCAGTTTCCAACTATACCCCCGCCGTTCAGCCCGGTTTCATCCTGCCTTTCGGCACCGAATCTAAGTATTTCTTCAAGGAAGACGCCGACAAGTACGGTTACTACTACGATATCGAAAAAGCCAAGGCCATTCTCGCAGAAGCTGGTTACAGCTGGGACGACTCCGGCAAGTTACTGGACAAGAGCGGTCAGCCCCTTAGAAACTTCACTATCGAATGCCCCCAAGGCTGGACCGACTGGGAAGACGTCATCAAGGTTTCCGTGGAATCCCTCAAGGAACTGGGTCTGTCTGCAGAAGAAAAGTTTGTGGACTACAGCACTTGGGACAAGGACCTCCGTCTCGGAACCTTCGACCTGGCCATGAAGACCCAGACAGCAGAAATGTCCGCAGCTTCCCCCTGGAACCGATTCGACCAGATTATGGGTAGCGTTTCTTACAAGCCTGTGGGAGAAGAAGCCTTCGCCAACCAGGGTCGTTACAAGAACGCCGATGCAGACAAGTTAATTAGCGCTATTCCTGCAATGACCGACGAAAAGGAACTGACCGAGGCATACAGAGAATTGAACAAAATCTTTATGGAGACCATTCCCGCCCTGCCGGTTATGTACCGCCCGACCCAGTACTACCAATTCTCCACAAAGCACTGGACCAACTTCCCCAGCGAAGAAAACCCCTACGCTCCGCCCCAGATTCTGGTGATTGCAGCAGGCGTCAAGGCTCTTTGGGGAATCAAGCCCGCCAAATAAGGCGTCAAATACGATTTTTTTCAGAAAACGTTCCCTCGGGAACGTTTTTTTTCGTAAAATGGATAAAAAATAAGCTATTTTTCAGCCAGCACTTTTATAGTGGAGGATATAATGGGAAAGACTCGTTTCATTTTGCCTAACGCATTCACCAGTATGAATTTTTTGCTGGGAGTATTCGCTGTTTGTTGGGCAACGGGTGCATTCAGTTCCTTTACCACGGCAGACCCTATCCGTATGGGTGGCTATTTTATCGTTCTTTGTGTTCTGCTGGATAAGCTGGACGGTTTTGCCGCACGTCTGGTTAACGCCAGCTCCGAGTTCGGCGCTCAGTTCGACAGCCTTGCAGACCTTATCGCTTTCGGCGTCGCCCCGGCATTCACCGTGTTCTTTGCCTATAAGAACTGCGCTCCGGAATGGTTCCAGACCAACGCTGTGCTTTTGATTGTGACTTTCTCTATTTACGTATTGTGCGCCGCTATGCGTCTGGCCAAGTACAACGCTTGCGACTCCGACACGTTCCACCACCACTTCTCTGGCCTTCCCTCCACTTTCGCAGGTGCTGTTAACGCCATCCTGGTAGTCTACCTGAAGTCTAAGGGCGTTTTTGCAGATCCCAACGGCGCTTTCATCTTCGTGCCGATCCTGGTTATGCTCGTTACCGGTCTTCTGATGGTGAGCCCCCTGTTCCTCCCCAAGCTGCAGCCCCGCAAGAGCGTCGCTCTCAACTTGTTCCAGGCAGTTCTGATTGTACTCACCTACATTAGCGGTTTCTTGTTCGTTTCTGAAAAGATTCCGTTCATTACCGAATACCTGTTGCTCTTGATGAGCCTCTACATGATTATCGGTTTTGCTCTTGGCCTTGTGCAGCGCAAGAAGATTATTGCAGAAGCAGAAGCACAGAAGTAATTCTTATAAAAGGTTTAATGCGAAAACTGCGAGTCAATGACTCGCAGTTTTTTTTCAATCTAACTTTTAATATTTGCTTTCCAAAAATTCGGCAAGGGACGTTCCAAACCGGTCAAAAAGTCCCTCCAGGGACATTCTAGGCAACTCCAGCGTAACGCATTGTTTCGGGCCGCCA
This sequence comes from Fibrobacter sp. UWH5, assembly GCF_900142505.1. Taxonomy (NCBI): domain Bacteria; kingdom Pseudomonadati; phylum Fibrobacterota; class Fibrobacteria; order Fibrobacterales; family Fibrobacteraceae; genus Fibrobacter; species Fibrobacter sp. UWH5. The sequence continues at coordinate 337,687 of NZ_FRBB01000001.1, read as the reverse complement.
GACGCCATATTTTCTTTGCACCAGGTTCCTAGGCTGCCGGGAGTGGGATAGCCAATATCGGGCATCCAGGGAAGGTTAAAAACGTTGCACAGACCTTCAACCAGAGAAGTGCGCTCAGGTGCATCGAGGCAGCCAATGGGCGCATGCATCGAAAGGATTTCTTCCGGTTTCAGCTTTTCTAGCAGATCCAGCAAGCCAAGGACTTCAGGTTCTACGGGAAATCCATCCGCACTGCAAGAACGTAAAAGCGTATCTCGGGGAGCCTCCAACACGGAACGGGAATAGACATAGCCTTCCGGCTTTACGGATACGGGAAAGTTTCGATTCAGGTCCACGCCGTTATAATTCCCTCGGGTGCCCAAGGTCATGCCATCGGGATTGGCACAGAGGACAAAGGCGGCGCGTTCCAGGGGCGCACTTATCAAGCGCAAAACACGACTGAGCAAAAAAGTCGTTTCAGGTTCTTCACCGTGAATTCCCGCAATGACAAGCAGTTCGCATTTGCCTTTGCAAGGGACATATCGAAGATCCGTCCCCAGAACTGATTTGCCGTAGGTTTCCAGCGGTAGCCTGAAAAAACCGCGAGTCCGTTCATCCAGATTCATAGCACTACACAAAATAGGGGTAGATATATTCTTGCGCCAGCTTATCCAGATTATCTAAAAGAGCGGACTTGCAGGCGATTTCTGTCTTCTCGTAGATTTGCTTGAGGCGGTCTAGGGAGAAATTTTCAAGGTAGCGTCTGGATGTGGGCAAATGGGCGATATGCCACATTTCGGGCTGAATCTTGCCGCGGCCGGGAACGAAAACCCGCTGGAAGCCGGCGGATTCCCCGGAGTCCATCAATTCCGTCAGACGTTTATGGAAGGGGGCGAACATCCCGTTACATTCTGCAGGAGTCAGCTCCACTTCATAACCTGGCGGGCAGGCGTTACCGTCGACAACGTCCAGGTCGGTGCCTAGGTGATGGCGGCTGGCGCCCGGCAGGGCGGACCAGGTCAAGATGGCATACATCAGCTGTTCTTCATCCTGGGGGCGTTCCATGGGGATTCCGTTGGCGTCTAACAGCTTTAATTCGCCAGAGGCCTTGCGGTTCCAAATGCTGAGCTGACGTTCAAAGGGGCGGTATGCGGATTCCAACCGGAGTAAAAAGCCTTCCTTCGCCAGAGTTTCTTTTAATTTATTGTAAGCGGGAAGGACGTTCTTATCCATCATGTATCCTTCCATTTCTATAAAGTCAGACGAACCGGCCTCACGTAATCCATAACAAATTAAATTTTCATTTTTACAACTCATTGGATCGTGCCTCCCATTTTCTCAATCAGGTCCATCCACTGTTTGGTAGTCGCCTTTTTCTTTCGGCTGGTCAGGGATTTCTTCTTGCCGCCGGCACTCAGGATCGCCGTAGACATGGGGCTCGGATTGGCGTGGGTCCAGGCAATGGCCAGGGCATCGGACGCATCCAGGGGAAGGTCACTTCCAGAGATTCCCAGGCGGGCAAAAATCATGTTTGCGACCTGTTCCTTTGCGGCACTTCCATCTCCGGTAACGGCCTGTTTAACCACCTTGGGCGGGTATTCACTGTAGGAAAGTCCACGCTTGCGGCAGGCCACCAAAATTGCGCCACGGATGTGGCCGAGGACAAGGGCGCTGCGGGCATTTTTCGCAAAGAATACGCCTTCCATGCTCAACGCATCGGGGCGATATTTGTCTAGAAGAACTTCCAGTTTAGAGACAATATGCAAAAGGCGGTCTTCTAGTTCGTGGTCTGCAGGCGCATGAAGCACTCCATATTCCAGAACTTTCAAGTTTTTGCCGTCTGAATCTAAAAAAGCATAGCCGGTAGTGATAGAACCGGGGTCAATCCCAAGGATAATCATGTCTTGAAAGTTAAAAAAATCTAGATTGTCTTTCTAGAAAGTAAGAGGTATACAATGCTTATCGATCAAGAACGCATGGGTATGATTATGCGGGCGAAAACTCATCCCCGCCAGCTAGGAATTCCCCTGTCTCGTTGGGGCAGGAACCTTATCGCCTGTTGCCCCTTCCATTCTCCGGAAGAGACATCCCTGTTCTTTTACGATGCCTTGGGTTATTGGCGTTATCGTTGCCTGCAATGCGGTAGCGAAGGAGACCTTGTTGAATTTGTAATGCGCAGCCGCTTTAACGGTTTGGATGAGCAGGCCGCCAGAACTGAAGCGCTAGACTTTTTAGGTACGTTGGAACAGGAGCACGAAACCCAGCCTGATGAACACCCATGGATCAAGGAAATCGGTGGCGAGAAATCCAAGGTTCTGGAAAATTTCGTTCGATACTGTCACTGGGCCGCTTGCAAGAGTCCCTCTTCTGCAGAATTTTTAGCTTCCCGCGGCTGGAGTATCGGACAGGCCCAGCTCTATGGTATCGGTTACTATAGTGGCGACCCGGAACCGTTCATCAGCTACTGTATGCTCTCCGGTATCGAAAGACACCAGATTAGTTTCTACCTGGACAATCTGGAAGCCTACCACGAACCCCGCATCACGATCCCGGCCCGCAACTCCAAGGGTCTGATCCATTCTGTTTATGGCCGTCTGATTGATGATGCAGAGGCTACTCACCCGTATGTGTCCTACGCCTCGGGTCCCAGCGACATTCCTTTCAACATCCAGTCGGAAATTTCTAAGCCCGTCATTGTCGAAGGATTCTTTGACGCGCTGACTGCAGACTTGGCCGGCATTCCGGGCGTCGTGTCCACCATGTACCAGGAACTGAGCCTAAGCCACCTCTATAAGTTGAAGGCTTGTGGTGCGGATGCCGTTACGGTTATCCTCCGTCGTGAGCAAGACCGTCGCGAACAGGAATTCCGAATTCAAAAGTATCTGAAGATGGCCGAAGAACTGAATTTGAAGTTCAAGTCCATCGTCCTTCCTGCAGGCGAAACTGTAGACCAGGTGGTACGCAAGAACGGTGCCGACCAGCTCATCTCTCTTGTGGACCAGACTGAAGAAGATACGGTCCATACCCACCGTCGTTCCATGCTCCTGCAGGACATCAAGGAAAACTTTGATACGGCCATGGGTTGCCCGCCGGAGGTCTCCGTCGGCTACACGCTGAATACCTTCCCCAAGCTGACGAGAGAAATCGACGGTATCCAGTCCGGTTGCTTCTACGTTTCTTCTAAGCCCTTCGGTTTGAAGACCACCCTGCTTTCCAGCATCGGTCTAGACCTGCTCCAGAGCAACCCCAACTTGAAGTTGATTTATATCGCCCTGGAAACGCCCCGCCGCCAGATTTTTGACCGCATGGTGGCCATGATGATTGGCGAATCAGTCCTTACCGTTCGTAAGCAAAACGAAGACGAAGCTATTAACCAGAAGATTCTGGAAGCCACACGAGACTTGATGGGATTCGTCCGCAACAACCGTCTGGAAATCTGGGAAGACCAGCCTACCCTCGACAACATCGAGTTGGCAGACATCCTTAAGGACGAAGTAAAGGAACACCCGAACCTGGTAGTCATCATCGACGGCATCGATCACCTGAAGGTTTCTACCCATATGGACCTGTCGGATATTTACCAGAGACGTTCCTCCGTCATTCTGGACCTGTACAAGACATTGGACATTCCCATGTTCCTTGGCGGCGAGCTGATCGATTCCGATGGCGAACTGGTTGGCCCTCGCGCATACCTCCGCGATTCCGATGCGACCTACTGGCTGGAAGAGAAGGGTGCAGACATGGTACTGAGTGTGGATTCCAAGCGTCTCGGAAACAACAAGCTATATCAGGGCAACCTGCACATAGACCCTCTTTCTAACCGTATGGAAGAGGAACCGTGTTTACTGTAGTCGACTTCAACAACTTTTGGAGTCCCTCGGGAGGCGGCGTTCGTCGTTACCATCTGCAGAAGATGGAATTCTACAAGCAGCAGAAAGATGTTCTTCTGGTGTTTGTGATGCCCGATGGGAAAACGTATACAGAACAGGTTAGCGACAGTCTGATTATCGAACATGTGGAAGCCTATAGATTCCCAGGCAACTGGGAATACCGTTTCATGTGGAGACAGAGCCAGATTCAGCCCGTACTCAAGAAGTACATGCCCCAGGTCATCGAAGTTGGCAGCCCCTACATACTGCCCACCGTCGTTCGCCACGCCGCAAAAAAGATTTGCCCCAAGGCAGCCCTTCTCAGTTTCTGGCATGCGGACTTCCCCGTTACCTATGTGGGCCGCCCCGTCGCAAATAAACTGGGCAAGGCTTTAGGTTCCGTTGCAGAAAAGATTGCCTTCTGGTACGCCCGCCGCGAATTCACACGCTTTGACGCAGTAGAAGTTTCTTGCAAGGAAGTAATGGAACGACTGGAACGAAACCATCTGCCGCACCCCTACTGGGTTCCTCTTGGTTGCGACATCCGGATGTTCTCTCCCGAGAAGCATGACGCTACGTTAGCTGCCGATTTTAAAGGCGGCAATTCCGATCGTCTGACCATATTCTTCCCACACCGTTTTTGCGAAGAAAAGGGAATCGAACTTTTACTTGGTGCCTATGACGAATTGACCGCAGAACTTGGTGTGGAACCGGAATTGATCCTCGCAGGAACAGGGCCCTACTTGCCGCAGGTGCAAGAAGCGGTCAAGACCCACCCCCATATCCGTTACGTGGGATTTATCAAGTCTATCGACGAAATGGCCCGCCATTATGCAAGCGTTGATTTAGGCCTAGCCCTTTCTGGCTGGGAAACCTTCGGTCTCTCGATTCTTGAAAGTATGGCCAGCGGGAACGCCCAGATTGGAGCCGCTACAGGAGCCGCTTGCGAGCACGTAAAGGAATCCGGAGCGGGAATCATTCTTGAAGAAAGAACGCCTCACGCGCTGGCCCAGGCGATTATCAAACTTTACAAGTCTGACCTGACAGACAAGAAACTCAAGGCCCGTCAGTACGCAGAAAAATTCAGCTGGAACGATTGCTTTAAACGTCAGCTGGACCTGTATAAAGAAATTTCAACAAATAAGAACAACTAAAAAAAGGAAATAACATGATCAGACATATCGTTTGGTGGAAGTTGAAGGCCGAAGCTGAAGGTGCAACCGCTAAGGAAAACGGCGAAAAGCTTGTTGCCGCCTTCCACGCCCTTGAAGGTAAGATTCCCGGTCTCGTCAGCATCGAATCCGGTTTGAACTTCAACAAGAGCGAACTGGGCAACGGCGACATTGAATACGATATCGCACTGGATACCACCTTCCGCACCAAGGAAGCTCTGGACTTCTACCAGGGTCATCCGGATCACCAGGCTATCGTAGGCTTTGTGAAGAAGGTTGTTGTAGAACGCCGCGCTGTCGATTTCGAATATTAATTCATAAAAAATGGCAATTATCATTTCTTTACTGAATAAGATAAAGAGCCATATCCAGAGTCACAGGAATCTCGTATTCCTGTCTCTGGCTTTTTGGGTGGCTCACATCATTCTACGCGTTTTACTTCTGTTTAGAAGTAACCCCTACGGATTCCCTTTTGTTAGCAAGCCGGACTGGTACATTTTCCATGCCGTTTGTCTGGACTTTATCTGGATTTCCAAAGCCCTTGTCATATTCCTTGTTATTGCAGGAATCCTAAAGGCGATCAAGCCTCAAAAGAATTTTTCAAACGTTCTGCTAGTTATCTACGCAGTTTTTCAGTACCTGCTTTTTGACCTGACATTATTTGATAACGAAGTTCAACGATTCCTTGGATGCCACCTGACTTTCGGCATCGCAAATACCTACAAGGACACATCTTCGCTGGTCATGCTCTGGGACTATGTCGCCAACGACTATTCCATTCCCTTTTTGCAATTCATTCTCCCCTTCGCCATCATCCCATTCATTTTTGTCATCTACAAAATACTAGGCCGTAAGGCAGAACAAAAGGTAAAGGGCATTTCCATCGGAATGGTGATATTCTTTATTATGTCCTCCCTGTTCATCAATGTCATATGGACAGGAAACGCCCGCATGACAAAACTTCGCCCCGTTGTAACCTTGATTTATAACGAAATCGTTTCGGACCATCATCAAGGTTTGACGTACAATGACATCAAGGCCTACAGCAGGTTCTATCAAAATTTATGGACACAGGTAGAAGGCGATTCCCTCTGGAATTTCACAAATGACGAAAAGGGCAATCCCCTTTACCGCACCCCTTCTAACGAACTTCTACAAAGTGAAAAGTTGCAATCCCAGCGAGCCCAAAAGCCAAACTTCATCTTGGTCTTTATGGAATCTCACCGTGGTTGGAATACCGGTTTCCTGAACCAGGGAAAAACATCCCCTACCCCCTATTACGATTCCCTGGCACAGCACTCCCGCATTTGGGAAAGAATGCACACCAGCGGGCTTCCCACGACAGGTGGCGTACTGACAACCCACATCGGCATTCCCCACCATTCAACGCTAGCACAGGCAACAGATCTGGCACACATCACCTTGCCTAGCTTCGCCTCGACCCTGACGGATTCCGGATACGCAACCCATTATTTCTCGGCAGCCGACCCGGCCTGGGATAATCTGGGCGTATGGATGTCTAAGTGGTACACAGCACAGCATTACGACAGAAACCGCGAAGACGACTCCACCTTCTTTGATCACGCCACGGAATACGTTCTGGACACACTTTCAAAACAAGGGAAGCCCTTCCTGGCCACATTGATGACTCGATCCAACCACTACCCCTTCAATTTTGCAGCGGGTATGACGGATGAACAAAAGCAGCTGCCTCTAACCGAGCGCATCAACGTCACCATGAACTACGCCGACCGTCAGCTGTCCCATTTTATGCGTGCCGTAGAAAAGCAACCCTGGTTCGAAAACACCTATGTCATCATCATGGCAGACCATGGATTCCCCCTAGGCGAAAACGGAGTATCTACAATGAATGGCGGAGCCTATTCTAACGCCACCTGGATTCCGTTCCTCATTTACGGCAAGGGCATCGAACCGGCAAGAGACACGGCAACGACAGCACAAATGGATATTGCCCCCACCATTCTTGAATTGGCAGGTATTGCAACGCCAAATATTTTCATGGGACACAACTTGCTTCGCGGTTACGGCGACGGACTTTCTCTTGGAGCCTACGCAGGAGTCGCTGCAGTCGGTTACGAAAATCGCAGACTTATCGAAAAACTGCCCCTGGGCACCGGTGACGTACAGGGCCTTTTTGCAGAAGGCGATACCCATCAAGAAAAGAACCTGGCCGATTCCGAAGCGCAGACGACTTCGAAACTGAAAGCCATGCTGGACTCCCTGATTACAATTTCTGACTACTCTCTGGAACATGGAATTTAACTTGAAAAAACTGAATCCCTTTGTCATTATAACAGCCATAGCTCTTGTAATCCAGAGCTACATGCTGGTGCTTTTCTATAGCCTACCCGACCCGCTGGGACTCTCCCTTTCGGAAATGTTTTCGGGTCGCACCATTTGGCAGATCTGCATGGCATTTGGCGCCGTTCTCGTAATGTCATCCATTTTCACCTTCCTGAAGAAACCCCGGGCAATGGTGATCTTTTACGTGTTCTATTTCTTCATAGCCATTGCCGACTACGAGGTTTTCAGATTTTCACACCAGCGACTTTCCTATTCCTTTATACGTACTTATTTTCACCTGTCCAACATCGTTGACGAAACTACAATCACAACCTTGGGTGGCGACCTAAAAGGAACCATCCTGTGGGTAGGTCTGTTATTATTGATTGTGCTGGGCGGTACCGCATACTGTATATACGAAACATTAAAAAGAAAGAAATCCAAGAAGCAGGGAACGCTAGTCGAATACAGTTTTACAAAAAAACTTCCTATCAGTTTCCTTACATCAGGTCTGATTCTTTCGATTATACCGCTCATCTTGTTCCTGACTGGGGCTCGCGGCGAATACACGATTCCCGTCATCAATACAAAGGTGGACATCCGCTTTACCTTAGGCAAGCATACATTAACAGCACCAATCCTTCACATTGCCGCTGTGGAAACCTTTGAATTCGTCCGCGACAACTACAGCATTACAGACGAACTCATCAATAACCTGGACTCCTTTTTGCCGGCAGATTTCAGCAAGTCACGTCAAGATGCAGAATTCCCCGGCTATAGAAAGACGCCAGCCCACGCCTACAAGGCCCAGCACCCCTACAACATCGTTTTCATATTCGGCGAATCCTTCAAGGGCCGCATCATCAACCAGATGTTAGAAGGGGATACAACACTCGCCCCAAGCCTCTGGGATCTCGCCAATCGCGGTAGTTTCTGGTTCAAGAACGCCTTTAGCGGTGGCTACCCAACCGTTCGCGGAACTATGGCAACCTATCTGGGATTCCCCTCCCACCCCAACCGCGACTTGCCCAGTTTCTACGCTTCAAACCATTTTACCGGATTCCCGGAACTGCTGGAAAACTACACCCGATACTACGTCACCGTATCGAACCCTGTTTTTGACCACACGCTACCCTTTGTAGAAAAATTCTTCGGCGACAACTGGAGACTCCCCGAAGACACGAAAATCCCAGGAACAACAGACAGCCTCGGCGTAGACAAGGCCATTGAAGTTCTAGACAGCCTTCCTACAGATTCCCGTTGGCTGCTGACATTCAATACCATCGCCACCCACATCCCCTTCTTTGGCTACCCGGATGAATTCGCCCCGAAGCCTGACGATGCCATGGAGCGTTACCGCAACGCCTTGCGATACACCGACCAGCAATTGGGACGTTTCTTTGAAAAGCTTGCAACTCGTGAGGATTACGAAAACACCGTCGTAATCATTCTTGGTGACCACGACACACCGGTGGACTCCATTGACTACGCTGTTCCCCAGCCTCTGGGCGTTGCCACCACGCGAATTTTCATGGGAATTTTCTCTGCCGACACAAACTTAGTACAGGGTCTGAACGTTCGCGAAGACGTAGCCTCGCAACATGACGTAGGCCCCACCATTATGGACTTGGCCCAAGTTCGCAAGCCCAACCACTACTGGGGTTACGATTTGCTGGCCCAGGAACGCCCCGCAAATCAACCGTCTATGTTCTTCTCCCAGAACTCCTACTATCTGGGATTCCGGGACCATGTGATTATGGGCGGCCTGGATAACGAAGAAGTTTATCGCGGCGAAAAGGAACACTTTGCACAAACCACCGACAAAAACGATTTGGCCTGGAAAACAAAAGCTGTGGGAGCCAGCAAGGTTTTACGTTCTCTGCTGCGCAACGATACGATGCAGCCCAAGGAATAAAGCATACAGAAAATAAAACGTAAAGGGAGCGCCCTAGGGCGCTCCTTTTTTATGTTCTTTTTTACCGTATGCGGTTTACGTTTCTGACTTCAAAATCCAGGAAACAGCCTTTTGCAAATCATCTTTCTGACGTTTGCTCACCTCGGCATAACGCTTCAGGGCACGCTCCGCATAAAGGCCGTAAATGGATCCGTCCAAAAGTTGGATCATGCGGTTTTTCATTTCGCTCACAGAATAAGGATCGAAATAGAGAGCCGCATTGTCGCAAATTTCGGGAATGGACGTAGAACCGCTGGCTGCCACAGGCACGCCGTAACGCATAGACTGCATGGGAGGATAGCCAAAGCCTTCGTTCAAACTGGGGAATATAAAGGCGTAGGCATTCTTGTGTAAAAATTCCAGTTCCTTGGATTCCACGTAACCCAGGAGTACCAGGCGATCCTTGTGCCTGACATTTTTCAGATAGACTTTAGGATTGGTCGCTCCAGTAATGACAAGCTTGAAATCAAAAGCTTCCCCTTGCGATTCCATCATGGAAACCAGCTGGTCGAAAGCCTTTACGGAACGCAAGTTATTCTTTTCCCAGCGGGCACCACTAGTAAGCAAGAAATACTTCTTGGGCAAAACATTCGGCGGCAGGAATCCTTCCGGTTCGTATTCGGTCATGGGGCTGTAGAATACGGGAATTTCCTTATGGAGCAGTTCCGGGAAGAAGGACTTGATAGACGCACGGCTGTGTTCGCTGACGGTTATGGTATCGACACCGCCTTCGGCAATGCATTTAGCTAGGGCCTGATATTTAGGCTTATAGTAGTACTTTTTCCACCATTCACGGTAGCGGAAAAGGGCCTCTACCTTCTGGGACAACTTCTTGGCAAAGGCGACACCCTGACATTCGTAAGGCATTTCCAATGCACGAACGCCGTGCCAGGTAAACACAAAACGTTTAACATTCACCTGCCACTTCGGACTCAGAGAATAGAGCGGAGTGTAAAAATCAGTAATGTTATTTTCGTCGATAATCTGCTGAGGAGAGCTGACGCTCAGATCATAAAGCGGAACGCCATTAGATTCGCAGGCGGCAAGGATATCGGGAGACAGGTATTTACGGCTGTCATAAATACAGCTGAATTTTGCACCTCGATTCACCATGGCCCAGAAAATCACTTCGCCATAGGAGCCCCCGCCATGAAACTTGGCGCTGTGAATGGGCTGAACCGCTTCCAGATTGAAAAGCAGACTCATAGGATCTTACCAATCAAGGAAAGCAACGGCAAGACAAAAGGCATCTTCTTGTACACAAAACCCAAAGACTTGGCAAATGCGTAGGAACGGATAATATCGGCGCCCAATTTACCGGCATGCTTTGTCTGATAGAGGAAAGCATCCTTGGCATGGGCAATGACGTCATCGTAATATTCGTTGATGGTAATGCTCTTGTCGGCATTGACCTTCACGGGAATATTCTTCAGGTCGGTGTAGAAGTTCTTGCGCAGGATCTTGGGCAGGAACAGGTCCATGCTATCGGGAACCTTACGGCCACAGGTGTTGATAATGCGAGATCCGAAAAAGTGGAACACCTTTCCTGTGGGAATGTAATCGCGGGCATAAGCCATCTGGCAGTTCCATTCACCCGGCATTTTCTTGGTGACATAATTGAACTTGAAGTTGGCTTCGGCCAGAGAGGCCATGTCATAGGGGAAGTTCTTGGTCAGGCAATACAGCCACAGTTCATGCCACTTTTCAAAGAAGGCTCGAGCCTCGGGCGTATCGCTGGCAAACATGACGCCACCGTTGAAAATCTCATCGTTCAGAATCGGAGAGAATCCCAGCATCTTGGCATTGTTCAGAATCTTCTTGCGATTAATGGCCTTATGCAAATTGGTGTGGAAGTCAAGCACCGCATAAATTCCGCCGCGCCATTCATCAGGAATGGAAAGGTCGCCCACAATGGCGATGTCAGAATCCATATAGAGGAAATCGCCATCCACCACGTTACGCATCACCGTCTTCAGATAACGGGAACGCATCATGGGAGTAAATTTTTCATCGATTTCCAGAGCCACCAGTTCGTCTACAGTCTCTTTCAGGGCGGCTCGGGGGCCAACGAGAGTCGCTGCAGTTCTGTCGTCAGTCAGAAGCGTAACAAATGCTCCCGGGTTGTGAACACGCAAAGATGCAATGGCCACCAAAGTCTGTTCGCAGAAGAAATCCTTCTCGGAACTGGTCAAAACAAAAAGATACTTTGTCATAGACTTAATACTTGATCAGGCTCTTAGATTCGTAATCATTCAGGGTTTCTTCGAGAGACTTATTCTTTTTACCGATCTTGCAAATAATAATCGGCAAACGTCTAAAGAATCGCACGATACGATGAGTGAAAGGTCTCCAGCTACCACTGGTTACATGAATCGCATACGGTTTAAAATTCGTTTCATCGCAGCTGGGCAAGAAGACCTTGCTGGGCAAAATCATCATGTTATTTTCAAGCTGCTGCAACTTATCCTTGTACACAAAACCGAAATCCTGCGCCGTATGGGCATACACATAAGGTGCAATATTTTCGATGTTCAGCTTTCCGTTAGGCAAGATGAACTTTTCTCGTTCATAGTAAGCCATGGCCTTCTTCAAGAAGGGATGATTGGCCTCGGCACCAAAAATGGCAGCCTGCAAGGCAAGTCCCGGAAGGGGAATCTTGTTGGGATCCTTTTTCGTGCCATCTTCGTTCAACATCTTCCAAGACTTATTTCTCTTAAAATGAGACGTAAATTCAATATTGGTAAAGTAGCCGTTACTTAAAAATTCATCAAAGCTCTGGTAGACAAAAACGTCACTATCCAGATACACGCCACCTTCTGTATAAACCGCATAAAGTCGAATGTAGTCACTTGCGAAAGCCCACTTAGACATGCTAACCGCTTCGCGAACAAAAGGAACCGTATCAATAATCTTTTGGCAACGAGCCATATCCCAATGGATGATTTCATAATCGGGACAACGGCGCTTCCAGCTATCAAGGCAAAGTTTTGCAAGAGGAGGCAGCGGATCGTTAGAAAGCCAAATGTAATGTATCTTTTTCGGAATCATATCAACAATATACCTAATTCACGAGGTGGACTAAGATTTCTTTTTCTTACGAGACCCCATTTCGCCAGCAAGACCCTGTTTAAAGAAGGTCAACACAATCAAAAGAATGATGCCTACATAAATGGCGGCCTTTATCCAAAGGGAAGGAGCCCAGACCGTATTCAAGACAACGTAAGAAACAATCAGGAGCAGGATCCAGGCAATCTGAATCAACAGGTTCAGCCTAAAGGGCCAATATCCCATTTTGCGCAGGTACAGACACATCCAGACATTCTGCAGAATTTGATAGGCCATAGAAGAAATGGCGGCGCCAGCAATGCCAAAAATGGGAATACACATACGGTTCATGATCGTGGCAAACACCAGGGAAACCATATTCATGAAGAGCATAAAACGGCTCTTGCCCAAGGCGTTGATTACAGATCCGGTAAGGCCAAAGAAACCATTTATCAAGTTACCGATAATCAGGATGCCTAGTACGGCAACCGGGTTTTCGTCGGTCACAAAAGACTTTCCCGCAATCATCATGGTCTGCTCGGGGAACAGCACAATGAAAAAGCCAATGGTCAACTGGATCAAGGTCACCATGGAAACGCAATAGGAAAACACCGGCTTTAAGTCCGTGTCAAGGCGTTCCTTGGACATTCCCGCGACCACAGGTTGCAAAATAGGATCGTAACTACTGCGAACTGTCTTGAGGCCGTTAGAAATGGTAACCATCACCGCATAGACACCGGCGGCTTCAGGTCCAATCAAGGCCAGCACCATCCACAAGTCCATGCGCAAAAGGAAGGAAGCGACAATTTCTGTAACACCCAGGGGAATAGAAAACTTCAGAAGTTCCGACGGAATCTTATCCTTGATAAACCAGCGGATCTGGGTAAACTGTCTATTGATCAGGAAGATGTAGGTTATAACGCCAAACAGGTTAGAAACAAAGAATCCCAAGGGCAGGGCCAGCTTATCCTGGAATCCGGTAAAATGCAAAGCCAGGGCAATAACAGGAGCGAGAGTCGTTACAGCAAACTCATTGATAAAAATCTTGTATTGCGGACGACGGTTCCCTTCGGATGAAGCAGCAAACAAAAGCAAGGACGTGTAGGGAATGATAGAAAGAACATAAAGCGAGATTTCTGCCGACGAAAGCATGGCCAGGCCCGTGGTAATCCGCTGCAGGTCAAAGGCGGCACCACCCCACATGACCACAGAAATCACCAAGGCGAAGAAAAGCGTACGCCACAAGGATTCAATAATACCCTCATGCTCCGGACGACCGCAAACCTTGTTTTGCGGAATGTATCGCAGCATACCTTTATCAAGGCCAATCACCGCAACACGACTAAGGCTCAAGATCAAAAGCTGAGTAGAAACATATATTCCGAATATTTCCTTACCAAAAACTCGTGCCACCACAATCGTGAGGACTGGAGCGGCAACCTTCAAGGCGGAACCGGCAAAGGTAAAAAGGGTACTTTTACGTAAAAATTTTTGATCAGTCTGTACAGAATTCATTTCGGAGGTACAAGATAGCTTTTTGAAGAGAAATTCCCAACGGAGCCAAAAAATTTACTACATTACGGGTCATGGTACAATTCAGTCAGACTTCGTGGCAAGAATACTCTCTCGCAAACCTGCTAGAGACACTTAGTTGCGCCCCTATGAAAGTGGCTGTAGGTACCACTCCCGTCATCTACTATACCCTTCCCGAGACTCTGGAAAAGGGTGATGTGGTCAAGTACACTATGATGGTGGGATTCAAGAAAATCACTTGGACTGGCCTCATCAGTGCCTTCAGCGACAACAAGTTAACGATTCGCCTGGGCAACGGTCCCTTCCGTGGTTTTACGGCAAAGCATGAGTTTGTCGCAGACGGAAGTCTGACCCGCTGTTTCGACAGTTTTGAATTCCAGGGTTTTATCGGCGGTCCCGAAGAAGTTTTTTCAGGTCTGATAAACAAGGCTAACCTTGTATATGCTGTTGCTAGCCGCAAGGAAGCCATCAGCATCAAGGCAGCCATCGTCGCCAAGAAGCAGACCCAGAGTTTCAGCGCACTAAATCAATCCTCTACCGCCGGTTAATACCGAAGATCGGGGTTCCCATGTACAAATCCCTTGAGCAGGCTCTGCTGGACTTAGAAAAGGCCGGCATGTTGAAGCGCATCCACCAGGAAGTGGACCCTAATCTAGAAATGGCAGAAATTGCCCGCCAGGTTTTTGAAAACAATGGTCCCGCCCTTCTTTTTGAGAAGGTCAAGGGAAGCCCTTTTAGAGCGGCCTGCAATATTTTCGGAACCCAGGAAAGATTGGACTTCCTATTCCGCAAAACCATAAAGGGAACCCAGACGGCAGTCCAGTTCAAATCTAACCCCGTCCAGTTCTTCAAGAACCCCAATCCGGTCAAATTGCTGAGAGCGGCCTGCACAGGCATTAATGCCCTCCCCCGCCGCAGAGGATCCATCAAGGATTTTGAAGAATGTACCCTGGCGGACCTTCCGCAAATCAAGAGCTGGCCTTTGGATGGCGGCGCCTTCATTACGTTACCGCAGGTAGCGACCCGCCCTAGCGAAAACGCAAGCGTCATGACCACCAATGTCGGCATGTACCGAATCCAGATTTCCGGAAACGAGTACGTTCCCAACGAAGAATGCGGCCTTCACTATCAAATCAAGCGCGACATCGCCAGACACCACCGGAAAGCCATTGAAGAAAATCGCCCCCTTAAAGTCAGCATCTTTATAGGCGGCACTCCGGCGCAAACTGTAGCCGCAGTCATGCCCATGCCCGAAAACCTTTCTGAGCTGGTTTTTGCAGGGATGCTGGGGGGTAGACGTTTCCGGTATTTCATTCACGATGGTTACTTGATTTCTTCTGATGCCGACTTCTGCATTCTTGGCGAAATGGAACCGGAGCTGAAACCCGAGGGACCTTTCGGCGACCATATCGGATACTATTCCGACAAACATGATTTCCCCTGTCTTAAGGTAAAAAAAGTCCTTTGCAAGAAGAACGCCATCTACCCCTTTACCGTCGTAGGCAGGCCCCCCAAGGAAGACACTCTTTTCGGCAGCTTTATCCATCAGATAACAAAGCCTATGGTTCCCGCATCGATTCCGGGGCTTCACGCCATTCACGCTGTAGATGACGCCGGAGTTCATCCCCTTTGCCTAGCATTGGCCAGTGAACGATTCGTGCCCTACGCCAAGGAGCGGGAACCCATGGAGCTGCTGAAAACCGCCAACGCCATTTTAGGGTTCAACCAGGCAAGTCTCAGCAAATACCTTTTAATCGCCGCCAAGGAAGACAACGCCAACCTGAACGTCAACGATGTACCCGCCTTCTTTGCCCATGTGCTGGAGCGCCTGGATTTCAGCAGAGATCTGCATTTCCAGACCGCCACCACAATCGACACATTGGACTATACAGGAGGACGTTTAAACCACGGTTCCAAATTGATTATGGCTGCCGCCGGAGAAAAGCGTAGGAATCTTCGCCATGATATGCAGGACATAGAAATTCTGCAGTTACCGGATGCATTTACCAATTCACAAGGAAAGACGTCAAGAAATCTTATCAAGATGCCCATGGCAGGAGTTCTTATCATTCAAGCGCCTGCGTTTGACGAAAATGAAAGAGAAGCCATTTTCATGCAACTGGAATCCGCCCTGGAGAAATGGGAGTTTAGAGAGAATTATCCCTGGATTTCAATTGTCGACCAGGTATCCGAAATCGACAACGAACGTCTGGATGGAAGCAAGCTACCCGACTTCTTGTGGTTAACGTTCACCCGTTCAGACCCGGCCCGTGATATATTCGGCCTACAAAGTTTCATACAAAATAAACATTGGGGTTGTCATGCGCCGATAATCGTAGACGCCCGAGTAAAACCTCATCACCAAAAAAGTCTGACGATTCCCAACGAAATAAAAAAACGTGCAGCTGAAATTCTTAAGCAGGAACTCTAACATGATTGCTAGATACATCGCAACACTTCTGTTTATTGCAATGGTGCTTTGTACATCTGCATATTCTCGTAGTGTCTGCGGAACAGAATTGATGATCAAAAATCGTCATGGTCAAAGCCTTGCAAAACCGTCTGTTCAATCAACATCAATTTCACTCTGCAACAGCGAAGACCTCTACGACAGCGTCTATACAAGAACGACAGACCACTTCCAGATTTTCTACACCCTTTCTGGCCCCCACAAAACAACAGCCGCCTTTGTAGATTACTTGGCGAGTTATGTGGAAGAAGCACGAAAATTTCACACCGAAAAAATGGGGATGCAACCCCCTCAAGGCATTTCAGAAACGCATCATTACCAGAAACCCGTAAAAGAGGGGCTCTATCCCGTTGAAATTTTGGACATTTCTCTTGTGAGAAATTCACATTCCGTTTTCGGGCAAATCTGTAATGAATGCTATGGAGCAACATATTCTCCCGAAGAAAATAACGAGAGCGAATTGATGATTGAAAACGATTTCCGTCATCAGCCTTCCCTCCAGGTTGCTTACGACACCATTTCAAAAGACAATCAAGGTTGCGTCTACCCCCGTCCCACCGTCGAGTTCGAAAACAAGGCTCACGGTTACTCCTATGCCGAACATTGGAAAGAAGGCATCCGGGTTACCGTCATTCATGAACTGTACCACGCCATACAACTCGGGTATCACCCTTTCACAAAGGAAACCTTTTGGTTCGAAGCATCAGCATCGGGAATCGAAGAAATCGCAAACCCCGATATCGATGATTACTTCAGCTACCTTTCCTCCATGTCAACCAAGGTAGGAACGCCACTTAACCAAATGGGCCAACCCTACGGCGCAGGCATTCTACTGATTTACCTCTATAATTTCGTCGACAAGAAAATTGACAAGGCCATATGGGAAAACTACAAGAAAAATCCCAACAAGCTTTTCCCCGAACAGCTCAAAGCGGTGATTGATCAAAAGAAACTTTCTGTAGATTCCTTGTTTCAGGACTTTGCGACAAGACTTTCTTTTGCAGGGAACCGCAGTACATTCATAGACTCCACGGAACTCATTTGCAAGGATGAACCCAGGTGGCCAGAATTCTCATACATCCAGTTAAAAACCAACGGCGACAACAAATCGGCAAAGCCCGCGATCAACGACCTAGCCTATAAATTTTACAGCAATGGCTCCCCCATTTTAGAAGATTTTCTGGGGCAGGTTTCTGCAGTCGCTTACCAGGGAAAGTCCGCTCAAATTGAGAATTTTAAGACAACCAACGATGCAGATCTATTCTACGCCCAAGCCTCGGCAAATTCAAGCATCGATTCTATCGCATGGATCTTTAGCAATTTCAATAGTCAAGAGTACCTCCCCACCGTCCTCAAGGATTCTACCCTGCGAGCCTATCCTGTTCCCTGGCGAGAAGGTTATCTGTGCTTTACCCCGCTCCCCCACGACAAGCACTTCATAGAAATCCGCAATCGTCGCGGAAACCTGATTTCCCGAGAAAAATATGAAGGTTCAACACTCTGCCTCGAGGAATCCCGAGTGAGAGAGTTGATGGCTCCAGGAGTTTACCGCTTTAGAGTCGGAAACAGCGGGAAAACAAAGGATTTTATTATAATCTATTAATTAAAGCCAGCTAAAGATGCAGTCATCCTTTTCCAACTTGGGAAGGATAGACGAAGGCGCCAGCTTATCAGAATTCTTGAGCACAGCCTTGCAGGCTTCTGCAAACAGGGCATGCCCATTGTTGTAATGTTCATCAAGACGGCGGCGGGCATAGCCTTCCGCAGAATGATTGTGGATCATGAAAGCCCAGTCAGAAGACTGGAACAGCATCAGTTCACGTTCCATCTGCTTGATATAACGGCTCATCAATTTGCCGTTCTTCTTACCAAGGGCACCCATTCGTTCCTGAATAGATTTCAAATGCTGAATCATGGCGCGAAGACGATAGGACTGCGGATAATACTGATCCGTTTCGCCGTTAATCCATACGGAACCAAAGCCTCCTTCACCCCAGCTAGAAAAAGCCGGTTCATGAACTTCGGGATCTGCAGACGAAGTCATCACCTGATCAGCACCAGCAAACTCAATCACATTAGACGAGGCGGCACGTTCCAGCATCGCTTCAAGGAACAAGGGACCTTCAAACCACCAATGGCCAAAAAGTTCAGCATCGTAGGGGCAAAGCATGCAAGCCTTATTTCCTTCCATGTTCACCAGCAACTCAGAAATTGTGGTTTCTCGATTAACTACGAAAAGGTGGGCATGATCGCGAGCCAGACACATGGCATTCCAAGGCCTATAAAGCTCCTTGTTTTCGGAACCCGTAATTCGATTGTACTTAAAACCGGAATCAATGGGTGTTTCACCGGCAAAGAAATAATCCCCGAGATAATCCTTCGGACGTTCCTGAGCGATATCCTTAAAAAATTCGCGGTATTCAGGATGCCCCGGATAACCAGTTCGGCGACTCCACACTTCCATGGAGCTCTTCTGCTCGCGGCCCATACAATACAGGCCCTGAGTGGTTTTAAGCGGAGTAAAAACGCCATACTTAGGAGGCGGAGAAGCAAGCAGGGCACCGTGAGTTTCCAGGAAGAAATAGCGGATACCGAATTCAGCCAGGTACTTATCCAGTCCCGGGAAATAACCACATTCCGGAAGCCATACACCCTGCGGCTTACGGCCAAAGGCCCTTTCAAAACATCTAACAGAAACATCTAACTGTAGACGAATCGATTCAGGATCGCTCTGGTATGCCGGCAGGAACGGATGCGTTCCTACGCAGGTCAGCAAATTCAGTTTGCCCGCATTTTCCAGTTCAAGAAATTCACCCAGCAAGTTACGGTTAATACGGCGTTCCCACGTATCAATCAAAGTTTTCTGACGTTCCAGATAGAACTTCGACAACGATTCCTGGGGTTTACCTTCGTTAAGGCGAACTTCTTTCTGAATGAGTTCCAACTGCTTGTTGAGATGTTCCGAAAACTTATCTATGAGACGTTCATTGGAAAGCATCTCGATCAGCGGTGCCGAAACACTCAAGTTCAAAGTCCCGGGAACCCCCTTTTCCAGAAGACGACGCATAGCCTGAACCAATGGCAGATACGTTTCTGCCATAGCTTCAAAAAGCCAGTTTTCTTCAAAAAAACGATCGTATTCAGGATGATGCACATAAGGTAAATGCGCATGCATCAAGAAAAGGATTTTACCAGGAGCAGACATAGACAAGTACGAGTTATAAGTTATGAATTACGAGATCTTATAAGGCGGCTAAACCACCGTTACAAATCTCATAATTCGTACTTCTTAATTCATAATTAAGCCGCAGGCTTACTCCGTGCGCTTTACAACGATAGGAACGATTGTTGTGGGGAAATCGCCATCCTTATCGGTAGCAAAGACAGGAATAACCTTGGTCACATCGGGCAGGTCTTCTTCAAAGCTGAAGGTTCCATCCGGATTCAGGGGGAAGTCTTCGCCGCGAACCTGGAGATGGGCGTCGGGACGAGTGCCACCGTAAACGATGAGACGAGTCTTTACCCACAGGAAGAAATCCTTACCGTAGCTAACGGAATCCTTAGGAGCGGCAATGGAAAGAGAACCGTTGCTCTGGAGGGCAGCACTGGAAAGTGCGCCAGAGAACATGGATTCAGAGGAGCTACCAAAGTTTTCGCTCAAGGACTTGAGCCAGGATTCAGCAGTCTGGCTAGAGAAGCCGGAACTCATGAAGTTGCCCAGAGTATTGCCGCCCAGGGAAGCCTTGGCAAAAGCATCATCAGAAGCGGGAGCTGCTGCAGACTTGTCGAAAGTCATGACCGGAGCAGATTCCACGATAGGCATAAAGTTGTTGCCCTGAACAGCGCCAAGAACGGCGACGCAGGACTTGTTGGACGGATTTTCCACGTACCAGCTGCGAGCATCAGCAGGAACTTCGATATCGCGGAACTTGCGCTTCTTGCTACGCTGGACAGTCAGGTCGGAAGCAATGTCGAACAAACGGAGGACCAGCTTTCTCTTGCCCTTCTTGGCCTGCTTGATACGGTTTTCGGAAACTTCCCAGAAGGCATGCATCCAGTTAGGATCCTTCTGCATGAGAACCAGGTATTCAGCGTCAAAGGACTGAGCCATGGAAGCAACGTCAGCAGACTTTTCAGAAGCGTTTTCAACTTCTGCAGAAGCGGCCTTGGCCTTTACACTTTCTGCGGCAGCCTTAGTTGCCTTAGCAGTCTTTGCAGTGGCCTTAGTAGTCTTTGCAGCGGTCTTGGCGGTTGCAGCCTTGGTAGTCTTGGTAGCCTTTTCAGTCTTTTCAGTCTTTTCTGCCTTAACGGAAGCCTTAACAGCCTTCACCTTAGTTGCAGCAGCCTTTGCCACCTTGGAAACCTTTGCCACGACCTTTTCAGCCTTGGCTTCAGCTTCCTTCAGGGTATCGACGGTAGCCTTGGAGGCAGCCTTTTCCCCTGCAGCCTTCTTGGTCGTACGAGTTTTCTTAACTACTTCAGCAGTCTTTTCAGCAACGCTCTTCACAGCGCTCTTGATCTTAGACTTTACTTCTGTTTCTTTCTTAGTTGCCATTTTCGGCCTCCTTCATAAACACTTCTATCTGCGAGTCTGACCCCAGTTTCCAATACCGGTCAATCCAATTCGAATGGCAAAGAACGTTTCGTCCCATTCGTTATTGGAGTCAGCAAATCGCATGCCACCCTGGAACGCCAAATCTAAAGTCGTTCCCTTGCGGCCCAGGGGGAAACCTGCTCCCAGAGAGCCCCCTGCTTCATAAACATCCTTAATGTACCAGCTCTTGTACCATGCACCTACACGATAATTGATACGTGTCCAATACGGGTCATAGAACAAGGGACTTCCATCACACTGATAACCTACCGATGCCATAAAATCACTCTGGGTATCGGTAACCTTAGTCATGTCCCAACCGCCAGCAAGATTTTCAATTTCGCTATCCCAGGCGCGCCACTGCAGGTCGAACATGATATTGTGGCGCTTGTTCAGACGGTAGTTGATACCCGTGGCAAACATAGCCGGCACGTCAATTTCGCGAGTATAATGGGTGGTTGCCAAAGTGTCGTTTTCATTGAATCTGAAATCATATTCCAATGCATTCGACAAAGTGTAACCGGTCGTATAAGAGAAGAAATAGGATGCGACACGACCACGATACTGCAATGCCATCGTGTAATAGGCCGGATGATCCTTAAGTTCCCAGGAGCCTTCGACATAGTCGGTCAGGGTATAACCACGAGCACCCCAGACATCCTTCTTTTCGAGGTCACCTGTATCGGTGTTCAAGGTTAGACTGCGGGAGTTGCTACCCATAACAAAGTGAGCGGATCCACCAAGAGAAATAGATCTCAGGAAAGGCAGTCTAAGAGCATAAGTGGGAACCAGCTCATACACGCTACCCTTGTACTCGATCTTCGCGGTGTTTTTATCATCATCCGTATATTCTTCATTCATCGTGGCGGCATAGTGCTGCCACAAAGAAAGGCCCATTGCGCCAAAGCCTCCCATGGGGAAAGACAAATTGAACGAGGGCATAGAAAGATTTCTGCCGATGTAGCTGGCACCGTCGTTACTTGCGGCATCCATTTCCAGGAGGAAGTTCAAGTTGAAGACAACCTTGGTATCGAAAGCAAGGCGGGCCGGGTTCACCACAGAAAGGCCTTCGGCGTCACCCGTTTTGGCATTGCCGGCAAAACCACGACCAGCAGCGGAGGCTGTTCCTCCCATAACCTGTTCTTCGCCCAGGGCATCCATACCGATCATGGAACCAAAGGACAGTCCTGTCAAAACGCAAAGTGTACTAATAAGCTTTTTCATTATTCATCCCCCCGCTTAGTAGCCAACCAAAGTTTCAGCGTTGCAGGACTCTTCATAGAAGTTCCAAAATCGTAGCGGGCGTAATCCATGTAAGGCAGATACCTGAAGGAAGTATCCTTTGTAGTCTTGTTGTAGTAATCCAGGTAAGTGGGATCCTTTTCCTGCAGGAACGGATAACCCATACGAATCATCATCTTGAGCGTTCTGCCATCGCTGGCCTTATTGATGAAATCACGAACGCCATAGGAAATCTGCAAGGTCAAGGAATCCCCTTCGTGGAAAATCAAGTTCTGGTGACCACGGTCCTTGATGGTTGCAGAATCCAGACGGTATTCTTCCATTCGACGAACCTGGCCGTCTGCACTATCCACATAGGAGCCAACCACAACCTGAATAGGAAGTCCTAGTTCACTGCTCCCCTTGGAGTCATCACGGGCGAACGTCATACGGGCAAGAATAACAGCTTGACGGACGTCGTTGCTGTCCCCCGTCACAAACGGGAACTCGTCACCATAAAATTCAGACAGTGCCTTGAGAATTTCTGTAGAGGGGTATTCCACCACCAACGAGTCAAAAACACCGCCATGCAGCACAAGGGCATCCTCATCTTCCAGGTTAGAAATCAGAGAAGCCATTCGGAAGGGATAGAAATCCTTGTATGCAGAATCAGACAAGGTCCTTATACGCCAAATCGGAGCATGCTTAGAGGAGCTTGCACCGTAGAAACGATAGATTCTGGAAGCTTCCGGTGCAGAAAGACGGAGCTGCAAGCGGCAGGCAGGGCCGACCTTCTTCAGACGTTCCACAAGGGCAATCGGCAGGTCGATCTTCAACACGGTATCCTTCTTGCCCAAAGAAATGGAATAAGTCGTGTCGACGGTAGTATCGGCATTCCAGCTGGCCAGGTTTTCGTACCATACGGAAGCAGAGACTCCACCGATGCTGTCCACAAACTTTTCAGAAGAACCCTTGTGCAGAATCCAGCTGACATCAAGGTTCAATTTTTCCTTCAGCGGCAGGGAATCCTTCGGGAAATTCTTGTTGTTGTAGAATTCAAGCAAGGGATACAGCGCAATAAAGGAAGCTGCAGAATCCGACTTATACAAATCAGCAAAGAATTCCTTGTTGTGGAAAGCGAAATCAAAAACCAGATCATGAACCAGGTTAGACTGTTTTCCCAGAACGCCATAAGTATTGGCTGAATGGGCAGAAGTATCCAAAAAAGTTTCGAAAGCCACCGGGGACAGGCCATCAACGCTCAAAGTCTTGACCTTATAGGAAGAAGGCATTCCGTGGTCAGACAACCAGCTATTCAACCCATTATCGTCAGATTCAAAAAGGCAGGACGTCAAGACAAGGGCAAGAACACCCAACAATCCGCTAACAAAAATGCTTTTTCTCTTTTTCACTCGGAACTCCGAATACAATCTATATAACATCGGTTATTAAAACTTCGTGACCAAATATAGCAAGTTTAGGGTAAGCAAATAAGAACATCTAACGATACAAGGCACCCATAAAGGGGCTACATCCTGTACGCAGCACCAAATATTTGTTAAATTTGCATACGTTAAAATTTAGAGGAAATTATGACTCAGTTCAACGCTCATTTTAGAAACATCAACGGCGACGATACCTACCCGGTAACCGACGTTATTTACCGTTCCAAAGTCGACAACAGCCTGCTGGAAGTGGAACACGACCGCAAGGCCCTGGCAGAACGCAGCCCCGAAGAATGGAAGAAGCTGTTTGCCGAACGCCGCATGAGCTTTGAACCGGCTGACCAGAGCGGTATCTGGAGCAAGCGCGAAATGGTTCTCCCCGACATGCCCGTGGAAGACATCGTCACCATGCGCGAAGGCTGGAGCCCCCTGTTTGACGCAGCTCCCATCGCCAAGGAACTGGGCATCAAGAGCCTTAAGGTCAAGCTTTGCGGCAACTCCCACACCGGTTCCTTCAAGGACCTGGGCATGACCGTTCTGGTAAGCCAGGTGAACCACATCATCAAGAAGAACATTCACCCCATTGACGCCGTCGCTTGCGCTTCTACCGGTGATACTTCTGCAGCCCTTTCCGCTTACTGCGCCAAGGCAGGCATTCCCTCTATCGTGTTCCTGCCCGCCGGCAAGACCAGCGTTGCTCAGCTGATCCAGCCCATCTCCAACGGCAGCATCGTTCTCGCCTTGGACACCGACTTCGACGGCTGCATGAAGATCGTTCAGGAAGTCACCAAGGACAACCGCATTTATCTCGCCAACTCCATGAACAGCCTCCGCGTAGAAGGTCAGAAGACCATCTCTCCGGAAATCTGCCAGGAAATGGGTTGGAAGGTTCCCGACACCGTAATCATTCCGGGCGGCAACCTGGGTAACGTTTCCGCTCTCGCCAAGGGCTTCGAAGACTGCAAGGCCATGGGCCTCATCGACCGCATTCCTCGCATTATCGTGGCTCAGGCCGAAAACGCAAATCCCTTCTACCAGGCCTACGAACGCGGTTTCGACCAGCTGGTTCCCATGCAGGCCAAGAAGACTCTCGCTTCCGCCATCCAGATCGGCAACCCGGTCAGCTACCCCAAGGCTGTTCGCGCTATCCAGAAGACCAACGGTATGGTGGTCAGCGTCTCTGAAGAAGAACTGGCAAACGCAGCACACCGCGGCGACCGCATCGGTCTGTACTGCTGCCCCCACACTGGCGTGGCTCTCGGCGCCCTGGAAAAACTCTGCGCTGCAGGCAAGATCGACAAGGACGAAGACGTTGTTGTCATCAGCACCGCTCATGGCCTCAAGTTCACCGAATTCAAGGTGGGCTACCACGAACAGAAGCTGGAAGGCATCTGCAGCAAGTACGCAAACCCCATCTTCAAGGCTCCCGCCGAAATCGGCCCCGTCATGGATATCCTGAAGAAGGAAATGGCTGCTCGTAAGCGCTAATTGGCGAAGGACGAAGTCCGAGCAAATGGCGCTTAGTAAAGCGCTAATTTTTCGCGGACCGGTTCCGCGCAACACAATAAAATTGAAGAAGCCTCGGAAAAAATCCGGGGCTTTTCTATCTAAAGACGTTGCAAAAAGACCGCACTATGGATGAATCAAAATGCCACCATTAAATTCATTCCACCACCAGCATGAGCAAAGTCTATGGTAGGAACAATACTGACACTAACTGCATTAGGATTTCCGGCAGCCCTACGACGCTTGTAGGCATTTTCAGATTTCAAATACTCATCAAGTTGTCTAGCATGAGCACGATGTTCATTCAAGTAATAGATATTATACCCTAAAATCGGGCCACCAACAAGCAACAGCGGAACAGAAGCAACCAAAGATACCAAAAACATTCTGGCCATAGCGGGCTTCGGGAATTTCGTTCAAAACCAGCTGACGATAAATTTCCGTACTATCAATGCTCCAGTCCATTGGCGGGAGTTCCAACACCTGTTCATCCGTCAAAGTGTCTTTTGCGGAGGGATAAACAGATGGTCCATTCCTCCCAACCGCATTCTGCTCATGAGCAAAAACCAACGAAACAAAAAGAAAAGCGAACAAAAAAAACTCGCATAATGATCCTCCTATACGCACCCAAAATACATTCATTTCCAGAAAAACACAAAAACGAGTGCAATGTTAAAAAATTTCCCAATATACGTACCAGCCGAGTGTCGCGGGAGGTCGCTTGCGGACTCACAGGACCGAGGCGAAGAACAAGCTTGTTTTGGAGGGGTTCGGCCATTTGGGCCCTTAGTCTTGTTAAAGACTAACCCGCAAGGCGAGCGAAGCGAAAATGAGCTTGCTCATTTTCATTTCCGAGCCGAGGGTTAGCTTTTTTGATGGGGCTACAAGCCCCATCAAAAAAGAAAGGGCTCCCCGAAGGGAACCCTTTCCTAAGAAGGAGAAAATATGAGCGGAATCCGGAACCTTGAACTTACCAGGAGGGGAGCAATGATAGAGTTGTTTGAGGATTTACCCTTCTCCCGTTCACGATTCTAAATATACCATTCTTTATGCAGTAGAGAACTACCAATTATCTTACTTTTAATTACATAAAATTATTAAGAATAAGCATATTTTTTCAGTCATCTTTACTGCAATAAAAAATAAGCCGTTTCCAACAAACTAGTCGTACACGGCTTATTTTAAGAATCGTTTACGCTACAGGATTATTCTTCGCGGAAAATAATCTTGCACTTCGGAACAAAGCGGAAACCGCCGCGGCGATGACGTTCAATTTCGAAGAACTTCTTAACGCCTTCAGTCGGCTTATCCGGATCATCAGAACCGTTAATGTGAGCAATCACGCGGTTCAGACGGCTTTCAAAGTTGGGGCGCAGCGGATCCATGCAGATTGCCGGATCTCGCTTGAATTCACGGTTTTCGTATTCTTCACGACCGGTAGCAGTATATTCGCGAAGCAAGTTGCGGAGGATTCGAGCAGGAACGTTACGCATCAAGTGCTTGCTGTTCACAGAAATGGAATCATCGCTCTTGTAGTAGATAATGGTCACGGAGTCGTTCATGGCTTCCAGGAGCTGTTCCTGAGCGCGCTGGATGGGCTGCCAGGAATCAAATTCCTGCTTAACAACAGCGCTCATCAGCTTGTTGAAAGGCTCCGGTGCAACAACGTTTGCCTTATAGTCAAGGAAGACCACACTTGCCGGACAGCCGTAGTAGCAACCCTTGTGGATCAGTACAGCACCAGTCTTTTCGTCCACCACGTCTTCGATAGCCTTGATACAAGCCATCTTAGTTTCGGCTTCGACTTCCCATTCCAGTCCGTACTCGGACAGGCAGTCGCCAAAGGTCATGTACTTACCGACCTTGATACCAGAAACGTAGATAAAGCCATCATCGCGCATTTCTGCGGTGGCACGGTTTTCAAGAGCTTCAATGAAGGAGGTCTGTGCAGCCTTGAACTCAATGTGTTCGTAAGCCGGAGTGTTCAGGAGGATGGGGCCAATCTGGACGAGGCCGATAAACCAGCGCATGGGGTTGGTCACCAGAACACCCGGAGAGTCAAAGCGGAAGGAGAAGTATTCCTTGCGGTTGCCATCAACGAGTTCACGACGCAGGAACTTTGATTCGTTCAAAAGCGGATAACGCTTGGGAATGATGTCGAGGCAGAGCTGACGGACATCTTCGGTAGCGTAGAACTGGGAAACGTACGGGAGGTAGGAACGGAGCACGCTACGAGCCGGAACAGCTTCGAAGGCGGCGCAGCGGTCGATGATGCGCTGAACGAAGGTATCCGGATTTTCACCGCGTTCGTACAGCCAGCTCACCACATTGTTCATAACCAGGCGATGTGCACTTTCATCTACGAAGGAATCTTCAAAGTAGATGTCATTAAGCATCTTCACGTTAAAGCGAGAGTCCCGCTTAACGAGCGTAAGAATATCCTTCACAGGATAGGAAATCAACAGTTCGATATGAGTAAACTGCAAAAATAGATTTGAAAGCACTTTTAACCTCACTCCAGTGGTTTCTTTCGACTAGATGCACAAAATTCCAGTTGGTTCCACTAAATTAGCAAAAAAAACAAGATTCATCACACAAATGGCTATATTTTGGGCATGAAAACCGCCGAAATCCACTTTTTGCCAGACGAAATCATCAATAAAATCGCTGCAGGTGAAGTTATTGAGCGTCCGGCATCCGCTGTAAAGGAACTCATCGAGAACGCAATTGATGCGGGAGCCACCCGTATTCAAGTCACTATCGAAGAAGGCGGAAAGAAAAAAATCCAGGTTTCGGACAACGGGAAGGGCATGAGCAGCGCCGACCTGGACATCTGCTACCTGAGGCATACTACATCTAAACTAAACAATGCCGACGATCTTTTTCATCTAAGAACAAACGGTTTCCGAGGCGAAGCCGTGGCTTCAATCGCCGCCATTTCTAAGCTGACAATCACCAGCGCCACAGACGATGGCGAAAGCGGACGTCTCATTCTTAAAGGAGGCGAACTGGTAGAAAAACAGGATATTCAGGCAAGTCGCGGAACAACCTTCCTGGTAGAAGATCTTTTTTACAACACTCCAGTCCGTCGAACGTTCCTGAGTAGCGAAACTTCAGAAAGCACTCGAATTTTTGACGTCATCCTTAAGACAGCGATCGCCCACCCGGAGATCCGCTTCGATTATAAGGTTGGAGGCAAATCCGTATTTACAGGCGTCCCCGGAGAGCTCCGAAGCAGAATCGCCGAAGCCATCGGTTCTAAAATTGCAAAGGCGCTGCTCCCCGTGGACTACACCGAAGCAGGCATCCACGTCACAGGCTTTGTCTCCCCCACGACCGAAACAAACGGCAAGCGCAACAACCAGTATTTGTTCATCCGCAACCGCCCCATCGAAAGCAAGATGGTCAGCAAGGCGGTTACCCAGTCCTACGAGCCTTACGGTGCCCAGTGCAAACCTGTATCGGTACTCTTCCTGGACATGCCCGACATGGAGTTCGACGTAAACGTTCACCCGGCCAAGCGAGAAGTCCGCTTTGCCAACGGGAACCTAGTCTTTCTGGTCGTCCTCCACGCCATCCGCGAAACGTTCAAGCAGGACATGGAAGCAAATTCCCCGTTTATCGACTTGAGCGATGAAATGAGTTCGCCCGCCCCCGCAGCGTCTTCGTTTGCGGAGACTGCGGCACCGACCAGTTCCTTTGCCCCTCCCTTACAGTTTGCGGCACCTGTCAGCGAACCCACACCCCCTACAAGTTTCAAGGATCCTGGCCCTAAGCAGCCTTACACGCCCTCTTACACGCCCCCTTCGTTCAGCAAGTCCTGGATTTCTCCTAAGCCGGTAAAGCAACAGCGCGAAGACGACTTGAACCAGGACTTGTTCAGCACCCCCGAAGCAGGAAAGGTCATCTCCCTGGAAACAGAGAAGAAGGCCGAGGTCAAGGCTCCTCCCGTCTGGAATCCCCCTGCCTTTTTCCAGATCGCCAACACCTACATTGCCGGCGAAGACGTCAACGGTTTGCTCATCATCGACCAGCATGCCGCCCATTCCCGCATCCTGTACGAACAGGCTCTGGAGACTTTGCGAAACGGTTCCGCCCTGGACAGCCAGGAACTTCTGTTCCCGGAACATCTGGAACTCAGCAAGATCGAGGCCCAGGTTCTCAGTTCTGTCGAAAGCCAGTTCCAGCAGTTGGGCTTTTACATCGAACACTTTGGCGGAGACACTTACCAGATCCGTTCTATCCCCAGCGCATTGCCGCTGTCACGAGCCATCAAGGCGGTACGAGACTTTCTGGACAGCATCGACGGCAACAGCGAAGGCGACATGGTAAAGGTGCAAGACATTATCGCCAAGGCCTGGGCAAAGACCAACGCCTACCAGGCTGGAGACAAGTTGAAACCTGAAGAAATGGCCACATTGATGGGCCAGCTCATGACCACCGACGAACCGTTGAAATCCCCCTACGGAACGCCGACCCTGATGCGTTTGACATTAGAAGAACTGAGCAAGAAATTCAGACATTAACTGTTCTGACGACAGTCCTTCAGACAAATTATTCCGCAATTCTGATTCCAGTTTTGCGGATTTTTTTTCGCGTAATGACATGGCCGACTTTAAGGCTTCGGCGGTCTGTTCGTAAGACGAATCATTCCAACGGTACTTTATAAATTCAGCAGTACTCGCTTGCGATAAAACAATATTAGGGAGAGAAAAATAGGACGTCCTGACAAGACGTTTCCCTAGGGCATAGGTCAATGCATCCGGCTTGGTACAGACGACCAGGGGAACCCCGGACAAGGCAAGTTCCAAGGTAGCCGTTCCCGGAGCAGAAATCGCCCCCTGGGAATTTCTATAGAAAGCACACCGTTCCTGGGGCAGAGAGGGAGCCTCGACCACCTGAATCCAGGAGGGAACCTTTCCGTGGAAATAACGGTTTAGGCAGTCTTGAATAAGGGCCACCAAACTTTTTCGGGCCGCGACGAAAGCAAAATTTTGATCCTGGAACTTCGATGCAATCTTCAGGAAAACAGGAATATTGCGCAGAGTCTGCCCCTTACGGCTACCCGGCATCAGCAGGATTTTTTCGTGAAGATTTTTTTGTTCGGAAGAGTTCGTCACTTCTTCATGGGTGGATTCTGCAAAAGGGTGCCGCAAACGAGAAACGGAGCATCCTTCCATCTCATAAGGGGCTTTCTCAAATTCAAAAAACACAGCCAGTCGTGTCTGAGGAACAACCGCCAACTGCTTGGCACGTTTCGCCTTCCAGGCCCACACCTGGGGCGGCGCCACATAAAGGCTTGGTTTTCCGAGACGCCCCGCCAGCTGGACTAGCTTCATGTTGAACCCGGGATAGTCAATGGCCACCAGCCCCTTGCAGGCAGGATTAGCCAACACCGTTTCCAGAGTCTTATAGTCTCGACGAAGTTTCAGATACTTAGGAAGCACATCGCCAAAACCGGATACCGGCAAATCCTCATATTCCACAAGAGCGCGCAGACCCGCCCCTTGCATGCGGGGGCCACCTGAGCCCAAGGCATCAAACTGATGCGCCCCTTTTTTGAAAAAGGCAGAGACTAGGCTTTCACCAATGCAGTCTCCAGAATCTTCACCCGCACAAAAGAGGATGTACGGTTTACCTTCTTGCATTGCTAGAAACCCACACCTTGATAGCGCCGAGTTCTTTACGAAGTTTTCCAAGAAGTTCCGGAGAATAAACCACCTTGCTCTTTTTAAGAGCAAGCACATGTACGTTGCCAGATTCAGATTCCACATGACAAATCAGGTCACAACCCCGTTCTCCTTCTTCTACGAAGGGGGCGTTACGTTCCATCAAGTCCTGCAGTTTCTCGGCAAATTCTTCATCCACCATGTTCGAGAGAATGGCCATATGGATGTATTTCACCATATCGAAGCGGACACGATCCAACTGAATGACTTCCTGCACAACAAGCTGGAGGCCATCAGACATTCGTTGCGGTTCCAGGGAGCCTTTCATCAGAACGCGGTCATCGATGGTCACGGTATCGCGGAACTGTTCCCACATATCCTTCTTGAAGAAGACATCCAGGTCTCCGTGGAAATCCTGAATGGTGCCAACACCAATGGTATCGCCCTTCTTCGTTTCGATGGACTTCAACTTGATGACCACACCGCCAACGGCCACGGCGGCATCACCCACATGATGGCTCAGCTCATCTTCAGCCAGGGAACAGGTGCTAAAGCCCTGAAGTTCCGGACGGAATTCATCCAGCGGGTGGCCCGACAGGAACAAGCCCAGAATATCCCGTTCCTTGTTGAGCATTTCCATGGCGGTCCATTCTTCCGCTTCTTCAAGAACTTCGGCGGAACTATCCATAGCCGGTTCGCCACCGCCCATATCGAACAGGGAAATCTGACCGCGGTCACGGTCTTCCTGCTTTTTCGCAGCCACGTCCATAGCTTTGTCTACAGAGGCCATCAAGGCGGCGCGGCTTCCAGGGAAATCGTCCAACGCACCAGCCATCACAAGGCTTTCAATCAGGCGTTTGTTCATGGGCGGGCGTTTTTCTTTCTGGGAAGCCTGATATTCTACAACGCGTTTGCAGAAACTGAACAGATCGGTATACTTGCCGCCACGTTCACGTTCTGCAACGATGTCTTCCACAACAGCGGAACCCACATTGCGGATACCTGCAAGGCCAAATAAAATTTGACCTTTTTCATTAGCGATAAATTCACCCACAGAAGCGTTGATATTAGGCGAAACCACTTCAATATCCAGGCGTTTACATTCCAAAATGATGGTCACGATATCTTCGGTCTTACCCATCTTGGAAGTCATGGATGCGGCCATGTATTCGGGGCCGTAATGGGTCTTCAGGTAAGCGGTCTGATAGGCAACGTAAGCGTAGGCAGCAGCATGGCTCTTGTTAAAGGCGTATCCGCAGAAGGGAAGCACGGCGTTCCAGACCTTCTGAATCATGGCCTTGTCGTAGCCCTTGTTAACGCACTTTTCGAAGAATTCCGGTTCAAGTTTAGCCATCTTCTCGGGCATCTTCTTGGCCATGATACGGCGGATATTGTCAGCGCCACCCAGCGTGTAGCCACCCAGAATCTGGGCAAGCTTCATCACCTGTTCCTGATACACGATAACGCCGTAAGTTTCACCCAGAACTTCTTCCAAGTCCGGATGGTAACAGTCGATTTCTTCGTTACCCAGCTTACGGGCAATAAAGTGGGGAATCTGATCGATAGGACCCGGACGATACAGGGCGTTCATAGCGATCAAGTCACCGATACGGTTGGGCTTCAGTTCACGGAGGTATTTCTGCATACCCGGAGATTCGAACTGGAACACCGTAGTGGTCATACCCTTACTCAAAAGGTCGAAGGTCGCCTTGTCATCCAGAGGGATATGGCTCATGTCCACTTCAATCTGGCGATTCTGCTTGACCATTCGGACCGTATCCTGAATGATGGACAAGTTGATCAGACCAAGGAAGTCCATTTTCAGAAGGCCGATGTCTTCTGCGTAATGCTTATCGTACATCACCACCGGAGTATCTTCGGGGGCGGCGCGATAAAGGGGAGCCAAGTTATAAATGGGGGTCGGCGTAATCACAACGCCGCAAGCGTGAACGCCTGTCTGACGGGGCAAATCTTCCAACATCAGAGCCGTATCCCAAAGGGTCTGATACATGGCGCGGGACTTGATCAGAGCCTGCAGCGGTTCCGGGCTATAATCATCTTCCAGGTTGTTACCCTTCTTGTCCTTACCGGTCCAGGCTTGCTTCAAACTGAAGTTCAAAGTACGCTGGGGGAACAGTTTCGTAACCGCCTTGGCATCGGCAGGAGCAATTCCAAGAACACGGGCCACGTCCGTAATTACCGCCTTGGACTTCAGCATACCGTAAGTAATAATCTGGCCCACGCATTCCTTGCCGTACTTCTGGGTCACGTAATCAATCACGCGGCCACGGTCACGGTCGGCAAAGTCCGTATCGATATCGGGCATGGACACACGTTCCGGATTCAGGAATCGTTCAAAGAGCAAGTCAAACTTTAGAGGGTCAATGTCCGTAATACCGATGATGTAGGTAACAAGAGAACCTGCAGCAGAACCACGACCCGGGCCCACGGGAATACCGTTGTTACGGGCCCAGTTAATGAAGTCCCACACAATGAGCAGGTAGCCCGCCACGTTCATGTTTCGGATACAGTTCAGCTCCTTGTACATACGGGCGCCCACGTCCGTCGTATGTTCGGGGAACTTGAAATTTTCTTCAGGGAAGCGCCACTTCAAGAAGCCATTACAAAGATGGATGATATAAATGTCAGAGTCAGAGCCCGGCTTACACCAGCGATGAACAGCCTTGTCCCAAGCCTTGTTATCCTCTTCGTTAAAGAATTCGGGAGCCGACAGACGATCAATTTCAGCCTTGTCATCATCAGTTAGAGCGTCAGGTTCGATTCCCTTTTCGGCACAATACTGTTCCTGGACTTTTTTCTTCTTGTCCTTGATGACGCCCTTCAATTCGCGTTCACGAACTACGGGATATTCCGCATCGTATTCGGCTTTCATGATGGCCTTGATGTTCTGATATTCTTCACCTTCCAGGAAGTCCTTGGGAATGGCAAATCGAGGCCAGAATTCATCACCGATACCGGTCTTGACGGTATAGTTACAACGTTCTGCAATCTTTACGGTATTTTCGATGGCACCGGGAATATGGCCAAACTTGGCCACCATTTCTTCTTCGGTCTGATAGTAGAATCCATCGGTAGGGAATCTCTTGTCACCGGCATCATTCAAAGTCGTCTTTGTAGAAATGCAACGAAGGATTTTATGAGCCTGGGCATCTTCCTTGTTGATGTAGTGGACATCGCCTACGGCCACAACCTCACGGCCTAATTCATTTGCCAGCTGAACCGTAAAATCGTTTACCAATTTTTGTTGAGGAACACCGTTGTCGCACACCCCGAAATACAGATGGTCGTGATCGAAAATCTTATCGAGACTTTCCATGTATTCGCGGGCAACGGAATTACGACCTGCGGCAACACTTTGACCGTACTTACTGAAAAAGTCACCTGCGATGGCAATGATACCTTCCTTGAACTCTTCCACCGTCTCTAGGGGAACAGAAGGAATTTCAGCCCAGCGGTCACCATCTTCGTAACGGTAACTGACGATACGGAGCAGGTTATAATACCCTTTTTCATTTTCAACCAGAAGGGTCAGGCGTTCATATGTCAGGTTATCCTTGCTGGTTGCGCTGGGGGTATCAATATAGACATGGCATCCGTACAGAGTTTTCAGAGGAGGCTGGCCGTCACCCTTGCGTTTTTTGTTAAGCCCCTGTCCACGAGTCTGGAATTCCAGAATACCAAACATGGCACCATGGTCGGTAAGGGCGATAGCCGGTGCGTTATCTTTTGCTGCGGCAGCAAGAATATCATCAAGACGGGCAGATGCCTGAAGAACAGAAAATTCGGAATGGGTCTGAAGATGTACAAAAGCCATAGCCGCAATATAAAAAAAGCAGCCTCCCCTTTCGCGAAGGAATTCGCCGAATATTACTATCTTTAAAACTATGAAAAGAGCATTGATTACAGGTATTACTGGCCAGGACGGCTCCTATTTGGCAGAGTTTCTTTTGGAGAAAGGCTACGAAGTCTTCGGTTTAGTCCGTCGCAAGAGCAAACTGGACTTTAACAACGCCGAGCACCTCCAGGGTAAGGTAACGTTTATCTTCGGTGATATGACCGATTCCGCCTCCCTGCTGAGAGCCATGGAAATCGCCAAGCCCGACGAAATCTACAATCTGGCAGCACAGTCCTTCGTGACTACATCCTGGGAAACGCCCCTCTCTACCGCAGACATCAATGCCATCGGTGTTACAAAGCTTCTGGAAGCGGTACGTCTGTGCAAGCCCGACACCCGCGTGTACCAGGCAAGCACCAGCGAAATGTTCGGAAAGGTCCAGGCCATTCCGCAAAACGAAGAAACGCCGTTCTACCCCCGCAGCCCTTATGGCGTATCCAAGCTGTACGGACACTGGATTATCAAGAACTACCGCGAAAGCTACGGAATGTTCGCCTGCTCCGGCATTCTCTTCAA
This sequence comes from Fibrobacter sp. UWH5, assembly GCF_900142505.1. Lineage (NCBI taxonomy): Bacteria > Pseudomonadati > Fibrobacterota > Fibrobacteria > Fibrobacterales > Fibrobacteraceae > Fibrobacter > Fibrobacter sp. UWH5. Next base: position 302,494 of record NZ_FRBB01000001.1, on the reverse strand, counting down.
CCACGAATCCGAACGCCGCGGAGCCGAATTCGTAACCCGTAAGATTACCATCGCCGTTGCCAAGATCAAGGCAGGCCTTCAGGATTGCGTCGAATTGGGCAATATGGACGCCAGCCGCGACTGGGGTCATTCCGCAGACTATGTACGCGCCATGTGGCTTATGCTCCAGCAGCCCACTGCAGACGACTTCGTCGTTTCTTCGGGCGTAACTCATACGGTTCGCGAATTTGTGACTATGGCCTTCAAGGCTGCCGGTATGGAATTGACCTGGCACGGACAGGGCGTCGACGAATTCGCCACCCGCAAAGACAACGGCAAAGTCGTGGTCAAGGTCAACCCTCAGTTCTTCCGCCCCGCAGAAGTAGACCTTCTCATCGGCGATTCCAGCAAGGCCCGCAAGGTTCTCGGTTGGAAACCCGAAATCAGCTACGAAGACCTGGTTTCCCGCATGGTCGCAAGCGACATCAAGCTTTTGGCCGAAGGTAAAATTTAATGGGCAGGGCTCTCATTGTCGGAGCAGCAGGTTTCGTGGGCAAATACCTGACCCGCGAACTGGAAGAAGCCGGGCACACTGTTTTTCCAACGGACATGCCCGAAGTCAACCTTCTTGACAAGGCCAGCCTAGAAGCTGCCATCCGCAAGAGCAATCCCGACTACATCGTAAACTTGGCCGCCATCAGTTCTGTTGGTGCCTCCTGGAAAAATCCGACCTTGACAATGGATGTCAATGTTAAAGGTACGCTGTACTTGTTGGAAGCAATCCAGGAACTGGCCCCCCACGCCAAGACCCTCCTGATCGGAAGCGCCGAGGAATACGCCCAACAGGAATCCCCCCTCAAGGAAAGCGATTCCCTGCAGGCATCAAACCCCTATGGAATTTCCAAGATTGCCCAGGAAAATTTTGCAGACCTTTTTCGCAAGAAATACGGAATGCAGATTATCTGTACCCGTTCCTTTAACCACACTGGCGTAGGACAGGTAGAAGCCTTCGCCATTCCTAGCTTCGTCGGACAGGCTGCCCGCATCGAAAAAAGCGGCCAGGAAGGAACCATCAAGGTGGGCAACCTAAGCGCCTACAGAGATTTTTCCGATGTCCGCGACGTGGTTCGAACCTACCGTCTGCTTCTTGAAAACAAGAACGAATTCCACACCTATAACGTGGGGTCCGGAAAGGCCCATAAGGTCGAGGACTTGCTACAGACCATCGTGAGTTTTGCAACGGTCAAGATCAACGTAGAACAGGATCCCGAAAGGATGCGCCCTGTCGACATGCCCTACCAATGTGCGGATAACAGCCGCATTGTAAACGCAGGCTACTGGCGCGGCACTCCCATCCAAGAAACTTTGAAGTGGATGTTTGACAATGAAAGAAATGCCTAAAATCGCAATTGACGCACGCATGGTCAGCCGTTCCGGCATTGGCACCTGCATTCAGCATTGGCTGAAGGACGTCGGCTACAAAATCGCTCTGGGCGACCCCAAGGAACTTGCAGAATATCCTGAAGTTCCAAAGCACATCCCTTTCATCAGCGGCATTTACGGGTACAAGGAACAGTTGAAGTTCCCCTATTGCAAACTTCGCCGTGAAAAGCCAGACGTCCTGCACATTCCCCATTGCAATGTGCCCCTGTTCTACCGCGGCAAAATGATGGTCACCATTCACGATTTGACCCACCTGGTCTATCCAGAATTCCTGCCCTCAAAAATTGTCCACCTCTACTTTAAATTTATTTTCTGGTTTGTCTGCAAGCGCGCCAACCGTATCATTGTCGATTCCGAAAGCACAAAGAACGACCTGGTCCGTTTCTACAACGCAGACACAAGCAAGATTACCAAGGTTCTTCTGGCAGCCGGTAAGGAATTCATCCGCAAGCCCAAGGAAGACGTGGAATACCTTTACGAAAAGTTCAACATTCCCCGCGACAAGAAGATTCTCCTGTATGTAGGCAACCTTCTTCCTCACAAGAATTTGAACGGACTCCTTGACGGTTTCGCCCAGATGAAGGGCAAGGAAGATTGCCGTCTCGTTCTCGTAGGCAAGGCCTTTGCCGGGCGCACCAACGCCACCAAGGAATCTGACTTGGGAATCGCTGACCTGACAATTCACGCAGGCATGGTAAGCCAGGACGACCTGGTAAATCTGTACAACCTGGCAGACCTTTTTGTGCTCCCCTCCCTGTATGAAGGTTTCGGCCTTCCCGTTCTGGAGGCATTCGCCTGCGGTACTCCGGTCGCCTGTTCCAACACATCTTCGCTGCCTGAAGTTGGCGGTGACGTGGCCACCTATTTTGACCCCAAGGATCCTTCCAGCGTAGCACAGGCTCTCGAAAAATCCATTGACTCCAAGGGAATGTTTGACGACAAGATTGATGCCTGGGTGAGCCAGTTTACCTGGGAAAAGAGCGCCAGGGAACTTGCAGAAATTGCCGCAGAAGTCGCAGGGAAATAATCCATGCAGAGCCAATCCAACCTAAAGAAAAAACTGCTGAACCTGCTGAAGGTCGTTGTAAGTGTGGGCGGCCTTGGCTTTATCTTTTACAAGGTTCCCTTCGCAAAGGTCTGCAGCCATTGGACGGAACAGGCTCTCCCCTGGATTGGACTTATCCTGATCTGCACCGTTTTTAGCATGGCAATCCAAGCCAACCGATGGCGTTGTCTGCTTCTTGACGAAGGCAAGAAAGTCCCCTTCAGAATTTTTTACGGTTACATCGCCCTGGGCTATTTCTTCAACAACTTGCTTCCCAGCGGATTTGGCGGGGATGCCGTAAAGACAATCGCCTTCGGCAAGCGTTTCGGCAACACGGCAAATTCCGTCGCCGCCGTCGTCATATCGAGAGTGATGGGGCTTTTGGCCATGTTCCTCTGCTTCTTCGCCATGTTCCCCTTTGTCATTACCAGACTGCAAATTCCCGCCATTTACACGGGAGCGGTTTGCGGAGTGGCCCTCCTCAGCATCCTGATCATTACGGCCGGGCTATTTTCAGACAAAATAAAGATTCCCGACACACTAGGCCAGAAGATTCCATTCCTCCTGAAACTGCAAAACGCCTTCAGCATTTACCGCGGTTACAAGAAAGCCTTCATCCTTTCGGGTGTGGATTCCATCTGGCTGCAGATTTCTTCGATTCTAATCCACTACGCCTACTTCCAGGCCGTAGGCTCCCCTGTTGACTTGGCCACCATAACCATATTCATGACCATCACCATAACGGTTTCCATGTTGCCCATTTCCATCAATGGGATAGGACTTCGCGAAAGTGTGAACGTCAGCCTGTTTACAGGTCTGCTGGGAATTCCCGCAGACATCGTCCTGGCCGCGGCCCTGATCGGCTACATCCCCATGATTTTCCAGGCCGTGCAGGGGGCTGTAGCATTTGCAGTCCTCAAAGGGAACAAATAATCGCGCCGGAGGCGCCTGGTTTTATAACTCGTAATTCATAACAAAGCAAAAAAGTCCTGGTATTTCACCAGGACTTTTTGCTTAAGCTTTAGGGTGGAAGTTAGTTCCAGTTTTCGGCCTTCAGGTCACGGCCCCAAATTTCGTCGAAAACTTCCTTCACGGTCTTGCCACCAAAGAGAAGGTCGTAGACTGCATTGACGATAGGCATTTCGACGCCAAGCTTGTCGGCCAGAGCCTTGGTGCTACGGCAAGTGGGGACGCCTTCGGCAATCATCTTCATGCCGCCGAGAACCTGATCAATAGTTTCTCCCTTACCGATGTGTTCACCCACATAACGGTTACGGCTATGCTGAGAAAGGCAAGTCACAATCAAGTCACCCATACCGGCAAGGCCAGCGAAGGTTTCGGGATTGGCACCCATGGCACGACCCAGGCGGCACATTTCTGCCTGACCGCGAGTGAGGAGGGCTGCACGAGTATTGTCGCCAGCGCCAACACCATAAAGCACACCAGATGCGATGGCAATCACGTTCTTCACGGAACCGCAAAGTTCCACACCGATAATATCGGTAGAGGTGTACACGCGGAGGTAGGAGCAGCTCATAGCCTTCTGCACCAGCTTTGCAGACTCTTCGCTAGTAGAAGCGGCAACGATGGCAGTAAGCACATGGCGGCTAACTTCTTCGGCGTGAGACGGACCGCTAAAGGCAACCATCTTGTCGTCGGTGAGCCAAGGAACATTTTCAAGAAGGACTTCGCTCATGAGCTGATTGGTACCTTCGAGAATACCCTTGGTAGCGCAAACCACCACCGGTTCCTTACCCTTTTCAGGGGTCCACTGACCAAGATTCTTGGCAACACCGCCCATGAACTGGGAAGGCACCACGATCATCACCATTTCTGCGCCTTCGAGGGCGGCATTCATGTCGGTGGTATACTTAAAGTCAGCGGGGAAAATTACACCGGGAAGCTTATCCTTGTACTGATGTTCAGTAGAAAGCAGATCGACTTCAGCCTGGGAATTGGTCCAAAAAGTAATGTCGTTCTTATTTTCGTAAATCACCTGGCCCAGGGTAAGACCCCAGCCGCCGGTACCCAAAACTGTAACTTTCATAATAAAAACCTCGTTTACAAAACAATCTACAAAATTAACGTTTATTGTTTGGGAGTCTTGCGCTTGCTACCAAAACCGTTTTCGGTACCATTCATCAAACGTTTGATGTTGGACTTATGCTTTACAATCACAAAGACAGCAACAATCACGGCAAGAATCATCTGACCGAGATTGATGGATTCCAGATAATGTTCGGGAACCAGGTAGCCGTACACAGACAGAAGACCCAGAACGGCGCAGCCGCCAATGCTACCCACAGACACATACTTTGTAGAGAAGGTCAGGATAATCCAGGTGGCAAAACCGATAAGCACGGTAATGGGGCTAATGGCAAGGAACACGCCCAGTGCAGCCAGAACACCCTTACCGCCGCGGAAACCGGCAAAGCAAGTGAAGCTATGGCCAAGAATCACCAGAAGACCAGCAACCAGGGGAACCCAGCTAGACCAGTCGGCACCACCGGCTTCAACCTGGGCCTTGCACATGAGAGCGGCAATGAAAGGTCCAAAGAAACCCTTCAGCAAGTCCATGAACACAACCGGCAGGGCGGGCTTCCAGCCCAAGACGCGGAATGTATTTGTAAGGCCGGCATTCTTCGATCCGTATTCGCGGATATCGAAGTCCTTACCTTTCGCGATTTTTGCGATCCATATGGCGCTGGGTATCGACCCCAGCAAGTACGCTATTGGAAGACTCAGTAAACTGTTCAAGTTCTTCATCCTTTCTAAGGGTTAATTTCATATCGAAGTTCAAACGGAGAGGAGCGCCTTGCAGCTGGAATTCCTCAAAGAACTTCTTCATCAGGTAGCGCTTGTAAGACTCGGCCACCAAATCAGGGGTGCGGGTCTCGATAGCGATTACAGGGGGTTCCACCATGATCTGGCAGGCACGGGTCAGCTGAACCGTACGGGCGTTCTGGCTAGGCACCGGATTTTCTTCGATGAACTTAGCGAAAGCCTGGGCAACATTGTCGCGGCCAAGAACTCGGCGGCAGTTGGCATACACGGTCTGGATAGCCTGAATGACGCGGTTGATGCGCTGGCCTTCCTTGGCACTGATAGAGAGAATGGGAACGTATTCCAGCATGGGTTCGCGTTCCATCATTTCCTTAACCATGTGGTCAAAGGACTTTTCGGTCTTGTTGGGGAGAATGTCCCACTTGTTCAGCAACAGGACCAGGCCCTTGCCAGCCTTGCGAATTTCGGTGATGATGCGGAAATCCTGAATTTCGAGACCGCGGGTGCAGTCCACCATCAGCACAGACACGTCGGAACGGCGAATGCTTTCCAGAGTGCGCATGTTACTGAAGATTTCCACTTCGTCGTCGACCTTGGCCTTCTTGCGGAGGCCAGCGGTGTCGGTAACAACAAACTTCTTGCCATCTACAACAAAGTCGCAGTCAATGGAATCGCGGGTGGTACCCGGAATATCGCTGACCACGGCACGTTCTTCGTTCAGCAGGCGGTTGAGCAAGGTGCTCTTGCCGGCGTTGGGTCGACCGAGAATGGCAAACTTGATGGGGCGTTCTTCACGACGTTCACCGCGAACCGGAGTCGGAAGCACAGCGATGATTTCATCGAGAAGGGAAAGGCAGGCGTAACCGGTCAGGGCACTGATAGTGCGGGGCTGACCAAAACCCAGCTTCAGGAATTCATAGCTTTCCTGACGGTCGCCACCGTTTTCGCTCTTGTTGGCCACAAGAATCACCCTCTTGTCCAGCTTGCGGATCAGGCGTGCGAACTGCTGGTCCAGCTTGGTAATGCCCACACGGACATCCACCATGAACAGCACCAAGTCGGATTCATTGACTGCATTAAAAATCTGGGTGCGGACACTATCGGCCAGCACATCGATGGTGTCGTCGGGCAGGAATCCGCCAGTATCCACCACGGTAAATTCATGACCCTTGAAACGGGCATTCTGGTAATGACGGTCGCGGGTAACACCATCACGGTCACTAACCACGGCGGCACGACGGCCGAGAATGCGGTTAAACAGGGAGGACTTGCCTACGTTGGGGCGTCCAATGATACATACAATAGGTAACTTCATTATGAGGCGAAATATAGAATATTTATGCGCCTGTCTTAAGGTACTACAATGCCAATATGGCCTTCACCACCCCCACATCCGCAGGAAGCCAATCCAGACCATGAAGCTCCTGGGGCCCCAACCAACGAGACGCTTGGTGTTCTAATAAAGTAACACTTCCATTCACAATGGAACAGAAAAAGCAATGCATGGTCAAGTGAAATTTAGGGTAATCATATTCCACCGTGGTAATGAACTGCCCCACCTCCACATCAACGGCCAATTCCTCTTTTAGCTCTCGGGCCAGAGCCTGTTCTGGCGTTTCCCCAGGTTCCATCTTTCCACCGGGGAATTCCCAGCCGCCTTTTTGATCGCCGTAGCCACGCTGGGTTGCAAAGAACTTTTTCGTCCCGGCGGATTCGTCGCAAATAACACCGGCCACAACTTCTATTGTTTTCATGAGAAAAATGTAATAAAGGTCAATCCTTTACGCAACGGACATTGGAGACATCGCCTTCACGTAGAACTGAGCCAAAGTGAAGAGACGTTCGTTGAGAAGCAAAAACCGCTCGCCAAACGTGATTGGGAACGTCATTTGTTCGAATCGAAGAATCCAATGTTGACGTCAAAAAGTACGCATACAAGCCATCATCCCTTCTCTTGGCGAGAGATGGTTGCATATTAAAACCGCAATCATCATACCCATTAGCAGAGTCTCCAGGGTTCAAAGGAATCCAGCCAGACACACTTTTCAAATGCAAGGCGGCATTCCCTGATCCATCAACACTTTTCCCAAGAATCTGCCATTCATCCATAGATGGCAAATGCCAGCCAAGTGGGCAGCTTGCACTGTCATACAGGTAAAAACGCCCCACAGTATTACAGCCATCCTCTTCAAAGTAGCATACGCTCCATGCCTCAGTCTTGTAATTCAGATTCTCGGCCATCCACACCTGGTCTCCGATGGTCGTGTACTTGTAAACGCGGCTGTCGCGTTCGTCGGTAAACGTGCCGCGGTTCGGCATGCCATAGGCGTTCGTGCCGATGTCGGGGCACACCTTCTCGGCGCTCCATGCCTCGTCGGAGTCAGTGAGGCAAGAAGAGAAAAACAGTGCCAGCAAGGCGAACAAAAGCGAAGCCATTACCTTTTTCATAAGAGTTTCCTTTTTTCAGTTTCCTAGAATTCAAACAACTTATCCGGAAACTTGGCGGAGCTGCGGAGCGCGAGGATTTTCGTTACCACCTTCGTCTCGATACCCGAAACCATCACGGAGACCACCATGGATTTCAGGTTATTCTCGGAATCGTAGGCGAACGTCGTATGCACGGACTTTTCTGCATCATCGTTTTCAAGCTTTTCGATGCGTTTTTTCTGGGAATTGTAGTAAAGCGCACCCTCGGCACCCTCGATCTTGTATAAGTTTTCGGACACTCTCACCGGGGATTTCCATTCGCCGGCGTCGAGGGGGTTGAAGTTCGTGTACTTCTGGGCCTCCAAAGCCTCTCCGTTGTACGGCAAAATCTGGAACTTATTCGTGTTCAAGTCAATGACCTTCATACGAGAGCCGTTTACGATGCTGCGCTGGTTCATGAACGACGTCTTCATCTCGGTGTAGGTCTTGGAACGGCCCTTCTGAACCATGTAAATGGAAACCACCTGCCTGCCTGCCGGCGTGTTCACCGTGGTGCGGATGCTCATTTCCACAGAATCCTGCGAGAGGGCGCGGGATTTAAGGTCGGCACGCACCTGGTCAAGGGTAAGAGCGAAGGAGGAAACGGAAAAAAGAAGGATGGATAGCAAAAATTTTGGCATGATCAATCCTTGAGGCAACGGATGGAGATAAAATTATGCGATGTAAAAGCCATATTCCCAAATTCCATAATCATATTCCACGCAAAGAGTTCGTTTTTAGCCGTCGTTGTTGCAAATGCAGATGTAATTGAAAATCGCTGCATTGCGCCATTCATAAAAAGGTATCCATTAAGTGGCACCGAATAGCCACAAGAATTATCTGGCCTTTTATACCATTTTTTCGTTTCCGAATCAAGTCTATCATAGGATTCTTCTTCTAAAAGTCTCAACTCATCATTTTGAACAGATTCCATCAAAACTTCCCATTCTGCTTTGGACGGCACACGCCACCCCTGCGGACATATCGTATCCAACAGAACCCTGTCCAAGAACCCCTCCTTTTCCCCATTTTCATAAAGGTTATAATACCTCCCAAATCGTTCGCAGAATTCGTCGGCGATGCATTCGTTTGTTGTGCAGGTGGTGTTCATGCGTTGGCCGATTTCGGCGAGCTTGGATGTATCTTCAACACATACTGTATCACCAACAGAATCACCACGCCATCTTTGTTTCCAATAACACGTCTTTTTGCCATAGCACATGCTGTACGGATACGGCAGTTCGTACTTTAAATTTTCGGCCATCCACACCTGGTCTCCGATGGTCGTGTACTTGTAAACGCGGCCGTCGCGTTCGTCGGTGAAAGTGCCGCGGTTCGGCATGCCGTAGGCGTTCGTGCCGATGTCGGGGCACACCTTCTCGGCGCTCCAGCTTTCACCCTCGTCGTCGAATATGCAAGAGGTAAGGGAAAAGGCCGCAAGCAAAATTGAGAATAGACAAACCAACTTAAGTTTCATCTCGATCCATCTTTTTTTATTTGAAAATCTGCCAGTTGAGAATCACGTTGCCGTTGCGCAGCACCAGGTAGCCGCCCTGCTTGAGTTTGTCGGCAGGGAGCCAGCCCACGTCCCGAAGTTCCCCACGGGAAAGCCACCTAGCCGCCTCGTGTTCCAACAAAGTAATATTCCCGTCAAGGATTTCGCAGAAGAAACAATGCATGGTCAAGTGGAACTTGGGGTAGTCAAATTCAACCGTGGTAATAAACTCCCCCACCTTCACATCTATTGCCAGTTCCTCTTTCAGTTCGCGGACCAGGGCCTGCTCAGGAGTTTCGCCAGGTTCCATTTTTCCACCCGGGAATTCCCACCCGCCCTTTTGCTCTCCGTAACCACGCTGGGTTGCAAAAAATTTTATGGAACCGTCCTGTTCCATCTTACGAATAACGCCAGCTACAACTTCTATTGTTTTCATGCGTTAAAAATAGATTTTTTCTGTCTTTACTACAAGATTTATAAAATGACAAAATATGTCATTCAAATCAAATTATTTTTTTAGAAAAAAGGTGGGACACAATGCTTACTACATTCCTTATTGTCCTTGGGATTCTAACATTACTCGGAGCTGGCAGCGCCGAAGACGCCTGCCTGATCACCTTATTAATCAAGGTCATTCCATTTCTTCTTATTCTAGGAGGGATTTTTGTGCTTATGACGTGCAGCCATTAATGTCAAAAAACGCGATATTATCTAAATTTGCCCGCATTAAGAAATTATTTGTGGAAATAGGTATTATGGAAACACGTTATAATTCTTCAGAAGTTGAAGCCCGCTGGCATGAGACCTGGGCTGAAAAAAATAGCTTTGCACCTAGCGGTAAGGGCGAACCGTTCTCTGTCGTCATTCCGCCTCCTAACGTGACCGGCGCCCTGCACCTGGGCCACGCCTTGAACGACACCCTTCAGGATATTTTGGTACGCTACCGCCGTAAGACCGGTCGCGACACCCTGTGGATTCCGGGTACGGACCACGCCGGTATCGCAACCCAGGCTGTTGTGGAAAAGCGCCTGTTCCAGGACGAACACAAGACCCGTCACGACATTGGCCGCGACGCTCTCGTTGAACGCATCTGGAAGTGGAAGGAAGAATACGAAGCCCGCATCACCAAGCAGCTGAAGAGCCTTGGCGTGAGCTGCGACTGGAGCCGTCAGCGCTTCACCTTGGACCCCATCTGTGCCAAGGCTGTTCGCCACGCATTCTTCAACCTGTTCAAGAAGGGCCTCATCTACCGCGGCAAGCGTCTGGTGAACTGGGATACCAAGCTCCAGACCGCCGTTGCCGACGACGAAATCTACTACGAACATGTGAAGGGTCACTTCTGGACCTTCAAGTATCCTCTGGCCGACGGTTCGGGCTTTATTCCCGTTTCTACCACCCGTCCCGAAACCATCATGGGCGATACCGCTCTTGCCGTGCACCCCAGCGACGAACGCTATGCACAGTTCATCGGCAAGACCCTGAAGGTTCCTTTCGTTGACCGTGAAATTCCGGTGATCGCAGACGCAATTCTCGTGGACAAAGACTTTGGTACCGGTTCCGTGAAGGTGACTCCGGCACACGACCCCAACGACTATGCTACCGGCCTCCGTCACAAGCTCCCCATGATTAACATCATGAACGACGACGGTACCTTGAACGAAAACGCTGGCAAGTTCCAGGGCATGAAAGGCCAGGCAGCTCGTGAAGCTGTGGTTGCAGGTCTCGAAGAACTCGGCCTCCTCATCAAGGTGGAAGACCACGAAATGGACGTGGGCCACTCTGACCGTTCCAAGACTGTTATTGAACCGTACCTCAGCGACCAGTGGTTCGTGAAGATGGACGTTCTTGCCGAAAACGCAATGAACGCTGTGAAGTCCGGCGAAATCAAGATTATTCCGGAACGCTACGCCAACAAGTATCTGGATTGGCTTGGCGAAAAGCGCGACTGGTGCATTAGCCGTCAGCTCTGGTGGGGCCACCGCATTCCTATCTGGCACACCGACGCAAGCGAAGAAGAACTGAAGGCCGTATTCGGCAACCGCGAAGACATTTTCTTCTACAAGGCAGAAAACGGCGGCTACCTGGTCTGCTCTCAGGAAGAAAACCTTGCAGAAGACGCAGTTCCGGGTCACGTTCTCAAGCAGGAAGACGACGTTCTGGACACCTGGTTCTCCAGTGGCCTCTGGCCCCACTCTACCATGGGTTGGCCAGAAAACACCGACACTCTTAAGAAGTACTACCCCACTTCCGTGCTGGTGACCAGCCGCGACATTATCACCCTCTGGGTGGCTCGCATGGTGCTGTTCAGCCAGGAAAACATGGGTACTATTCCGTTCCACACTGTTTACATCCACCCGAAGATTTTGGACGGCAATGGCATGACCATGAGTAAGTCCAAGGGTAACGGCGTGGACCCCATGGACATCGAAAAGAAGTACGGCACTGACGCGCTCCGCTTCGTGATGGCCAGCCTCTGCACCGACAACCAGGACGTTCGTCTGCCGGTGAAGAAGGAAAAGCAGGAAGACGGTACCGAAATCAACACTTCCGAAAAGTTCGAAATCGGTCGTAACTTCTCTAACAAGATTTGGAACGCTTGCCGCTTCCTCTACCCGCAGCTGGAACAGGCTGGCGCTCTTGCCGCTGAACTTCCCATGGACAAGAATTTGTTTGCACTGGAAGACAAGTGGATCCTCAGCCGTTTGCAGACCACCATCAAGGATGCTACCCGCATGCTGGAAGAATACCACTTCGCAGAACTTGCCGGCTTCCTCTACCGCTTCGTGTGGGATGACGTTTGCAGCCAGTACCTGGAAATCAAGAAGGCTGTGATCAACCAGGAAACTCTGGACGCCGAAAAGAAGAACGCCATGGCCATCCTCAGCTACGTGCTGAAGAATGTGCTTGACCTTCTCCACCCGGTAATGCCCTTCATCACTGAAGAACTGAACAGCATCCTGTTCCAGGGTTCCGAAATGGTGATCAGCCGCCCGTGGCCCACCGCTGATGAATCTCTCATCAACAAGGACATCGAAGTTGCATTCGACCAGGCATTCGCCGTGGTGGAAGCAGTTCGCGGTGTCCGTGGCCGTTACAGCGTTTCTCCGGCAACCAAGCTGAAGGCCGTTGTTTCTGTGGACGACGCAGCAACCGAAGCTTCCGTGAATGCATGCCTCGCCATCATCACCGAACTGGGCGGCATTGAAAGCATTACCGTTGGCGTTAAGGCTGAAAAGCCCAAGTTCAGCGCCAGCGCCGTTGTGCCCGGTGGCGAACTCTTCATCCCGCTGGAAGGCATCCTTGACCCGGCTGCAGAAATCGCACGCCTCGAAAAGGAAATCGAAAAGGCCAAGAGCTTTGCCGCATCTATCGAACGCAAACTTTCCAATGAGAAGTTTGTTTCTGGTGCCCCGGAAGCCGTGGTCAACGCCGAACGCGTGAAGCTCGCAACCCAGCAAGATATCATCGCTAAGAACCAGAAAGCTCTTGAAGAGCTGAAGTAATTCAACGCGGTCTTTAATGCGAAAAAGAGGAAGTTCCCAAGGAACTTCCTCTTTTTTTATTTCAGGTTTGCGGTTTTAATTTCCGACTTAACCCATTTTATTTTTTGTCAGATTTTTTTGCAGCCTTTGCTGCAGGTTCCACCGTTTTTACAGCAGTGGGTTCTGCAGTTTTCACAGCCGTTTCTGCTGGCTTTGCAGCCACAGGCTTTTCTTTCAGCAGCAGGCCTGCAACGCTGTGATCGCGGACGAAGGTCTTCTGGGCGGCTTCCTGCACAGAGGCGGCGCTAACCTTGTTCAGTTCGTCGGCCCAGGTGAGGTACATGCGATAGTCGCCGAACATTTCATACCAGGCCAGATTGGTTGCCACGTTTTCCATGTCGGTAAGGCTACGGACCAGGCCAGCGTAGGCACGGTTCTTCACCTTCTGGAATTCACGTTCGCTAACCGTTTCGGTCTTCAGTTTTTCCAGTTCTTCCCAAACGATAGCTTCCACCTTGGCGGGGTCGGCATCGGGGCGCATGTTCACGGTGACGCTGAATTCAGACACATACTTGTTGGGGCTGTTGCTTGCGCCAGCATTCACCGCCAGCTTTTCCTGTTCCACCAGACGCTTGTAAAGTTTGCCGCTGCGACCATTCAGCACGCCCTCGGCAATATCCAGAGGGTAAAGAATCGGGTCGCCCACTTCGGGAGTCTTGAACACCAGAGTAAACAGGTTGGGAGCATCGGGGCGCTTTACCGTCAGGCGCTTTTCGCCAGCCTGTTCCGGATCGCGGATGGTCAAAGGCGGAAAAGCTTCGCCGGCAGGAATATCCGCAAAATACTTCTTCACCATTTCCATGGTAGAGGTGGTATCCAGGTCGCCAGCCAACACCAAGATGGCATTGCGGGGCTTGTAATACTTGCGGTAATGTTCGTCGGCCATTTCGCGGGTCAGGTTGGCAATATCACTGGGCCAGCCAATGGTAGGCACGCGATAGGGGAAGGCCTCGTAAATCAGGGAATTCAGACTTTCGTAGTAGCGGCCCGTGGGCTTGTCGTCGTAACGCATGCGGCGTTCTTCGCGGACCACATCACGTTCGGAATAGAATTCACGGAGCACCGCATTCTGCATACGGTCGGCTTCCAGCCACATGAACAGTTCGATCTTGTTCTTGGGCAAGGTCACAATGTAAGCCGTCATCAAGTCCGTGGTAAAGGCGTTCAGCCCAGTACCGCCGGCGGCCTGGTAAGCGCCCCACAATTCATCCTTCACAAAAATCTTGCGGTGTTCGTTCACAATGGAATCGTGCTCCGCAGTCAACTTGCGGACCGTGGCCGTATCACCTGCATTCTTTGCCGGACGAATCAAGGCCTGCAGACTATCCTGCAGTTCCATAAAGCGGACATCGGCGATGCTATCCGTAATGCCTACCTTTTTGGTTCCCTTGAACAGTTCATGTTCCAGCAGGTGAGCCAGGCCAGACTTTCCCGGAACCTCGTGGACAGAACCCGTCACATAGAACAGGCGGCAGCTCACCGTAGGAGCCTGCTTATTGGGGTGCAAAAGAACCGTCAGACCGTTAGGCAAAACTTCCTTATGCACGGCAAGATTCACTTCGGCAAAAGCACTGGACACGCAGCAAGCCAAGGCTGCGCACACGGCAAAATTCTTGAAAGAAAACTTCATACCCCGAAGATAGCATTTTTGATTGAATACGCCAAAGAGATACCCCCTAATCTTCCATATACAAATCAATAGTTACATCCGGAGTCATGGCGTACCAACGATTTTCATGAACAGACGCATAAACCATCTTTCCCGCATCCATCAAATTGGCCACCACAACATTATTTTTCCGGGGAACATAACCAAGCTTATTCCCTTGAGAATCCTTGACCATGATAGCATACTTATCATGTCATTCTTTGAAGCAAAAATCAATTCCGAGGATTATATCGACTTACTGAAATCCCGAAAAAGTTAAGATGTTTCTTTAAATTTCAGGCATTTCCAGCAGCTGTTCCATATCGGCGGCACTGATTTCAAAGTCCAGGGCGCCGTTTTCGCGGATGCGTTCGGCGTGGGTAGACTTGGGAAGCGTCACCAGGTTCAACTGCAGGCAGAAACGGTTTGCCAGCTGGGGCACAGACACGCCATACTTCTTGGCCATCTCGCACACCGCAGGAACGTTCATCAGGCGGCCCGTCGCATTGGGCGAATAAGCCTCCACGCGGATTCCGTTGTAGCGGCAATACTCGATCAGTTCCAGAGGCACATGGCCAATGTGAACGCGAATCTGGTTCACCACCGGCTGGACCTTGCAGTTATCCTGGATGTTCTTGATATCGTCAATGCTGAAGTTAGAAACACCGAGGCAGCGGATTTTGCCCACGTCGTAGGCGGCTTCCATGGCGCGCCACACTTCCAGATTCTCGGCATTGTAAGAAGGCGCATTCGGGTCCTTCATTTCGATCCAGGGTTTGGGCCAATGGATCAGCATCATGTCGATATGGGGCGTAGCCAAACGTTCATAGCTTTCTTGAATAGACTGTTCCGCCCCCTTGTAGCTCTTGACTTCGGCGGGCACCTTTGTGGTCAAGAAAATACTTTCGCGGTGGATTCCCGTCTTTTCGAGGGCAGCCTTCAATCCGGCGCCAACCCCAGCCTCGTTACCATAAACAACGGCGGTATCGATATGCTTATAACCTGCATCGATGGCGGCCACAACAGCGTCGGCTGCAACATCGTTCGGGGTTTGCCAAGTGCCAAGGGCAACTTTCGGAATACGGGCACCATTGCTCAGTTTGAAAACTTCATCTAAAACCATGCACGACTCCTTTGAAGGCAAGTTTTCTAGAGAAATCTATACCATTTCGGGGCAATATGCAATTTGCACAGAAAAATTTTTTACTTGAAGGCCTTCTTGGGGTCGAAGGGGTCTACGTGGACCATGGCATCCACCACATTTTCGCCCGCTTCCAGGATTCGGCGCTCCACTTCTTCGGAAAGATCATGGGCAGCCAGGAGGGTCATATCGGCAGGAACCACAATATGCAGGTCCACATGAAGGTCACTACCCACAAAGCGGGTCCTGAAACCATGGATACTAATGACGCCGGGAGTTTCAAGGGCTAACGTTTTTAATTTCGTCGCCGTTTCCTCAGGGGCACCAATATCTGCCACCTGGTGAATTCCAGGCCAGGCAATTTCGTAGCCCGAATGCAGAATAAAGCAAGCCACAATCAGAGCGCCCACGGAATCCGCAAACCAAAGTTCCGGGAACAGGATGCCGATCCCCACCGCAATCAACACGGGAATAGAACTGTAGGCATCGCTGCGATGGTGCCAGGCGTTGGCTTCGAGAGCCTGACTGCGGATGTTCTTGCCCGCCTTGCGCGTATAACGAAACAAGCCCTCTTTAATGGCAATGGAAAGTGCCGCCATAACAGCAGCAATCCATTCCGGATGAGACGCGCCCTCTTCTCCCAATCGCAGGGTCTGAATGGCATCGTACCCAAGCCCCAAGCCAACAGCGCAAACCGCCACACCGATCCCCACAGAAATCAGGGTCTCGAAACGGCGGTGGCCATAAGGGTGGTTAGCATCCGGCGGACAGTTCCACAACTTGGAACCCGCAATAACGGCAATATCCGTCAAAAAGTCAGACGCACTATGAATAGCATCGGCAATCAAGGCCTGAGAACCACCGATAAAACCGGCGAAGAACTTGCCCACAGACAGAGCCACGTTCCAACCCAGGCCAACCCAGGTCACATGGCGCACTTCGGCGCTGTCATCTTGCTTAACGATGCGAGTCATACCCCTAATTTAGCAACCTGTTCAAAAAAAGACTAGGACTAAGGGGAAAGGAAGGACATAAACTGCGGGGTAGATATGAGTGAACAATGGATAGTGGGGTGTCGTCCTGAACATTCGCAAACTGTCATTCTGAACTTGTTTCAGAATCTCATAAACGCACGAGACCTTGAGCAGTTTAGTTATGAGTTATGAGTTGTGAGTAGTGAGTGGTGAGTAGTGAGTAGTGAGCTAAAAGTAAGGCGCCTTTGGCGCGACTATAAAAACTCATAGCTCACAACTGAAAACTCACCGCTGGTAAGGGCGCCTCCGGCACGATTATAATAACTCATATCCGATATCTAGATCCTTCGCTTCGCTCTAGATGACACTTCATATCTTGTATCTCGTATCTGCTTTCTAGCCATAAATACCAGGGTATACGTGTACGCAATAGCGGGTTCAACCCATGAATACATGGCAATGCATAAGTGCAATAGTGAATTTGCAGAACTTTTACACGGGTTTGCATCTGTGCAATTGCGCATCAAAAGAAGGAAACACCGGGTATGTTTCAAATTAGTTCCTCAGGGGACAATTAAGCGTCTCCCGCCAGCGTCTTTCTTTGCAACGAATCCCCTTGCCAGCGCATCTAAATAGCTGTAAAAAGTCTAATACTTTCTAAATTTTCTCCGTAAAGTATGATGAAGCTATTGAAATTCTTAATTGTAATCGCCATTTTGGCGGGCGTTGGCTATGGAGTCAAGACGTTTGTGTTTGACAAGGGGGCCGAAGCGAAGATTGCCACCTTGGTCACTTCGGAAGTTACCCTGGCCACCATTTCTACCACTATTTCTGCAACAGGTTCCCTGGAACCCGTAGACCAGGTGGAAGTGGGCACCCAGGTTTCTGGCGATATCAGCAAGCTTTTCGTGGATTTCAATTCCAAGGTCAAAAAGGGACAGGTCATTGCGGAGCTGGACAAGTCCAAGTTACAGGCCACCTTGAACCAGGCCGAAATCGCCTACAAGTCAGCCGAAAACGATTTTAACTACAAGACAAAAACTTTTGAACGTACCAAGAAGTTGGCCGAAAGCAACAGCGCCAGCGCCGTGGAACTGGAATCTGCCGAGTACAGCGTAAATGCAGCCAAGTTCACCATGGAACAGCGCAAGAACGAAGTGGCCCAGGCCCGCCTGAATCTCAGTTACGCCACCATCAAGAGCCCCATTAGCGGCGTAGTTTTGAAGCGCGCCGTAGACGTGGGCCAGACCGTGGCCGCCTCCATGAGCACCCCCACCCTGTTCATTATCGCAAAGGACTTGAGCCAAATGAAGGTTATGGCCGACGTAGACGAAGCGGATATCGGACAGGTAAAAGCCGGCCAGCGTGTTGAATTTACAGTGGACGCATTCCAGGACGACAAGTTCAGCGGCAAGGTTCAGGAAGTACGCCTGAACCCCACCACCACAAGCAACGTGGTGACTTACACCGTGGTTATTACCGCCGACAATCCGGATCAGAAATTGCTGCCGGGCATGACCGCCACCTGTACCATCGTAACGAAGGAAGTTCAGGACGCCATTTCCATTCCGGCAAAGGCATTGAAGTTTACACCCAACGAAAGCACTCCCATGGCGGACTTCAAGGATATGCCACGCCCGCCTATGCCTCCCGAAGGTTTCGGCCCGCCGCCAGGATTCAAGGAAGGCGAAATGCCCCCGCCGCCCCCGGGAATGGATGGTCCTCCTCCTGGCGGTCCTGGTGCTGGCGGCCCTCCCCCGGGAATGGGTCCCGGCGGTCCTGGCGGATTCGGCAAGGGTGGCTTTAGCGGAAAGCGTAAGCCCGGCAAGCAGAAAGGCAGAAACATGGTCTGGGTCAGCGTCAACGGGAAGGCTGCCCCCCGCCCCATCAAGATTGGCATTAGCGACGGCGTGAACGTGGAAATCCTGAAGGGTCTAAGCGTTGGTGACGTCGTGATTACCGGCCAGAAAATCGAGACCGAAGTCAAGGCCGAAAAGGAAAAGGCAAGCAGCCCCTTTATGCCTGGCCCTCCGGGAAAACGCAAGAAGAAATAATCCCACGCAGACCAGGATCTGCGCGGCAAGAGAGAGAGAAAGTCTTCGCTACGGCGGAGACTTTTTTATTATTCGGGAACATTATTCCCGAAGGAAACGCAAACGAGAACAACCACCCCGTTTTTTCTTAATGTCAGTTTTATTTATCATCTTTTTCCAGGGGATTCTCTGCGTAATTATTCTAACTTGAGTTTGGTTTTGTAAATCAAGGTGCGTTCGGGATAAAACTCTAAAGGAGATTTTATGTTTTTGAAGCATGCCCTGGGTGGCGTTCTTGTCACCGCAATTGCAGCTTCCGCGTGGAACCTTGACGGTACCGTGGTCAACACAGACAACGAGCCTCTGGAAGGCGTTAACATCACCTGCTACAACTATGGTGGCTACACCGCAACAAGCGACGCCCAAGGAAGATTTTCCATCGGCGATAAAATAACGACTGCAATTGCAGACGCCTCTATTCAAAACAAAATTGCCGTAGCCAAAAATGGAAACGTCTTGAGCATTGCCAACCCCAGCGGTAATTCCTTCAAGGTTTCTATGATGGACGCTCTTGGCAAGATGATGATGCAGCAGGAGTTCAATTCACAGAACACCTCCATCGACATTCAGAAATTCGCTGGTCAGAAATTCATGATTCTGAAGGTGTCCAGCAATAGCGTAAACGACAACTACATCGTAAGTCGCGGTGCCTTGATGAAGGCTGGCGACCCTCTGCCCTACTTGGCATTCTCTCTTACCGGATACAAGATTTTCAGCTATACCATGGCCGAAGAGGAGGAAACTGGAAAAGTCTTTACCTTGGAAAAGCAGGACTTGACAGCATCCAGTTCTTCTATGACTTGGGAGCAGCCTAGCTCTTCTTCTATGACTTGGGGACCGGCAAGTTCCGCATCCCAGAGTTCCGCCTCCACAGCAAGATCCAGCTCCAGCGTCGAACTGATTGTAAATTGCGCCAGCAAGACTGCAAAGGCCGGCGATCAGACCATGAGCGTAAACGTAGATGGACAGACCCGAACCTTCATCATGCACGTTCCCAGCGCCTACAAGGGCGACAAGGCAGTCCCTCTGGTCATTGACTTCCACGGTATCGGCGGTAATGGTCAGGGACAGATGGGCGGAACCCAATTGAGGGCTCAGACTGATCCTGAAGGCGTCATCTCCCTGTACCCCGACGGAGCAAGCGCAGCCTGGAACGTAGGCCCCTGCTGCTCTACCGCAGACGACGTAAAGTTCACCCGCGAAATGATCAAGGCGGCCAGCGAATCCGCCTGCATCGACAAGAAGCGCGTGTACGCCAGCGGCTTCTCTATGGGCGGTGGCATGACCAATCATCTGGCTTGCAACTTGGCCGATGAACTGGCCGCCGTGGCACCTTCCGCAATGGACCTGAATACCGTCAACAGCGCATCCTGCAACCCGGCTCGCCCCATTCCCATTATCATGTACCGCAGCACTAGCGATGGCGTCTGCGTCTATCAGGGTGGCGACAGCGGTCGCGGCGACGGCCTGAACTTCCTCGGCGCCGAAAAGAACTTCACCTTCTGGGGCCAGAAGAATGGCTGTACCGGCAACCCCACAGAAAGCCGAGACGGCAACGTCACCGTGAAGGAATACTCCAACTGCATGGACGGCGTGAAGGTTGTATTCCGCAACGATCCTAACGCAGGCCACTCCTATGCTGACGGCAAATCTGCCTGGGCATTCCTGAAGCAGTGGCAGCTGCAGTAATCAAGAATTCATCTACTCCTTCTAACAAAAAATCCCGAGTCCGTGAATGAAAACGGAACTCGGGATTTTTTATGAAGCGACTCTCGGCTCTTAATCGTGGGACTCTTGCCCCGCGGGCTGCGAGTCTACGGCCAAAGGTTTTGTTATCCAGGCAAGTTTACTTGCCTGCGCACCAAAACCTCTTTAGTCGTTCATCATATGGTTGTAGAACTTGGAGTAGTTGTCCTTGTCTTCGGTCTTGCGGACGGCGATTGCATCCTGCGGGTGACGGTTCAGCATACCAGTGATCATCTGCGGAATGATGTAGCCCCATTCGTACTTGGCCTGGAGCGGGAGGAACAGTTCCTGGTAAGCATCGAGAACCGGACGGAGATCGTACTTGGGGTTCTTCAGGAAGCCAAGGAGAAGTTCGGTGGTGCAGTTGCCAGCGCCACGGCCCATACCGGAAACGGAACCGTCCAGGAAGTCAACGTGGTTGATGATAGCCTGAATGGTGTTAGAGAAAGCCAGCTGCTGGTTGTTATGACCATGGAAGCCGAACTGCTTGTTCTTCACGATGCCACGGTAGCGAGCCATTTCCTTATCGATGTCTTCCTGGTAGAAGGCGCCGAAGCTGTCTACGAGGTACAGAACGTCAGCCTTACATTCTTCGTTCACCTGGTGCAGAGCTTCATCCAGTTCCGGACCGCGGTCACGGCTAACAGCCATGATGTTCAGAGTGGTTTCGTAACCCATCTGGTTGAAGGCGTTCACCATTTCGATACCCTTGTCGATGTTCTTCACGTAAGAAGCAACGCGGAACATCTGGTAGGGGCTTTGGTCAGCGGGCTTCACAGCGTCCATGTTCACGCGGCCCACGTCAGCCATCACGGCCATCTTCATCTTGGAATCGATGCCGTCCTTCACCTTCCACAGCAGATCGTCATCGCAGAACTTCCACGGACCGTATTCCTTGGGGTCGAACAGTTCCGGAGAGTTCTTGTAACCCATTTCCATGTAGTCGACGCCAGCGGCGGACAGGAGGGTGTAAAGACGACGGACGAATTCCAGGGAGAAGTCGTGCTTGTTGACGAGACCACCGTCGCGGATGGTGCAGTCGAGAACCTTAATGCTTTCGTAGTACATAGTAGCTTATAGGTTAAAGGTTAAAGTGTAAAAGTTAAAGGGCCTGCGGCCCGATTTCTTATGAGGGTAAAGGTAGATTAATAGGTGGGTTCGCACAAGGGGACAGCTAACCTAGAGAAGAACTTTATGCATTTTAAACGCATTTTTTGCGTTAATAACACCCTAACACCCTATTTTTGATGGTATTCAGGACATTACAAAAGCATAAAATCACCTCATTTTCAACACAATCCATAGAATCCATCAAGGTCAACAAGCCTATGACGGGCCAACCCATCTTTATTTTAACGCAACTTTTGCGTAATTATTAATCTAAAAGGTTAGCTTTGTTCTCCCGATGTCCATCCATGCCCTTTTAATCTTCTTGAACTACGGAATTAAATTTTATCTCATGAGAACAAAGATTTTTACCGTATCGACTTTAGCAGCGCTGGCCTCCATCGCCAACGCAGACAACGCCTTTTACTACAACCAGGTGGGTTATGACGTAGGTCAGCCCGTTTCCGTTATCGTGGAAAGCGACAAGAACCTGGAAGGGGTCAACTGGACTTTGTTCGGCGGCGGTTCCGATGGAACGCTGGGCGGCAGCATCAAGGGCGGAACTTTTGGCGCAGGCGTCAATCCGGATAACTGGAGCAAGAACGGCAAATACTATGTCATCGACTTGGGCGATTCCCTTAAAGCAGGCACATACTACGTCAGCGTCAACGAGGGCTCCCCTTCTACATCAGATTATTTCGTGGTTGCAGAAAACGCCCTGGCCGCCAACACCTTGAAGTCCGTGATGGATTACTTCTACAAGGATCGCGCCGACAAGGATCCTATCGTGGGCTGGGACAAGAGCGTTCCTCTGGAAGGGAGCGGCACCAAGGTGGACGTTCACGGCGGTTGGTATGACGCCAGCGGCGACGTGAGTAAGTACCTTAGCCACCTGTCTTATGCAAACTATTTGAACCCGCAGCAAATTCCGCTAACGGTGTGGGCCTTGGCATTCGCCGCAGAAAAAATGCCCGCCGCATTGAGCGCCAATCCGTCTACCGTTACCGCAGTGGATGAAGCCATCTACGGCGCAGACTTCCTAGTCCGCATGCTGAGCGAAGAAGGCTACTTCTACATGACCGTATTCGATAGCTGGGGACAAGCCGACCGTAGCGTCTGCGCCTTTAGCGGAAGCGAAGGCACAAGAAGTTCCAAGTACCAGACCGCATTCCGCGAAGGTGGCGGCATGGCGATTGCAGGCCTTGCCCGAGCCTCTATGCTGAAGAAGAACGGCGACTACACCAGCGAACAATACCTGGCCGCAGCAAAGAAGGGCTTTGAACATTTGCAGTCCAAGCAGTCTATTGGCGGAAGCTGCGCCTATTGCGACGACGGCAAGGAAAACATCATCGACGATTACACCGCGCTGTTGGCAGCAATGGAACTATATAGCGCAGGTGCTTCATCGGAAAAACATGACTACTACAACGAAGCCCTCAAACGCGCAGAACACCTGATTGACCGACTCAGTGATGAAGGATTCTTCTGGAGCGATGACGCTAAGACTCGTCCCTTCTGGCACGCCAGCGACGCAGGGCTTCCTCTAGTCGCGCTATGCCGTTTTGCAGAGTTAGCACACGAAATGGACTTGTGCCCCGGTGGCGGTTGCGCCTCCCGCGAACTTCCCGTGGTTAAAGACGCTATCAGCAAGCATCTAAACTGGCTTATCTCCGTTACAAACGAAGTGGGCAATCCCTTCGGTTACGCACGTCAAACCGCCAAGACACAAAACACCATCAAGAACACCTTCTTTATCCCCCACGATAACGAAAGTAATTACTGGTGGCAAGGCGAAGACGCTCGATTGGCCAGCCTTTCTGCCGCAGCCGTATACGCAACAAAAGTTCTAGGAGACACCCCGAACAAAAAAGAAATCAACAAGTACGCTACCGATCAGCTGGACTGGATTTTGGGAAAGAACCCTTACGGCGTGTGCATGATGTACAAGAAGGGAAAGAAGAATCCCGCCATCTATGATGGATCTTCCAATTACGACGCCACCCTCGAAGGCGGTATCGCCAACGGCATTTCCGGATTGAACACAGACGGTAGCGGAATCGTGTGGGACGACGTCAACGCCATTAACGGAAAATCTTGGGACAACTGGCGTTGGATTGAACAGTGGCTCCCCCACAGCACTTGGTACCTGATGGCACTAGCCACCCGCTATGACGAAGTGACTCGAGAAGCAACAGGCGCAAAGGACGGAATCGTTACTCAAATCGCAACAGGCTTCAACATGAGCCTGAATGGCCGAACCCTGATTGTAAACCTGCAGAATGCAAAGTCTTCTAGTATCCAGTTGACAGACTTGAAGGGCCGCAAAGTCATGAACCAGCCGGCAGTTGCAGGCCATGCCACTCTGAACCTGCAGACTCTGAAGAGCGGCGTTTATATGGTGAAGGTAGGTAATACCGTAAAGAAGATTGCCGTCAAGTAAGGTCGCTCAAGAGTACTCACTCAAAAAGGCAGTGGAAAGAGTCCTAGACAGGAGAAATCCACCGCCTTTTTATTACGTTATCCACAAAATAAGGTAAAACACATACAAAAATAGCTCCCAAAGGAGCAATTTTCACCGCTACGGTCCAAATTCGCGTAGGATTTTTACACACAAAATAAAGAAAAGGCAGTGGAAAGAGCTTCAAACAATGGTTTTCCACCGCCTTTTTCGCGTACATCCAAGATTCAATTACCCCTTGGAAAGGGTCAAGAGCACTGCGCCGGCGAGAATTACAAATGTCGCCAGCAGAAGTTTGATGCGTTCCTTGGCAGTCTTGTATTCGCCAAAGACAATCACACCCCAGCAAAGGTTCACCAGCAAATTAAGCTGAGTCAAGGGATAGCCAACGGCATATCCCAAGGAACCGCCTGCAGCAATAGGAGCGATAGCCCAGAAGCAACCGTGCATGCCAAAAGTCCAAAGGGCACCTGTACCCACGCAAATGAGGCTTGGCACCAGCGGGAAATCAAATGCCTTCTTACGTTTGAGCATGAGGATACCCACCAGAATCTGGCTTCCCACAAAGATGCCGATAGAAAGGGGGCACATAAATTCCAGGTCGGAAAGCTGAAGGCCATGGGCAGTCGCTATTTTGAAAGGTATGAGGTAAGTACCGAAAACAAAACCGCCCAAAAAAGAACGCCAGTTCTTAAAAACGGAGCCTCCTGAGGAAGGCGTCAAGCGGGACAGGCCCACCAGAAAGCATACAATCGCCGGGATGGACAACGCAAAGTTGGAAGGTTCTCCAAACAGCAGAACACCGGAAAGGAAGGAAGCCAGGATGCTCACTCCCATGGCACGGACACCTGCTCCAGCAAGGTCAGCCTCGGCTTGAACCGCCCAGAAGCAGAAAGCCCCGCCTGCCACCCACAAAAGACCGCAAAGCAGGCCCATGGGGTTCAAGTTGAAAGATCCTGTCACAAAGGCAATCACCAGGGAACAAATTAACGCCCCCGTGGTCATCATGGAAAGGAAGGACCAGGAAGAATAGGAAGACCATTTCTTCAGCGGCACCATGTAGGAGCCAAATATGAAAATGGCGAGCAGCGCGCCGATATAACTATTTCCCAATGCAGAACCCCGCAAAGATGGATTGTAAAACGTCTTCAGATGAGATTTCGCCGGTAATGCTCTGGAGGGCGCGGCGAACGATTTGCATTTCAAAGGCCAGCAGTTCTACTGCGGGATTGGAACGCAACTGTAGAAGCACGCGATCGATGCCGGCAAGAGCTTCTTCGAGGCAGGCCTTTTCGCGTTCGCTTGTAATCCAGAGGTCTTCGGAATTTTCGCGATTCTTGAAAAGGCGGGCGTTGAGAGCGGATTTAAGTTCAGCGAGACCTGCGCCTGTTTTTGAAGATATGGCAAGTTGCCCCTGAACCGAGTTCAGAGCGACATCCCTAGAAAGGTCAGCCTTCGTTTGCAGAACAAGATCCGGATGAACATTCATGCCTACTGGATCCTTCACCCCTTCGGGGTTCAGGATGACGCTAGTTGTTCCATCAACTAACAAGATTTTCATATCCGCTTCAGCCAAAATTTGCTTACTCTTTTCCATGCTTAAGGCATCCAGAGCGTCGGCAGCCTTTTCGGCAAGGCCAGCGGTATCCACCAGACGGATTTCGCCACCATCCAGGAACAGACGGACTTCCACGAAGTCGCGGGTGGTTCCCGCAATGTCACTGACAAGAATACGGTCTTCACCTAGCAATGCATTTACCAAGCTGGACTTACCTGCATTAGGGGCTCCATACAAGACCACCAGAGGCAAGCGGCCCACTTCAGCCTTGCCGCGGAAACTATCCAGAATTCCCTGAACCGACTGGCGAATGGCCACAAAGCGGGTTTCCCAGCCAGCGTAATCCGGATCCGCCTCTTCTTCGGCGAAATCCACATCCAGTTCCATGCGGGCAGAAATATCCTTCACCTGCTCGGTGAGGGCAGAAACCTTTTTAGAAAGGGCGCCTCCCAGCAAACGGTGGGCGTTTTCCAATTCGGAACGGTTTGCGCTGTGAATCACGTCAGCCACAGACTCCGCCTGGGTCAAGTCCATCTTCCCGTTCAAAAAAGCTCGACGGGTATATTCACCCGGTTCAGCCAGGCGCACCCCCTCTACCATTCGGCAAGCCTGAAGCAGGTCACGGACAATTAGGGGATTGCCATGGGGGTAAAGTTCCAGGACATCTTCGCCAGTATAAGAATTGGGACCTTCAAAATACAAGTACAGCAGACTATCAATCACAGCCCCGGCACGGCATCCACCTTCAACAGAAGCTGGCCACTTGGCTGTACCCAGTTTTGCCATGTGGGATTTAAGCCCAGCCACGGCCTTTTCACCAAAGAGGGTCTTCACCACGGATTTCACCTGGGGGCCGCTGACACGAATGGCAGCCACGGCACTTACGCCGTTGGGGGTCATCGGGGCTACAATAGTCTGTTTTTCCATGGTGTGAAAAATAGAAATTCATTTTTCTCTGTCCAATACAACAAAATGGACCATTGACGGAATTGTGTTAACTGTGATTTACGGCAAATCATGCTTACAAAAAACTTCCACAAATTGGCAAGACTAATACATTTTTATTACTCGGCTATATTCACTATTGGAATGCTGATTTTATTATCTAGATTCCCTACATATGAGTCAGTTCAAGATTATTTCTCGCCCCCTGGGTACTGTCCAGTGTTATGTATTGCAGCGCGATGACGGTGCAGAATTCGAAATCCTTAGCGGCTACGGTGGAGGCCTTAACGCCTGGCGCGTACCCGTAAATGAAAAACACGGCGAACTGCTTGATCTATTGTTCGGTTACCGCGACGGTTCCACCATCCACCAGGTGGGCCCTGATACCAACGCCGGCTGCCGACTGGCCCCCTTCCCGGGAAGAACCGGTTTTGCCAAATTCAACTGGAACGGCAACGAATACCAGCTGGAAAACAACGTTAGCTGGGCTCCCCACGCCCTTCATGGTTTCTTGCAGAACAGGGAATGGACTTTCCAGAGTTTTGAAAGCGATAACGACTGCTGCACAGCAGTATTCACTTGCGACTGGTCTGGCGCCTACGCCGGCTTCCCCTTCCCCTTCCGCGCCACCAACACCATCATCTACACAGGTGAAAAGGTGACCATCTACTCCAAGGTCGAAAACCTGGGCCAGAAGGACATGCCCTATTCCGAAGGTTGGCACCCCTACTTCAGCCTGGGCGAAAAGATTGACGAACTAACCCTCTCCATGCCTGTGACAAATCTGGCCGTGCTGGATTCCGCAGACCTCCCCACCGGCAACTTCAAGGAAGACACCCGTTTCGTCCCGTCTCGCAAGATTTCCGATGAATTCATCAATGACTGTTTCTGCCTGGGCAAGGAATTCGCCCAGACTCCCGCCGATGCAGATTTCATCAACAACGCACACGTTTTGCTGGAAAGCGAGAAGTACCTGCTGGACATCTGGCAGCGCGCCGGTATCGAACAGTATAACGCCATCCAGATGTACACTCCCCCCGACCGCATGAGCATCGCCATCGAGCCCATGACCACGGAACCGGATGCCCTGAACCATCACCGCGGTCTCATCGTGATTCCTCCGGGCGAATCCCGCACTTTTGAGTTCGGCTTCAACTTTATTGAGAAATAGCTTTTCTATTTCGCAACACACTTAAAGAAAATGGCTTTTTTCGAAAGAAAACGCCATTTTTTTCATTAAAAAGTTTGTTGTGTTCCATTCAACGTTATTACAACATAGAACATCAAAAAAAGAATTCTCTCCTCTCAGGAATATAATTTTAGTCAAGTAAATCTTTTTGTATGGAGTGTTTATGAATATCAAGAAATCCCTCTTGGCATTTGGCTTGGCTGCAACTGCAGCTATTCTGACAACAGCATGCTCAGACGATTCTAGCAGCGGTCCTGAAGAACAGACTACCGTTGTGGGAGATGATCCCGCCGCCACACCTAGCGACAGCACCGGCACACCTTCTGGCACTCCTACCGACACATCTAACACGACCATCGATACCACTGCAGTATCTGACAACGGAAACGAAGGAAACAACACTCCGATTACCAACGTGCCCGGAACCTTCAGCTACGCTCCGGTTACAGAAGGAGCTACTGCTAGCGCCCAGAAGCTTTACAACTTCCTCGCCACCAACTTCGGTTCTCGTACAGTTTCCGGTGTTCAGACCGGTGACGTCAACACAGCCACCGTCAAGGAAATGATCGACGTCAAGGCCGTATACGAAGCCGCAGGCAAATATCCCGCGCTGGTGGGTTTTGACTTCCTGTTCGCAAACGGTGTCAATGCCGGAGATGCATGGTACAAGAGTTATACAAAGATGGCTGTGGAAGCAGCAGCGGACCTTTGGAAGCAGGGCGGTATTCCGGCCTTCTCCTGGCACTGGAAGGACCCCAGCCACGCTATCGACGCCTTCTACACCAAGAAGGGTAACGCCAGCGAATTTACCACTTTTGACTACGCTGCAGGTTTTAAGGCAGGAACCACCGAATGGGATGAAACATCCGAAGCCTACCAGCAGATTGTCGCCGACATTGATGAAATTTCTGAATACTTCCTCCAGCTTCAGGAACAGGGCGTAGCTGCAATCTTCCGTCCCCTTCATGAATCCGGTGGAGCCTGGTTCTGGTGGAGCGCCACCGACAAGATGCACCAGGGCGCAGAATACGCAGCCCTTTACCGCCTTGTATATGACCGCATGGTCAAGGTCAACGGTGTAAAGAACCTGGTATGGGTGTGGAATGCAGAAAAGACAATCTTCAGCGATGCAACGTGGGATCCGGGTAGTGCCTATTACGACGTGTTCTCCGTAGACATCTACAACAAGTCCTATGACTATCAGAGCAACGCAGCTGTATTCAGCAACATGAAGACTATTCATGGCGACAAGATCATCGCACTCTCTGAAAATGGTCCTATCCCTGACGCATCCCTGATGCACGCCGACAACGCCGTCTGGAGCTGGAACATGCCTTGGTATGAAAGCTGGGACGGCAAGTACGTCAGCAAGACCAAGAACACCGTCTGGGCAGCAAACCTGGCAGATCCTTGCGTATTCGCCCTGGAAGACATGCCCGGTTGGGACAATTACACCATCAGCAACGCTCCTGCAGCAGCATGCGTCGTCGGATACGCCCTTGCAGACCTGGATACCGCCGTTGAAAAGGCACCCCTCGTGCTTCCTGAAGACATCGCCACCAATGGATACTTGCAGGTTGTCATGACAGCAAGTTCTCCAGAAGACACCGTTCGCGGCAACGTAGTCCTCCACGGAGGTTCCGTCGTCGACCTGTCCAAGGCAACCAAGCTCACATTCAATGTTGACAATTCCAATAACGGAGACGGTCTGTGGTTCACCATCGCCTTCATGGACTCCAAGTGGAAATGGGCTCAGCCCGACGGCTGCTGGATTAACGGCGGCGCCAAGGAAGCCTGTGAAATTGATCTTGCAACAACAGCCGCAAACCAGACCGTTCTTGAAGGTGAAGAACTGACAGCCTATCTCGCAGACGTTTCCACAATCCTCCTGGAAATTTCCACCCCGGGTGTAAACGGAACGATTTTCTACGACGATGTTGTCGCAGACGACGGAACAGCTTTGAGCGATTTCAACAAACCCGCCACAGTTGAAGTCCAGGAAGGACAGTTCATGGACGCAGCCATTATCGGTGGCGCACAGTAATCCCTTTTTCTACAAAGGTAAAAGTTTATGCTTCGGGATAAAATTCCGAAGCATTTTTTGTTTTGATAAAAAAAAAAAACACTTTGATTTAAACTACCAAAATAAATTATATTAACTCTGTTGTTTGGTATTTTTGCGTCTCTGAAGACGCTTGTTTGGAGTATACTTATGAACAAAATTTTAAAAAAAGCTTTAGCGCTTTCCCTGGTGGGCGGCGCCTTTTTCGCAACTTCAGCCATGGCCGCAAACGGCGATGGTTATAAAATGAGCATTTGCGCAAACGACAAGAGCAAGCTCTGCTACAACGGCAATGAAGTATTTCTCAACGGCATGAATATCGCCTGGTGGAATTTCAGCCAGGACGTTGGTAAGGACGCCAACGGCAAGCTGATGACCATCGACGAAAATGCAGTCCGTAAGGATTTGAAGGATCTTCGCGCTGCAGGCGGTAACTCCATTCGTTGGTGGCTTTTCACCAACAACACCATGGACCCAAGCTTTGATCCCACCACCCATTACGCCACAGGCATCGAAGAACAGACCATCAAGAACGTCGGTATGGTTCTGGATATCGCCGAAGAATACGGCATCGTGGTAGACCTCTGCCTTCTTTCCTTCGACATGATGAAGAAGGACTACGAAAGCACAACAAGTTGGGGCGGTCGTTTTGACTTTACCGCCAACGAATTGATTCTTAAGGAAGAAGCCGCCACACAGGCTTTC
Organism: Fibrobacter sp. UWH5; assembly: GCF_900142505.1. Lineage (NCBI taxonomy): Bacteria > Pseudomonadati > Fibrobacterota > Fibrobacteria > Fibrobacterales > Fibrobacteraceae > Fibrobacter > Fibrobacter sp. UWH5. The sequence continues at coordinate 272,114 of NZ_FRBB01000001.1, read as the reverse complement.
ATTGACAAGGCTGTGCTTCCGCTGGTAAAGACATACAAGAATCATCCCGCACTCCTCGCCTGGGAAGTATTCAATGAACCGGAAGGCATGACCAGCACCGAGAACTTCGGCAACGGCTGGGGCACCGAGCTGGTGGACATCAAGTACATCCAGCGCGTCATCAACATGACTGCCGACGCCATCCACAAGGAAGCCCCCAACAACCTGGTTTCTAACGGTAGCGCCCGCTTCACTATGACCAGCGACAAGTGCGGCAAGAACTACTATACCGACGCCATGCTCCTGGCCGCCGGCGAAAACAAGTACCCCAAGGGAACCCTGGACTTCTACCAAGTTCACTACTATCCCGAATGGAATCCCAACAGCGCAAGCCCCTTCCACAATCCGTACAGCTACTATCTGCTGGATAAGCCCATGGTGGTAGGCGAGCTCCCGGGTGCCGACTGGGTTAAGGTGAACACCAATGGCGGAAACCTCAGCAGCGACCCTGCTGGATCTCGCCAGATGACTATTGCAAACGCCTACAAGTACGCCTTTGAAAACGGCTACTCTGGCGCCATGGGCTGGACACTCCATGAAGAAGCCGGCAACAGTTTCTACCTGAACGCGATGTGGAGCTTAGCCAATTCCGCAGAAGCACTAACCACCATCTACAAGTTAGATTCCAGCAAGGTCAAGCTCTCTGACTTTGCAGCATCCGCCGGTGGACAGAACGGCTGGATGAAGGTGACCTACGCTGGCGTCGACGCTTCTGAAGGAGCAAACCTGACATACAATTTCACAACCAACCTGGGAACAGCAAAGGCTATTACCTTTACCGTAAAGAACAACTCCACCAGCGATCTTCAGTACACCATGGCATTGAAGACTAACGCCAGCGACACTCATACCGCATGGGGCTGGTACAATGCCAACAGTTACTGCGACGTAGCAGCAGGCGAAACCGCAACTTGCACCTTCCCCATCGACAAGTTCGCCTACTGGGAAGACGACTTCCCCATCACCAGCAATCTAGGCAACCTCAGTCAAGTCATTATCAAGATGACTACGGATGCCTTCAGCGGCGAAGTTCTAATCGACAATGTCGTTGTTGACGACGGCGCAATTGTCATCAACAACTTCGATACAGAATTCGACACCTTCTCCCCGGAACAAGCCACCATTACCAAGGTGGAAACTTACTTTGACGGAACTCCGGCAACGACAGCAATCAAGGCTACCGCAGCAGCACCTGCTACAAAGATGTCTGTAAACGGAAACAGCATCATGTTCACTGCCGCTTCCGCGGGCCTGGTTAACGTAGATGTGTTCGGTATGAACGGCAAGCGCGTCGCCACCCTCTATCGCGGAACCCTGTCTGCAGGCACCCACGCATTCGATATGACCGACATGTCCAAGGGTCAGTACATCGTACGCGTCAAGGGCGCAGGCATCACCGCAACCCAGCCGATCATCATCAAGTAATTCATCAAGTTTGATGTGTGGGAAAACGTCGCGGGACACCGCGGCGTTTTTTTCTAAAAGAATATGTATACATGGAGTTTTGGAATGAACATGTTTAAACAAGCCCCGTTTTTTGGATTGGCCGCCCTGGTTTCGGCCAACGCCGCAGCAATTCGCCTAGAAGCCGAAGACGCCGTTCTCGCCGACGACCATAAAGTTGAAGTTGTTTCCAAGGCAGGCGTTTCTGGAGGCTCTTATGTGGCTATGAAAGAGGGCAATTTGGAATTCAAGGTGAACGTTCCTGAAACAGGTTATTACACCCTGTGGGCCAATTACATGCTCCCTACCGACGGGACTGACAAAATTCAGAACTTGACTATCAACGGAATCTCCGCAGGTCAAATTTCCTTCGGCATGAACGACGAGTTTTCCACCATCAAGGGTGCAGGAAAAATCAAGCTGAACAAGGGCGACAACACCATCGGTATTGTACATTCCTGGGGCTGGGTGAATCTGGACTACATCGAGCTTACCGAATACGAAGCTGCCCCATTCAGTCTGAGCGCAAGTCCCGTGACACCGGAACCTACCGAAAGCGCACAGAAGCTCTATAACTTCCTGCTGACAAATTTTGGAAAGCGAGTCATTAGCGGCGTCATGACGGAACGTCCCTTCGAAAATGACGGTAAGTACACGCCTCAGACTTACGAAACTCAGACTGAATTGAAGTACATCGCAGATGCCTCCGGCAAGAACGTGGTGCTGGTAGGTTTTGACTTCTTGCACGCCAGCGGCAGCGGCTCCGACGGCATGTGGCATCAGGGCTACACCCACGCCACCCTGGAAATGGCAAAGTACGTCTGGAAGCAGGGAGGCATCCCTCAATTTAACTGGCACTGGAAAGACCCCATGTGGGATGTGGAAGCCTTCTACACCGAATCCAGCGGAAACGATCCATTCACCACATTCAGCGTCACCAAGGCTTACGACCTGACTACCAAAAAGTGGAAAACAGAATCCGACGAATACAAGGCCATTGTCCGCGATCTGGAAATGATTGCCGACAGCCTTCACACTTTACAGGAAGCCGGTGTTGCCGTATTGTGGCGCCCCCTTCACGAAGCCGCCGGTAAGTGGTTCTGGTGGGGTACCGATGGTGCCGAAGCCTGCGTCGCCCTTTATCGTTTGATGTTCGATATTTTCGTCAACAAAAAAGACCTGCATAATCTCATTTGGGTCTGGACCACCGACGAAGCCAAGGACGCCATCGATTGGTACCCTGGCGACGAATACGTAGACGTTGTGGGCCGCGATTACTATTACTATCCTCGCGAAGCAAACCACTCCAGCCTGGTGGGCAGTTTTGAAACCGTGAAGGATATTTACGGCGGCAAGAAGATTATCGCCTTAAGTGAAAATGGTTCTGTTCCCTTCCCCGACGAAATGAAGGCCGATGGAGCCAACTGGAGCTGGTTCATGCCCTGGTACGGTGACTACGCCATGGAAGGCTGGGCCAACGACAATACGGCAGAAACCTGGAAGACCGTCATGAACAACGACTTCGTAATCACCCTGGAAGATATGCCGGGTTGGGACAAGTACGAATTGGCAGACGTGTCTGAAATTGCAAGCCTTAAGGGTAAGCAAGAGACCAAAACGAACTTTAAATCTGCAGGAACAAGACTCATAATCAAGGGAAATAAAGTTCAGGTCCACAAGGTCGATCAAAACAAGGATCAACCCAAAATTTTTGACCTTACAGGAAAGAAATTTCCCAATAACTAATTCCTTGTAAAATTAGACGATCGAAGGCCGCGAAAAACGCGGCCTTTTCTGCAATCTTTATTAAAAAAAAGCATCAATTGATGCGAACTTTTCAACGATTTAAGCTTTTCGAGGCGATCTTCCATTTAAAAATTCGGTTTTCAAATATAGATTTAAGGCGGTTTAATTAAGGAGTGTTTATGGGATTACATTTTAACAGCGCCATCAAGAGCGCATTCTCTTTCGTTGCCTTCATGGGGCTCGCCACAGCAAGCTTTGCAGCAACCACAGCCACCAAGTATGAAGCCGAAGATCAGCCCGGCGTAACAGCCGCCGACATCAAGGAAGACGCCAGTTTTTCTGGTGGCAAGTATGTGGTTCCCGGTTCTGACGGAATGACGTTCTCCATCAAGGTTGACGAAACTGCCATCTATAAGGTGACCACCCAGGTTCTGATTAAACAGTACGACTGGACCACCTCCAAAATCATGGTCAATGGGGAGCTGGCTGGTTCTGAATTGACCACACCCCGCAACTGCGATTCCGCCTACGTCGTATCCGCCACTTCTAAGATGAAGGCTGGCGAGAATACGGTTACCGTCGGCAATGCCTCCATCGGCGTAGACTACATTATCGTGGAACGGGTTCCTGATCCGGAATTCAAGATTAGTGCATTGCCCATAACTCCCGGCGCCACCGAAAGCGCCATGAAGGTCAAGACCTTCCTCCGCGACAACTTCATGAAGAAGACTATCAGCGGCATGATGATCAGCGACCAGAATTTCAACTACGATTACGGCAACATGAAGTTGCTTTCCGCCGCAGAATGCACTCCTGCAGACTCCTGTAAGTTCTTGAATGGTGAAGATACCTGGAAAGGCCAGACCGACATCGACGAATTTTACAAGCGTTCCGGCCACTATCCTGCTATCGGTGGTTTTGACATGCTCTTCGCTGCAGGCGGGCATCACGAAGAAGGATGGTTCCGGGGCTATACAGAAAACAATCTGGTCATGACCGAAGACCTGTGGAGCATGGGCGGCATCCCCACATACACCTGGCATTGGAAGGTGGGCGAAGACACCGTTTTCTACACCCAGATGCAGGGTTTCAAGAATGCAGGCTGTACCGAAGACGTTGCTGGAACCGCAGAAAACAACACCTGTTTCAACTACACCAAGGCATTCAAGACGGAATCCGTATGTACGGATATGGACTCCACCAAAAACGAATGCAAAGCAACCAAGACAGTATGCCTTGACGCCGACCCCACTTCCGAGGTATACAAGGACATCGTCGCCGATGTAGATATTGTTTCCGGTTACTTCAAGCAGCTAGAAGAAAAGGGTATTGCCGTTCTTTGGCGTCCTCTTCACGAAGCAAGTGGCGGCTGGTTCTGGTGGGGCGTCGGTTCTCCGGAATGTTATGTTCAGCTGTGGCATCTTGTATTCAACCGCATGGTTAATGTAAACAAGAACAGGAACCTGATCTGGGTCTGGAACATCAATACCGATCCTAAGTTTGGTTACGACTATTCTGCCCTCAATGGAGAATGGTATCCGGGAGACGAATACGTGGATATCGTTGCCGTCGACATTTACGACCCGCTGAACAACCATTATTCTGCAGCCGATTACTGGAACAAGATTATCGATGAAGTGGGCACCAATAAGATGATCGCCCTCAGCGAAAACGGCGCCATTCCCGACATCGACAGCATCGCCGAAGACAAGTCCTATTGGAGCTATTGGATGACCTGGAGTCAGACATGGAGCGGAAACTTCCTGGAAAAGACTCCCGCCGATATGTGGAAGCGCAACCTGGATGACGAACGAGTAATCGCCTTGGACAATATGCCGGGCTGGGACAATGTGGTTGCAGACACCAATAGCGCAGGCGCCATCGTCGCCCCCAGTTCCATTCGCAACACTGTACCTTTCGCAAACAACATAACGGCATCCGTTCAAGAAAAAACTTTGTCTTTGTACATTCCCCAGGCAGGCCGAGGAACGGTGGCGCTGTTCGACATGATGGGCCATCGCATTGCAACTCTTGCCCAAGGCAATCTCGTTGCCGGAAGCCATCGTTTTGACCTGAGTGCACTGACCCATGGAAGCTATGTACTCCGCGCATCTGCCGGAAAATACAGTGTTTCCAGAGTCATCAAGCTGAAATAAAAACAATTAGCGATTCCTTTTAAGCGAACCCCAAATCAACGCAGCCTAACCGCTGCGTTTTTTCGTATCTGAAAGCCCCTACAACACGCCCACGCAGCCACGCTGCATATGGCAAATTTCTATCTTTCGCCAAAACGTTTTTGGTGTGTAATTATGTCTGAAAAACATCCTCTGTATTTTACAATCCACGGCCACTTTTATCAGCCGCCCCGTGAAAACCCCTGGACCGGAGTCATCGAAAACCAGCCCAGCGCCCGTCCGTTCCACGACTGGAATGACCGCATTGCAAGTCAGTGCTATAGCCCCAACTCCGCAAGCCGTATTCTTTCCCCCAACGGCCGCATCGTAGATATCGTCAACAACTACGATTTCATGAGCTTCAACATGGGTCCCACCCTGATGGGCTGGATCCGCACCAACACTCCCGATACCTACAAGCGCATTCAGGAAGCTGACAAGAGAAGCATTGAACGTTTGGGCCACGGTAACGCCATCGCCCAGGTGTACAACCACATCATCATGCCTCTTGCTTCCGAACAAGACAAGAAGACCCAGATTGAATGGGGTATCGAAGACTTTAAGTTCCATTTCGGACGTATGCCCGAAGCCATGTGGCTGGCAGAAACAGCCATCAACTTCGAAACGGTTGTGGCCCTCATCAAGGCCGGCATCAAGTTCACCATTCTCTCCCCCACCCAGGCAGATAGCTTCCGCAAGTTGGGCAGCGAAGAATGGCAAGGTTGCTCCAACACCGATATCGACACCACCCGCCCCTACCGCATCTACCCCCGCGACAAGGAAGGCAACCTGGTGTGCGACGGCTACCTGGATGTATTTTTCTACAACCCCTGGCTTTCTTCTGCAGTGGGTTTCGAACACCTGCTCCGTGACGCAGGCACCTTCGGCAACAAGATCAAGAGCGCCTGGGATGAAAATCGCAAAGACGCACAGTTGGTAAGCATCGGTACCGATGGCGAATCCTACGGACACCACGAACCGTTCGGCGACATGTGCGCTGCCTGGCTCTATAACCACTTTGCACCCGAGAACAACATGGTTCCCGTGAACTACGGTTGGTTCCTGGAAAAGTTCCCACCCCAGCACGAAGTCCTTCTGAAGAATTTCCATAGCGAAGGTTGCGCCTGGAGTTGCGCCCACGGCGTTGGCCGCTGGTACCGCGATTGCGGTTGCTGCACTGGCGGTGGCCCCGATTGGAACCAGAAGTGGCGCGGTCCTCTCCGCGACGCCTTCAACCATCTGAAGAAACTGGCAGACGACGTTTTTGTCCGCGAATTCGAAAAGATTTCCGACGTAAACCCCTGGGACGCACGTAACAACTACGTACAGACCTTGGTCGCTCCCGAAGACAAATCCCGCGTGGAAGCCTTCCTGAAAGCTACAGTAAAGAACCCCTCCAACGAAGCACAGTGCGCCCGCGCCATCCGCCTTCTCGAAATCCAGAAGTTCTGCCTGTTCAGCTTCACCAGCTGCGGTTGGTTCTTCAACGATATCGAAGGTCTGGAACCGGTGCAGAACATGCGTTACGCCCTCCGCGCCATGGAACTGCTGGAACCGTTCCTGCCCTACGGCCACCATATCCGTAACGAGTTCATTAGCATCCTCGCCCGCGCCACCAGTAACGAACACAAGTGGAACGGTGCCGAAGTCTTTACCCGCTATGCCGAAGAACAGGTTCCCGTGGTTGTCAAGGAAATGGCAGAACGTGCCGCCATCTTCCACCTGGACCTGGAAGACGGTTACGACAACAAGGATGCCCGCATCACTGCGACAAAGATTGCTTCCCGCCGTCGTCAGACTCTGGTCCGTGCAGAATTCAACGACAAGTTCGTCGGCGAATCCCGAGTATCCTCCGTTCTTGCCATTACCGACCAGTTGGGCCGAATCAACCTGGTGGTTGCCGATGGCGAAAACGAACAGAACGGTCTTAAGTTCGTAGAAGATCCCAATATGGGAACCGAACAGCTCCAGGAAATGTACCCCACCGCCTATGTGGTCCGCATGCGCAACCTCATGAGCGACTCCCTGAAGCGTATCAACCAGATTTCTACCCGCAAGTACCTTTCCGGTCTTACGGAATCCTTCAGCAGTTTCGCCTTGTCCCATGGTCTTTCCATCGACAGCATGGCCGACCCCGACCATACCCTGCCCGACACCATGCGCAAGATCCTGTCTCTGGAAATCAACTCCAAGATCCACCACCTCGCCCTTTCCTATATGGAAACCGACGACAAGAAGGTCTTTGACGAAATCCACGACCTGGTTGAAGAAGCTACTGCATTGAACACCCACTTCTCCTTCGGCGGTACCGGACGTATGTTCCACGCCAAGTTGGTGGAACTGATTGATGCAGTCTCCGTCAAACTGGATAAGAAGTCCGTCAGCCACATCACCGGCCTCATTACCGTGGCCGACTGGCTCCGTCTGGGCATCGACAAGACAAGCCTCGAGAACAAGGTATTCCCCTTCTTCCAGGAATACAACAAGAATCCCGAAGGCAAGCTTGCCGCCCTGAAGCCCATGTTCAGCTGGCTGAACTTCGAGGTGTAAATGTACAAGATGTCCGCAAAGCCCATGATTTCTGCACAGCAGCTCCAGACCCGCGTCAAGGAGCTGGCTACAGAAGTCGGCGGATCCTTTGAATTCGACATTGTCCTTTCGGCTCTCACCGGAGCGTTCATGTTCACCACGGACCTGGTTCGCGCCATGGCCAACCCCAAGCATCAGATTAAGTTCATCAAGGCTTCTAGCTATGGTTCCGGAATGGAATCCAGCGGCAAGCTGAAGGTGAGTGGTCTGGACTTGCAGGAACTAAAGGGCAAGCGAGTACTGGTTGTGGACGACATCCTGGATACAGGCAACACCATGTTCACCTTGGTAGGCATGTTAAAGGAAGCAGGAATTACAGAGTTACGTACTTGCGTTCTTATGAATAAGGAAGAACGTCGAACTGTTGATTTCCACGCCGATTATGTCGGATTCGAGATAGCCAACGAATTCGTCGTGGGATACGGACTAGACTTTAACGAAGACTACAGAACATTGCCCGAGGTCTGGACACTGATAGAAGTTTAGTTTTGGATTAGGTGAAGAGAGAGTAATATGGCAAAAAACAAAGATTTAGATGACGTCAAGTTACACGCCACCCAAGCCTTTGAGGCGGTAGGCAGAAGCTACAACAACATTAGCCGCGGCAAGAAGTTCCTGTTGCTCCTAGTAGGATGCTTCCTGGTATTTGTCGCTGGATTCATCACTAGCAGCATTATGCACAACGTTCCTGCCAAGGGAACAATCGAAAGAGTTGCTGCCCAACCTGATCTGCCAAACAAGTGCAAGTACCGTTACGACCGCGCCATGGAATACGCCATCATGCATGAATGCGTGTTCGCCCAGGGCGCTCCCCGTAACGACAACATCCTCATCCAGCGCATAAATTACTGTACCTGCGCCCTGCAGAGCGTGCAGAAGAAGAAGCCTTACCAGAAAATGTTCGAAAACAATCTGGTTGACTTTACCTTTAAAATCCGCGAAGAAAACCTTTGCCAGGAAAACAAGGTTATTCCCACCCTCGACGACGACGAGCCCTCTAAGGATAAAAAATGAATATTGCAGACATAGAAAAATCAATTCGTGACGAAGCCGAAATTCTGGTACAGAAGGAGCCCCTCTCTGTATTGATGCTGAACGAACAAATTCTATGTCGTAACAGTTTCTGCGAAATGTTGGGTGTCACCCTTTCCTGTCAGCTGGCAGGCGAAGTCATCGACAGAGTTGAACTGGAAAAGATGTTCAGCGGGCTTTACAGCAAGTACCCCGAACTTCTGATGAGCGCCGCCAAGGATTTGCACGCCACCGTGCTCCGTGACCCCGCCTGCACCAGCTATCTGGAACCGCTGCTGTTCTTCAAGGGTTTCCAAGGATTACAGGCATTCCGTGCTGCCCACATTTTGTGGAGCGAAGGACGCACCTTCCCCGCAAAAATGTTGCAGAGCATCATCAGCCGCAAGTTCGGCATGGACATTCATCCTGCAGCAAACATTGGATACGGAATTCTTGTTGACCACGCTACAAACATTGTCATTGGCGAAACCGCTGTCGTCGGCAACAACGTTTCCTTCCTTCATGGAGTCACCTTAGGCGGTACTGGTAACGAAATCGGCGACCGTCATCCGAAGGTTGGTAACGGTGTCATGTTGGGCGCCCATGCACAGCTTCTGGGAAACATCCATATTGGCGACGGTGCCAAGATTGGTGCGGGTGCCGTTGTGGTCAGCGACGTTCCTGCACACACAACGTACGCTGGAGTGCCTGCCGTTCAAGTTGGTCGTCCCCACGATGAAATGCCCAGCTTCAACATGGAGCAGGACTTCACCCGCGACGCATGACCAAAAAAGATCGCATCACATTCATCAACCAGAAGTTGGACGAGTTGTTTCCAAACCCGCCGATTCCCTTAAACTACCGCGATCCTTTCACCTTGTTAGTCGCGGTAGCCTTGAGTGCCCAATGTACCGACGCCCGAGTAAACCTGGTGACCGCAGAGCTCTTCAAAGTTGCCGACACTCCCGCAAAAATGGTAGCCCTCGGCGTGGATAAAATTGCGGAATACATCAAACCCTGCGGACTCTACCAGAATAAAAGCAGGAACATTTTCAAGCTGTCCCAGATTCTCGTTGAAAAATACAACGGCAAAGTCCCGCAGACCTTTGAAGAACTAGAAGCCCTCCCTGGCGTCGGCCACAAGACCGCCAGCGTCATGATGATTCACGCCTTCAAGATACCGGCCTTTCCTGTAGACACCCACATCCATCGACTGGCCGCCCGCTGGGGCTTAAGCGACGGAAGTTCCGTAGAACGTACTGAAGCAGACTTAAAGAAAATCTTTCCTCCCGAATCCTGGGAACGAAAGCATCTGCAAATAATTCTCTTCGGACGAACCTACTGCAAGGCCATGGGACACAAAGTGGATCAATGTCCCATTTGCAGCACCATCGGTTGCAAAACAAAATAAGCGAGCGTTTCCGCTCGCCTTTAAAAGTTTGCTTTATTCTTTCAGCAGTTCATCAAAATAGACGATAGTCTTTTCAAGCCCCTGACGCAAGGGAATCGTCGGTTCCCAACCCAGGGCACTCTTGGCCAGGTCAATGTTAGGTCTGCGCATCTTGGGATCGTCACCCGGCAGCGGCTGGAAGACAATCTTGCTCTTGGAACCGGTCAAGTCCAGAACTTCCCTTGCAAGTTCCAGCATGGTAAATTCACCGGGATTGCCGATATTTACCGGTCCGATAATCTTGTCCTGGCTCATCATGCGGACAAAGCCTTCAATAAGGTCGTCTACATAGCAGAAGCTACGGGTCTGGGACCCATCACCATAAATGGTAATATCATCGCCCTTCAAGGCCTGCACAATAAAGTTGCTAACGACGCGACCATCATTAGGAAGCATGCGAGGGCCGTAAGTATTGAAAATTCGAACGATGCGGATATCCACATTGTTCTGACGGTGATAATCCATAAAGAGAGTTTCGGCAACACGCTTGCCTTCGTCGTAACAGCTACGGATACCGATGGGGTTCACGTTTCCCCAATAGTCTTCTGTTTGCGGATGCACAGCAGGGTCGCCATAAACTTCGCTGGTGCTGGCCTGAAGAATGCGGGCTTTCACACGCTTGGCAAGTCCCAGCATATTGATCGCACCCATGACGCTGGTCTTGATGGTCTTTACCGGATTATACTGGTAATGCACAGGGCTGGCAGGGCATGCCAAGTTAAAAATACGATCCACTTCAAGAAGAATCGGTTCCGTTACATCGTGACGGATCAGCTCGAAGCACCTGTTGTCGCGGAGGTGGGCCACATTAGCCATTCGGCCAGTGAAATAATTATCAAGACAAATAACCTCGTGACCATCATTCAGAAGACGTTCACAGAGATGGCTACCCAAAAATCCAGCACCACCGGTAACTAAACAACGCATACACGCTCCAATATTTAATCACCGATAATATAACTTTTTTTGAAGTTTTCAAAACTTACGAGTAGAACACTTCTAACTCACAATCTGGTTTTTGCCGTGTTTCTTTCCCCAGTAGAGTTTTTCGTCTGCCTGGCGGATGTAATTCTCATATTCCGAAATACTGTCACCGGTACACACGCCGATTGTCGCAGAAATCCTGATTTCCTGATTCCGGTAAATAACGGAACTTTCGCGAAGTCTCGTAATGAAATTTTCCAGGACTCCACGGGCACTGTCCACACTCATCATGGGCAGGTAAAGCACGAATTCCTCGCCACCCCAACGGACGGCAATGGCATTCTTGGGAAGCACATCGGCCAGCAGGTGGCTCACCCGTTCCAGAACCTTGTCGCCGGCCTCGTGACCGTAAGTATCGTTAATATGCTTAAAGTCGTCCACATCCACCATGGCCACAGAAAAGGCATTCTCGTTTTCTTCCTTGCTGCGTTTCATGATGCCTTCAAAAAAGCGGCGGTTATAAAGACCGGTCAGCACGTCATGATTACTTGAATAATCCAGTTTGGCCCTGGCCTCGTTCAGCTCTACCAAATAAAGGTTGGAAACATAGAAAAGGGTAAACAAGGTAATGATAAGATTCAGACAGGAAATGAATACTTTATGTTCAAGAACAATAGGTAAGTATTCCGGGAACATGGAATATTCGAACACCGTAATTTGGCTTACACCAATGGCCGACACCACACCAATGAACTGGTAAATATGTTTCTTCTTGTTCCTAAAGGGCAGCAGAAAGAACACCACAGCCACCATGCCGATAATAAAGTTCACATAGCTAAAGTGACCGCCGGCCACAACTTCACTAAAGAACGAGAATATGATTATTTCGAAATAGGCAAATACAATCTGCAGGTCACTATTCTTCCTGAACAAGGTCAGGAACAAGACATACAGACAAGAACTACCAATATTCAGCACCACCAGCGGAGTTAAGCCAATGGAATAAAAATAGATTGCGTTGAATATATGGACAGACAGACACATGACCAAAAAGATCCACGTTCTGTTCTGCGATAACATCTTAAGGAATTTTGCCAGCACGATTTTCACCTTCTTAACTTATGTAATAATATAATAAGTTTAATTTGCGATAAGCACATTTCTGCTTTTTTCCCATAAAAAAAAGCCCTATTCCTCAGGATAAGGCTTTCAAAAACAGATGTTCTGGCTATTCTTCTTCGGTATCCCGTTCCACTTCTGCAACGGAATTTCCCTTGACAGCCACCAGACGGATTCCTCGCAAAGTTAGGAAAGGGTCATACTTGTCAATAAGGGTTGTCCGGCGGGCAATGGTCTTGCCCCAACCGCCCGTCGCATAGACAGGCAGGTCTTCGCAGCCCACTTCCTTCTTGATCTTACCGATCAGCACTTCCAGCTGAGCCAGGAAACCATAAAGAAGACCAGCTCGAATAGCATCATCCGTATTGTCAGCCACCACGTTTTCGGGCCATTCGATGGTTACCGGAAGCAAGCGAGCAGCCTTTTCGGTAAGGGCATCCAGGCTAGCGTTAATACCGGGGATAATCACGCCCCCAACAAAAGCGCCATCCTTCATGACATCAAAGGTGGTTGCAGTTCCCATATCCACCACCACACCGTTTTTCAGGCCTTCTTCACGGAGCGCAATCACATTGCAGAGGCGGTCGGCACCAGCCATGGAAGGATTCTGGTATTCAATTTTCAAACCGAGGCAGTTCTTGGAATTGACAACCTGAACGTGCTTTTTCAGCAGAGAATCCAGAGCCTTGATCCAGGGGCGCTCAAGAGCGGGCACCACCGTCGAAAGACCCACATGGGTAATCTCTTCCGGATTAATCTTAGAAAAGCGGAGAAGACCTCCGATACGGTTCATCACCTCGTCGGAAGTGGTTTCCTTACGGGTTGTCAGGCGCCAGTAATCCACCACCTTGGTTCCCTTGAAAATGCCAAGAACCGTGTGGGTGTTTCCTACGTCAACAACTAATGTTACAGAATCTGCCATAGTCTCTTTTATCCGGGTATGAGGAGTGAGGTCACTCACTTCGTTCGTTTTGAGGTATGAGGTACGAAATCAATTCGATACCTCTAAGCAGCTCTGCTGCGACCTCACACCTAAAAGGGCGAAGCCCGACCTCAAAGCTTAAATTCTCATGGAAATGTCGAGAGCCTTCACGCTATGAGTAAGGGCACCCACGGAGATGAAGTCCAGGCCGAGGGTAGCGATTTCCTTGGCGCGTTCCAGGGTCATGTTGCCGGAACCTTCCACCAGGCACTTGTCGCCGCTTTCCTTGATGATCTTCAAGGCTTCAGCCATGGTTTCGTTGCTCATGTTGTCCAGCATAATCACGTCAACACCCTTATTGAGCAAGGCGCGCAGCTGGTCGAAATTTTCCACTTCCATTTCAACCATGAGGTTCTGGGTGTTATTCTTCTTGACAACTGCCAGAGCTTCCAACACGCCACCGGCGGCAGCAATGTGGTTGTCCTTCACCAGCACCATGTCAAAGAGGCCCATACGGTGGTTGGATCCGCCGCCAACGCGAACAGCATACTTCTGCAAGGTACGGAAACCGGGAATAGTCTTACGGGTATCCAGGACCTTGGTCTTACCACCCTTCAATGCTTCCTGGAAAGTGTGAGCCACAGTGGCCACACCGGAAAGCTGCTGGATGAAGTTCAGCAAGGTACGTTCACCGGTCAAAAGTTCGTGAGTGGTACCATCCAGTTCGGCAATCAGATCGCCCTTCTTTACCACGTCACCATCCTTCTTGTGGAGGGTCACGGTAGCATTAGCCTTCATTTCCTGGAACACCAGTTCGATAATGGGAAGACCAGCCACAACGCCATCTTCCTTAGCGATCAAACGAGCATGCTGCTTCTGGTCGGCAGGAATGGTCCACATGCTGGTCACGTCACCAGTGCGAACGTCTTCAGCCAAAGCCAGACGGATCATAGTCAAAGCATCTTCTGTGGGAAACACCGGAGTAGAATTATCACCGTACATAATCAAGGTCCTTATATAAACGTTTTGGTATGAGGTATGGGGTCGCTCATTTCATTCGCTCTGAGGTATGAGGATACTTACAACCTCTAGGGCGTAGCCCGACCTCACCCCTCAAAGTGAGCGGAGCGAACGCCCTCAAACCTACTGAGCGCCTTTTCCTGTTAAAACAACATAAACAGTACGTACAAGAATCTGGAAATCCAGCAAGAGGCTCATATTCTCGTAGTAATACATATCGTACTGCAATTTAATCTTCACGTCTTCGGTGCTGGTATCGTAATGATGGCAGACCTGAGCCCAACCAGTCAACCCCGGCTTCATCTTCAGACGGCTGATGTAGAAGGGAATCTGTTCACGGAGCTTACCGATAAACACAGCTCGTTCGGGGCGGGGGCCCACCATACTCATATCACCTTTCAGCACGCACAGAATCTGGGGAAGTTCATCGATACGGGTCTTACGCAGGAATCGTCCAATGCGGGTAATTCGCGGATCGTTCTTGGTAGCCCACTGAGCGCCAAACTTTTCGGCATCGGTACGCATGGTACGGAACTTGTACACAAAGAAAGGCTTTCCATACAAACCGATTCGTTCCTGGGAATAGAAAACCGGGCCACGATCGTCCAGCTTGATAGCGATAGCCGCAAGCAGGCAAATGGGCAACGAACAAATTCCAAGGAAGGTACCGAAGCAAATGTCCACCATACGTTTGACGCGGACCTGCCAGGGCGGCATGGTAAAAGGCAGCAGTTCCTGGAGTTCAAAGCCATATACCAGATTTGCCTTGAACTGACCATGAATCACCTGATAAAGTTCCGGAACGAGGTAGATGTGTACAGCGCATTCGCAAACCCACACAAGCACTCGCATAATTTCCTGCGGAGAGGTACTATCATGGGCGATAATGATGCCAGAAACCTTCTTACTCTTAATCAACGCGGGCAAGTCAGAATACTTACCAAGAACGGGGACACCGGCAAATTCCTTGTCCATGACCTGATAACGTTCATCGACAAAACCAATAACACGCTGACCACGCTGAGGCGTCTTGGCGAGTTCTTCGGCAATCTTGCGACCTGCCTCGGTTGCACCAAGTACCAGAATGTTATTGGCACCATAACCGAGACGCAACAGACCGCGAAGGCACTGGTAGATGATCATTCTAAAACTGACCACCAGGCAAAGTGCAAAACCACCGTATATAAAAATCCAGGGGAAGCGAGATCCATACAGATAACCGCTGTTCAAGGGTTCGTTAGACATAACCTTGCCCAGGAATTCCGCACCGAACAGGCAAAGAATCACCAGGATAATTCCAAGGACCACCGCACGCAGCACCCGCAAAATCTGATGAGTCCTAGACTGCAGAAGCCAGGAACGATAAAGTCCCGCGCAAACAAACAGAAAGAGCCACCCCACATTAAGCACAATACCCATGTGGTAGTAATCAGCAAAAGCTCGGCTAGGATCAAACTTGTCAGCAATCCACCCACTGTGGAACTGCACCCAGAAGGCCAAGCCAAAGCAAATGGACAACGCAACAAAGTCCGACAGGACAACAAGCATACGTTCCAATGTGGTCGCTCGAATCATACACAATCCAACGGAAGAAGTAAACAAGAGGAAAGGTTCCCATCAACCCGTGACGGGAACCATCCTAAAGCGTTTAAGCCAAGAAGCGGATAACCTGGCTCTTTTCCACGATTTCAGCGAGAGCGTCGATGGCATCCACTGCCTTCTGGGCCTTGCTGTCCTGGGTGCATTCGGTAATGACAACCACAGAAACCTTACCCGGATCCTTGACGTTCTTCTGGATGATGGTTTCGATGGAAATGTTATTATCGGCCAGGATCTTGGTGATCTTAGCCAGAACGCCGCAAGCATCACGGGAAGTGAAGCGCAGGTAGTAGCGGGCGCTGGTTTCGGAAATGGGAACCAGGGTGGCAGAATTTTCAACATTGAACCAGCCCATGGGGAGAGCCTTGCGGGAACCGCAGTCGGTAGAGCGGGCCAGAGAGACCAGGTCAGCCACAACAGCGGAAGCGGTGGGCAGACGACCAGCACCAGCACCGGTCTGGAGGGTTTCACCCAGATTGTCGCACTGCAGGTAGACAGCGTTCAGAACGCGGTTCACACTAGACAGCTGATGTTCCATGGGAACCAGGCACGGATGGACACGGGCGTCCACGCGATCGCCTTCACGGCGGTAGATACCCAGAAGCTTCACGCAGCAGCCAAGTTCCTTGGCGATGGCGATATCCTGGGCGGTAATCTTGGAAATACCGGTCACGTGAATCTTTTCAAAGTCTACGCGGTGGCCGCTGCAGAGAGAAGCCAGGAGAGCAGTCTTGTGAGCGGAGTCGATACCTTCAATATCAAAGGTAGGATCGGCTTCAGCAAAACCGAGACGCTGAGCATCCTTAAGAACCACATCGAAGTCCAGGCCTTCTTCAGCCATACGGGACAGGATATAGTTACAAGTACCGTTAATGATGCAGCTCAGGTTTTCGACGGTAGAGCCCAGCAGGCCTTCCTGGAGGCTACGGATAATAGGAATGCCACCACCGACAGCAGCTTCAAACAGAACATGCAAACCCTTCTTTGCAGCCAGCGGGAAAATTTCGTGACCGTACTTAGCCAGCAAAGCCTTGTTAGCGGTAACCACATGCTTGCCACTTTCCAGGGCAGCCAGGATCCACTTGCGGGGCATATTGTAGCCACCAGCCAGTTCCACCAACACGTCAATGTCGTTGGAAGCGATCATTTCGTCGGCATTGGTAGAGGTCTTGTAGCCCTTAGCCTTGAAGGGAGCCACTTCTTCGTCGGACTTGGCGCAAATGCAAGCCAGTTCCATTTCGACACCGAGCTTTTCCTTGTATTCGGCAATCTTCTGTTCCAAAATCTGAATAACACCGCCACCGACGGTACCTGTACCAATAAGACCAATACGCAACATAGAGCGTCTCCATTTTAAAATTATACAGCCCAAAATTAGAAAAGTTCCGCATTTCTTCACGAAAGCAGGCCCTTCGAACGTCCTATTTTACCGGTATAACGTCCCTATTCTGCAGCAAACCTTTATGTTCATACAAATTAACAAAATGTTTTTTGGAGTTTTTTCCTTAAAACAGCCAATTACAAACCCTTACCCCTTTTTGCTACACCGAAGTAAATTCTTCTTTTTTTATATTTGCGTCCATGGATCAGCAATCTGTAAATCCGGCAATCGGTTCTATTCTCGACGAGCAGAAATTGAAGAACATCGTGTATCCAGCACGATTGTTCAGAGCCCGTCTCAACGAGGAATTCCTTCGTGCAAACCGAACCTGCAAGCCATTCCTTTACATCAAGATTTACGCTCATCAGTACGATTTTTTTGGCTGGGGCAGCCCCAACCAGACCGTAGAAAACACATGGCGAATCAGCATACTCACCATGTTCTCCCATTTGAGGTTCATTGATGTCCTCGGCTACCTCTCCGACGGAAACGGCCTTGGTATCATCCTGTTGAACTCCGACATGTCAACCCTGGAGTCCATCCGTAAGGAAATCCTCCATAAGCTGAACGACGCCGGCCTCATCCAGTCCCTGCGAATCAAGCCCAGAAAGCCCATTTTCGAAGCCCACCTCTATATGGGTTCCCAGGAAAAGAACAACCTGGAAATGCAGGCCAAGCTTGACGAGTTCAACAGCACCAACGGAAGTTTCTTCTCGTTGCAGCGCCTGAACCTGGACCATATCTGGCAGCACCCCCACCGCATCCGCTTCCGCCACATTATCAAGCGCATCGTGGATGTGGTCTGCACCAGCGCAGCCATCGTTCTCTGTTCCCCCTTGCTTCTGTTCTGCGCCGCCGCAGTCAAGATCAGCGATCCCAAGGGTCCTGTCATCTTTAAGCAGGTCCGCGTAGGCAAGAACGGCAAACTGTTTACCATGTACAAGTTCCGCAGCATGTACGCCGACGCCGAAGAACGCAAGAAGGAACTGATGAAGCTGAACGAAACCGGCGGCAAGACCTTCAAGATGAAGAACGACCCGAGAATCTACCCCTTCGGCAGAGTTCTCCGCAAGTTCAGCCTCGACGAACTGCCTCAGTTCTTCAACATCATCAAGGGCGACATGAGTATCGTCGGTCCGCGACCGCCTATTCCCTCGGAAGTGGCAGAGTACGAACCGTGGCACCGTATGCGTCTGTCCGTCACACCGGGCCTTACCTGCATCTGGCAGGTCAGCGGTCGAAGCAACATTAGCTTCGAAGGTCAGATGCGCCTGGACAACGACTACATCCGCCGCGACGGCAAGCTGGGCGACGACATCAAGCTCATCCTCAAGACATTCAAGGTCGTGTTCAAGGGCGACGGAGCCTATTAAAAAGTAGGCCTAAATAATTGGCTCCTGGAGCCTATTTAGGAAAAAACGGGCCCTATAAAAAAATTTGGAACCAGGAATCTCGAAAGGACGGTCCGTTTATAACGGGCCGTTTTTTACGTTCTTACTTTTAGTTTAACGTTTTTCCATTGCAAATACAAAAAAATTATTTTTGTCTTGGTGTATAGAAAGGAAACAACATGATCAGGAAATTAGTACCCGCAGCTTTGGCTTCCGCTGTAGTTGCATCTGCCGCAACGATTACCATAGATCCTGCCGACACCAAGCAAAAAATTCTTGGTTTCGGAGCCGGTAGCGTTTACTACCAGGACTGGGTTACCGCCATGGGTAATGCTACCCAGCAAGCATTTTACGATACAGCCTTTACCGGTCTAAATCTTTCCATCCTGCGTATCGGCAACTGGAAGCAGGACAGCGAAAAGAGCCTGGCCAACGACGCCGCGATCATCAAGGCAGCAAGACAGCGCCTCGGCAACAAGCTGAAAATCGAAATGTCTTCCTGGAGCGCCCCTCCGAGCCTCAAGCCCAGCAACAGCATCAATGGTAGCGCAGGCAACGGCGACAAGAAGAACAACACCCTCAAGACTTCATCCACCGACCCCTACGGTGCCTTCGTATACGCCGACTTCGCACACTGGTGGAAAACTTCCTACCAGGCCTACGAAGCCATGGGCATCGCACCGGATTACATCTCCCTGCAGAACGAACCGGACATGAACGCCGAGTACGAAGAAACGCTTTTCGAACCGTCCGAAAAGGATGGCATCGCCGGTTACGACAAAGCACTTCAGGCAGTGAGCGACTCCCTGAACAGCCTGGCCAACCCGCCCAAGATTATCGGCCCCGAACCGCTGGGCATCGGCTTCAACAATTTCCAGAACTACATGGCCAAGCTGGACGACAGCAAGCTGGGAGGCTACGCCTACCATCTGTACCACGCCGGCGACGGTAACGACAACTCCGGACAGAACTACCTGAACCCGGAAAATTTCCGCAAGCCCATGAGTTCCATCGCCTCCCGCTGGGGTAGCGATACCAAGCCCTTGATCATGACCGAATTCTGCACCATGGAAAATGACATCCGCGAAGCAGACATGGTCGGCCTCGCCCACATCATGCAAGTCGGTTTCACCAGCGGCAAGCTCAACGCCTACATCGCCTGGGAACTGTACTGGGGCGAAAAGGGTCAGTTCATCGGCGTTTGCGCCGCCAACTGGGGCAACTGCACCAAGGACGAAATCGTTATCGCACCGGAGTACCACGCCATGCGACACTACTCCAAGTTCGTAAATCCCAACGCACGCGTCATCACCAGTACTTCCGACCAGGATGAACTCAAGGTGGTAGCCTTCCGTAGTGTAGGTTGCGATTCCATCTCCGTCATCACCATCAACACCGCCAACGCCCCCGTAAGCCTGAACGCTCCCAGCATCAATGGCTACAACGCCATCTACGCAGTTCAGTCTGTAGAGAGCGGAGCCAAGAGCAAGGAAATCACAACTAGCGTCAGCTACAATCTTCCGGCCCGTTCCATCACCACCTTGGTCTACACCATGAGTGCTGGCGCCAATATCGGCAACTGCGAAGACGCCCCCATTGAAGAAGGCGGCAATGGCGGCAGCAACATTCCCTCCAGCATTACCATCGTAGACTTCAGCAAGGAAACCTCCGCCGGTAAGTGGAGTGGCGAATTCGAAGGCACC
Source organism: Fibrobacter sp. UWH5 (assembly GCF_900142505.1). Taxonomy (NCBI): domain Bacteria; kingdom Pseudomonadati; phylum Fibrobacterota; class Fibrobacteria; order Fibrobacterales; family Fibrobacteraceae; genus Fibrobacter; species Fibrobacter sp. UWH5. The sequence continues at coordinate 251,603 of NZ_FRBB01000001.1, read as the reverse complement.
CTGGTCACCACCCCGCTGGACGGCGTGTCCCAGTACGTCAAGCTTCCCTTGGCAGGTTGCAATCAGGATGACTGCGGTTACCAGCACGGCGTTTACGCCCTGAGCGACATGGCCCTCGTCTACGATCCTCTCCAGGTCTGCAGCGACCTCGTCATCACCATGCGCGGCGTGGATTCCACCAACTCCGTGAACATCGGCGGCGCAGGCGGATCCGAATGGACTAGCTACCAGTACGGCAACGACGCAAGCGGTTCCGAATGGAGCGAAGTCACCATTCCTCTAACAAACGAAAAAGATGAATCCGGCGCACCCTTCGGTTCCAACAGCCTCACCTTCAACAGCAACGGATCCGGCATTTACATTGCCAAGATCGAAGCCGTCGGCTGCGGCACCACATCCATCCATTCCAACTTTAAGTACGCCTTCAACGACAACCACATGCAGGCCAAGCTCTTCGACCTGAACGGCAACCTCCTCTGGACAGGCACAAAGAACCAGGCACTGAACGACAACGGCACTCTCCGCCTCGACGTCCGCCAGGGAACATACATCCTGAAGACAAGCTCCAGTTCTATTAGGGCCGTCAAAAAATAAAGTCTAACAATAAAGAAACAGAAAAGGCCGTGGATTTCATCCACGGCCTTTTTCGCATAAAAATTTAAAGGATTAACCTTCTTCCAAAGCTTCCTTGTATTCGTCGACGGTAGCGATATATTCGTCGATCATATCTTCCTTGGAATCCAGGTAAGAAAGGATCTGTTCAAGATGTTCCTTCTGGAATACAGCCTTCAGCTGACGGGAAGCGTGACCGCGGTACCCCCATTCCTTGAGGATTTCGTCGGTAACGACAAAGGAATCGTTCATGGAGACAAAGCGCATGGGACCATAAACAGCCCAGTTGTGTTCCATCTGCATGCATTCCGGTTCCTGAAGTTCCGGATTAGCCATGTAGCGCTGGATGTGGCGGGTACGAACGTCCTTGATCTTATCGATGCGCATATAACCCATGATCAGGTACTTGTTGCGCATTTCGGAATCGCTGAGACCTTCGTAGCGGGTACCGAAAAGAATGTAGCGGCTCTTGGCCTTGAGGATAGCATTCACAGCCTTCACATTGTAGCAGCTCACGAGGCCATAGGTGCTGGTTTCGTAGTTCGGTTCAGAAAGGAAGCCCTTGCCATTTTCGTTGAGCTGGTCGCGCACCGGCATTTCAGACTGGTGGCTAGTTTCTACATAAAGCAAGCTGCCTGCGGCGTTACCGCGGTAGTCCTGCCAACCATCGAGATTAATCTGTGTCTTCGGCATTTTTATACAATCCGTTAATTATACTCGAAATAGATTCGACTTGGTTAGACTTCGAGAACCCCGGACTACGGCCCGAGGTCCCCCCTTTAATTAAAACTCTCACGGGCGGACCATCCTAGATGGTTCGTCGTTTTTTGTATAAGATACTAATTTTGTAGGTTAAAAGGTCAGCGATTCAGCAGAAATGTCCTGCATTCCAAAGAAAAAGGCGCCTTTTTCAAAGAATTCGGCCGTATCTGTAGTCAAAAAACTGGTTTTACCGTTTTTCGCAAGTCGTTTTTCTATTTCCGGGTGACGTTTCAGATAGTCGACAGTCTTGTCCGCCACGATACTCCCCTGAAACACCAGGTTCACCCCCGGCGGAGTAGATTCGCGGATAGCCTTTTCCAGCAGCGGATAGTGGGTACAAGCTAAAAGGATGGTGTCGATTTCAGGATCCTCACGTAAAACGGCCTCCACTTCCTTTTTAACAAAGTAACGAGCACCATCGGATTCCCGTTCGCCATACTCAACCAAGGGCACCCACATGGGGCACGCATGCTGAGTCACTTTCAGCTCCGGATAAAAATGGTTGATCTCGATGGGATAGCTTCCCGAAGAAACCGTTCCTGCCGTCGCAAAAATCCCGATATGCCCCGTCTTACTGACACGTCCAATTTCTTCTGCAGTGGGACGGATAATCCCCAGTACCCTGCGATCAGGAAATTCAAAAGGAAGCACCTGCTGCTGGATACTGCGAAGGGCTCGTGCAGAAGCTGTATTGCAAGCTAGGATCACCAGGGGGCATCCACGACTAAACAGTTCACGAACCGCCTGCAACGTATAGCGGTAAATGGTTTCAAAGCTACGGGAACCATAGGGAGCGCGGGCATTATCCCCCAGATACAGGTAGTCGTACTGCGGCAACACCTTTTGCAAATCCCGCAAAATAGTTAGACCGCCAAAACCGGAATCAAAAACACCAATCATAGCAGTCCCAACCTCAATGCACTTTCCATACGATCATGAACCATAGGACACAAATCCTGCTTCGGATCAATATCGGGATTGGATTCCTTCAACGCCTTCACGTCAATAGGATCAAGAATTTTCACCGTCACCTTGCACGGTCCGGCATTCTTTCGTTTCTCCCAGACAGCGGCAGAGCCCTTGATGACCAAGGGAAGAATGAAGCCGTCATTTTCGTGGGCAAAATAGAAAGTGCCACTCTTAAAAGGACCCAAAGCTCCGTCTTTACTGCGGGTTCCTTCAGGGAAGATAAACAAGCGGGGAGCAGTTCCTCGTTCCGCGATAACACGTCGTACGGCGGCTGCGGCACCACCCTTGGAACGGTTCACCAAGGCACAGCCAATCTGCTTCATCCAAAAATGAAGGAACGGCACCTTGCCCAGAGACTCCTTGGCCACAAAACCAAATGTCCGCTGAAGGGCAAGAAAAACCATAGGGATATCCGAAAATGAGCCATGGTTTCCAACCGCAAATACGGGGCGAGTCCAATCCACTTTGCCGAGCGCAGCCTGATTTTCAATATTCAATTCCACACGGAGCATCTTCAAACAGAAAGCAGAAAAGAACTGGATACGGCCATCGACCCAAGGAGTCATATCTCCGCCATGCCGCCACTTGGCATAGGGCACACGAATCATCTGCACACACAAGTAGCCAAGAACAATCAGGACGACATAAATTCTAAAAAAAACGAGAGGCATCATCAAACCTTTAGACTTACAGGAGCTTTCCTTCGGTAAAAAACTGGAACGTTTGAACTTACACAACTGCCCCTTCCAAAATCTACGTTTGCAATATAACAAAATCAGACAGGCCTCCGCACGAGTCACCCCCACATAGTACAGACGACGCTCCTCTTCCAACTGCCTTTTCCGCTGAGACCTAGATCCCGTACACGCCCCAGGAGTCAACCCCTCGGCAAGCCCCGCATAATAGACCACCGCGTACTGCAACCCCTTTGACGCATGCACAGTTTCCACATGCACCCCGTTTTCCAGGACGGCCCCTTCCTCACCATTTTCTGCAGGCCCTCCCGCAATGGGAATGTTATAATCCCGCAGGGCCTCTTCATAATAAAGACGCTGGCGGTTATACCTTACAAGAATGGCAAAGTTTTTCCATTCCAAGTCATAGCCCATCCGAAGTTCCTTAATGGACTGAACGACCTTCTGCATTTCCTCCACCGGATTATCGGACACCCACACTTCAGGTTTCCGATTTTCCTTGAAGATGGGATTCCCCTTGGAGCCCGAAGGATTTCCAGCACGCAGGACCTTCCGCAAATGAATGGGCTTATTCGTAAAAATCTGATTCGCCAAATGAAGTACATTGGGAACGGACCGGTAATTCCATTCCAGGCGAATCAGCGTGCTCTCCCTAAAATCGTCTCGGAAGCGGTTAATATTGCCGATATCAGCCCCGCGGAAACCATAAATAGCCTGGTCATCGTCCCCCACAACAAAAAGGGATTTCCGATTTCCAAGCAGACCTTTAACCATACGGTACTGAGTCGGATTGATATCTTGATATTCATCAACAAGAATTTCAGACCAAAGACTCTGAAAATAGTCCCGAACAAAGGGAAACTCTTCGATCAGGCGAATCGCCTCAAATATCAAATCTTCAAAAACCACACGACCAGTCTGATGGACTTCCTCCCGGAGGGGTGCCAACTTCTTTTGCAGTTTTGCCGACAACCCATAAGAAAAGAGATTTTCACGAAGGACTGTTCCACTTTTTATTTTAAGTTCCATAAGCCGATGGGCAAAGTTTCTCTCTGCAGATTCTGTCGGAGAGGGAATCTTCTTAAACCCCAGCAACTCGTACGCACACACCTCCCCCGAAGAACCATCCCCATTTGCAGGAACCTTACACTTCAACATATAAAGCGCAAGAGAATGAAACGTGCAAAGGCGCACCCCCGCATTAGGGAACAAGGCCTGTACACGCTCCCGCATTTCAGCAGCCGCCTTAGCCGTAAAAGTCAGTGCTAGAATTTTTTCGGGAGCCACACCGCAAAGTATGCGGTACTGGATGCGCTTGGTCAACACGGATGTCTTTCCCGACCCCGCACCAGCCAAAATCAAAAGCTGAGCCCCAGATTCGTGATCATGCAAAACAGCGGCCCTCTGGTCAGAATTCAAACCAGAGAGAATTTTTTCAGCCGGACTTTCGGCAGATTTCATGTCCATACAAACCCGTATGGAATGGGATGATTTACATGTAAATCACCACCGGTATATAAAAAGACCGCATAACAGAACGTCTAACCGTTCTATAAACGGACAAGTTAAGACAGCCCTAGTCGGCCTTCTCGGCAGGATCCGCATTTTTCGCAGATCCACCAAGCAAGAAAACGAAAGCCCCAAACAAGCTGAGAATCAAACTTACGAAGTAAGCCAGGAGCTGGATCACCACCGATTCCAGGTTAGGGACACCGGCTTTCGCAAACAAAGATTGAGCCAGCAATTCACGAGGGCCAAATCCGCCAATGGAAATAGGCAAGGCGCTAATAATCGCCACCAGCGGGATGTAGTAGAAATACCAGGAAATCGAAAGATCTACACCGACTGCAATTCCGCAAAAGAAATGCACAAGGATTCGCAAAGCCTGCGTCACCGCCGACAAACTGCTAATAGAAACCCAGAGTTTCACAGAACGGAAATGCTGAAAACGTTCAAACATACGGAGCATGCGAGCATTCACCTTCTCCGGGAAAACTTTCGCCATGATCTTACAAAGCAGTCGGCCGAGCCTACGACTAAAGAGGGAGGCGAATAAGGCGCAGAATCCAAGGCATATCCAGACTGAAGGCCACATAAAGGCACGCTGTTCCGCATCATGCATAAAGAACAGAAAACCGACAGCGAGTGCAAACAACGTAATAAAGAACAATCCAAACAGACGATCAAAGAACGTCGCCGTAAGTCCAGCCCCGACAGTATCCTGCCCGCCCTGCATGCGGATATCATAAACCTTCTTGGCGTCGCCACCAACATTACCGGGCATGAAGTTGTTAAAGAACAAGCCGACATAATACAACTTCAACAGACGTCCATAAGAAAGATGGACATTCTGACGCTCCAGCAAAAGTTTCCACTGCAAGCAAGCCGTAAAGTTGGACAAACCCAGACAAAGAAGCGCCAGCACAAACGGGAGCACGCTCTTGACATTGAACAATTCGTACAAGTCCCCGACGTTCCAATCGGGCGCCAACACTATGTTCCTATACACAAAGTAAGCAGGAACCAGCGTCACCACCAGCTTCAGGCAGAACACCATAAAGGGCTTCATACGATTATTCTTCATCGTCACCCCCAACCTGATGTTGGATCACAAGATTCTGCATCAAGTTCAAAGTCATGTCAGCCGCAATATCCCAGCGGAATTCATCGGCATAAGCAGCGGCACCGGCCTCCAGGCGAGTCCTCAAGTCATCGTTACTATACAGGCGATCCATCTCAGAAGCGCAGGCATCCGTATCACCCGCCTGAAAGAGCAGGCCCGTCTCGCCATTACGCACACTGTCACGAAGACCAGGCACATCGCAGGCAATGGTCGTCGTACCAAGCTTCGCCGCTTCCACAACCGTAAGACCCCAGCCTTCCTTATAGCTAGTCTGCAGCAAGGCCGTGGCTCCGGCAAGCAGTTCACGTTTTCTTTTAGAACTGACAAAGCCAAGAAGGTCCACCTGACTTTCAAGATTATGCTGTTGCAACCAAGCAGGAAGTTTCTTCAACAACGGGCCATCACCCGCCACCACAAGTTTCACATCCGGATGATTCTTGGCAAACTTTTCAAAAGCCTCAAGAGCCGTCCAGATTCCCTTATAGCGATGAACGCGGGACAGCCACAAGAAATAAGGCACGCCCATACCCGCAGAGGCAACGCTGCCAACGGAAGAACTATCCTCAACGCGGCAATCATCGGAACCGTTATAAATTACAGAAATACGGGACTCATCCACGCCGATCTCGTTCAGTTCGCGCTTGGTACTGGGACTCACCACCACAAAGGGTTCCTTTCGGTAGAACCACGGAATGATGGTCTCAAAGAGCCACACGCCCAAGGCAACCGGGAAGGACGCCTCATGGAAAATGGAACCACGCCACAAGTGATGCATCTGCACCAGCACAGGCTTCTTCGTCAGATAAGGTGTAAACAGGGGAAGCTTGTTCAGGTCTTCCACCACCACATCAAAATCAAATTCCCGATCCAACTTCTTTAAGTTCAGCGCCGTATTCACCTGGAACAGCAAATCGCCACCCTTGCGGATTACGGTAATTCCGTCCACTTCTTCCCGGGACTTACATCCAGGGAACGCGGTCGTAAACAGGACCACCTTGTGGCCCATCTGGGCAATTAACGAAAAAATTCGGTGTAGGTGCTTTTCGGCGCCCCCGGCAGCGGGGTGCAGTCGATCGCGATAGTTAACGACAAGTATGTTCATCAGCTAGGGCTTACGACCCAAGACTCCAATGCAAAGCTGAGTGTAATGCATAAGCGGATTGGTTTCCAGGGAATCCAGCAAGGAATCCTTGATCTTCTGGTAGGCCGTACCCTGCAAGGGATACTTAGGCAGTTCAATGCCCACCTTAAAGCCCAGTTCACGAACCATGCGATAATACAGATTGGGACGCATCCAGTCGCCATACTGGTAGACATTTTCAAAGCCGGCGTCATTCATCAGCTTCTTCAGCTGGGGCATGGTAAACTGTTTTTCCCAACCGGCAAACCACTTATCCATAGCAATCAGGATATGCTTGATAACAGTGTAAGGATGAACCGTCTGGGGCACGTCACAAAGGCAATGCCCACCATGCTTCACAATGCGGTAGTTTTCCTTAAGCAGGGGCAGCGAATCCTTGAAATGTTCAGCCAGACCCTGATGGAAAACCAGGTCAAAGGTATTATCCGGGAAGGGAGCCTTGAACGCATCGCCGCGAACCAGATGAAGATTGGTCAGGTTTTCCCTTTCACGAAGGGAATTCACAATCTTCAGGCTATTTTCGGCAAAATCCAGGACATAGACTTCGGCTCCCAGGCGGGCCAGTTCCGCGCTATCGCGACCAGTACCGGCCCCCACTTCCAGAACCTTCAGCCCTTCCAGCTTAAAATTCTTCTTAATCGTTTCAATGACCGACGGGGACGAAGGGTAAACCTTGTCCATATCGTTCTTTCTTTTCCAAAACCTGTTCCAGACAGATTGATCGGGTTCTTTAATTGACATAACGAGCTAAATATACGAATTTGTCAAAAAGAAGTGGGCCCCCGATTTACGAATGCAACAAATACGAACATCCTGCCATAAGTCATAAAATAATGACAAATTTTGTTTAAATTTCAAGACAAAACATCTAATTTTTCTAAATTTCGTTACACGTCGTGAAATAAAATGCCCTTTTCGCCCTTTATTTCGCAAAAATTTACACTATTGGCACGCAACTTGCTTTAAAAAATGCGATATTAAAGGAGTAAGGTTTAAACATGCATATTGATTCTACTGATACTACTCTAAAGCGTTACCTAGAAGATATTCGTCGCACCGCTCCCCTCTCCAGAGATGAAGAACAGATTCTTTTCCAGAAAGCAAAAGAAGGCGATAAAATCGCCCGTAAAAAGCTGATCTCTGCAAATATGCGTTTCGTTTTGAAGGTGGCAATCCAGTACCGCGGTTGCCCCATCCCCCTGCCGGACCTGGTTAGCGAAGGTGCTATGGGCCTCGTCCGCGCAATCGAATCTTTCGAACACACCCGTGGCCTTAAGTTCATTTCTTATGGCGTGTGGTGGATCAAGGCTTATATTACCCGCGCTATCAACGAACAGGGCAACCTGATTCGTCTCCCTGCAAACCAGCACCTACGTGTGCGTAAGGCATTGCACGAACAGTCCCGCGGTAAGGAAATCAACGAAGAAATCCGCGAACTTATCCAGATCGGTCAGCGCGGCGTTTCTTTCGACAGCCCCCTGAAGGCAGACTCCAAGGCAACTTACGCCGAAGTGCTCCCCGATGGCGGCGCTTCCAATCCCGAAGCAGAATCCGAAATCCAGAGCGTCGAAGCATTGGCTCGCGACCTTATGGAACAGCTGCCGGAACGCGAAGCAAAGGTTATTACCGGCATCTTCGGTATCAACCAGGAAGCTCCTCAGACCCTCCGTGAAGTGGGCGAATCCATGAACATCTCCCACGAACGCGTGCGTCAGTTGCGTGACCAGGCACTCCGCCGTATCCGCAAGTACAACAGCAAGGAATTCCTCCAGGAAAAGAAAGACGCATTTTTGGCAGCCATTAACAAGTAATGGCCGCTTAGATGCAGGGGCCCCTGCACATCCCCTATGAGGACAATTCTCACTAAGGCAACTAAGTTGCCAAGTGTTCATTAGCCCTAGACCCCTTGGCAGACGATTTTTATCGTCTGCGTTTTTTGTAGGTACTGCCGGCGATCGCTTTGACGCAGGGGGCTCCGCCCACCTCATTGAACAGAAAAGGCTCCCGCGATTTTTGCGGAAGCCTTTTCAATTTTCTAGGATAGCGGATTATTTCTTCTTGCTCTTTTTGCGGCGAACGCCCCACTTATCCTTAATCTCTTCTTCGATCTTCTTGTTTTCATAGCGGACCACCATCTTGAACTGGACGTTGTACACACCAGTTCCAACAAAGCGGCCGTTATGATCCTTGAAGTTCCAGTTCACGAAGACCTTCTTATCGGTTTCCAGGCAGTTGCCACCAAACTTGGGGCTGTTACAGGGAACCGTAATAATGGTGTCATTCACATACTGGCCCAAATGGTCGAAGAAGTTCACGATGAACGAGATGTAGACATCTTCAGGCTTCAGGGAATCCAGCACAGAAGGATCGTAGGAACCATCTACACCGACCTGAGCGCGATCCAGGAGCTGCGGCACGAAGCGTTCACCCAACTGAACCAGCTGACCCAAGGCGCCTTCCTTTTGCAGGTCTTCCTTAGTCGTCGACCCAGGCACATAGCGGAGGTTCACGGAGCTTACAGTCTGGAGAGTGTAGCTCTTATCGCCATCTTCGTCAACGACGCGATCATCATTGGCATCGAAGGTACCCATATTAGTAGCCTCAACCAAATGGTTCAGCAAGCCACCAATAATAACCGGCTGAGGATCGTCGCCAGCAACGTTGCCATAGTTATCCTTAATGGCATCCTTGGCACCCTTACGGACAATCAGGGAGTCGCCCGGCATAATGGTAGATACGCCACCATCCAGAATCAACTTGACAGAGTAGCCATCAGAGGACCATTCCATACGCATGGGATCCAGCTCGATAGTCTTTCCTCCATGAATATAGGAGAAGAAGTCTTCGCCCTTGAGGTTCTTGGTAAGAATCGGTTCAGAGAAGGTCACAATCAAGGTGTCAGCCTTGGAACCATAGCTCAGGAAGGCCTGAGAAACCACAGGAGACATCTTGTCAACCGGAGGCACGGTTTCTTCATTCACGAAGGTTTCATTAAACACGCTGTAGTACGTGTAGATGGTAGCCTCGGGCAGATCTTCGCGAATGCTGGTAACTCCAGAAGCCAGCGGAGTTGCGGCATGAACATCCCAGATGACTCGGGTAGAGTCCTTAGGATCAATACGCAGTTCACCAGGCTGAGCCTGCAGCTGAATCAGCAAGCCTCTGCTGCTATACCACGGGAAGGACATGTACACAGACTCAAGATCTGCAGCCGTCAGCTTCTTGTCGAACACGGTCACAATCTGGTCCAGAACGCCGTCTCCATCGGTATCCCAGTATTCCGAGTTCTTTGCAGAAGCAAAGCGGTCCGTTACCGTCACAGGGATTTCACGATCGTATTCATCAGAAGTAATGTACGGCAAGCTGCTGAAGGTCACGTTAGGATACAGAGACACGCTATCCTTCTTGCCGCCCTTGAGATCAAAGGTCTTTGCAACCAGGATCACGATATCCTTTGTAGGCATGTACACTTTCTTAATCTGACCCACGTCGAAGCCATAACGTTCAGCTTCCTGCTTGAGCATAATCAGCATTTCAGGAGAACCAACGTCAGCCGGAATCAGATCAATACTGAACTGCAGGAACAGGGAGTCCATACCGTTAGCATTGCGGATTGCATATGCATCCTTAATCACAAAGCTACCCACTTCAACAATGGAAGATTCTCTACCATAAGTAGCACCCTTACCATCACCGTAGTAAATCAGAGCCTTTGCATCCTTCGGGAATTCGCCCACGGCCGGCAAGCCCTTGACCTTGCTTACGTCAACCAGGATTCGATCCTTGGAATCATTAAGCTTCGGATTAGCGCACTTGATAGTATCCTTACCCAGAACGATCTTCACGCTATCCAGATCATAGTTGCCGGAGAGGGAATCGTTCAGGAGAATTTCCATGTAGTCCAAGGTATTGTTGCCATCAGTATCCTTGATGTAACCGACACGAGCATCAGGAATAGGATCGTAGAAGGTGATGTTGTCGATGATAATCATTTCACCGCCACCTCTAACCTTAATGGCACCACCAGAAACCACCTTATCAGAAGTTACGTAGAAGGTCACGGAACCATCAGAGTTAACCTTGATGGTCTGAGTCTTGGTACCGCCATTTTCCTTATCGATCAAGGCGATTACAGATTCAGAAATAATTTCCAGGGAATCCACATCACCGAAGTATTCCTTCACCTTAGAAGAGTCCAGAGTAATTGCCAGAACCTGTCCAACCTTTGCGGTATTCTTTCCAGAGTTGTATTCCAGATTCAGAGAATCACCCTTGGGCTTATCATTCAGCAGGTAACTGTTACCATTAATTACCACGGAATTCTTAGTACCCGGAGTCGTGGGATTCAAGACGATTACGCTAGCCACGGCCGAGTCACCCTTGTCAAAGTCATCTGCAGAAGGATAGCTTTCGTAATCAGAACCTTCATTCTGGATGTAATCATCAGCACCATAGTAGACTCTGGAGGAGCTGGACTTTCCGTCAACATCTTCACCGGCTCCGATACTTCTGCTAGAAGAGGAATTGCTACCGGAATTACCGCCGTTGGAACCGCTGGAGCCATTGCCGCCATTACCGCCATTGGAACCAGAGCTGCCATTGCCGCCAATGGAATTGCTGGAGCCATTGTCGCCATTGGAGCCGGAGCTGCCATTACCATTGGAACCGCTGGAGCCATTGCCGCCATTGGAGCCGGAGCTGCCATTGCCACCATTGGAACCGCTGGAACCATTGCCACCGTTAGAGCCGCTAGAGCCATTGCCGCCGTTGGAATCGCTGGAGCCATTGCCACCATTGGAGCCAGAGCTGCCATTACCATTGGAACCGCTGGAGCCATTGCCACCATTGGAACCAGAGCTGCCATTGCCGCCGTTGGAACCGCTGGAGCCATTGCCACCATTGGAACCAGAGCTGCCATTACCATTGGAACCGCTGGAACCATTGCCACCGTTAGAGCCGGAACTACCATTAGAGTTAGAACTTCCGTTGGAATTGCTAGACTTGCCAGAAGTACTGGAGCCACCCTTAGAAGAGCTGCTTCCACCCAGGCTACTGCTAGATCCATTATAGGTAATCAAAGCAGAACTACTCTGATTGGTTTCTTCGGAAAGATCTTCGTCTGCGCCAGACGTACCACCTGCGCGGTCGACAATAACACCTTTAAGAGGGGCCAAATCGTCCAAAAAGTTGTCAATCCACTGCACATGGATAAGGATATTATCCTTGATCAGCTTTTGGGAATTGCCTACATAGTCCACAAAGACCATGTGGCCTGTGTTACTGGCAACAAACAAATGACCATAGCCATCGACAGTACCCTGGTCAAGGCGCCAACCGGTATAAGCACCATCCTTCGTTCTCGGGAGAGTCAAATTTTCAAGAGTTTCCTCAAAGAAATATTCACGCATATCGATGGTGGCGACCACCTTGGCCTTCAAGGCACCGTTTTCACGGTAGGGCTGAATCTGAACAATCTTGGAACCACCGAATACGAAGATGGTCTTGGAGTATTCATCATAAGTGGCACCATGAGCACCTTCCAAAGAGTCAATCAAGATCTTCGTGCCAAAGGATTTGATAACCTTTTCGCCCACCTTTCCACCATAGGTACCGATATTTCCTTCAGTTACCGTTACATAGGTTGTATCAGTGAAATACCCGAAATAGGCGCCACCCCTTCTCTCTTTAATTTTATCGGCAGTACAATTTTCGTGATTCGGTTCGCAACCACCACCCATATAGTCAGAATAGGTAAAGAACGCAGTTCCATCACCATCCCAAACTATCGTAGCAAGATTCTTATCCTTTCGGCGATTCGAAGCATTCGGTCTAAGTTCAACGTGATAACCCTTAGAAGAGAAGTTCTTCTCGGTCACATCCGTTTCGGTAGAGAACCTAAACAGAGGCCCAGGAATACCCGAACCCCACAAAATCTTCTGGGTAGGATCCATCATCAAGTGCCAAATACCAGAAGTCTCCTGAGCAGGAGTACCTGATTTCACAACACAGTTGTTTCCATTACCAGCAGTTTTGCTCACCTTATAGATGGTCTTCTGTTCCTGACCTGCAACAAGCAAATCACCATCAGGATGCTGAACAATACCGTCGGCACCATGAACACCATCATTGTAAGAACAAACCACCTTCTTATCAGAAGGTTTCATTAGCAGGTAGCCAGCACCGTTGTACTGATAGCTGATACCCTTGACACGGTCACCGACCCCATCATTCTGGTACTTTGTGTAGTACAGAGTAGCCTTGGAAGAGGGATGAGGGACAATGTCACCCACCTGCTGAATCCAAATACCGGTCGCCGGATTTTCCGGGGCGGGCATATTTGCGGCCACAGCGGAACCAGCCGCCATGAGCATAGCTGTTATGTATCTTGTAATCTTCTTCATATCACTACCCTCTGAAATCGTCCCTAGTGCTTAGTTGCGGAAACGCCCCATCTAAAGACTCTTTCAACTTTAAAATCTTCCTCTGCGCCGTACACGCGAATATTAAACTTTGCCAAATAGATACCGACGCCAACCTTACGGCCATTGTCGGAACGCATATTCCAGCGGACATACAACTTATCCGGATTTTCAAGGCAATTGCCGTCAAAGAACGGATCGTCGCAATCAATCTTGCCCGAGGCGTGTCCAACATATGCGCCAAGGTTTGTATACACATACAATTCCCACTTCAATCCGATTTTATCGATATCCACCTTGGATACTCCATCAGAACCATTCTTCATAATGGTTGCAAAGCTGACATCCATCAGGACACCCAGAGAAGCCTTCTGTTCTTCGCTCAGTTCAGATTCCACATGGTCAAGAGTAAAGGGCTTTGCTCTTTCGCTCAGTTCTTCCATGCGGTTCAAGTCTGCCATAGAGGTTGTCTTCATAACCACACGAGGATCGCCCTTCACCATCACAGGAGGAGTGACTTCGGCAACGTTATTGCCCTCGAGATCCTTCAAGCCAGAAGTGAAGTTGTCAAAGCGAACAGAATCTGCAGGATTCATACGGCTAGTCAGATCAGTTCCTGCTTCCATCATAAAGGTAACGGTACGTCCATCGTTACTCCACTGAGCGTCACTCAAGTCGTAATGGACCCATTCCCCATCCACATAGAAGGCGAGGCAGTCATCGGTCAAGTTAAAGTTCTTATAATCGATGGGTTCAGAGAAGGTAACGGTAAAGCGATCCGGTTCCATTTCCTGGAAAGACTCGGGATTCAGGAAGGTCGTGGAAATAACAGGCGGCATATAGTCGTGCATTCCACAGAGTGTTTCTTCTTCGGTCTTTTCGCCGTCAATAGTAACCTTATTGATCAGCTTGGCATAGCCATATTCCTTACCCTTAGAAGAAACGGAATCAATAGAAGTCAGCATCGGCTTGATGTTGTACTTATCTGGATCCAGGGCATAACCAACCACCAGTCCATCGTCAGAAATGACCAGGTCATAGATGCTAGTCGGAACAATTTCAACAACATCACCATCCTTATCCAACCAGTAGAACTTCAATTCCAGATTCTTCAAGTCATCTTCTGTAATAGGAGTGCTGAAGCCCAGAGAAACACTATCCATACGGCCGTCACCATCTCGATCATAGAAGCCGTTGTTTTCGTTGTCTGCATAAACACGGCCAGCGTTGTCAACAGGAACTTCCTTATTGTTCTTGGACGTAGGCACACCGTCAGCTGAAGTCAGGATGCCGTCGGGGCACTTATCCTTGCCGCAAACGGTTTCAATCTTGATCATGTCACCAACTTCAACCACGCCAGTCTTCACAACGAAGGTCCAGACATTGCCATCCTTCTTGACGGCATTGACATCAATGGCTTCTCCATTCAGGACCAGGCCACGACCAGAAGTCCAGGATTCATCCATGTCCTTGTTGAAACGGACAACCAGGGTGTCAGTCTTGCCATTGCCCTTGATCAGGGATGCAGACTGGATGGCGGCGCCGATGCTATCCTTCAGATCGGTCTTCAGGGTATCGCAGCGGTTGCCCAAGGTGGAACATACATAGGCCTTAACAGCACCGGTAGCGGAATCCTTCTGAAGTTTCACGCTCACATCGGGCAGGCCAAAGATATCCCCATTCTTATTTTCCTTGACATCGCCGGAATACTTCTTGAAAGATTCATCATCAGGCCAGCTGTAGTAGAAGCTGTCCACAGATACAGAATCCATATTGCCGCTGAACCAGGTAGCAATGCTATCGCCAATACCATCACCATCGGTATCATAAATGGCAGCACCGTCCAGAGAAGGCATATCCGGATTCTTGAACTGCAATTCGCCGGGGAACTTCTCATCCACAAGGAACTTGGTCTTGCCAGAGGAGTCCTTACCATCATCAAAGCCACCAAGAGTGAAGGTGGAACCATCGGTAACGGCCTTTGTTGCCACAACCAGGAAGCTGGACTTACCGTTTTCGATTTTCAGACGGACTGATCCATCACTCAAGGTCAGGTCGGAACCACTGGGGCTCAGGAACTTGAGGGATTTGCTATCGCCAAAAGCAGAGAAGAAGAAAGTCCTTTCAAGAGTGGAGTCCGTTCTGTCAGCCTGGGGGCCATAGGGAATAACAGCACGCACGTCAACTTTTACAGTATCGCCAACCTTGTAGTCCAGTTTAGACACATCGGTTATGACCTTACCATCAATGCTGTATTCCAGTTCCGGGGCATAGAAGTTATAGACAAGACTTACAATGGGATCGATATCCGATTCGGAGACTGCAGTACCCAGTTGGAAGTTCTCATAAGCGTAGTGGCCATAAATATTGACTTCGACAACAGAATCCGCACCGGAATTCACAGGAGTGAGATTTTTTATCTGAGTGGAGTCAGAAGCCTTGGTAACGATCAGAGTGTCAGTGCTAACTTCCTTAGGGATGTAAACCAGGAAGTCCTTGTAAGGGATAGCATTCTTTCTCATGATGGCAGAATCCGGATCCACCACATAAAGCACTGCTGTTCGGGTAGACCAGATTCGGGCGTACTTGCAGCGGACGTCCGGTGTTGCCTTGGGGTCATTCTTGTTGTAGTTGACGCAGTCTACATTTTCGGCAAAGGCCGCTGTCGAGCAAATCAACAGGAGCAATAACGCCCACATAGCGGAGATATGTGACTTAAACAACTGCATCTTAAACCTCTAATCCAATTCAAAATTCAATAACAGGAGAAAAAGGCATCCTTCTTTATGCAAATTCTCTTTTACAAAGATATGTTTTTTTTAAGAAAAAGCAAAAGGGGTTTACGCCTTTGTGACTTGAATCTCACGCTATTTTACAGTTTCATTTATTCCAATTCAGAATAGGAATTAGCCAAGTCCGTAACGATTTCATCCATAAAAATCCAACCTCGGCCGCAAAGCTTTAGGCGGTCATGATTTTCCATCGAAACGAACCCCTTCTTAAGCCATTTTTCGTATGAAGAGGGCGGCAGACGCACTCCAAATGAGCTAAATCCTTGAAGATCAAGGCCTGACGACTGTCTTAATGACAGCCAGAGGAGTTCCATGAGCACATCCTCATCATTTAATTTATCAGTAGTAAGTCGGGATTCCGGTGCCCCCTCACGGACAAAATCCCTCCATCGAGGGTACATCTCCGGTGCATAGAAACGGGTGTTTCCCAAAAAACTATGGGCTCCCGGGCCAAAACCGGCATATTCTCCCCGGGACCAATAGTTCCGGTTATGGATGCTTTCGTAACCAGGGCGGGCAAAATTTGAGACTTCGTAACGTTCAAATCCTTTTCGACCAAGAAGTTCAACGCCGTTCAAGTACATTTCTTCATACAAATCTTCATCGATATTCAGCAGCCCCTTTGACACCTTTTGCCCTAACATAGACCTAGGCGAAACAGTTAGACCGTAAAAACTGATGTGATTCAAGTTAAAATCGGACAGCCGATCCACATCATTCAGGAAACTTCTAACAGTCTGACCGGGAAGATTGAACATCAAATCCCCAGAAACCTGAGCGCCGGAAGAAGTCAACAAGTCAAGAGCCTGGATACCCGCTTCCACAGAGTGGGAACGGCCTATGGTAGTCAACAAATTCCCGTCAAATGTCTGTAACCCCAGGCTAAAACGTCGAACTCCAAGTTCCAAAGCCTTCTCTACCGTATGCTTTCGGGTAGATTCCGGGTTAAATTCCATGGAAACTTCTTTTAGGGAGTCAACATCCACCCCCAAAGACCTCAAACAGCCAAAGATCTGGCTCAGGCAGTCCAACGGAAGAATCGACGGGGTTCCCCCACCGAGGTATAAGGTTTGCGCCGTCTTTAGCAATCCCGGATGGGCGGCATCAAAAAATTCAACCTCACGGCAAAGTAGATCCGTATACTCCTGATAGAGCTTCGGAAACGCAGGCATCACGTGAAAATCGCAATAATCGCAAATTTTCGCACAAAAAGGGATGTGAATATACAGTCCAAACATTTTTTTTACAACAGAATCTACTACTTTTAGAGAAACATTCACTGAAATTTAGATTATATAAGGTATATGGAGAATAACGAAAAGAAGAATTGGAAAAAGAAAATGAGGAAGCGCCTTCCCCTCATTCTCTTTTTGACGCTTTCTACCGTCATTTTCTTCTTGGCATCAACCCTTCTGCTGGACGACTCCTACAAAGACATCGTCATCATTGCCATGATCTGGGCCCTGCCGTTATTCATTCATTGACCGGGATACTCCTATGGCAATGACACGCATGACACAGCGTAAATTCAAGGCGATCTGTTTCTACATCCTGTCGTGGATTGTAGTTTCTATGGGTGCGACGGCCTTGTCTACCTACGGAAACATCGACGGCATGGACCCCACCAGATTGCTATTCATGTTGCAGTTGTCCCTGTTCACAGGTCTGTCCCACGGCATCTACGACGTGGTGATTCTTCAGGACGAAATGGACAGCCGCCCCGTGGCCACGTCCTTGTTAATCCGTTCCTGGTTTTTCTTGTCTAGCATTTGCGTCAACTTGATGCTCTGCATTCTAATCTGGTACATCGACAGCCGCGAAGGTCTTGTTAACGAGAATGCACTGCGCCAGGTACAGGCCGCATTTAAGGAACACGGTAACCAGGTTCTGATTGTCGGCTTGTTCCTCCTGGGCCACTTGATTACATTCGTCCGTTCTGTCCACAAAAAATTCGGATCTAGAGTCTTCATCAACACGGTCCTAGGCAAATACCAGGATCCAGTGGAAGAGGACCTGGTATTCATGTTCATCGACTTGAAGAATTCCACCACCATCTGTGAAGAACTGGGCAACATCAAATACAGCAACTTTATTCGAGACTACTACAAGCTTTTATCGAACTGTTGCGAAGAAAATCATGGAGAAATCTATCAGATTGCAGGCGATGGAGCCTTTATTACCTGGAAAACAAGTGCTTGTCGCAGCAGGGCAAGACCATTGAACTGCTTCTATGACTTCAAGGAATGCCTACACAACACCAAAAGACGCTTTTTGAGACGCTACGGAATTGCCCCAGACTTTAAGGCTGCGGCCCATTGCGGACAAGTGATCGCCACTGAGGTGGGAAACTTCGGAAGTGAAATGGCATACCATGGAGACGTTCTGAATACGACCGCCCGAATCCAGACGCTCTGTTCAAAGTTAGGCCAGGATTTCCTGATTTCGGAAGACCTGTTCGCCAAGCTCCCCCTCCCCTTGCCTCACAATTTCATGTGTTCCAAGGCAGGTCTTTTTGAACTTCGCGGAAAGAGAAACGGCACTTTGATATTCTCCTTGCAGCTGCCGGACTCTTTTAAAATCACGGAAGAATAATTTTTCAAAAAAAATTAAATAAAATCTGAAAAGACCCTTTACAAGCTAAAAAAAAATAGTTAAATATGGCACACCCCGCGGGAATAGCTCAGTTGGTAGAGCACGACCTTGCCAAGGTCGGGGTCGAGGGTCCGAGTCCCTTTTCCCGCTCGAAAATGTGAAAAGACATCCGAATGGATGTCTTTTCTTTTTTATGTCGTGATGAGGTGGAATCGGGCGCGAGACCCCTCGGGGTCGGAGGTGCAGACAATACTCAAAAAAAATTTAAAGAAAACGCCACATCCCTTTACAAACCTCAAAAAAATATCTATATATGGGTCACCCCGCGGGAATAGCTCAGTTGGTAGAGCACGACCTTGCCAAGGTCGGGGTCGAGGGTCCGAGTCCCTTTTCCCGCTCGAAAACAAAAGAACCACTCATTGAGTGGTTCTTTTTGCCTTTTTTGCAATTTCGATTTTTGCCGATCCTACAGTTTCCATATTTGTGAAGGACGCTTCCGAAATTGAAAACTTAAGAGCCGACCTTTCTGAACTAAAGGAATGCCTTGGAGAAGAAAACGAAGCACTCAACAAGTTAATTGAGCAGGCTAACCGTATCGGCATCATGAACGACCGATGCCAAATGCTTTCTATCAACGACATTCTCGATGATAGTTGCGGCAAGTTCTATGCAGTGGAACTCCCGGAATCCGAAGCGAATTACATGGAAGTGACAGGAGAAATCCGTCTAGGATCCATGACCATGTCGAACAATTTGGAACAGCGCACCCAGCAAATTGACGCCTGTGCAGAAGCCCTATCCCGAATCATCGTTTCTAAAGAAAGACTTTTGAAGATCGAAGGTGGTGTAGACCTGGAACCCCTGATGCAACCACAGGAAGCTACGACAAAAACGGAGGATGCCCCGTCCGCTGCATACAAGATTAGCTCAACTAAAGAAAACTAAACTCACAGCCTTAATAAAAAAGCCCAGGATTTAATCCTGGGTTTTCTATTCAAATAAATCCGGGTGTTCCTGCATTTCGTCCAGCTGAATCTGATGAAGGACGGCACGGCCCTGAGTCAAGCTGCTCTGGACATCGATAAGGCGCTGATTCCTGGAACCACGGAACTTGAGACTAAGGCTGCGTTGGGCCAAAACGAAGGGCCCATCCACCAGGATATCCGCAAAGGTCAGCAGTTCCATGCAATCCGGACGCTGTTCCTGGTGCGCGACGATGTACTCATAAGTATAGCCGGTGAAGACGACCAGATTCAGCCCACGTTCCTTGATTTCGCGGGCCAGGGGAACCAGAGTGGCCGCCTGTTCCATAGGATCGCCACCGCTAAAGGTAACACCATCCAGCAGAGGGTTCTCTTCGATCATGGAAAGGATTTCCGCCAGGGAAATCAAATGGCCGCCATTGAAATCATGGGTCTGGGGATTGTGGCATTCCAGACAATGGTGCTTACAGCCCTGGGTAAAGATGGAAAAACGAATGCCGGGACCGTCTACAAAGGATTCCGCCTCGATGCCAGCAATTCGGAGATTCTTGCCCTCAAAACCTTCGGGCACGGGCAAGCCCAAATCTTCACGATCTTCTTCCTGATAGTCCATCTTTGCACCTTTACATCCGACGAATATTCAACAGGGAGCCTTTACAATTTACGGCTCCCTATCTCAAAGATACAAAAAAAGCCCACGGGTTCCCTTACAAAACGCAAGAAATGCCGCAGGCATTCAATTAGGCGTCGCCGCAGCAGCCGTGCTTGACACGGTCAGCGACTTCAGCGCGCT
The DNA here is from genome assembly GCF_900142505.1 of Fibrobacter sp. UWH5. Lineage (NCBI taxonomy): Bacteria > Pseudomonadati > Fibrobacterota > Fibrobacteria > Fibrobacterales > Fibrobacteraceae > Fibrobacter > Fibrobacter sp. UWH5. The sequence goes on along the minus strand of NZ_FRBB01000001.1, from coordinate 231,222 downwards.
TTGCGTTGTTAAAACGATCTACGGTACCCACCAGGTAACCGGTAATGCGACGGATACGTTCGAAGCTTACGCCTTCGCCATACATGGATTTTTCTTTTTCGCTCATTTTTTTCTCCTTGACTAATTCAAGCCTAGTTCGTTTTCCTCTTATCTTGTTCCCTTCAAACCTCTTTGGCCATTATAGCCAATTCCGTGCCAAAAACCGCCCTAGCGAATTCCCAGGAATGCGGGCATGCCCGGGAACTTCTTGCGAAGTTCCTCGATCTTCTGAGGATCGATGGCGTGACCATCTGCGCGACCGCAACGGGGGCAGCAGTCATTGATGACGCCGACGTAACCGCAAACGGGGTCACGGTCAACCGGGTGGTTAATAGAGCCGTAGCCAATGCCGGACTTTGCCATAAAGCGAACGATCTTTTCGAAAGCATCCAGATTCTGGGTCGGATCGCCATCCATTTCGATGTAGCTGATATGGCCCGCATTGGTGAGGGCGTGGTACGGAGCTTCAAGTTCAATCTTCTTGAATGCGCTAATCTTGTAGTATACCGGCACATGGAAGGAGTTGGTATAGTAATCGCGGTCGGTAACGCCCGGAATAACGCCAAACTTCTTCTTGTCCATACGGAGGAAGCGGCCAGAGAGGCCTTCTGCGGGAGTAGCGAACAGGGTGATGTTCACGCCCAGACGCTTGGATTCGCTATCGCAGAATTCACGCATGTGCTGTACAATTTCGAGACCCAGGCGCTGAGAAGCCTCAGATTCGCCGTGGTGCTTTCCGGTGAGAGCCACCAGAGTTTCGGCAAGGCCGATAAAACCGATAGAAAGCGTGCCATCCTTAAGAACTTCGCGAACTTCGTCGTTCCAGCCAAGCTTATCGGAACCAATCCAGATGCCCTGACCCATGAGGAAGGGGAAGTTCTTGACGCGCTTGCGGCACTGGACTTCCATACGTTCCAGGAGCTGATCGCGGACCAGAGCCAGCATACGTTCCAGTTCCTTGTAGAACAGATCCAGGCTCTTCATCTTGATTGCGATGCGAGGAAGGTTGATGGAAGTAAAGCTCAGGTTGCCACGACCGAAGGTAATTTCGTGATCGGGGCGTGCAGAGTTACCGATAACGCGGGTACGGCACCCCATGTAAGCAATTTCAGTTTCGGGATGGCCCGGCTTGTAGTACTGCAGATTGTACGGAGCATCCTGGAAGCTGAAGTTGGGGAAAAGTCTCTTTGCGGAAACACGGCAGGCCAACTTGAACAGGTCATAGTTGGGATCACCCGGATTCATGCTGACGCCTTCCTTGACACGGAAAATCTGGATGGGGAAGATTGCGGTTTCGCCACCACCCAGACCTTCTTCAGTGGTAAGGAGCAGGTTGCGCATGACCATCTGGGCTTCGGGAGCGGTACACATACCGTAGTTGATGCTGGAGAACGGAGTCTGGGCACCGGCACGGCTGTGCATAGAGTTCAAATTATGCACGAAAGCTTCCATAGCCTGGAAGGTAGCCTTGTCCGTTTCTTCGTAAGCCTGCTTTTCGGCAAACTTCTGGGCATGCATGGTAGTTTCAACGCCGTAGGTCTTGGAAAGTTCGTGTGTTTCGGTTTCAACGAAGCGTTCGTTGGGAACCAAAGTTGCAACCATTCCCATTTCAGCCATTTCTTCGTGAAGCTTCTTGACTACGGGGCGAACTTCTTCTTCGCTCTTGCCAGCCAGAAGCATAAGGGCCTTGACCATGTTGTTCAGGTAGGCCTTGCGATAAGTAATGCGGACGCCATCGGCCATGGCGTAATCAAAGTTAGGAACAGCCTGACCGCCATGCTGGTCGTTCTGGTTAGACTGAATGGCAATAGCAGCCAATGCGGCGTAGCTACGGATATCCTTGGGTTCACGGAGGTGGCCATGACCGGTATTAAAGCCATTCTTGAAAAGCTTCAGCAGGTCGATCTGGCAGCAAGTCATGGTGAGGGCGTAGAAGTCCAGATCGTGGATATGGATATCGCCTTCGGAGTGAGCACGGCTGTGTTCCGGCTTCAGCATCATCATGGTGTAGAAATGCTTAGCAGATTCGGAACCATACTTGAGCATGGTGCCCATGGCGGTATCGCCATCGATATTTGCGTTTTCGCGCTTGAGATCGGATTCCTTTGCAGAACTGAAAGTAATGTCGCGGAGGGTGTGCATAAGGCGAGTGTTCACTTCACGAACACGGGTACGTTCTGCACGGTATAGGATGTAGCTCTTAACGGTATCGGCATAGCCGCCTTCTGTAAGGGCCTTTTCTACAGCATCCTGGATTTCTTCAATATCGGGGGAACTCTTGCCGCTGGCTTCCAAAAGGGAAACAGCTTCGGCGGAAACCTTGAGAGCGGTGCTGTTAAGAATATCATCGTTGCCGAGGAGGCTCATCTGGCTCTGCGCGGCCTTGATCTGATCATCAAGTTCGCCGGAGGCACGGAATGCCTTAACAATGGCGTCAGCAATCTTTTCGATATTAAACGGCATTTCTCTGCCGTCGCGCTTCTTAACAGAAACAATCATCGTCATCCCTTCGGCCAGCCGACACAAAATATCGAATCTAGCCCCGCAAAAATCGTAATATTCTCTTCAATCCTATCGTGTCAATCACCGAAATCAGTCTACCAAAACCGCCTTTTTTCCTGAATACTCAAGCAAAACGCCAATTTCTTACAATAAACTTTTTATTTCGCGATTTCACTACATCTTGTGTTCAAGCACCACACCCAACCACAAGATGTGGCCTACAAGATAATAAAACATAACTCCCTTGTGGATGTTATTTCTTAAAATTTTCAAAAAATTTTCTGAGTTTTCCTCAACGGCAAGCCTATCAACAATCTGTAAACACAGCATATTTTTAACGCATCAATCGCTAACTCTTTATATCATAAGTAGTTAGACTAAAGTAATATTTTCGTAAGTTTTCTACAAACTAAAATTAAACTTTTTCTTTACAAAAGTCTTGCTTTTTCTCAAAAATAGAGTATACTCAGGGTATAACCTTAGGGATGGTTAAGGAGATACAAAAATGAATAAAAAAATCATTGTCGCTGCAGTCGCAGCATTATCCGCCGTTTCCATGGCAGAAACCGTCAACAACGATATCTGGTTCAACGGAACAAGTCAAATCGCCAACACCACAAAAGAAAGCCTGGAACCCAATTACGAGAATTCCTCTTACTGGTATGATTACGACGACCGTGCCAACGATAAAGGCGGTTCCTACATTAAGTACCTCTACGATTCTACTGGCAATTACGGCTCTTTCATCCAGCCAATGATCGACAGTTTGGGTTACATCTTTGTAAAGTATGTACTTGTGGACCCAACTACCACAGGTCAAAATGAAGAATACCCATACAATTTCGTCGGAATGGGCTTCAACCTTGTAGGTGCAGCACAGGCCCCCCTCGACATAACCTCCGCCGAGGGTCTCTGCGCCACATACACATCAGATAATGACGTCACATTGACGATTGACGCAGACGGCACAGGCAACGCCTCCTGTTCAGCCAAGCTAACCAAAACAGCCACCCCGACTTTGGTCGATCTGGACTTCAGCAAATTCAGCCAACCCACGTGGACACCTGCAGCACAGAAGGCTTCCAGTTGTGCTGAAGCTTTTGCAAAGGCAACCGCGGTCAAATTCCAAATTGACGGACAGGCTTCCGACGCCCAGGGCGCATTGCGCATTTTCGAGGTCGGTCCCAAGGGAACTTGTAAGGGAGAAAAGGCTGTTTCCCAGAAAGAAAAGTCTGCAAACTCCTGTGACCATCACGCAGACCCAGACGCCATTTCTCAGAAGGCAGTCTCTGCAGCAAACGTAAGCCTTTCTGGCAGAATCCTTTCCTTTAGCGGAATCAAGAGCGCCTCTTACGAAATTGCAAACGTCCAGGGCCAGGTCGTAAAGAGCGGCAAGGTCGAAGCATCCATCAACTTGGCAGGCCTCAAGGCAGGAATCTACATGGTTCGTATTTCGGGCAAATCCGTAAATATGAACAAGAAGATCCTTCTGAAGTAAAAAGTCATACTTTAAAGAATAGAAAGAGGATTCCGGCAACGGAATCCTCTTTTCGTATGACGAAACGCAGCCGCGGACACCGTAGGCGGGAAAAGGGAATGTTCGTCCGCAGTCTCCGAGGGGTCTCGCGCCCGACTCCATTCTTACGATAAAACAAAAAGAACCACTCAATGAGTGGCTCTCTTGTTTTAGAGCGGGAAAAGGGACTCGGACCCTCGACCCCGACCTTGGCAAGGTCGTGCTCTACCAACTGAGCTATTCCCGCGAGGATGGCCCATATATAGCTATTTATTTTTCACTTGTAAAGGGATATGGGCCATTTTTTCAACTTTTTTTTAAAGTTTGCTTTTTTTACCTGCGATTCAACATATTAGCCAGGAAATTTACCCCTACGGCTACCACAATGGTAGTGGTCATGCTGATCAAGGGCATCCAGGGCCAGCTAAAGATTCCGCCGAGAACTGCAGGTACACCGAAAGCGGGGATTCCCTGAACAAGAATCAGGCTACCCATACCGCAGAGAACGGCAATGATGACGCACCAGCCACGAAGTTTCTTGGGACTTTCGTCGCCACCGAACAGTTTATTGGCGAAAAAGGCCAGCAGGAACATGCCCAGCAGCGGTCCTGTAAAGAGGCCCGTAAAGAACACGGCGTTCTTCAAAAGGCTCCCCTGCTGGGTAGCGGCAAAGAGTGCGCCGAACACGCCCAGAACACCCCACAGCACCGTCCAAAGCTTTGCGCGCTTGAGACCGCCCAGGCCTTCATTTTCCTTCCAGCCAAAGAAATCTCTTTCAGAAGTATTGCTGAGAGAATTGATGGCGCCTGAAAGAGAGCTCATGGCGGCTGCACAGATAGCGGCAACAATCAAGCCGGTTACACCCTGGGGCAGACCATTTACGATAAAGTAAGGAAAGACGTCATTCTGTCCGAGACCTGTAGGAAGAGGAGCCGCGTGGGCCGTCTGGTAGTAAACATAAAGGGCGGCACCAACCCAGTAGAATAGGATAGAAACCACAACACCCAGCACCATGGACAGCACGCTGGAACGGTTAGCCGCCTTCACGTCCTTGCAACTGAGGTAGCGTTGTACAAACTGCTGGTCGCAACCGCGGATGGCGATTTCAAGAACGGCGTAGGCAAAGCCTGCGGAAATCAGGGTGCGGGCATTGGAGATATCCAGGCTACCGTCGAACCACTTTGTCTTGCCGGCCTCCCCTGCCATGCGGGCCATTTCGCCAAGGCCACCTACAGAATTGGAAATGATGAGAAGCACCAAGGCGCCACCGCCAAAGAAGACGATGAACTGCATCACGTCGGTCCAGATGACAGCCTTGATACCGCCGAACCAGGTGTAGAAAATGGCCACTGCCGCAGAAACGATAATCGCCACCTTCAGGTCAATGTGCAAAATTTGAGCGAGCACCAGGGACGGAGCGTACAGCAGAATTCCTGTGCGGAGCAACAAGTGCATGCAGTAGAAGATGGCCGCCAGACGACGGACCGGTCTGCTGAAACGAACTTCAAACAATTCGTAGGCGCTACTAATGCCGGAATTCTGGAATCGGGGAATGAAGACCTTCCCCACCACGAAGATACTGATGAAGGCGCCGATCTGGAACATGAGGAAAGTCATGTTGTCGCCATACACATCGGCAGGAGCCCCCAGGAATGTGGTGGCGCTGACGGAGGTGGCGATAAGGCTAATACCAACGGCAATCCAGGGCATGGATCCACCGCCAAGCATGTACTCCTTCAAGTTCTTGTTGCCGCGGGAAACCCACAGGCCGATGAAGAGGGAAAACAGCAAATAGGCGGCCAGGACCAGCCAGTCAACTAAAGTAAACATCTTCCCTCCTGAAGGGCTTTATGCTTTGGGAGCCATGGATTCTTCGTCAAGTTCGTAACGGACAACGCGGTTACGGCCGCCTTCCTTGGCGCGATACAGAGCCTGGTCGGCGTTGTTCACGGCCTTCTTCATGTCGTGGAAGTCCGGAGTGACCAGGAAGGCGCCAATGCTGACGGAAACCTTGAGGGGCTTTGTCTGATGGACGTCGATGGCCAGCTTTTCGACAGCCTTGCGGATGCGTTCAGCCTTTTCCATCATACCTTCAGCCGTGGTTTCCACCATGCCCACCACGAATTCTTCACCACCGTAACGGGCCACCACGTCGATATCCTTTCGCATTTCGGAGCTGACGGTGTCGGCGATGCTCTTGATAACCACGTCACCGATGGGATGTCCGTAGGTGTCGTTGACGCGCTTGAAGTGGTCGATGTCCATCATGAGAACGCCGATGTTGTACTTCTTGCGGTCGGCGCGAACCTTTTCGGAGCGCAGACTTTCGTGGAGCGTGCGGTGGTTGATAAGACCGGTGAGGCCGTCGCGCATGGCCAGGTCACGGCCATGCTCGAACTTTCGAGCGCGATCGTAGGCGAAGCCTGCGACGCCAGCGAAGGCCTTGAGCAGTTCCTTTTCGTGTTCGCTATACGGTCTGGAGCTGCTGCTTTCAAGGCAGATGGCCATATCTGCAGTAGCCGCATCTGTTTCGGTAGCCACTGGCATCACGAACAGCTGACGCAAATTCAAGTTACGCTTTTCGTTATCGCTAAGGCGGGGCACATATTCGTTGTAACCCGGAGTAAAGCTGCGTTCCACCGGACGGTTGCGCATCATGGCCAGCACGAAGATACCCTTGTCAGAAAGGGTAAAACGCTTCTCGGAGAACTGACTGGATTCGATACCATCGCAGTACACCACACGTCCAGCACTTTCATTCACCTTATTCATGGCAAGAATCGTCAGACGGTCGTAGGCCACGTTAGCCTTCACGTAGTTGATAATCTGCTTATAGATGTCCTTCACAGTCATGGTCTGGAAGAACTTACGCTGATAGTTGTAAAGACCAGCGTACTGCTGCAGGGCGATATGCTTCTGGGCAGAGTAGAAGCCCTTGTAATCAAGCATGGAAATCGCCTTGGCAATATAAACCAGGGCCTGGGCCGTCTTATCGGTAAATGCGTTAGGCGCAGTGGAATCCAGAACCAGGATACCGACGCGGTTGCCGCTATGGTCCAGCATAGGGACAGCCACCACAGACTTCACCGGAGGATTGTCCAGGTAGAACGACAGAACCTTGCTACTAGGCAAATCGCCTTCGAGGATGCGGCTCACACCGGATCTGAACATCTGACTCAGCAGGCTTCCACTTTCCGAAAGGCGTGTGCTGGGATTCACGGACATTTCCTTGTCGTTTACATAATTGCGAACACCCCATTCCCTGGGGTTATTCTGCTGGGTAAACACAATGGCGGTATTCACTCCGGGAACGATGACCTTCAACGCACAAAGCATGTCGGTCATGGCACGGTTAATATCAGCATTGGCACGGGCCCATACCTGGCTCACCTTGAAGGCGGCCTCAGGTTCGTTAGCCCTGTCATGATCATTGCGGAACTCGGAAATCAAATCGGGGGACACAACAGGATTAGTGTTGGTAGATCGGGGCCCGATAGAGATAATGGGAATATTGCTAGTCGGATTCTGGCTGTTAGGACCACCTGCCAGACGAGGACGATTCAACCAGGCCAGTACAAAGGCCACAATGGCAAAGGGAATCAGGAACAGGAGCATTCCACCATGGAACGCCAAGCCAAGCAGAAGACCTGCCACGATAAAAAGTATTTCGGCAACAGACATAGACACCCTATAATCGGAAGGAACGGTACAACATTACTGTCGCCACGCCACCATAGACGAAGTGGCTGATCCATGCCGCCCAGAAAGGCGACAACGCACCATTTTCTCCCATTTTCAATCCTATTCGTTCAAGAATATAATAGCTAAATACAATCAACAGACCAATGCCAAATTTCTGGGAAAGCCCCCCAGAACGGCTATAACGATGGCAAAGTGCGGCACCAATCAGGAGCACAATCAGGTTCATCCAGTGAGCAGACCGCTTAAAGTGCAGTGCGGTTTCCATGGTACGGGTATCTTCACCGGAGCGCTTCAATACCTCGATCCTCTTCTTGACCATTTTGGAATCCATTTCATCGGAAACCTGACGTTCATTAATGAGGTCTTCTGGACGGGTAGAAACTTGGTCACAGGCCTTTTCGCGAACGAACTTGTAGACTTTCACAGAGCCATCTTTCTGGAAGACGCGTCGATGTCCCCGTTCAAACTGCCAGCATCCTTCATCCTCCAGCCAACGGACCACCTTGGCATCAAAGCGTTCCTGGAGGCGACCTTCGTCGCGCAGCAAAAGGAGCACGTCTCGTCCCAGTTTGCTCTTGCCAGAATAATGTCTAAAGAACCAGCTAGCCTTCTCACTGTCGATAAAGGTAAATTCCTGTTTTTCCTTGATGCGGGGATTCTTCTTTTTCTGGGCGTTAGTTTCCATAATTTCCAGACGTTTATGGTTAGCGTCAGGAAGCCAATATTCACTCATTTCATAAGAACCCACCGACACAAGAATTCCAAAAACAAAAATGGGGAACAGTGTCTTGAGCGGGCTCTGTCCAGAGCTCTGCATGGCGCTCATTTCCAGGTGGCGAGCCATATTGCCTACGGAAGCCAGGATTGAAATAAAACAGGCCACGGGAGTAATCAAATACACCATGTACGGCAAGTAGCAGACGTAATAGTCCACTGCATCCTTGGTCTCGCGGGTAGACCAGGTCTTGATGTTTCCCACAAAGTCGATAACCACGAACATGAGGACTGCACCAAGAAGCACAATAAGGAACATCTTGAAGAAGTTCCATAGCATGTACCTTGTAAACTTCACCCGAACCTCCCGAAGACTTTCTTGAAGCCCCTACCAAAGAAGCCCTTGACCGCACGAACACCCCTGAAGAACTTGGAGTCTCCCGAGAAGCGGTCACGGACCATGGCGATCGTAATGAAGATACCAAAAATTCCGATAATGATATTGGAAGCCCACATGGCCAGATAAGGACTGACGACCAGACGGTCAGCCAGATTTTCGCCACCAATAAGGCAAATCCAGTAAATCACAAAGAACGATAGACTGTAAAGGATACCTGTACCAATACCACCCTTGCGAGCCATGATTCCCAAAGGCGCCCCAATCAGAATAAAGATAAAGCAGGCCACGCCGGTACTGATTTTCTTCTGGATTTCGACCGTATATTGAGCCTCTCGTTTCAATTCCGCCTCTACACGGCCAAAAGCACGTTCCGTGGTGCGGAGGGCAGACACCTCCTGTACTCGCAGGCGCTGCAGGGACCGGCGGCGTTGGACGGAATCAATCTCGATATTACTTTCCTTGATGTCAGGGACAACGGAGTCACCGACCACATTCTTTTGGAGAGCCACCAACGTACTCAGACGTTTTTCCAGGGCGTCCTTACGGAACTCCACGTACTTCTTTCGCGCGTCATCCACCACATCCTGCATCATCTCAATGGGCATTTCGCGGTCGCTGCGATAACTGCGGTTGCGGCGTTCCAGACGGTCATCCACATTCTTCATGGCCAGATCCTGACTGAAGAATCGGATGCGGAAATAGTTTTCCGGATTATCCGGGTCTGTCATATGGTTTTCGCCACTGCGCAGGCGGAGCATAAGAGTTGCTCCATTGTCAGCGTATTCCATGGAGGCACTGTCGGCATAGACAATACGAGGCGCCCCCTTCTTTTCCATTTCAAAAATTTGAATGCCATACAGGGTACCCGTAGTGGGATCGATATGGTTTACCCAAAGCTGGACCCCCGGGAACTGGGTAATCAGTCGACCCGCATCAATAAAGGCATGGGGCTTCTTGCGGGACACAGCACTCATCAGTTCCACGGAACGGTGGTTGGCCTCGGGCAAGACCCAGTTGTTGAACACCACCATCAGCACCGACACCAGGAGCGAAACAATCAGCACTGGCCTCATCAGGGAAAGGGGAGAAATACCGGCGGCCTTGCAGGCCGTAATTTCCTGGTCTCCGGACAGTCGGCCAAAGGCCATAAGGCTCGCCACAAGAACGGCCATGGGAATAGAAAGGGAAAGCATCCAGGCCAGGTTCAGTACAAAGATTTCAACCACCGTAGAAGTGGGAAGCCCCTTGGACAAGACACTGTCTAGAATTTTGACCAAAAAATCCACTACAAATAGAAACGTAATGCCAAAAAGAGACGCCAGGAAGGGGGCGATCAGCTCTTTCAAGACATAGCGGACTAAAATCATTTTTCTGGACTGCCAATTTTTGCTAATTTACGGCGGTAAAGTTAGAATTAACCAAAGAAAAAAAATGATGCTGTTCAAAAAGATTCCCCTGTTCCTCTGCATTTTTTCTACCGCAGCACTGATCGCCGGATGTTCCTCCAGCGGTCCCAAGATGAAACACACAGAATGGTGTAAGGTTCGCTACGACAAGGCAGAAGAATTGTTCAAGGCAGGCAAGTATGGCCGTACCACAGAAAAGCTGGAAGAGATCCTCTCTACCTGCGCCGGTACCGGATTCATGGAACAGGCCCAATTCCTGTTGGCAGAAAGCTACTTCAATCAGGAAGACTGGATTGAAGCCCGTGGAGAATATGGTAGCTTTATCCTGAACTTCCCCGGCTCCCCCTTCATCGAGACCGCAGAATTCCGCAAGGCCATTTCCTCCTTCAACATGGAATTCCGTGTGGACCGCGACGAAGCCAACACCAACGTGGCCATGAGGGACTTCGAACGTTACCTTTCCAACTATCCGGAATCCCCCCTCCGCGATTCCGTGAACTATTACTACCAGCTGCTTATTGACCGTCTGGCAGAAAAGGAATTCCAGAAGGGCCGCCTTTACTGGCGCATGGACAAGTACCAGGCCGCCGTCATCTACTTCAAGGAATTCCTGGAAACCTACCCCACCGCCAAGCGTCGCGAAGAAGCCTTGATTTTCCTGACCAAGTCCTATATCGAACTGGACCAGTTTGAAACCGCAAGACTTTACCTGAACATCGCCCGCAACGAACTGAAGGAAGACGACAAGGACTTCCGCAAGGACATCGAAAAGATCGAAGGTAAAATCGACAAGGCCGAAGTCGCCTTCGCCAAGCGCATGAAGAAGGATTCCGAAAGTAAGCGAATCGAAAAAGAAGAAAAGGATATGCAGAACTGATAATGAAGTTCTACCGGAATATAGCCCTGGCCATCTTGCTGATGGCAATCTCAGCCTTCGCAGACGAAGACAAGGTGGAACATGACCGTTCCAGGCTATCCCTGTTCCTGCAGCCCTCCGTATCGTTCCTCAGTTTTGACCAGCGCAAATACTTTCAGGACGCCATCGACACCATCTACTATAGTTTCCGCGAAGACGCCCAGACCGAAACCGATTCCCTGAACGTGGCCAAGCAGGATTTTCAGAAGGTGAACTTCTGTTTCCCTGTTAGCGCAGGTCTGCAGTTCCAGATTTTTAGGGACCAGTTCATTAGCGCAGGTGTCGGATTCATCTACGATAACGAATCCGTGGTGCTGACCGACCGCAAGGGCAGAACCCACAACTACAGCTACACCATCCAGGGCATGCCCCTGTTCCTGGAATACCGTCTGGGCATCCCCAAAAACCTGATGACACTTTCCGGCGAAAGCCTCTTCAGCATTTCGGTCCGTTGGTACTGGGTACTTCCCGGCACGGAAATCTACACCACCTGGGGCAAGCTAGACGCCAAGACACCCGTTACCGGTGCAGGATTCGGCGTGGGAGTCGGCTACCTGATTGCCAGCTGGAAAAATTTTAACGTGTACGGAGACATCGGCTTCAGCAGTATCTCCGTAGAATCCAACAAGACTTTCGCCGACATCGTACCTGACGGCCCCCAGGAAAAGGCTAAATGGAACATCGGCGGCTTGATGATGCAGGTACGAGTAAGCTTTGGTTTGTGGAACGAACCGGAACCTGTCGAGGAAACCGAAAACAAGGCATCCACAAAGATAGGGACGGACGTCGAAAACGAGACCGCAAACGATAAAGAAAAAGAAATAGAGCCCGCTGAAGCCACACCCGCCGAAGAGCCCGCCCCCGAGGCAAAATGAGTCTGATTCCCGGCGAGCCCCTGCAATACGCAGAAACCCACTTCAAGTTTAAACTCCCCTGGTCCCTGCTTTACAGGCCCTGGCCAGAGATTCTTGTAGACGCCCCCTTCCAGTTTGTACCGGGTTCCAGGCCCACCTTGTGGATCGTGGTCAGGGACGCCCACCGGTTCCCCGTCGTTATCGAAAACATTGAAATAGACTGCCAGCCTGCCACCGCCCAAGACGAATCCGCCCCGCGACAGCAGAACCTTCAAATCGAGGCCAACCAGCAGTTCGGATTCTACCCCGTAGACTTGGGAGACCTTGCACCTGGGACCTACAGCATCCATTGCAAGGTCACCGTCCGCAGTAAGCAAAACGGCAAGGTCAAAAAATTCTCCCGCTGGAACCACCCCCTGCTAAAGCCCGCCCCCCTAAAAATCCAGGTGCTGGCACAGGACTTGCCCAAGCCCGAGGGCTACATCGCCGGCGAAATGCATTGCCACACCCACTACTCCGCCGACCACGTAGAACATGGTGCAACCCCCGCCGTATTCCAGCAGGCAGCAAAGGCCGTGGGTCTGGATTTCGTAAGTCTAACGGACCACGCCTACGATTTCGCCTTCCTCACCGAAGACTACACCCAGGCAGCTCCCTCCCCCATGCCACGCTTCGAAGCCTTGCAGAAGGAAGTGGACCTGTGCAACAGGGCCGAGGACAAGCCCCTGATGATCGCCGGCGAAGAAGTTTCCGCAGGCAATTCCAAGGGAGAGAATGTCCACATGACCGTCCTTGGCTCCGACTGCTATTTGCCGGGCCTTGGGGACTGCGGACGAAACTGGCTCCAGAACCGCCCCACCCTGAAGATTCCCGACCTGCTGAAAATGACAGGCAGCCACTGCTTTGCGGCACACCCCTATCAGGAAATGAGCGGCCTGGAGAAGTTCATCTTCCGGCGCGGTTTCTGGCACTCGGTGGATTTGCAGACCGGCAGCACCCACCCCATCCGCGGCATCCAATTCTGGAACGGCATCCGTGACGAAGGATTCAAGCTGGGGCGAGAATGGTGGATCCAGGAACTGGGCAAGGAAAACTACCTGTTGCCCATCGGCGGAAACGATGCCCACGGCGATATGAATGATACGACCGCAGTCAGGTTACCGCTAATTGAACTAAAGAACAACAGGCATCACGTATTCGGGTACGTCAGAACCGTGGTTCGCCTAGCGCAAAAGCCTTGCGAGAATCCGACGAGCGCCGAAGAAAATATTCCCCAGGCAGACGGATGCCACAAGGAACAGCCCTTGACTCTTGACGACGTGAACGCAGCTTTCTGCGGCGACAACTGTTACATTACTGACGGACCCGCCCTCTGGTGGGAGCGCGTGACAGACCGGGGCGAATCCGCTGTAACGTTCCATGCCCGCAGCACGCCCGAGACAGGTGAAGCCTTCCGCTATGTCCGCATATACGGGCGGCGCCGTTTGTTAAACGGCAAGCTCGCTCCGAAGGAAGAGCTCCACCTGGCAAGCCAGGTGGCCGCCCGCCCCGCCACAGACATTACGGTCCCCTTCGAAGACTTTGCTTACCTCCGTGCAGAATGTCTTACTTCTTGTTACAAGTATGCGTTAACATCTGCGGCAATCCATAAAAAGAACATCTAGTCTTTCCGCAACAATTCGTAATCTTCAGGCATCAAACCTAAACCTTTGTATATTATGTCAGAGGTTTTCCAAGGAGATTCAATGTCAAGGTTCATGTCGCCACTACGCCCCAGATACTTGCGGGACTCCTCGGAAATTCACCCCCATATAAAAATCACGTCCATAACCAGCACGGCACACCCCCCAGCCAACAACACCCTGGACTCCAACGAACAACAAATCGCCAACGAAGAGCAGTCCCTCTCCGAGCAGTCCTTCCCTGAATCCAGTTGCATTGCCGAAGGTACTTTCAGACAAATTCGCGATTACAGCCTAGTCCTTCTTTCCCAGGGCGTAGAGCATCGTCTAGATCGCAGCGAGGAAGGCCCCTTCCAGATTTTCGTATTGCCGGAATTTGAAGAATTCGCCCGCGACCAGATCGCCCTGTACCAAAAGGAAAATCCGCCCAAGGAAGAGAATCTGCCACAGCCACTGAGTTTCAGCCTACAGCCTCTCTGGATTTTTATTCCGGTACTCATCGCCACCCTACTTGATTTTGCCGACGTAGTCAACTTGCATTTACCCGGCGTATCCGACGCAAGCAAAGTTCTAAAAGGACAATGGTGGAGAAGCCTTACCGCACTCACCCTCCACGGCGACGCGCGACACCTGGCCTCCAACATCCTGTGCGGATACATTGTCATGAACATGATTACCTACCGCATCCCCCTGTTGCGCCTAGCTCCCTTTTTGGCAATCTCCAGTGCCGTCGCCAACATCTGCGTTTCCATGACCGTCAAGACAAACTTCAGCGCCCTGGGATTTTCCACCTTCGTTTTCGCCGCCATCGGCTGTCTCGCCGTCATGGAGTTCCGCCTGATGCCTAGGGAATCTCACGGACTCCTGCGCCGTTTTGCACCCCTCTGTGGAGCCACTTCCCTGGCCGTATTTCTCGGTCTAGGAGAAAATGCAGACATTCTAGGACACGGCTACGGATTCATCGCAGGCCTATTCTGCGGACTGATTCCAACGAAAAAGGCGCTCCGCTGGGGAACGCCGGTTACATTCGTCGATATTGTCGGTCTGGCCGTCTATTACGGTTTATTCGCCATAGCCTGGACGATGGCACTCTAGACCGTTAGATTTGAACCCTAGAGTTCATTATAATCAAATCCACCATCATCATCTGCATCTATGGCCATAATCTTATTCTTTGTGGGAGACTTTAATGCAATGGCATAGTGCGAAGTGGATCCATACTGAGCGGCAACAAATCCTGCAATGGGAGCCGCAGAAAGGCCAAGCCTAGGTGTAAAAACACCAGCACCAGCCAGCCAATTTTCTTCGCAACTCGCACACTCAAACGCGTTGGTAAAATCAAAGGTCTTGTCAGTAACAAACGTCAAAGGCGGATCCAGATCCATATGGTCAACAGGATCACCAGTAGGCTTAGAACAATCATCACCGATGTACACTTCAATCCTTCGATCGCCGGATTTCTTAAGGCACAGCGTCTCGGATCTTCTGTTAGCATCACTGGCCACACGTTCTAGGAAGGCAGCTGTGTTTAGAGCGGCATCCTTGACGCGGTTATTTTCTACGGCACCCTGAAGGCCCGCCACACCCATAGCAGAAAGAATGCCCATGATGGCCACAACCACCAATACTTCTACAAGGGTAAAACCTTTGGCTCCAGAAACATTTCTATGTGCGGTAGGATTGTTCATACCTTACAATATAGCTCTAAATTCCCATTAAAATCAGACTTTCTTACTGGGCATGCCCATAATCACTTAGTCTAATCCAAAGTGGAAGTCAAATTGTAAGAAAAAAAGAACAATTGTAAGAATACAATATTACATTCAAATTATGACAAAAAACTTACAACAAGACTTTTGATAAGGCTTTGGGGGTTCTTATGAGAAAGCATGGTTTCACACTCGCAGAATTGATGGTAGCCATCTCCATCTCCGGCTTACTTACTGCCGTGGCGGTTCCTAAGCTTTCCAGCTCCATTTCCAAATCCAAGGCCACCGAATTGACTCCCGCCGCCGCAACCTACACCAAGCTTCAGGCCGCCTACCTGTATGAACACAAGTCCTTTGGCACCTGGAAAAAGATCGGTTACGAAGCCCCGGGCAAAAGAGGTAAGACCGACACCTTCGTCTACACCAGAGGCGAAGTCATTTCCTCGATCAAAACTGACAACATTTCCAAGGATCTGAGTGCAGGCAAGGTAAGCTGGCAGGCCGAAAACTTTGTAAGCCTGAGCGGATGCAAGGCAGGCAACCAGTGGAAACTGAAGGCTATTGCAATCAGCGACACTGAAATTGAATTCAAGCCGTATATCGAATCTAAGGAGACTTCAGCCGAATGCGCCCCCCTTTCGGGCGACTGGGCCTTTTTCCAGAGCACCATTTCTATGGACACTCCGCCCAGCGATATGGTCGTAGCAGACGCCTCCTCGAATCCGTCCTCACCGGCAAACAATACCGGCAGCAATTCCTCTAGCTCCACAAACACCGGAAACAACGGCAATAGTGGAAATAACGGAAATGAGAATACTCCGTCAAGTTCGTCTAACACTCAGACAGCCAATACCTTCTACGATGCCGATGAAAACTGGACTGAAGAAGATGACGGTTCTTGCGGTGTAATGTATACCACCGGAGGAAACAAGTGTCCGCCGAGCTGGTGCAAGCTGAACGGCAACGTCAGTTCAAACCATGGCGGCTGGAGTAAAGCCGGCCACAAGTGGAACGAATGCTACAACGCCAGACAGGACCTTATCCAGGAAGCCGCAGACCAGGGACTGCTGACTTGCAAGAACAAGAACAACTGCAAGGTCAATAAGTCCGGCACGAACGTCACCATCAACGGAAACGTAATCAGCCAGAGCAGCGAAGAAATCAGCACCGAGGCCTACAACAGTTCTGAAGAACCGGCTGCCAAGGAAATCTGCTATACCAATTCTGAAGCAGAAGCCAAGGCATACTTCGGATACGTGGATGTCCTTTGTGCCGGTCAAAACACCGGCAAGGCCGGTTGCAGTCAATGGCGTCGAGCCAGCGAATGCGGTAATAACAGTTGGAAAGGCAAAGGCTATTGCTCAAGTTGGACTTAAACGCAGATTCTCTCTCTCCTTGTAAAAAAAGAACCGGAATTCTATTCCGGTTCTTTTTTCGTCATTGGATCCTTCGCGGCTTCGCCTCTCAGGATGACGGCGAAATGATTCGCCGCGCCGCCCGCTAATTAGATAGCGTCGATGACCTTGTTGAACTGTTCCACAGGGCGCATCCACTTCTTGAGGAGTTCAGCCTTGGGCAGGTAGTAACCGCCGATGTCAGCGGGCTTACCTTGTTCTGCAGCGTAAGCGGCAACGATGTCCTTTTCGCCAGCGGTAAGGGCTGCGGCTACGGGAGCGAACTTTGCAGCCAGTTCTGCATCGGCAGTCTGTGCGGCAAGGGCTTCGGCCCAGTACATAGCCAGGTAGAAGTGAGAACCGCGGTTATCCAGGTCGCCCAGCTTACGGGCCGGAGTGCGGTTGTTTTCGAGAATGCGACCGTTAGCTTCGTCCAGAGTGTCAGCCAGGACCTTAGCCTTCTTATTGCCGGTAGTAGAGGCAATCTGTTCGAAGGAAGGAACCAGGGCGAAGTATTCACCCAGGGAGTCCCAACGCAGGTAGTTTTCAGCAAGGAACTGCTGGACCTGCTTAGGAGCGGAGCCACCTGCACCAGTTTCGAAGAGGCCACCACCAGCCATGAGCGGCACGATGGAGTACATCTTAGCGGAGGTACCAAGTTCCAAAATCGGGAACAGGTCAGTGAGGTAGTCTCGCATGACGTTACCGGTAACGCTGATGGTATCGAGACCGGCCTTGGCGCGGGTCAGGGATTCGGTAACTGCGGACTTGGGGTCCATAATCTTGATGTCGAGACCGGAGAGGTCGTGATCCTTCAGGTAGACTTCCACCTTCTTCTGGATTTCGCGGTCGTGGGCACGCTGGGGGTCCAGCCAGAAAATAGCGGGAGTGTTGGAAACGCGGGCGCGGTTCACAGCCAGCTTGACCCAGTCCTTGATGGGAGCGTCCTTGGCCTGGCACATACGGAAGATGTCGCCAGCTTCAACGTCCTGAGAAAGGAGAACTTCACCCTTGCTGTTCACAGCACGGATAACGCCCTTGCCCTTGGCAATGAAGGTCTTATCGTGAGAGCCGTATTCTTCGGCACCCTGAGCCATGAGGCCCACGTTGGAGGTAGAGCCCATAGTAGTGGGATCGAATGCGCCGTTCTTCTTGTGGAAATCAACGGTAGCTTCGTAGATACCTGCATAGCAGCGGTCCGGAATGCAAGCCTTCACTTCCTGGAGCTTGCCTTCCTTGTTCCACATCATACCGGAGTTGCGAATCATAGCCGGCATAGAAGCGTCGATGATCACGTCGCTGGGAACATGGAGGTTGGTAATACCCTTGTCGGAATCCACCATGGCGAGAGCCGGGCCGTTGGCCAGAGCAGCATCGATTGCAGCCTTGACTTCAGCTTCCTTGGCATTGCCTTCCAGACGCTTGTAGAGGTCGCCCAGACCGTTGTTGGCGTCGATGCCCAGTTCCTTGAACAGGTCGGCATACTTGGTGAAAACGTCCTTGAAGAACACGCGAACGAAAGCGCCAAACATGACGGGGTCGGAAACCTTCATCATGGTAGCCTTCAGATGCACGGAGAAGAGCACGCCCTTAGCCTTGGCATCAGCCATCTGGTCGGCAACGAACTTTTCGAGAGCAGCCATGCGGAGCACGGTAGCATCCAGGATTTCGCCAGCCAGAGTGGGCTTTGCAGCGCGGAGTTCAGTAACGGAACCATCAGCAGCCACAAATTCAATCTTGAAGGTGTCGGCGTCAGCGATGGTGACAGACTTTTCGTTACCGTAGAAATCGTCAGCGGTCATGTAAGAAACATGAGTCTTGCTGTCGGCAGTCCAGGCACCCATCTTGTGGGGGTTCTTCTTGGCGTAGTTCTTAACAGCCTTGGGAGCGCGACGGTCAGAGTTACCCTGACGGAGCACCGGGTTCACTGCGGAGCCCTTCACCTTGTCGTACTTGGCGCGGATTTCCTTTTCTTCTTCGGTAGCAGGAGCATCCGGATAATCCGGCAGGTCGTAGCCGTTAGCCTTCAGTTCGGCGATAGCGGCCTTCAACTGAGGAACGGAAGCGGAAATGTTGGGGAGCTTGATGATATTGGCGCTTGCATCCAGGGAGAGCTTACCCAGGAAAGCCAGGTCGTCTTCGGCCTTGCCGAAAGCAGCCAAAATACGGCCAGCCAGAGAAATATTCTTGGTTTCCACATCGATATTGGCAGTCTTTGCGAAAGCGCTTACGATGGGCAGGAGGGACTGAGTTGCCAAAAACGGAGACTCGTCGGTAATGGTGTAATAGATCTTAGGATTCATGGTTTCCCTCGTTAAATTTTTCGACGAAAAATCTAGAAAATTTAAGGTTCTTTATAAAGTCTGAAGAATCATATTTGATAACGCAAATTTCATGCCAAAAATGAACCAAAAACAGTTAGCACGTTCCATTGATAAATTGACAAGAGAAATCTGTTTTTTCAATGAAAAAAGCCGAAAAATCGGTATAGTTTTATTTTCCTGGAAGTGTAGTCTGTAGACAATGGTTTCGCGGAGTGTAAAAGCTAACCATTACAAAAAACGTATAGATTGTAGGTTGGGGTTATACAGCCCACGCGGAATGGTTAAGCATGACGGCAGGATGGTGCTGCCACAAAGAAAAAGGATGTGTGCATGAAGAATTGGGTTTTGAAGTTTATCGGATTTGCAGGCATTGCAGCAGGCGTTACCAGCGCATTTGGCGCCACGTACGAGCCGCCGTCAACTGCCGTGAGCAAGATGAATAGCTACCGTGGCTATTCTGAATTGACCACCGCCGCCAAGGGCATGGATATTGACCAGTACGCCTATAACATGACCACCTGGCAAATCGACAACGGCGGTTTCTACAAAGCTATGGCCGACAAGTACAAGAGTGCCTACACCGGCGGTGAAAAATCCGGTTGGCGTTCTGCAACCGGCGGCGACGTGGGCACCATCGATAACGACGCTACAGTCCAGGAAATGCGCTTGTTGGCTGTACGTTACAAGGAAACCACCAACAGCAATTACAAGAACACATTCAAGTCCAGCTTTAACAAAGCCGTCAACTTCCTGCTGACTATGCAGCGCAAGAGCGGTGGTCTGCCTCAGGTTTGGCCCAAGCGCAACGACTATAGCGACCATATTACCCTGAATGACAACGCCATGATTCGCGCCATGGTGACCATGATGGACATCGCCAACGGCGTTGCTCCTTTCGATTCCGATATTATCGATGACGCCACCCGCAGCAAGATGCAAGGCGCTCTGGAAAAAGCCATCGACTACTTGCTGAAAGCCCAGATCATAAATAATGGCACGCCCACCGTCTGGTGCGCCCAGCATGACACCGCCAATTACGCCCCTCGCCCCGCCCGCGCTTACGAACTGGAAAGCAAGTCCGGCAGCGAATCTGCAGGCGTTGTATGGTTCCTGATGAACTGGCCCGACCAGACAGAAGCCATCCAGAAGTCTATTACCAGCGCCATTAACTGGTACAAGAAAACCAAGGTCACAGGACTTTACTTCAACAAGAAGCAGGGCGTTTTTGAAGAACGAGCCGGCAACGTCCTTTGGTATCGTTTCTACGAAGTGAATAATGACAACTACTTCTTCTGCGACCGCGGTGGTGCCAGCACCAAAACCCAGAACTTTATGGCAATTAGCGAAGAACGCCGCAAGGGTTACCAATGGGCCGGCGAATACGGCACCGCATTAATCAGCACCGAGAAGGCATACCTGGAAGCCATCGAAAAGATGAACGGCACCTATGTTCCGCCTCCCCCTCCCGTAGCCATGTGCGGTGACGATTCCTGCAAGACTGTTGTTGACGGTGTTAACTTCATCGACATCGATGGCGTTAAGGAAACAACCAATGCAGGTTTCGTAGGAGAAGGATACGCCAACGTTACAAACGCCATCGGAAGCTACGTGACCTACGGCGTTACCGCCACCAAGGCAGGCACATACACCCTATACATCCGCTACGCCAACGGCGGCTCCGCTGCAAGAGACTATCAACTTTCCATCGGCGACAATATTCTGGTAGAAAGCGGATCCATGGAAAGTACCAGCGCATGGACCACCTACAAGACCATTCCTATCGAAGTGGAATTGCCCGTGGGCTACAGTGAAATCAAGTTCACCAGCCTTGGCAAGGATGGCATGGCCAATATCGATGTGATCGGCTGGATGAGCGACGATCTAAAGCCCGGCATGGTACAAATTTCTGAAGAAGAACCTGACGAAGATGACGATAGCGATGAGGAGGAAGAAATGGCCATCAATAACACATTATTGCTGAACGTTAAATCTGCTTCTTACAACATCCAGATTCTCGATGTTAAGGGCAACCTTATCAAGAACTACACTAGCGAAACTCGCGACCTGAACATGCAGGGAATGAAGGCTGGAGCCTACCTGGTAAAAGTTTCCCAAAAGGGAAAGGTCCTGATGAACTCCATGGTACGAGTAAACAAGTAAAGTTGCAAGTTCACACACGGATAAAAGATGAAAAGAAATTCCGCCTTTATTATCGCGCCGTTGTGTCTGGGGCTTGCCTCTACAGCCATGGCAGTGGAAAAAAGAAAGTTTGATTTCGTTGTGGGCGTTGATGGAGACTTCAAGGCCGCCATGGCCGCAGCCAGCGCCGCCTCCCCCAGCGAATCAAAACGCTTTGTCATATTCTTCCCTGATGGTGAATACGACTTGACCAAAGTGACGGCAGACCGTCACGGAAAAACCACATTCTCCACCTCATTCGTTTCGTTGATTGGCCAGACCCGCGACAAGGCAATTATTGCCAACAAGACCGATACCGAAAGCATCGGCCACACAGCCACCTTGTACCTCTCTGGAAACAAGGGCATGTACCTGCAGGATCTGACCATCCAGAACAAGAGCACCTATTGCGGATCCTCTGCATGCCGCCAGGTGACTATCCAGCAGAATTCCGGCGACAAGAATATTTTCAAGAACGTCAAGCTGGTCAGTGGGCAGGACACCTATTATACCAACAAGGGCCGAACCTACTGGGAAGATGGTGAAATCCAGGGTACCGTAGACTTCATTTGCGGTAATGGAGACGTCTTTTTCGAAGGAACGAATCTTGTAATGACTCGCAATGGCGGGTACATTACAGCCGCACAGACCTCTACCGAATGGGGCTACGTTTTCAACAACGCAAAGATTAACGTTTCCAATGGCAGCTATAACGGCACCTTCTATCTGGGACGTTCCTGGAACCACGCCAAGGTGGCCTTCCTGAACACCACCATGTACGCCCAGCCTACAGCAGAAGGTTGGGGTGCCGACATGAATTCTGCCCCCACCGTTTTCGGTGAATACAACAGCAAGAACGGCAACGGCGGAGCCATTGACGTGAGCCGCCGCAAGACTTACTTCAACGGCGGCAAGGATGCCTCCTCTGCCAAGTCCCTGAAAACAGTTTGGTCTGCCAGTGATGCCGCAAATTACACCTTGAAAAACGTCATGGGCGGTTCCGATAATTGGGAACCCAACAAGTTGACCGTTCAAATGGCTGCCCCAAAAATTTCCCAGGAAGGAAATGAAATTGTCTGGGACGACAACGAAAACGCTCGCTGCTGGGCCATATTCGTAAACGGACAATTCAAGACTAGCGTCGCCTCCAACAGTTTTGATCTTGAGGGAGTTTCTGTAGGATCAAAAGTTACCGTTCGTGCAGCCAACTCCATGGGCGGTCTCGGCGCCACCTCCAACGAAGTTTCCGTTGTAGAAAGCAATGCCACTTACTACAAGGTCTCCCTGAATAACAGCATCGGTGGAACCATCGAAAGTTCCCTCAGCGGTAACAAGGTTGCAGAAGGCAAAAAGGCAACATTCACCGCCAAGCCCATCGAAGGTTGGACTTTTGAAGGCTGGACCGGAGCTTCCGCCACTTCTGCCAGCAACCCCCTCGAGATTACCGCCACCGGCGATATTGAACTCGGCGCCACTTTTGCAGCAAAGGGCGTAGACACATTCCAGGCCGAAAGTGGCGTTATCGAAAATGGCGTCAACGAAAGCACCAATGCAGGCTTTGCTGGTACAGGCTATGTCAACTTCGGCGCAGGCAATTCCTACGTGAACGTTCCTGTTTATGTGGAAGCTGCCGGAACCTACAAGATGGAGATGTATTACGCCAACGGAAGTTCCGCAGACCGTGATTTAATTATCAAGGCAGCAGATCCTGCCGAGGCCCAGCAGGTCACTTTCAAAAAGACCGCAGACTGGAAAACCTACCCGTCCAAGGAAATCGAAATTGAACTGCCCCGCGGAGCAAGCTACATCCTGTTTGCTGTAGTAGGAAACAATGACGGCCCGAACCTGGATCAGATTGTGCTGACGCCTCTGAAGGTAGAAACCATCACGGAAGAAGATCCAGAGGATCCTAACGGCGGCGAAACACCTGCGGATACAACCCTCGGCATAGCAAACCACCAGATGAATCTGGTTAACGGAACGTTTAACGTCCAGCTGTACAACATTCAAGGAAAGTTTATTCGCAATATGAACGTTTCCGACATTCATGAACTTTCTAAATTCGTGTCTGGTATGCCGGCTGGCAATTATCTGGTACGCATTGTAGCGCCCGGTTATAAGAAACTGCAAGTTATCCGTGTGCAGTGAGATCCTGAAACATGTTCAGGATGACGTTGGGTACGTTCAAGATGATATGGCGAACACGTTCAGGAAGACTTGGAAAAACAAGTTATGAATGACGCGACAAAACGCATCCTAGACATTACAAGACAAGACATTTTGTATATTTGCCTTGTATGTTAGGTATCGAACAGAAAAAAGGCAATGATGAGAACTTGTGCGGTCGCATGATCGCATACGCCCGCATTTTACCCAATCCCGACAACGAGACTAGCGGTTCGCCTTTTGATGACATGATCAAGAACGGCATCCTGACTCTGGAAGGAGACTTTAGACAGTCTCTGCCCACCAAGAGCCAGCGCCGCGCCCTGTCCGACGCCATGGACGAAAAGTTTGACAATATGTTGGAACGTATGGAATCCGAAGGAATCGAGATTCCCGAAAACGTTGACGTAGATAAGATGCGCGAACGCCTTCACGAACTTTCCAACATGGAAGTCATTCCCATTCCCGCAAGGATTGGAAATTTCACTAGCGAATCCGAAATTCTGGAAGAGGACGCCGACATTTACTACATCGGCGAATTCATGGGAGTAGGTCAGGCTCATTACTGCCTTACCACATTGCCCATCTATTACCAGGCAGTCTACCGCGAACAGGCCCGCCGCAAGGAAATGGATTTCCTGAACGAAGCTCTGGCCCAGATCGAGACTGGCGAATTTGTGGATACCGACGATTTGCAGAAAGACACCGAGGAACTGTTCCCTAGGGGCGTTACCCTGAATACCTTCGTCGGTGACATGGGCAAACTTCTAAACACCCGAGTGATTCCGTTCCTTCTAGCCCTGGAATCCGATGAACAATACGAAGTGCAAATCAAGCAGTTCTACCAGTTCATGAAGGGCTACCCGGTACAGGCCGACGTCAAGCTGATAGACCTGGCCATCCGCGATTTACGAGCCAGGCGCGACAACGCCATGGTCCGCAAACTGTTGGAATTGGGTTGCAAAAAAATCGTGGCGGTCTATAACGAAGACCCCCGACTTGCAGACGAAATCGGCGAACAAATTGCTAAGTTCGCCGAAGATTCTAGTGATGTATAATCGCTGATTTATAACGTCTAATTTTTAATTAAACTGAATTACCTGACGGCAATGTTCTTCACAGAACTCTGGCTGCCCACGCGGACGCTGACGATGTAAAGTCCACGGTCCTTGACATTCAGGTTTACGCTGTTGGCACCGGCATTTGCGTTAAACTTAGCCGTAGCCACAACCTTACCAGAAACGCTAACCACATCTACTCGAGCCGTCTGACCCATCAGATCAGAGTTCACATCAAAGTTCACATTCAGCCCCTCAGCAGAACGGATTCCGCGGATATTGCGAATGGCATTGGATGCAACCACAGGCTTATTGCCAGAAGTTACGGTTACCGTAGCCGTCTTGGAGCTGGTCTTGAGAGCCACCTTGATAGATTTACCTTCCGTCATTTCGGTAGTGCGACCATCTACAGATACAAAGACCTTCTTGCCCAGCGCTCTTACCTTTTCGACACCTTCAAGCTGAAGAGTTCCTTCATGGTTATTGGATGCACTCAGTCGAACAGTCCAGCTCATTTCATCGGATTCAGACTTGAGGCTCTTTGCCAGCAAGACATTATCCTCAACGATAGACAGGCGAACATAGCCACCCATACCGGCAGGAGGTTCTTCCATCTTCTGTTCACGAGAGGCAACACCCATAACATTCCAGGAATCAACTCTACCATAATCGTCAGACAGGACTGCCTTCAGACTCCAACCTTCTGCTTCAGCAAAGTTTGCCTTCTGCAATGCTTTTTTAGCAGCGACCGGCTTTGCACTAAAGCGAATCGTTCTCGGAGAATTTACCTTAATCCAAGCTCCTTCATAGGGGCCAAGTACCTTAACCTCGGGATCATAGTCTGTGCCTTCAGCATTTCTACGCCAGATAGCAACATCCTTCAATTCATCGCAAGAAAGATCGATTGCCTGACCATAGGGATTAGCAACCATGTTCCAACCGCTATTGATGCTATCCACTTCCCAAACAATTTCTGCACCTTCAGGAATCGGGTCATTGCCATTGATTACGATATCCTTGGTGCTCTGATACCAATAGCCAGTAACATCATTTTCATCACCCTTGAATCCGTAGGCCTGATATTGCCAGAATTCGCCAATGGTAGCGCTTTCATCCCACCAGTACAGGTAATCGCCCTTCGTGGGGATAATCTGATGTTTCTTCAGAGCCTTCAGAGAAACCATGTTCCAGGCACCAGCACGCCAAACCAGCGGTTCGCTAGAAGAAGACACTTCAACCACCTCGATAACAGAAGAAGAAGATTCTTCCACTTCACTACTAGAAGACTCGGGTTCTACTGCACTAGAGGACTCAGGTTCGGCCACACTGCTAGAAGATTCAACGATTTCTACAGAGCTGGAGCTTTCCGGTTCCTTGGAACTAGAAGATTCAGGTTCTTCGGAAGAGGAAGACTGTTCAACTTCGCTAGAAGATTCAGGTTCAGCTTCGCTGGAAGACTCAGGTTCAGCGCTGCTAGAAGATTCAACGATTTCTACAGAGCTGGAACTTTCCGGTTCCTTGGAACTAGAAGATTCAGGTTCTTCGGAAGAGGAAGACTGTTCAACTTCGCTGGAAGACTCAGGTTCAGCGCTGCTGGAAGATTCAACAACTTCTTCGGAGCTGGAACTTCCCGGTTCAAGTACAACGGGAACGTCACCTTCGGGTTCACCAATCCAATAGGGATAACCTTCGTTGGTTACACCGGTTTCATCAATAGTCCAGATCTTTTCATCCACTTTACCTAAACGGTAAGGCATATTCAATGTGGTGAGCAAGGAAGACTTCATGTCACTAGCGGCAAGAGTTCCGTTTTCGTTTTCGTCCAGGTTGTTAGAACCATTGCGAACGTTATACTGAATATCCCAGCAAAAAACTTTTTCTACACCAGAGCAGGACTTAACAGAGGCGAGCCAACTTTTCATAGTGACGCTAACGAAAGATCCAAAGGCATCGTAAGCATCACTACCCAAATGATAGTTAGACATGATAGTATGTGCTGCAGTAGAATTATTCAAGGACAGCATGCCGCCCATATAGCCAACATAGAACGGATGATCTGTGGTAGCAGGCGTCGACACATGGATTGTTCCCTTGAGATAGGAATTCGTAATGTAAAAATCACGGTCAGGAGCACCAGTAGAAATGTAAGCCAAAAAACCACCCACATAAAGGGCATCCACATTATCAACGTTTCCAAGTACATCAATATCGCCATGAACGGCAACCCTATCCATAGACGGACTTCTGCAGTAGCCGCAAACGCCCCCCACATAACCAGTGCGCTTCATAGAGGCATCATCATCCGCATTAATAGAAATCAGAGACGTTGCGTTTTCTGCAGAAAGCTTTATACGATCAAAAACAATATGATTACCACTTTCACCCTTACGGAACTCACCTACGGCTCCACCAACATAATTTCCGTTATTTACACCGGTAACCTTGATAAAACCATAATAAGCAGAAGACTTTAACCGCAGTCCCGCATTAGATTCATCACGCATGCCCACATACCCAAAGAAGCCCCCCATATCCAGGGAATCTGCTTCAGAAAGATTCAGGGCTGCATCCATAGAAACTCTGACGGTGTTATTCGCAAAAGCTTTTTCTGTTGCTGCAAGGTAACCCACACCAGCCACGCCACCCATAGCCACATAGCCCTTATTAGAACTGCTATTTGCGTTCTTGTCTACAACTTTGATTTTTCCATCGACCTTGGTATTATAGATAGACAGATAGCCGGTAGTATCAACAGCCTTTTCATTACCACCCATACCACCAACAAGACCACCAGCGTTATAGTAGATAGCCTTAGAGGAACGGGTATCATCAACAGAAAGTTTTACGAAACTTTCAGAAATCTTCAGGGGGCGAATAATCTGATAGGAGCGGGCAATCAGACCGCCAATATATACAGAGTCAGAAATAGCGCTAGAGTTCGAAATTGAACCGTCAAAGGAAACCTTATCAAAAGAGGATTCCAGGCCATAACTAGTTTCACTGGGGAAGAAACCACCAAAGAGGCCACCCATGACAGCGCCGCCCTTAATAGAAGATCCGGCCCCGACATTCACATTATGGAAATTTAGAACCTTGCTGCTCCTCCGGCTGTCCATGAACATCTGGCCCACAAGGCCGCCCATGGCAACAAAAGCACCCTTGGAACTATTCAGTTCTGCAGAGATATCCACATCCTTGGCAGACAGGTTCAGACCATAACCCACAAGACCGCCAACACAGGCATAATAACGACCTGACCTATTCGTACCCTTGACGGCACCAGTGTTCCTTTCCATCAGGATGGTGTTGGAAATGTCCAGCATATCTTCGCTTGTAATGCCATCAAAGTTTACCCTCTGGGCAATACCCGCAACACCACCAACAACAAGGCTAGAAACGCGGACGTTCTTCAGAGTGATGCCAGAAATATCGGAGCTATCAACATGACCAACCAAGGCTCCAACGCCATAGTAATATTTCAAGGCGTCGCTAGGAATGTTGTCAGTATCATTTGCGCTGATTTCAATATCGACGTTTTCGATCCTGATATTAGAAACAGTAGCATTGAAAAGGGTATCAAAAACACCAACATGGCCACTCATAAGAGTAGTCCTATCGGTATAGTCTATGGTCTTCTTGTAGCAAACATTCTTGAAGGTGTAGCCGTTGCCCTCAATCGAGACCTTATTGCGAATCTTGATGGGTTCATGCTGAGTAACACATTCACCGTTTTCGCCAATTTCCTGGAAATCGATATCGGACTTGAAGGTCAGCGTACCACTTCCTGCGGTCTTACCACTCCACAGAGTGGAAAGAATATCATTCAATTCATGGGAAACACTACCATTGGTAATCTGACGAGAGGTCGTACAGAGATCGCACATCTCTACAGACTGAGAAACGACGCCATTTCCAGCGCCATCGTCTGAGAAATTCAAATAAAGACCGGCATCCTGTGCAGCTGCCATGACGGTAGCCACCAGAACGGCAATCCAAGTAAAGTTTAATTTACGCATCTTCACACACCTCTTTAACAAAGATACGTTATATTTCTGCGTTTAGCAACTTTTATCAACCACCTATAAACACAATGTGACTAAGCACAAAAAAGTTGTTTTATAATGGCTTTGAAACATACTTAAATCTTACGATAACATTACAACGAGAGACTATTCAGCCCAGTGGTTGCCGTTGTAATTGCGGGCCGTATCGGCATCCATACCAATTTGACGTACAAGATCGTCTAAACTGGCAAATTTCTGCTCAGGACGAAGATAGCCCATCAGATCCAGATACATGGGTTTGCCGTAAATATCTTCGCTGAAATCCAATAAATAGGCCTCGATGGCCAGAGGCTGATTCCCCGTAGAAGGCTGAATACCAATATTCACCACAGCACGGAAAACACGTTCAGAGCCGTCCTCTTCAGGAAGTCGGGCCGTCGCCACATAGACCCCGCGCTTAGGCAGGAACTTGTACTGTTCCACCTGCAGGTTTGCCGTAGGGAACCCAATGGTATGTCCCAGGCGTTTACCGCTAACAATATGACCGGAAAGTCGATAGGGACGTCCCAGGTAGGTCTGGGCACGATCAACATCCCCCATTTCCAGAGCGGTTCGCACGGCAGAAGAACTGACGCGTTCCCCCTTGTGGAGCACGATGGAAAGCATCTGGGTAGAAAGTTCCGGGAAGGCGGCCGTAATGGATTCGTAATTGCCCTTGCCACCAGCGCCAAAGCAGTGGTCATGACCGAAGAACATGGAGCACACGTCCAGTTTTTCAATCAGCTCTGTACGAATAAACTCATCAAAGGGCAAGTGCATCAGGTCGCGGGTAAAAGGGATCACCACAAAATCCAATCCCAGGCTCTTGATAAAATCACGTTTTTCAGCAGTCGTAGTCAGCAGGAGCGGATTTCCCGGGCCGCGAAGTACGTAGTTGGAATGAGGTTCAAAACTGATAACCGTAGGAAGTAAACCGTTAGCTTCAGCCACAGCCTTAAGGGAGCGGAACAAAGCCTGGTGGCCAAGATGGCAACCATCAAAATTTCCCATGGTAACAGCACGTTTCTTATTCATCTTCGGCTAGGTAGATCTTGGGCCTGATGCGGCCAGGTTCATAGTGACAGAAACTGAGGACTTCGCCTTGCATGTTGGCTACAAAGACGTTGCCTTCGGCATCCACACCTTCAATGGGAGTTTTCCAGGGCAGATAATTTCCCTGACGGATGACCGCCAGCTGCGCGTCGTCAAGACGGACCACGGGGAAATCAAGCACCTGGTCCACAGGCAGCAAGTGTTCGCGGGTCAGATCATCGCCACGGACAGCCTTATCCAAGGTAACCTCGCCAATACGATGACGTCGGATATGGGAAACGCAGCCAAAAGTTCCAAGGGCACGGGCAATATCACGGCCCAGGGCACGGATATAAGTCCCCTTGGAGCATTCACAAATCAAGTCGAAAGTGGCAAAAGCCTTGCCAGAGCATCCTTCAGTGGCATCGTTGGCAACAGCACCCAGCACCTTCAGGGAGCTGATGTTAATCTTGCGGGGCTTCAGTTCGATATCTCGGCCACGTTCCATCAGGTCGCTGGCGCGGACACCGTTGATCTTTACGGCGCAGTACTTGGGAGGAATCTGCTCGATGTTGCCAGTGAACTGAGGCAGCACAGCCTCAAGATCCGCAACGGAAACCCCTTTAACCTTTAAACTTTCCGCTTTAAGCTCTTCACTCTCCACCACTTCGCCGTCCCATTCCAGGGTATCGGTCTGGTAGCCCAGATGGAGTCTAAAGCTGTAACACTTGTCCTTGGCCTCTACAAAAGGCAGCAGACGGGTGACGCGACCCGTAGCGGCAATAATCAGGCCGGAGGCACGTAGGTCTAACGTACCGGCATGACCAACACGCTTCGTAGAAAAGACCCTTTTCAGAGGGAAAAGGGCCTTAAAAGAAGTTTCACCAGCAATCTTGTCTAATAAGACGAAGCCAGAATTGGACAATTAGAGTTCCCCTTTCTGCTTCAAGTCGGCAAGAATGCTTTCGATATGCATGGCGTGTTCCAGGTTCTCGTCTAGCACAAAGTTCAATTCGGGAATCTTGCGAATCTTGAGGGCCTTGCCCAAAACGCCGCGGATAAAGCCAGCGGAATTGTTGAGGCCGATCAAGGAATCGCGCTTTTCCTTATCGGAACCCATGACAGATACCATGATCTTTGCATAGCTCAGGTCATCGGTGATCGTTACACGGGTAATGCTAGAAAGCGTACTGACGCGAGGATCCTTCAAGCCCTTCTGCAAGAGCTTGGAGATTTCCTCACGGAACTGTTCGCCTAATCTGTCGGTTCTACGACTCATTTATATTCCTTATGGTAATCGCTTACGCTTCGGAAGATTCAGCCTGCTTCTTGGCTTTTTCTTCGGCTTCTTCGCGGGCCACATCCTTCAAGGTACGTGCAACGGAGACTTCCTTGAAGAAGATCAAGCTATCGCCTTCACGAATATCGTCGTAACCCTTAAGACCGATACCGCATTCGAAGCCACGAGCAACGGACTTGACATCGTCCTTAAGACGCTTGAGGGACTGAACCACGGTAGTACCCAGTTCTACACCATTGCGGTATACGCGGACATGGCTTTCGCGGTCCACGGAACCATCGGTAACCATACAGCCGGCGATGAGACCGACCTTGGGAACCTTGAAGACCTGGCGAATTTCGGCTTCGCCGCTGAGTTCTTCGCGCATGGTGGGCTTGAGCAAGCCTTCCACAGCGTTGGTAATATCTTCGATACAGTCGTAAATCACGCGGTAGTTGCGGATTTCGATGCCTTCCTTCTGGGCCATTTCGCGGACAGCGAGAGACGGCATCAAGTGGAAGGAAACGATGATAGCCTGAGCGGTAGTAGCAAGCAAGATATCGGATTCCGTGATAGTACCAACACCCTTACGGATGATGTTCACGCGGACTTCCTTATTGGTAAGCTTTTCGAGGGATGCGGCAAGAGCTTCGGCAGAACCACCCACGTCAGCCTTGACGATGAGGTTGAGTTCAGAGAGCTTACCATCCTTCTTTTCGTTAAACGTATTTTCAAGAGAAACGGTCTTACGGGCGCGGAGGTCGCGTTCACGGGCGGCCATACGACGCTTGGAAGCAATTTCTCGTGCGGCCTTTTCGTCTTCCACAACGATAAGGTCATCACCAGCCTGAGGGGTACCGTCAAAGCCAAGCACCTGGCAAGGTGCAGAAGGCGGAACTTCCTTGAGCTGTTCGCCACGTTCGTTGAACATAGCACGGACACGACCAGCGTAGATACCGCAGACAAACGGGTCACCCACATGGAGAGTACCGTTCTGCACGAGGATCGTAGCCATGGAACCCTTACCCACGTCAAGCTTGGATTCAACCACAGCACCGCGAGCGTGAGCATCCGGGTTAGCCTTAAGTTCAAGAACTTCGGCTTCAAGAGCCAGAGTTTCGAGGAGCTGATCCATACCCTGACCGGTACGGGCAGAGACTTCGATACAGCTAGTAGTACCACCCCACTGTTCCACTTCTACGCCGCGTTCGGCCAGCTGGGCACGAATCTTGTCGGGGTTAGCAGTGGGAAGGTCGATCTTGGTAATGGCCACGACCATGGGAACCTTTTCGCGCTTTGCAAGTTCGATAGATTCAACAGTCTGGGGCATGACCATAGAGTCAGCAGCCACAACCAGCACGATAACGTCAGTCACCTGAGAACCGCGAGCACGCATAGCACTGAAGGCTTCATGACCCGGGGTATCAAGGAAGGTAACCTTGCCCTGGCTGGTGGTAACTTCATAAGCACCGATGTGCTGGGTAATGCCGCCGGATTCGCCGGAGACCACGTGAGTCTTACGGATCCAGTCGAGGAGAGAAGTCTTACCGTGGTCAACGTGACCCATCACAGTCACCACCGGATGGCGGGGCTGCAGATTTTCGGTGGATTCTTCTTCAACACCCAGTGCTTCTTCTTCGTATTCTTCCATCAGCTGGGCTTCGAAACCGAATTCGTCGGCCAGGAGCTGGATGGTTTCAAAGTCAAGGCGAGCGTTGATGGTCACCATCATGCCCATTTCCATGCACTTTGCGATAACGCGAGCAGGCATCTGTTCCATCAGGCCGGCAAGTTCGCCAACGGTGATGAAGTCAGAAGTCTTAAGAATCTTCTTTTCTTCAGAAACTTCGCCTTCGGCCTTTTCCTTACGGTAAACCTTCTTGACAGGCTTCTTGGAAAGGTCAGCCATCACGCGAGAAACGTTCTGACGTACGGCTTCCTGCTGCTGTTCCTTCTGCTGGTCGCGATCCTTACCGTTGTTTCCACGACGGTTCTTGTCGTTCTGACCATGGCGACCATTCTGCTGACCGGGCTTTCCACCCTTGCCATTCTGGTTCTGACCGCCAAAGCCACCCTGGCCACCAAAGGCCTGGTTGTTGCTTGCATTGAAGGCATCCTGCATAGAGGAGCCGGTAAAGCCGCTGGTGCGGCCAGTAAAGGAACGACCGCCATTGTTGTTATTGCGATCACCACCGGGGCCACCCTGGCCCGGACGACGGTTACCGCCATTGCGGTTGTCCTGACCGCCATTGTTGTTCAGGCGGCCAAAAGTTCCAGTGTAACCCTGGGCATTGCCGTTTCCACGGGGACCGCCGGGGCCACGATGTCCGCCGCGGTTCTGCTGAGCCATCTGGCGAGACTTTTCGATACGAGCAAGAATTGCTGCATCGGGTTTAAAGACCTGAGCCTTCATAGGAGGCTGCTTCAGTTCCATACCCGGAGTAACCATGGCGGGAGCTTCTGCAGCAGGCTTGGCAGCTGCGGGAGCGACAGGAGCCGGCTTGGCAGCGGGAGCCTCAGCCTTGGGAGCGGCAGCCGGTGCAGCAGGCTTAACAGCGGCAGGAGCCACAGGCTTAACTTCAGCCTTGGGAGCTTCGACCGGCTTGGCTTCAACCTTAGGAGCAGCGGAAGCGACAGGAGCAGCAGGCTTAACTTCGGCCTTGGGAGCTTCGACCGGCTTGGCTTCGACCTTGGGAGCTGCGGGAGCGGCAGGGGCAGCAGGCTTAACTGCAGCAGGTGCGGCAGGAGCCACAGGTTTAACTTCAGCCTTGGGAGCTTCGGCAACAGGGGCAGCAGCGGGCTTAGAAACCGCAGCGGCAGGAGTAGCAGCGCCCTTCTTGATGGTGACCTTGGCACCCTTAATGAGAGTTGCCTTCAGAGTACGACCACCAGCGGCGGGGGCAGCGGGCTTCTTGGCAGCGCTTGCGCTAGGAGCATGGTCAGCCGTATTCTTCTTCAAATTCTTGTTACGAGCTTCGGCCTTCTGCTTTTCAGCTTCGGCAGCGGCTTCGATCTTCTCATAGTCTGCGGCGGCAACCTTGGACATGTGAGTACGGACAGTTACGCCCGCGTCGCGAAGCAGTTTCATAACAACGTCAACCTTGACGCCGTGGGATTCAGCCCAATCTGTAGGTTTAATTTGATCTTCAATTGCCATGAATTAGCTTTCCATATTCCTTTTTTCAATTCTTTCAAGCCTACACCCCTTGTGCAGGCCCCTTTGACCTTCAGCGATCTACGCTAACTTCGATTAGCGACCCTTACGGCCTGCAGCCTGGTGCATATCGGCCATAGAGGGAGAAGTGATCTTAGCCTTGGTCTCATCGTCCTTTTCGGACCATTCCTTTTCGCCAAACACATCCAGGTTACGCTGAACGAGTTCTGCAGCCAGCTTGACGTTCTGGCCGTTCTTACCGATTGCCAGAGCCAGGTTTTCGTCGCTGATGATAACGACAGTGCGGCGAGTTTCAGGAACGTGAATCAACTTAATGACGTTTGCCGGAGCGAGAGCGCGCTGGATGAACACATCCAGATCCGGATTCCACTGAACGATGTCGATACGTTCGTTGCCCAGTTCGCGGACGATAGTCTGAACGCGAGCACCCTTCATGCCGACGCAAGCGCCAACGGGGTCGATCTTTTCGTCGCGGGAGTAAACGGCAATCTTAGCACGGAAACCCGGTTCGCGGGCGACACCCTTCATTTCGACAGTGCCTTCGTAAATTTCGGGAACTTCCTGACGGAACAGTTCCTTGAGGAAGTCACCGTTAGCGCGGGACAGGATTACCTGTGCGCCAGTCTTGGAGGATTCTTCGACGCGAGCGATAACAGCCTTGATGGAAGCGCCCTGGGTCCAGCGTTCACGCTTGATCTGTTCGCGGAACGGGATCATAGCTTCGGTCTGCTTGCCCAGCTTGACGATGATGTTGCTCTGTTCGAGACGGAGAACTTCGCCGCTGACCATGGAGCCGATACGGCTACGATAGGTATCCATAATCTTCTGACGTTCGACGTCGCGGATCTGCTGGTTCAGGAGCTGCTTAGCAGTCTGGATAGCCTGACGGCCGAAGGTGGAAATAGGAATTTCCATTTCCAGGGAGTCACCGGGCTGAGCGTCTTCGTTGAATTCACGAGCTTCTTCAACCAGCATGTAACCCTTGTCCAGTTCTTCCACTTCGTCAGCGGTCATTTCAGGATCGTAATCCGGATAGTCGTCAACAACGGCCACGCGAAGGAACACATGAACTTCGTTGGTTTCCATATCGAAGTCCACATCGATTTTCTTCTCGATATGCAGGTACTTGCGAGCTGCAGTGACCAGGGCTTCCTTGAGAGCATTCAGGACAACGGAATCTTCCATATCCTTGGCTTCGACAACGCCCTTCAGCACTTCGAGCAAATTAACTTTCGGTTCGTTCTTCATAACATGACCTTCCTATTATATTTGTACATCTACTTTCGCTACCAGCACTTCGGACCGAGGAATGACCACATTCTCGGGATTGCCTTTTACGGTTAGCGTCAAATTTTCTTCATCCGCATCAACCAGAGTGCCAACGACAGGCTTACCTGTGCTGCGTGTTACGCGGATATTGCGACCCTTGTTGCGGGTAAAATCGGCGACCGACTTCAGGGGGCGGTCCAACCCGGGAGAAGACACTTCCAGGGTGAAAGCACCTTCAATAATCTCGGGATCCAAGTCAAAAGCGTCAGAGAGGTGGTGGCTGACAGCAGTGCAGTCATCGATAGATACGCCTTCGGGCTTGTCAATGTAAAGGCGGAGAGTCTTTCTCTTTCCGGCGCGGAACAAATCCTGTTCCACCAATGTAACGCCAGCTGCAGCGCAAGCTTCGGCGATCAGTGCATCCAACTTTAAGTTCGGGGCTGCCAAATAGACCTCTTATATAAAAATTGCCATCCGCTTACGGAAGACTCCTTGCACAGAAACTCAGTTCGAGGCGAGGCGTTTTCCACGGATAGTCTAAAACCAGCACAAATAGAGAAATTTTAAAGAGGTGTTTCAACCACCCAAGATAAAAAAAGCGGGTAAAACACCGCTAATTGTGAATGATCCAGTAAAAAAAGCTATTTTAGGGCCACTATGACGTACGTACTCCTTATTCTCGCATCCCTGATTGGCCTGGCAGCCTGCGCATTCTATCTCCGCAAGAACATCATTGTCATCAAGGAAAAGAATAAGAATGAACCCAAGGCCTACAAGCGCGGCATGAACTACGTCCTCACCGGCCTGTGGTACGGATACCTGATTATCTTCTTCGTCGGCCTCACGATCAATAACATAGTTTAAAGGTTAAAGGTTAAAGGAAATTTCTTTAACCTTTCCGCTTTACGCTATACGCTAAACCTCTCGGCCCTGAGATTTCAGCCAACGTTCGTACAGGAACATGGCGATAAAGTTCTTACCGTCGATAAATTGATGGGCGGCCTCTTCGTAAGGCAGAACTTCAGTACGGATCCATTCGATTTCTTCGGTATACTGCTGGTCCTTTCCGTCCATGGCCTTCAGCTGTTCGGGAGTGACCTCGCGTTCAATGGCATACAGGCGGATACGTTCGTCCAGAAGTCCGCAACTGGCCGCAAAGCCTTCGCTCTTGCCCTTATACCAGAAGTCCATCAAGTCAATCAGTTCAGAATCGTCTGCCTTGATCTGGGCTTCTTCTTCCAGTTCAGACAGGGCCACCTTGCGGTAATCCCCAGTCCAGTCCAGAATGCCTGCAGGAATTTCAAGAGAATCCTGTTCCGAAATTGCAAAACGGGGCTGACGAACCAACAGCAGGTAAGGCTTACCTTCGCAGCGGAGCACAATCAGAACGCCCACTGCGTTACCGCGCACCAGTACGATCCCGTGAACCGGACGTCCATCCGGCAAGAAAGCAGTAGCCTCCAGCTTTATAAATAAAGGTTGACGGCCCTTTCTCAGAAAATCCACAGAAGCAAAATGGACCTTGGCCACCTTGAACTTCTTTTCGGAAGCCGCAAGCCAGTCCGTATAAATTCTCGAATTAAGAACAACTTCCTTGTCAGATTCGGCAATCTCTGCCGCAAAAGAATATTCGATCATCTAAAGCCTACTTTTTTGAAGCGGCGGAATCCACGATCAGGGTATCAGGAGCAATATCGGCATTCTTCCAGACCTTAATCAGACTATCCAGTCGACCCAGGGAATCCACCACCATCTTGTTTCCAGACAAATTATACAGCATCCACTGACTCCCGGTAGAAGGTCCGCAAAACGTTTCGTCTTCCCCAGGGCTAAACAACTGTCTAATAAAACGGACTCGCTGACCCACTCCATAGTAGGCCGTGGCAAAGGCGGCGAAGGTTCCGCACTTGGGGATCTTTTCCATATAGTAAGTGCTGTAATGCCATATGGTATCAGGGCGTACCTGAAGTTCCCCAAGATCCGTGGAATCGTTTTCCCACTTGTTCTTGGTGCAGTACACGGAATCCGTATCGGCACAGGCGTAATGCACCGGCACCAAGTTAGTATCAGACAAATTCCAGCTGGTGGGATAGATTGTATCAGGCACCACGTTCTTGCACATGTCGATGCGGTAGGTACAAGTCGATTTCATGGCACGCCAATAAAATTCGCGAGGCGTCAGGGAATCCAGTACACGAATGATGGTCGGCTGTCCCAGCTTATCCTTGCCCTTGGTACGTAGCGGATAATTGTGGGCGTCGGCAAAACTGGAATCCATGTAAATAAAGAACGTATCCTTGGAAAGCGATCCGCGACGAACCAGAATGGAATCCAAAACGGAGTCAGCATCGTTCTGCACCTTGAGCATACCGACCCCGCGAACATCCTCATCGCGAACAATCTGCTTAATGAGCGTATCGGGTCTGTAGTAGGGGGCGGAACAATCCTTGTCTGTAACCAGGATGTCAATATCGGGCTTAATCCAGCCCACAGAATCAGTACGAGAAAAACCAAGATTGATAGACTTTAATGCACAATTAGAAAAAGTCCACATTTTTCCAAGTTGCAAATAAAGGGTATCCCCCACCAGATGAATCGCCTTACCGGAATCCAGGGACGCCGAAAGGAAATAGCCCTTGCCCGCAAAGACATCGTCACTGTAGGTTGCAGACAGGGGGCCATCCGTATCCTTTTCACAACCCACATAGAACCCCAGCACCCAAATAGCACACAGGGTTACAAACAACATTTTTGTCGAACGCAACCACTTCATAAACTAAAAACCCAAACTCTTCACGAAAGCACGAATATGTTCATCCTGGACGGGATGGGTTGCCTCATAAAAGTCCGTCCAACGAACAAACAGACCGTTCTGACGAACCGTCAAAAAGAAGGTTGCACTATCCTGGGGAGGAAGACTGCCCAACCGGGTTTCAAAGAATACCTCGCTCCCGACCTTGACCTCATCGTTTAGGGATCCTAGACCAGACGTCCTACTCATCACATTGTAGCCATGGTCGATATCCACGAAATAGCCCAGGGAATCCTTGCCCGTTCCCAAGACCTTACCCGAAAGCACCGGGTGAACAGGAGCCTCGCCAATACCACGGAACACGTCCATTCCCAGCAGAGATTCCTGACCTTCGAAGTCGAAGTCCTCGGTAATGGGGAGAGCAGACCACTTCAAGGGCTGACGGGGGCACACACCCGGATAACGGCAGCCGGTGGCCTTGTTAATCCAGACAAAACTGGAATCGGGTTTCATGTAACGCAAAAAAATCGACTGAGTACTATCGTCGTGAACAACCAGAGAAGCATCACTAAAATTCTTGCGGGAAGCGATCCAGTGCAATTTTGATTTGGAAGAATGGCGGAGCTGCGACACATAGCGCAGGAAGGAATTGGGCAGACGACTAACTTCAGTAGAATCGTCAATCACCCAGGAGCACTGTCCCAGGCCGCGTTCCAAATTGAAGGATGTACCGCCATAGGCCAAACATTTC
The DNA here is from genome assembly GCF_900142505.1 of Fibrobacter sp. UWH5. Classification (NCBI taxonomy): domain Bacteria; kingdom Pseudomonadati; phylum Fibrobacterota; class Fibrobacteria; order Fibrobacterales; family Fibrobacteraceae; genus Fibrobacter; species Fibrobacter sp. UWH5. The sequence goes on along the minus strand of NZ_FRBB01000001.1, from coordinate 192,361 downwards.
TCATCCCAACTCAGCTCCGCCGGTTCACTCTCGTTGCCGATCTGGGAAAGGGTGTCGGCAATTTTCGTCACCAGGCCAGACCAGTACACAAAGAAGGCGGCCACGGCAATCAGCAGCAGTCGCAACAGAGGAAACTTGTGGGTAGAGTTTATAGGCTTTTGCTTGCCCTTGTACTCTTGAAAGTCAGCGGCCATCTTAAACTAGAGCCAACTAGAAGGTAAAGAAAGCCAGGGTACCGCCAATGGCAGCCAGCATAAGGAGAACCACAATCACCACAGTCTTTGCGGAAGACGGTTCATCATCGAAAGGAACATCGAGACCTTTCTTGGGCTTATCCTTATCGTCCTTGACAATAGCATTGAAGCTCTTGGTAAAGCGACGGTGAGGGCCAGTGTGACGATCCAGGGGAGCGGTCCTGGGCACCTCGATATGAGAAATATTGTTCTGGGAAGCCACAGGGGCGGGCTTGGCCAGCATTTCCACCGGTTCAGCATCAGCCTCGGGAACATCCTTATGCAAGGAGAAGGACATCATGTCGGCTTCGAAGGCGAAAACGCGGATTGTCTTGTCGAGACCGGCCTTCTTCAGACCATCTACAATAACCTGGTTGCTAGTAAGGACTGCAAACATACCGCCATTGGAAGCCATTTCCTGCTGGAACTGGATAAAGGCGTTGTAGGCATCGCTGTAGACGAAATCAAGGCCAGTCAAATCCACAGCAAGGAACCGCTCATCCTTCTTCTGGTCCAGGAGAGCACGAACGTCTTTCTTGAATTGTTCGGCGTCAAAAGCCCCTATAGGATTCAAGGGGGCCGAGATCAAATCAAAAATTCCAACTTCGCGATAATTCTTTAACTGAGGCATGACAGAAAATATAACCTAAAATTTAAACGCCCGTGAGCTAACTCACTAAAAAATGATACCTAGAACCCCTCTATTCGAGAATTTCGTCGTCCGTTTCTACAAAAACAGGCCTTGATTCAACGCCAGCTCTTTTTTCTGTAGGCTTTTCTGCAGACGATTCCTCGGCAGTTTGCCCAGATACTTCCGACGATTTTTCAGTCAGTCCCGCCCCCTGAGACTCGGAAGCGACTGCAGTTCCCGCAGATTCCGCCGCCAAGGATTCAGCACTGGCAGCACCTTCCACGTCATCGGCACCATCTACAAAATCATCCGGTTCCTCGGTCAGGACCGCGCGCTTGCGAATCTGGGCTTCGGGAGTTCCGTCCTTAGGCTTCCTAGAGAACAGGTAGGGGCTGAAGCTGAAGCTGACTCGATGCACAGGAGAAAGCACCGGGTGGGATTCAAAGGCGTAGTCCACCTTAAGGAACTTGGCAATTGTAAGACCTGCACCAGCAGTTACACTCTGGAAGGTGGTAAAGCTGCTAAGACCTGCACGCAACGAAAGACCGAAGTCAAAGGTAAATTCCAGACCGCCGCGACCACCTGAGAGCCAAGCCAGAGGATCATCCCAGATACGGCCATCGCCGTCATTATCTTCGTTAAAATCCATTTCGCGAGCTTCATGATGCAGAAGTCCTGCCCCCTGCCAATAGAAGTTCAGCTTGCCATACAGGTAAGGCACGTCAATGCCATAGCTGGCAGCCAGGTAGAGTTCAGGCGCACTGTATTCGAATTCTCCGGATTCCCAGGAGGCCGCCGAAGAAGTCCATCCTTTTAAAAGTCCAGACAGAACAAAGTTGTCTACAACCCGGTAACGGAGTCCCGCGTCACCACGGAAGCCATAGCCCGTCTGGTCCAGTTCGCGGTACAGACCATGGAAACTTACACCAAGAGAAAGCCTATCCGTCAGGCGCTTACCCACAGAAACAGAAAAGACGTAGTCGGCAATAGAAAGGGTATTGTAGTCCGAACCTTCAGGCAGCGGTTCCCCATCCTTGATGTAAGGAATGTCATCTGCGCCATAGCGGGCAAAAGCCACGCCCAGGCCAAGACCATTCCCTAGGGGCATGGTGGCAGAAGCGAAATCATACTTGGTATCTTCGTAGTACTCCGTATGGGAGAAACTGCCCCAGGCATAATTCATGTCGGCCAGTTGGTACGGATTGGAAAGCAGACCCAGGTAGTCGCCATCCACAGCCATAGTCGCAGAACCCAACGCCGCAGAACGAGCTCCGGGCTCCACATCCAGGGAGGCATTGGCCCCAACGACACGATCCGCAGCATAGGAATAAACCGTCCCCAATACAACCAGGAGAGCACTAACCAGACCACGGAACGAATATTTTTTTGCCATTGCCATAACTTGACACACAAGATAGATTATTTTTGTGTCGCGGACAAAGAACTTCTCACTTTAATGGGATCATTAGGACAACAAGGGCATGAACCTCTCGGATTACTTCGTCAAATTCTTGGATTATCTGGAAAACCAGCGCAAGTTCGCCAAGATGACCGTCGAAACCTACGGTCATTCCCTAGAAAAATTTCGCACGTTCCTGGACGCCAATGGTAAAAACGCAAACCTTACCCTAGAAGACTTTACAGAAATAAACGTCAAGGGGTTCGTCTGGGACATGAAACAGAAGCAGGGGCTAGCCCCCGCCAGCATCTGCGAACACCTCGCAGCCCTAAAAAGCTTCGGCAAATACTTAGTACGTTCCATGGTCCTCAAGACCAATCCTGCCGGAAATGTACCCATGCCCAAGAAGCCCAAACGCCTGGTAAATTTTCTGAGTCAGAAAGATCTAGACGAAACCAAGTTTCCTGAACTTGAAAATCCGACTTACAAACAAGTTCGCGCCCGTTTTTTATTGGAACTGATTTACGGTTCCGGCCTGCGAATTTCCGAATGTCAAAGTTTGCACTGGAACCAGATTTCAGAAACAGAGCATACGGTACGCGTCATCGGTAAGGGTAGCAAGGAACGAATCGTCCCCATCACAGAATCTCTGCTCAAATACATCGGAATGTTCAAACAAGCCGAAATTGAAAACGGAATGTCCCCTACCCCTACGGGATTTGTATTCCAGTCCAAGAACGGCGGCGCCATCCATGTGGTAATCTTACGCAAGGACATTCACGATTTGCTCCGTGACATCGGATGGGAAGGCAAGGCCAGCCCGCACGTATTGCGACACAGTTTCGCCACCCACCTTCTGGAAAACGGAGCCGAAATCATGAGCGTCAAGGAAATGCTGGGGCACGAAAGCATCAGCACAACCCAGGTTTACACCCACGTTAGCGCAGAACGCCTCCGCGAAGCCTTCAAAAAAACACACCCACGCGCGTAAGATGATGCAAGGGGGGCACTCCCCCTTGCGTAATTCAAAAATATCGGGGCATTTAATACTCAGAAATTTCCGGGTAGGCAATTTACTTTTTCACACAAAAAAAGCCCGAGCACTTGCGCGGACTTTTGTAAATCGGTGTTTTGCAAGTTTGCCTTGCGTCTTTTAGAAGAAACTTCCTTTAATGCCTACAGCAATAGTCCATTGCTGTCCAAAGTCATCCCAGTCAGGGGCGTCCCACTTTTTCATAGGGCTCTCGTCGTATTCATCCTTGGGATCGGCAGCATTGCTCTTGTCATGGAGCGGCAGGGAGAATCCGATATACACCGGGAAATCCGAGTTCGAAAATTCAATGCCGTAAGCAAAAGCCACAGACCACGCCTGATGATCCGGATCGGGACGAGGATCATAAGTTCCTGCCTTTTCAGAAGAAATCCAGGCAACGCCCAGAGGCACAGAGAAACTCATACCGAAGGACTGCACAATTCCCGGGCGACCACGATAACCATAGGCAACAGAGCCTCCAACAGAGGGCGGTGTATAGGCGCCCAGATCGTTTTCACCGTAGAACTTGAATCGATAATCAAAACGTTTTCCGCTATGATCCAGATCCTTCCAATAGGTATCGTTAAATTCATTTTCGCCGGAGAAGGGATGCATGGCAAAAGGATGAGTATAACTCAAACCATAAAGCCAGATGCCCTTGTCGGTATCACGGCTATAATCCCAGCCCAGGGTCAGACTGTATAGGCCAGAACCCTTCTGGAAACTGCTAGGCAGAATTTCCTCAGAAGCATCGGTACCGCGCTTGATGTCGTACTGCCCCGTGGGAATCGTAAGACTTGCACTTAGGGAAGCGGCACCACCACTACCAATCGTCTTGCTAAAGTCAAAGGAAACGTCACCCATACCACCCGTGGTACGGTCCGTCGGAATCTGGTTGCTACGATACTGGACTTCACCCTGATGGCTCATCCAGGGAACCGTCACACCCAACTTAGTTGACCAGGTGGGTTTAATGGAAAAGTGAGGGGACACAGTCATGCCGGAGAAGTTCTGTCCCACATTATATTTGGTAAAAACTTCCGTTTCAAGATAGCCACCAGATACTCCCTGGCCAATCCACTTGATACCATCACCGGAGCCGCCGCCAGAACCGCCAGCACCGCAACCGCCGATGGATTCCCAGGGGGTAGCAACTTCTACAGGTCCACTAAAACCAAGACCAAAGGCGGCAATTCCCGCCACCACGGCAAAAGCCATTCCGCAAATGTTTCTGTAATTCATCTTCATAGGGAACCCTTACGGAAGCTGCAAGACATAGGCACGGTTCGTTCCTGTAGTCAGGAAGTAGCCATCAGGAGAACGACCGCCAATCATGGGAACCGAAGTCAATTCGTAAATGTCATTACCCCACAAAATCTGCAAGTCTGCAGGAGCGCCTGCATTCAAGGAAACCTCGCGCATGGCTGTACGGCCTGCGGAACCATCCTGGGCAGAAACATCGGTCAAGTCATTCTTGTTCACAAACTGAGCACCCTGGGGGAACTCTGCCCAAGTCACGAAAACACGTTCTCCGTACTTGAACCAATGAGGTTGGGCGGGAGAACCCATCATACCTTCAGTCACAGGAATCTGGATAGGCTTAGAATCTTCAGACAATTCCTGCACATAGGAATTCCAACCATTCATAGAAGAATTCACTACGTTATAAACGACAAAGCGACCATCCGGAGAAATCAGGGGGCTATCCATCATCCAGCCATCCACACCAGCGGGCTTCTTCAAGGTCTTGGCCTTAGAAACTGCCTTCTTCAAATCACCAGAAGACAGATCTACAAATACGATTTCGTTGTTGCCATTGACATAGACAAGACGCACATCGTCGGTGCCAAAGAATCCCTTTATCGTAGATGCATCAGCAGTAGTATCTACCACGGCATCCGGAGAGACCCACACATGGGGCGTTGCAAATTCGCCGATATTCTTTTCGTAGAACCAGAACTTTTTCTTGTCTTGCATACGGGCGGCAAAGATGCCGTAATCTAGATTTTCGCAAGACTTGCTACCGCTCTTGTCGTAAGCGCGGAGAGCTACGATAAAGTTAGCATGGGTACTCCATTCGGGGTCCTGAAACTGGCATTCACCTGCAGCGGTATCACGCATCAAGTACCAGCGAACCGTATTGGACGTATCGGAAACCGTAAGACGGTCGTGCTGCACCACACCTGAAGTCGTATACTGGGAGTCCGGCGCAATCACGTTCAGCTTGCCACCAAAGTTCAGCCACAACATGGAACCTGGATAATTGACGGTATCCTGCGAAACAGAGGCGTTACAGATTTGCTTTCCCTCGTTAATAGGGTACAGATTTCCAATATCGGAAGTTGCCGTAGACGACTTCTTACCCGAGTCTCCGTCAAATTGTTCGGGCTCGTATACACAGGCGGTCAGGCCCATAAAGGCCGAAAATGCGGTGAGTATAAATTTCTTCATCAAGGAGAAATATATAAAACTGCCTATTTATCCTTAGACCACTCTAGTCTGGTTTTCCTTATAAAACGCAGGTATACAAGCACTAAAATCGTCCCCGTAGTGATCCAGCTCAAGGGATAGCACACCATAAGGGAGGCAAAAGTACCGAACTTGGGGAACATGGCGAACACCCAAAAAATACGCACACCGCAAATACCGAACACGCAAATTAGCGCAGGCAACATGGACTTGCCCATGCCACGCAAGGCTCCGGAGCACACATCAATAAGCACGTTGATGAATTCCAGACCAATTACGATATACACGCGGAAGGCTCCCGTTTCCACAATACTTTCGTCATTGGTAAAAATGGAAAGAATCGGGTGATAAAAAATGCTAACCAAGGCACCAAGGGTAAAAGTGGAAAGTCCCGACAGCAACAAGGTCCAGCGAACCGTCTTGCGGATACGATCCAAGTTGCGGGCGCCGTAATTCTGTCCCACGAAAGTAACGCAGGCATGGCCGAAGGAATTGAGCCAGAAATACACAATCAGCTCCGGATTCATGGCCACCGCCGAAGCCGCCACCGCCGTAGAACCCAAGGTGTTTATCGCCGACTGGATACACACATTGCTGAAGGAGAATACCGCTCCCTGCACACCCGCCGGCAACCCGATACGGATCATGCGGCCGAGCACAAAGGGAGTCACCCTAAGTTTCCAGAATTGGAATCTGAAAGGTCCCGTTTCCGTCTTCAAAAAATACAACAACGTAACAGAACTAATCACGTTGGAAATGACCGTTGCGATAGCCACCCCATCCACATCCATGTGGAGCCCCACCACGAACACAATGTTCAAAAGCAGGTTAATGGCACCGGCCACCAGAAGCACATAAAAGGGCCGTTTGGTATCCCCCTTGCTACGGAGCAACGCCGCACAGAAATTGTACAGCATGATGAAGGGCATACCCACGAAATAAATCCGGAAATACAAAACGGCATCATCGAGGATGTCTGACGGAGTAGAAATTGCCGTAAGAATCGGTCGGGCAAAGAACAACCCTATCAAGGCAAGCAGGATACCGCAAACCACGGAAACCGCCACCGCGGTGTGAACCCCTCGCGAAACAGATCGGGAGCTGCGTTCTCCAAGAGCGTTGGCCACCACCACGTTGGCCCCGATAGAGAGGCCCACGAAAAGGTTCACCATGAGGTTGATGACGAAGGTATTGGCACCCACCGCGGCAAGGGCCGCATCGCCAGCGAACTTACCCACAACTGCCACATCGGCAGAATTAAAAAGTTGCTGGAAAATGGAACTGGCAGCCAAGGGCACGGCAAACTTCAGGATCTTATCCCAAATCGAGCCCGAGAGCAAATCCATATTTTTAGCAGTAGCCATACATCACCTTTTTCGGCCCGCAAATTTAGCTTTTTAACCACCTCTCGGCATCCCCTTTTTACTAACTTTACATCGCAAAAAATTAAGCCGGAACATTCCGGCAGTTATAAACGGAGATCATCATGGGTTTTAAATGTGGTATCGTAGGTCTTCCCAACGTGGGCAAGAGCACCATCTTTAACGCAATCACCAACGCCGGCGCCGAAGCCGCCAACTACCCCTTCTGCACCATCGATCCCAACGTAGGTATGGTGAACGTTCCCGACGCACGTCTAGACGCCCTGGTAAAAGTTTATAATCCCAAGTCTATCGTTCCCGCCGTTACCGAATTCGTCGATATCGCAGGTCTCGTAAAGGGCGCCGCCCAGGGTGAAGGCCTTGGCAACCAGTTCCTGACCCACATCCGTGAATGCCAGGCTATCATGGAAGTGATTCGTTGCTTCGACGACGGCGACATCGTTCACGTCCATGGTTCCGTGGATCCGGTCCGCGATGTTGAAATCATCGAAACCGAACTGATCCTGAAGGATTTGGAATCCGTTGAAAAACGCCTGGCCACCGAAGCCAAGAACGCCCGTATGGGCGGTGCCGAAGCCAAGGCACGTCTGGCCGCTTGCGAAAAGCTCCGCGACGCCTTCCAGGAAGGTAAGGCCGCCCGCGGTCTCATCGGCGACAGCGAAGAAATGGACCAGGTCATCAAGGATCTGGCACTCCTCACAGCAAAGCCCCTGTTCTATTGTGCCAACGTGAAGGAAGACGACATCCTGACCGGCAACGCCTACGTGGACGCCCTCAAGGATTACGCCTCCAAGAACGGTCACGAAGTCATCATGATCAGCGGCAAGATCGAAGAAGAACTTTCTCAGATGGATCCCGCCGACAAGGTGGAATTCCTGAAGGATCTGGGTCTCCAGGAATCCGGTTTGGACGCCGTTGTCCGTAAGGGTTACGAAATTCTCGGCCTCCGTACCTTCCTTACCGCAGGCGAAAAGGAATGCCGTGCATGGACTTTTGAAGCTGGCTTCAAGGCTCCCCAGTGCGCAGGAGTCATCCACTCCGACTTCGAACGCGGCTTCATCCGTGCAGAAACCCTCTCCTTCGCCGACTTCGAAAAGTACGGCAGCTGGAACGCCGCCAAGGAAGCAGGCGTGCTCCGCACCGAAGGTAAGGAATACGTGGTGCAAGACGGCGACATCATGCTGTTCCGCTTCAACGTGTAGTTAGCTTAAAGCGCATAGCTGAAAGATTAAAGAAGTCTGCAGTTTCTCGACTGCGGGCTTTTTTCAATTATGAAATACGAAATATGAATTAATGGAATTCATCAATTCGTTTATAGTTAGCAGTTTCATACCAAACATCCAATATCTCATATCTAATAACTCATATCTATCTCTAGCGCCTCCGGCGCGATTATGACAACTCACATCTTGTATCTAACATCTGGCAACTTATATCTGACATCCATCCCCTAGGCTCCATTTCTTACAAATTACTTTTGTTTTGCATAAACTAGTGATAAAAATCACATTTCATATGTATTTTTGCTATCATTGAAACAAACCTGTTTGGAGGTAGTCGGAGTGTTCATTAAAGAAGAAAAGGGTTCCACCCTTTTGTTAAAGCTATTTGCCATTCTGTTCAGCATCTTCATGGTTCTGGCCTATGTATTCCTGCACACTGTCGATGCTACGGGAAAACTAATCTTCCAGAATACTGGAGCCGTCTGCGACGCCAACGCCGTAGGTTACTGCTTCACCATGGAAATCCTATACTTCGCCATTTTAGGCGTCATTGCGGTTCTAGGATTTCTTACAGTCACTCTCACAACATTAGAATGGGCTCTACGTCGAGAATCAGACTCCTCCATTCCTGATTTCTACCGAAATTTCGTAGCGTTCCTAAACTGCATCAAGATCGCTTTGGCAGTTCTCTTCACCACCCTATTCATCAATTATTCTAAAGCCACCTGGGTCATTCCCATCGCCGTATTCGCCTCCCTCATCCTAGACGGTTTCGTTTGGAACAAGCGATGCCGTGAAGTCAACGCCAAACACCAAAGTCTGTTCCTAGACGTGATTACAGAATTCATGAACATCTTTACCACCAAGAGAAGCAGGAATGCAGAAAACATTCCCCACAGACACAGCTTAGTATTCTACGTGGTAGCCACCCTATTCATCATTTTCTGCGTACACGCCATTTCAGGAAACATCAAGCCAGACTTTGGTCAGAACGCCAGGTCCACCATAGAACAAGTTGATCAAGCCAAGGCCGACTCTACCGTCAGCGAAGTCCAGATAGAAGAAGCCAACAAGGCAAAGAAATTCGTCAAGGCCAAAATCCGGGAAAGACGCCGTAAAAAAATCGAGGCTGCCAGAATCCGTGCCCTAAGAGAAGCGGAGAAATCTCAAGAAACTCCCAGTACAGAAGACAACGACGAAGATACGAATAACGAAGTGCAAAACGACGAGGAATCAGGCAACACCGCAACCAACAGCGAAGAAGCCGATAGCTCAGAAACCCACACTCCCGTTGCAGCAAGTTCTATTCCAGCAGTAAATACTGCCGCCAACACAACTTCAGATGACGACGATGATGAGGACTGGTGGTAATCCAGCCTCATTTTTTACTTGCCCAGAACTCTTACGATTTCTCTGTAGAGTTTATCCAACTCAATGGGTTTTGAGGTAAAGCCGTTCATACCCGCATCATAGGCTTTTTTACGGTCTTCGTCAAAGACATTTGCGGTCATAGCGATAATGGGGATGCTCGCCCTGGCAGGATTCGTCATATTGCGGATACGTCGAGTCGCCTCGACGCCATCCATATGAGGCATCTGAACATCCATCAAGATAAAATCGTAATTAAAAGGCTCTAGGTTCTGAACAACAGAAACGCACTTGACTCCGTCTTCTACAAAATCAACTTCGAAGCCCATTTCATGCAACAGCTCACCGGCAATTTCACGGTTCAGTTCGTTATCTTCAGCCACAAGAATTCGCATTCCCTTTAGGCGAGATACATCAAGGTCTGCATTTTCTTTCTGCGAGCATTCAAATTTATCAATAACCTTTAGAGGTACCTTGATCGATATTTTTGTACCCTTACCTAATTGACTTTCCACGTTGATGGATCCGTTCATCAGGTCAACCAATTTCTTGGTAATGCCCATTCCCAGGCCAGTGCCCAAAATACGGTTTTCGGTAACGCTCTTTTCGCGAGAGAAACTATCAAAAATATGAGGAATAAAATCCTCGGAAATTCCAATTCCTGAATCTTCCACAATAGTTTCAAACAGGCGAATCCCTTCCTGTTCATGGGGGTAATCCCTGACAGAAATCCTGATACGGCCCCCTTCGGGAGTATACTTGACGGCATTGCTGATCACATTCAGCAGAATTCCCTGAATCTTGGTCATATCGCAAAGAACGTAAGGATGATCGGGATAAATTTCATCTGTCACCACAATCTTTTTCTTGCGATATTCTTCATCAAAGACCGCTCTAATCTGCGACGCAATGTCGAAAAGATTTGTCGGTTTTTCGTTCACGGATGTGGCTCCGCTTTCGATTCGCGCCATTTCAAGAACTTCATTAATGAGGTTCAGCAGATAGGACCCAGCGCCCTTGATCTTATTGGCATAGGATTTGATCAATTCAGGATCGTCGCTATGTTTTTCCAGGAGGTTTGCAAAACCCAGAATGGCATTCATGGGCGTTCGGATATCGTGGCTCATGTTGAAGAGGAAGGTACTCTTGGATTTGTTGGCTTGTTCTGCAACTCTCAAGGACTCTTCTAGCAAAGCCTCTTGCTTCTTTGCTTCGTCTTCACAAGCGACACCGATGACAATCACTTCAAAATTTTCGGCGTTGCCAAGTCGAACCGCCTTGAACAGGTAGAAGTGCGGTTCCCCATTCAACACCATACGATAATGATAGGAGAATGTTCCCTCCTCACGCATCACTCTTACCAGGTTGCTGAACTCGCATGTCTTAAGCATGTCTTCTCGATCTGCTTCATAAACATTGTTCTGGATGTAAGCCCCCATAATGTTTTCGTAAAGGGGAGCATTCTGTATGGTCTGCTGAACACCCACGGCCTTTTCAGAATATCGGAAGGTTCGAGCCTCACGGGTTTTGGCATTTACGGTAAAGATATTGGTAAAGTTTTCAGCCAGAACGTTGATGATTCCTACCTGCAGGTAGCTTTCCCTTCGGGTCTGGTCGATATTTTCTACAACACACAGAACCTTTTCCAGAAGTCCGTTAGCCTGCCTGGTCACCGCAATAAATCGACAACGGCACCAACCCATGGTACAGCTAAGAAACTCAAGAGCAATCTGATTGACGTCCTTCAACCTTTCATCTAGGGTTTCAATATCACTAAACAGTGACACCTCGTTCCTAGAAATCGGGTCTGTCAAAATACCCAGAACAAAGGGAAGGAGTCTTCGAATATCTTGATTACCGAATTTTTGAATAATGGCATCAATATTCGGCGTGGTCTTAACCGGTTCAAAGGTAAAGTCCAGCATGTTCAAGATATGCATCGACACGTAAGAAGACGCCGTCGCCTGCAAGACCAGCTCCAGCATTTCACGTTCGTTGTTCTGCTCTACATTATCCATAATACTAATGATACATTCAAACAATTAAAATGATCCATCAAGTCTTCAATTTCCATTATCCAATATGGCTTATTTAGCCCACAAGTCATTGATTTCTATTCAAATGTTCACTATATTTGAGGTATGACAAAGTCCATCGACATCCGCGACGCTCACGAGCATAACCTCCGACATGTAAGTCTATCCATTCCCCGCGACTCCATCGTAGTCGTCACCGGCGTTTCGGGCTCGGGAAAATCCAGCCTGGCCTTCGATACGGTGTTCCAGGAAGGGCAGCGTCGTTTCGTGGAATCCCTTTCAGCTTATGCCCGCCAGTTTATTGGACGGATGAAGCGCCCCGAAGTGGAAAGTGTCCGCGGCATTTCTCCCACCATCAGCATCGACCAGAAAACGGTGAACCGAAACCCACGTAGTACCGTGGGAACAGTGGTAGAAATCCTGGACCATTACCGCCTACTTTTTGCACGCCTTGGCGTGCCTCATTGCCCTAAGTGTGGACGCGTAATCCAGGCGCAAACGGTAGACCAGATTGTTGATAATCTCTATGCCGGGGACGAAGGAAAACAGCTGACAGTCATGGCCCCCATTGTACAGGAACGTAAGGGCGAATACCGCAAGGAGCTGGCAGAGCTTAAGGAGAAGGGCTTTGTTCGCGCCCGTGTAGACGGGGTGATTTATAGAATTGAAGAAGTGCCGCAATTGGTGCGATACGAGAAGCATACCATCGAAGCGGTGATTGACCGCCTAGTTCTAGAACGCAAGAACATGAGCCGCCTCCGCGAAGCCCTGGAAGGGGCGTTAAAGTTGACCGAAGGTAAACTGGTGAGTTTCTTGTTCGGTGCTACCGGTGCAACGGGTTCTGCAGAAGTTTCTGGTGCGAACGGCGCCGAGGAATACCGTCTGCAGGGTACGCTGCTAGCTTGCCCCAAGTGCAACATCTCCATCCCGGAACTGGAACCGCGATTCTTCAGTTTTAACGATCCCAAGGGGCAATGCCCCGCTTGCCGCGGTCTCGGAGAAAGCTGCAAGTTCGACGTAAATCTGGTAGTTCCCGACAAGACATTGTCCTTGAAGCAGGGAGCCCTAGCCTGCCAGAAGAAGGACGATGGCAATATCATCTTTAGCGATTTCGGCTGGCGCAACTTGCGAACCATCGCCAACGAAATGAAGTTTACGTTTGACACGCCTTGGAACAAGCTGAAAAAGGAACAGCAGGATGCCATTCTGTACGGCACTCCTAGCGGCAGCGAACGAGGCGTCATCAGCATCATGCAGGAACTGTGGGACATGTGGCATATTTTCCACTTCCGCAAGTTCATGGAAATTGGAGTCTGCCCCGAATGCAAGGGCACCCGCATTAACCCCATCGCCAACGCCGTAGATTTTCACGGTCATAACATTACGGAACTGACCGACTGGTCTGTAGAAAAGTCTGTAGAATTTTTCGACAATTTGAAGTTGAGCGAAAAGGAATTGCGAATCGGCAAGGAAGTGCTGAAGGAGATTCGCGGCCGTCTGAGTTTCTTGAATGCGGTGGGTCTTGGTTACCTGAACATTTCTCGCAAGGCCTCTACCTTGAGCGGTGGCGAGGCACAGCGAATTCGCCTGGCCAGTGCTGTGGGCGCCGGGCTTCAAGGTGTGCTGTACGTTCTTGACGAACCCAGTATCGGTTTGCACCCCCGCGACAACGACAAGCTGCTGGGAATGCTGGAACATTTGAGAGCCCAGGGCAACAGCCTGATTGTGGTGGAACACGACGAAGACACCATGCGTCACGCCGATTGCGTCATTGACGTGGGCCCCGGCGCCGGTGTAGAAGGCGGACGAATCATCGCCGCAGGAACCGTTGATGAACTAGAAAAGAATAAAGCTTCTCTCACAGGCGCATACCTGAGCGGACGTAAGGCAATCGAGATTCCTGCAGAACGGAAGAAAATTACCAAGGACACCCCGAAACTGAAGGTGTGCGGAGCCGCCGAGAACAACCTGAAAAACATCGATGTGGAATTTCCGCTGGACGGCGCCCTCACGGTGGTAACCGGCGTTTCGGGTTCCGGCAAGAGCACCTTGGTTAATCAGATTTTGCGTCGTGAACTGGCCCGCGTATTCTTCAACTCCGAAGAACCTGTGGGAAAGTTCGACCACATGGAAGGCCTCGAAAATATCGACAAGGTCATTGAAATCGACCAGACACCCATTGGCCGCACCCCCCGCAGCAATCCTGCCACCTACACAAAAATCTGGGACGACATCCGCGACCTTTTCGCCAGCATGGAAGAAAGCAAGATCCGCGGTTACAGCAAGAGCCGATTCAGCTTTAACGTGAAAGGCGGCCGCTGCGATGCCTGCGAAGGTGCCGGCGTAAAAGTAGTGGACATGCACATTCTGCCTTCTGTCCAGGTGACCTGCGAAGTCTGTAACGGCAAGCGTTTTAATGACGCCACCCGCGAAGTTTATTATAAGGGCAAGAATGTTTCCGAAATTCTAGACATGAGCATCAGCGAAGCCGCAGAATTTTTCAAGGACATTTCCAAAATCGCCCAGCCGCTGAATCTGCTTTGCGAAGTGGGCCTTGGTTACCTGACCTTAGGACAGCCCTCCACAACCTTGAGCGGCGGCGAAGCACAACGTATCAAGATCGCTTCTGAACTGCGCAGGCCCGGTACCGGCAAGACCCTTTATCTGTTAGACGAACCGACCACAGGTCTCCATTTCGAAGACATCCGCAAGCTCATGGAATGTCTGAACCGCTTGCGCAGCCTGGGCAACAGCGTCATCATTATCGAACACAATCTTGACGTAATCAAGTGCGCCGACTGGATTATCGACCTGGGCCCCGATGCAGGCATTCACGGCGGAAAGATTATCGCCACCGGCACACCGGAACAAATCGCCAAATGCAAGAAGTCAGAAACAGGCCGCTACCTGGCTCCGGTACTGGCAAAAAAACACGGCGAGAACGTTCCTGTCAGCCAGATGGGAGCCGTTGCCGAAAACCGCGCCATCTATAACGCAGCCGCCAAGAAGGCGGGAGTTGACGGCCCTTCCCTTGACATCGAAGTTCGAGGCGCCCGCAAGCACAACCTCAAGAACATTGACGTTACCATTCCCCGCCACAAACTGACGGTGGTAACAGGCGTTAGCGGCTCCGGAAAATCCAGCCTGGCATTCCATACTTTGTTCAACGAAGGCCAGCGCCGCTTTGTGGAAACCCTCAGCACTTACGCCCGACGATTCCTGGGCCGCCCCGACCGCGGAAGCATCGATTCCATTACAGGTCTCGCCCCCGCCATCGCCATCGACCAGAAAAGCGCCAGCAAGAGCCCTCGCAGCACCGTGGCCACCCTCACCGAAATCTACGATTACTTCCGTATTTTCTGGTCCCGCGCAGGTACGCCCCACTGCCTCCATTGCGGCAAGCCCGTGGATTCCTATGCCGCCGGCGACTTGATCCAATTGGCCTTCAGCCGCGACCTGAACAAGATGGTTACCGTCCTCGCCCCCTTCCAGGTAAAGGACATCCTGAAACTTTCAAAAATTTTGACAGAAAAGGGATACCGCAAGGTGTACATGGGCGACCAGCTGGTAGAATTGCCGCTGCCCAAGATTCCCACCCGCGAAAAACAGGTGCTGGCCATTGTGGACCAGGTTGTCGTCAAGGAAGATAACCGAGCCCGACTGGTCGAAGCCTTTGAAAGGGCTTACCGCGACGGGAACGGCATCCTGTACATGGACTGCGAAGGGGAAGAACGTCTTTCCGCCAGCGAAAAACCGGGTTGCCCTGAATGCGGCTGGTACATGGACAACGCCCTGAATCCCAAGTTCTTCAGTTTCAACACCCACTGGGGTGCCTGCGAAACCTGCCTTGGCCTTGGTTACCTAAAAGACGGCAAGAAGGACTCCCCCAAGGAATGCCCCAGCTGCCATGGAGAACGTCTAAAGCCGGAATATCTTGCCGTACGAATCAACGGCAAGAACATCATGGACGTTCATCACATGAGTATCGCCAATGCCCGTGACTGGTTCGCCAACGTGAACTTCGACAACGACAAGAACGCCGAAGGCAAGCGCACCGTAGCAGAGCCCTTGCTCCGCGAAATCATCGGCCGCCTGGACTTCCTGAAATCTGTGGGTCTGGGATACATCGGCCTGGACCGCGCCGGCGACACCCTGAGCGGTGGCGAATCCCAGCGTATCCGCCTAGCAAGCCAGATCGGCAGCGGCCTAGAAGGTGTGCTATACGTTCTGGACGAACCCACCGTCGGTCTTCACGAAAGTGACACCGCAAAACTGCTAGACACCTTGTACCGACTCCGCGACCTGGGCAACACATTGGTGGTTGTTGAACACGACCAGAAGATGATGGAAGCCGCCGACCACATTATCGATATGGGTCCTGGCGCAGGCGACTTCGGTGGCGAAGTGGTAGCCGAAGGTTCCCCCACCTTGCTGGCCAAGCCTTACGCCCTGCAGCAATTCCCCCGCAGTGAAACCGTAAAGTTCCTAACCCACCAAACCCCCGTGGCCAACGAAGTGGCCCCCATCCGCATTACCGACTCCACGGAATTCTATACATTTAGCGGTCTCTGCCACAACAACCTCAAGAACCTTTCCGTAAAGTTCCCCAAGAGCGCCGTCAGCGTGGTCTGCGGAGTTTCCGGTTCCGGCAAGAGTTCCCTGGTCATGGACGAGATTTACCCCGCCCTCAAGAAAAAATTCCAGGCCCGCGGAAAGAAAAAGCAAACTGGTGAAGTACTTCTGGTAGACCAGAGCCCCATTTCGGGCACTCCCCGCAGTACCCCCGCCAGCTTTACCGGCGTATTCGACGATATCCGCAAACTGTTCGCCAAGCTGGAACAGTCCAAGGTCAAGGGCTTTGACTATGGCCGATTCAGCTATAACCTGGCCAGAGGCCGCTGCGAAGCCTGCGAAGGGCGAGGCGCCATCTCCGTAGAAATGCACTTCCTTTCAGACATCTGGGAACCCTGCGAAGTTTGCGGTGGCAAGCGTTACAACCAGGAAACCCTAACCGTCACTTTCAAGGGGAAGAACATCGCCGACGTCCTGGACATGCGCGTGGTTGAAGCCTGTGAATTCTTCAAGGACCAACCCAAGATTTTGCCCAAGCTGGAATGCCTCCGTGATGTGGGCTTACCCTACGTCAAGTTAGGACAGCCCGTAACCACCCTCAGCGGCGGCGAGTCACAACGCCTAAAACTGGCAGCGGAACTGGCCAAACGTCCCGCCACCGAAATGGTGTACCTGTTAGACGAACCCACCACCGGCCTCCACCTAAAAGATATCCAGATTCTATGGAACCTGCTACGCAGACTTTCTGCCCGTGGCGACACGGTAATCGTCATCGAGCACCACCCCGACATTATCCGTCTGGCCGACTGGAAGGTGGAATTGGGCCCCGTAGGCGGATCTGAAGGCGGACATTTGTTGGAAATGGGCATTAATGAATAGAAATTAGAGCTCTCATTTTATGATTTTACACAAAAAAGTTATTTTTATGTAATAAAATTGCGATGTTTTAGAACATCCCTAAAAGAGCTTTGATTAGAGGAGAAAATATGAAGTTTTCACACCTGTGCGCCCGCTGTTTGCCGCTCTTGATGCTGCTCCCAGCACTCTCCATGGCAGACAGTGACCGCAACTACAAGATTGCTCCCAACCTGTTCAAGAAAGGCGTAGGAATGCATGAAGTGGCAGACATGCCCATCGTGCGTGAAGGCGGGCTCTCCATTTCTGAAACGCCGACCATTCCTCTTAAGTCCAACACCATCTACCTCCGTCAGAAAAAGGGTCCCAAGGAATACCACTGGTTCTCTGGTCAGCTGGATGTCAACAACTTTACCCGACTCCACGCTTTCAGCCTTAAGGAAAATTACCTGAAATCCTCCGAAGTCATCGGTATGCGTTTTTACGGTTCTTCCAACACCAAGGCATTCCAGGATGAATCAGACATCTACTTTGACAAGGAATACATATACTCTCCCCGCGTCCCCAAGCTGTTCTTCCGCAAGAATGACCGCTGGCAGATGCTCAAGGAAACGGACCTTCCCGGCGTAATCAATATCAGCTCTCCAATAAAGGACCTGCAGACCACATCCATCACCATCAAGATGGTGGACTCGGTACCTTCCAGAATCTACCCTGTCAAGCCGGGTATGTACGCCTTCGCCTTTAGCGCTCCGGACTACCTCCCCTATGTAGACGCCGTTTATGTTCCTAGCGGAAGTGTTGTGGAACTGAAACCGGAATTGATCGCAGTTGATACCACAGCCATCAATCCGCCCAAGACAACCGTCACCCTAGATAGCGTTGCCGCAGCCAGGACTCTGGAACAGACTGAATACCTGTACGATAAGCTCACATACGAACTGCAGCGTAACGTAGACCTGGTAGACACAAACGAATTTTCAAAGATTTACCCCACCCCCAGGCGTCCCCTGACCTTGAACATCGCCGAAGACGAACAGCCCTACCACGACTACATGGTAAGATTCAAGCAGAAGCGTCTTGAAGCTCTAGACTTATGGCGTTCCAGCAAGATGGGTCCCGCTAGACTGGTAAACAAGGCCCTCCGTCGTAAGCTGGACAGCCTGCAGGCCCTCCCTCTTCGAGGAGCCATGATCCCTTCGAAAATGGAACCGGTTTACGGAATTGACCCTGCAACAAACGAAAAGGCCGTCGTGGGCATCCGAGTTTTTCTGGGCAAGGACCATGAACGTTACGACGTTTCCTGGAACGGCTATGTAGACGGATACACTCCCGATTCTCTTTACGCCATGATCGTTGCAGGCGCCAGCGTCCGCGCCATCATCACCCTCGAAAACAACAAGCCCGTCTGGCATTACCAGGAAGGCCTGCTCAAAGGTCGCTACCAGTATCGCTACTCAAAGCTGGAACTGGAAGTAGATAAGAACATCCTGCCCAGCCACGGTAGTTTTGAACTGCCGGGCTACATCTACGATATGACCGAAGTCCAGGACTGGCTCAACCGCCCCATAGAACCTCCTCCTCAGGAAATCAGCGAGGAACGCAAGGTTGAAACCGCCAAGGCCGACGAAGGCTTCCATCTAGAAGTCAACGCCAACGCTCCCCGCATTATCAGAGACAAGATCCGTGGCTCCGTGGCACTCATTGACTCGGGGGCCTTTCGTTATTACGGCAAAGTCGTTAGCATGTCTCCTTTCGCCATCCACACCACTGAAGTGACGCAGCAGATGTTCAAGGAAGTCATGGCCAAGATCGACTCCACCCAGAGAATTGAAGACCGTTCCACCTTCCTGGCCCCCCGCAAACCGGTACACAACATCAACTGGGAAGACGCCCGCAAGTTCTGCCAGGCTATTGGTGGTGACCTGCCCACTGAAGCCCAGTGGGAATTTGCAGGCCGAGCCGACAACAACGAGGGCTCCCTGTGGAATCTAGATGAAAATCCCAACGTGAACATCTATGCTGTCTATCGCGACAATTCCTACAAGAAAGGCAAGAGCAGTTTTGACTACGGTCCCCAGCCGGTCAGTTCCAAGAAGCCCAATCAATGGGGACTCTACGACATGTCCGGTAACGTGGCAGAATGGACTCTCGACAGCTACTCCATGTTCTCGTTCTGGGTTGAGGATTCTAACCCCACCGGTTCCATGATGGGCTCCAACAAGGTTTACAAGGGTGGTTCCTGGAAAGACAAGGAATCCGTTCTGAACCTGACCGAACGCGATGATGAAGACCCCCGTTACTGGTCTGACGCAATCGGTTTCCGTTGCGCATTTTCCAGAAGCATCTTCGATATGCGCGAAGTCGATGCAGCCCCCGCCGCAACCGAACCCGAAAAGACCATGAATAACGCTCTAGGCGGAGAAACCTCCTGGACACCTTTCGCAGGTAGTAAATGACAAAGTCTGAAACTCGCAACAGCAGAGAGATGAGATTCTTCAAGAAGATCACAGCCATCCCCTACCTGCTGGTGATCCTTGCCTTTCTGATGCCTATGGCTAACGTATCCTGCAATGACGACAAGGTCATCGCAGAGCCGACCCTCTATGAGCTTGCCACAGGTCTCGACCTGGAACAAGAACTGAAAGAACCGGCTCTTGGCACCCTGAAGAAAATGCAGGCCGGTAATCCCAAGGCTATGGACAAGTTCAAGGAGACCATACCCGAGTTTCCAAAGTTACCTACCATGCCAGTACTTTACGCCTTATTAGTCGGAGCGGTCCTGGCAGCAGCGTTCGCCTTGATTACCCCGCTAGGCTCCATCACAATCGGCATGCTTACCATGGTCGCCTCGTGGGCCTTTGTCGCCCAGCTAAGTAAACTAAACGCAGCCATGGGCATTCCCCTACTTAAGGTAGAACCGGGAATCGGCCTTCATGCAGCATCAGCCCTGATTCTTATCGGAACGGCAATGAATCTAGCCTCGATCATCAGACCGATTGTCGAAGACTTCAAATCACGCAAGAAGAAATAATTTTATCTTGTGCAAAACCTGGGGATATAGCTCAGTTGGTAGAGCAACTGGTTCGCAATCAGTAGGTCATGGGTTCGACTCCCACTATCTCCATTAGAAATTCCATTTAACGCCAGTCTTGATTTCTGAAAGGAAACCGCTCTTGGCGTAAATGCCTTTATAGTAGATCGGCAAGTCATACCAACGGTAAAGCATTTCCATACCTAGGTAGACCGTAAGCCAACTGGGAGTCCAAGACAAGGTCGCTCCCCATACGCCACTGAACTTTTTAAGTTGTTCGTAATCATCGTCTGGACCGGCAACCACAACACCATAGTACAGGTTCATTACGCCTTCCAGCGTAATTTTTGTGCGGAACTTATAGGATAATTTTGAACGCAGGGAAGGTCCAATCCACTTGCCATAAGACTTGTACATGGGAACATCAATAGATACCGTAGAAGAGGAGTCCCCCAAGTTTTCCTCGAACGCCCCCCATCCATTGGGGTTTCCATTGAAGGGATTATTCCCCCAAGGATTTTCATTGTCATAAAATCCGCCATAACCGTTATAACCGCCATAGCCTCCCATATAAGACGGAGCATTCCACCCATCAGAAGATTCCCAATTATTGAATCCGCCATTAAAGGGGACCTCATTATTGAAACCGTCCATCTCATCGTAAGCAGCATTGTACGCCGCCTCGTAATCAGCCATGTAACGTTTGACGTCCACAACGGAGTCTGCCTCAAGTCGCACGCCCAGGTAGACATTTCCATTCCATCCGTACACAGAAGAACGATGCCAAGATCCATACACGGCGAAAGATAGGGGACCATCTGTATCGTAGTATCCCCAGAGAGCCGCCCCTACCCGCTGTTTTTCAAACTTAAAGAAATCCTTTTCTAACCAGGAATAAAAAGAAGGGGAAAAACTTTCATTTGGGGCCGTATTAAAATCCACGCCCATATCAAGAACAAAAGTTGGCGCCACCAACACATATTCCAAGCCAAGAGTCAGTTTCCAGTCGCTGGTATCCAGAGCGGGCATATCCTCATTATCAAAGAACCAGTCCGTCATAGCGGAAACGCCAAGGGAATGGATATAATCGCCAACCGCATAATCGGCAAAAGAGGAAAGGGTAAAGAACAGGTCACCGCCATCTTCGCTTATTTTTTCGACCCAGCCACTCTCTGTGTAATGAAGACCGTAAAAACCAAGGTCTCCCAAAAAACGGAACGACAAAGAAGAACTTCTGTCAGAAACAAGTACTTCCGACGAATCAGTAAAGTCCAGCGCCAGTTTATACTGATTTATAATTTCCTGGATTTCTTCGGTATAGGGACCAGGTATAAGTACGGCCTCTTCAAAGGCTGTCAAGGCTTCGGTTAGATTACCAGCCTCCTCAGCCTGCATGGCACGGTAATATGCCGCCTGCTGAGTCTCGGCCCAAAGCGCAGACACAAGCAATAGAACAACTACTGCCAGCGAACGCATTAATAGCGGTGGCGATCCCCCTCAAAACCGGGACCGCGATTTTCTCGCTGAGGATAACCGTACTGAGACTCAGGACGCTCATAAAAAGGGTTGCGCTCGCGAGATTGATTTTTTGGGAATTCCCCCTCAAAGTGAGCATTTTCGTCCCGCTTTTTCACCGTGTTCTGACGGAAATTTTGTTTTTCCATTGCAGAACGACCTCGCAAATCAGAGAGAATCTGTTCACGGGCCTTACGTCTTTCGGCACGCATCTTCTGCCAGTCTTCACTTTCCTTCGCACCCAAATCTGGCGTTTCTTTCGAAATTTCAGCTCTTTCGGCGGGGGTCGGGACAGAAGACATCGGACGCATCGAAGACTCGGCACCGAAACTCAGCGCCGCAGCCATCATCAGTATCGAAATGAAAGTGTTCTTATTCATCATCCTACTTTCGCAATATCCGTGCCAACTATCCGTTTAGGCAAAACCCTTTCATAGGTCTGCCAAAATATAACAACTAGTTCTTGAAGTCTTCCTTATGCATTCCCAGACGTTCCATAATTTCGCGCAACACCTTGCGGTCAATTCCCAAAATGGATGCGGCCAGGGTAAGGTTTGCGTTACTATCCCGCAGGGCCCTGCCAATAACTTCACGATCCACCGCCTCGCGGGCCTCCTTCAGAGATCTGGGGGAATCCTTGACTTGAGCCTGCATGTCGTCCAATCCCAGGTCCTTAGGCTGCACCACGCCATGAACAGCCTGCACCAAGGCCTTCTGAATCTTGTTTTCCAGTTCGCGGACATTGCCCGGCCAGTAATAACTGAGCATGGCCTTTTCTGCATTACGGCTCAGACGGAACTTACCGCGGCCATATTCCGCACCATATCGGGTCAGAAATTCCTGTGCCAGCAGAACCACATCCTGTTCGCGGTCACGCAAGGCGGGCATCACCACAGGCATCACCTGGATTCTAAAATACAAGTCTTCCCTAAAGCGCTTTTCCTTGACGGCTGTTTCCAGGTCTACGTGGGTCGCACTGATCACGCGGACATTTACAGGAATTTCGCGATTGTCACCTACACGGGTAATATGCTTTTCCTGCAGAACGCGTAAAAGTTTAACCTGCATGTTCATAGGCAACTCGCCAATCTCATCCAGGAAAATCGTGCCGCCGTCAGCCTCTTCGAAGAAACCCTTGCGAGTTTCAATAGCTCCGGTAAAGGAACCCTTGGCATGTCCAAACAGCAAAGATTCCATCAAGTGTTCCGGAATGGCGCCGCAGTTCACTGCAATAAAGGGCTTGTCGCTGCGGGGGCTATGCTTATGGATATAGCGGGCAACGACCTCCTTCCCTGTACCCGTTTCGCCACGGACAATCACGGGCAACGGCAAAGTGGCCAATTTATCGGCCAGGGCAATCAGGTCCGACATGACCTTGCTGGAGTACACCACCCCGTCCTTGTGAACAACATTCTTCAAGACATCCAGCGATTCCTTATCGCGGAGCCTGTCAAACATGGCAAAGGCAAACTTTTCGCACACCGCCACAAAGGAGTCAAAAAGTTGACTGTCGTCTTCCGTAAAAGGTTCCTCGCGGGCGGCACGCTGCAAGTACAGATATCCCGCCTCGGATTCAGGCGTGCGGAACGGCGACACCATAATGCTGGTCAGCTGATTCTGCACAATGGACTTGGAAAGGTCAGCGTTTTCGTCATCCAGCTGGTTCCACACCACGGCCCGCTTTTCGGCCTTGGCCAGCCTTACGGCAGAAATAGAAATAGCCACCGATTCCGGGTTGCTCAGGTGGAGCGGCTTTTCGCCACCAATATCCAGCACAGCGGCATCGGCATGAAGGACCCCGCGGGCCACTTCAAGAATTTTCGGGAAAAGACTCTCGGGCTGCTCCTCATCTAAAAGAGTCTTCACCACATCCAACATTTTTTCCGTGGCAAGCATCGATTCAGATTTCATGAGCACCTCAATAAGCTATGGATTAACTTCCGAAGCAGGCAGATCCTTCAGTTCCAGATTCCTGGAATTTTCAAGAACCATGGAAGCCACATCATCGATATCTGGATTCCGGTCCCCAAAAACAAGGACAGCCACTACAATCAATAATATAAGTCCTAAGCCGCACAAAACCGATAGTTTCACTGGGAATTTTTTTCCCACTCCCTGGGCAACATGATAGGGAAATGGGCAAAAATCCGAGGGTTCCGAAAAGGCCGGAACATTTTGTAGCATTTTTTCAACTCGTCCGGCAAGATTCTGCTTGTTCTTTAGGATCGCAATTTCACCACCGCATACCTTATAAAGGGCAATCTCAAGGACTTCGTCCAGTTCGTCAAAATCCTCAAAGCGTTCCTCCGGACTATTCCGCAAAAGTCCCGTCCAGATCGGTTCGAGAGCCGCCAGTTCTCCAGGAAAAAAAATCCCGGTCTCATAAAGTTTTTCGGTAGGTTTCAACTCAACAAATGGATCGAGACTGTCCAACTTTCCTGTCGTCTTCAAGACAACATCCGTCTCAACCAAGTCCCTTCCGCAGATCCAGTGGTACAGCAGCAAGCCAAGACTATACATGTCGGATCGGGCATCTGAGGTTCGACCGCGGAACCGTTCGGGCGCCGCATAGGCATACGCCCCAAGACCCACCAGCCCAAAGTCAATAAGGACAGTATCTCCAGTTGCAGTCAAAAGAACGTTAGACGGACTCAGGTCTCCATGATGGGAGCCTTTTTCGCTTAACGCAGACAAGGTTTTTGCCACCTGCCGCAGGGCCACTAGCGACTCCGCCACAGGAATTACATCAAACTCCGCCGATGCCACCCCATCAATAAATTCATAGAGAACATAGGGCGTACCCTCCCGCTCTCCAAACTCCAGAATCCGGTAAAGACCGTCCACAGGACTGTTTGCAATCGAAGAAATCACGCTCCCGTCAAAGCGGGCATGGGACTTGTACCATTTCAGCACAAGGTTGCCGCGGCCCTCCACCGAAAGCCCATAGACGCAGGCCTCCCCGCCCTCATGAAGCAAGAAGCACCTGGTCGCCGAATCCAACAGGGACTTTTTAGGGAACCTCACCTCGGTCATAGTTCCCCAGACAAGACCATGGCCTTCAGAGAGTCTTCAGCCACCCGGGTCCAGCGCAGCAAATCCTCATGATTGGGAGCCTTCTCCAGCCCCATAGACCAGATATCCCAGGCCGATTCCACATCGCCCTCTTCCCAGTAGACATTGCCCAGGTTCACATAGGCCGAAATAAAATCCGGGTCGTGTGTCACGATATGGATAAAAATCTTCTTGGCCTGTTCCAAATCGTTCCCCCGTCCCCGATGGGAAAGTATCAGCCCCTTCAGATTGTAGCTGAAGTAGTTGACGCTATCCAGCTGAATCGACTGGTCCAACAACGGAAGCACATTGGCCCCCTCGTTTTGGGCCAAGGTCGCACGGGCCAGGTAAAAAAGGCAGGTCGAATAGTTAGCGTTAATCCGTCCGCTGCTATCCACTCTAGAAAGGATCTTGAATTCACGGGCGGCTCGACTCCACAGGTCAAAAGACGGAAGCCGCAGACGCTCCCCATCTTCAGCTGTAGTATAATAAGATAGAGCCAGGCCATAACGGGCATCCCGATTAGCCGGATCTTCGTCAAGAGCCTTCGAAAAATTGGAAATGGCCCGTTCAAAGTCGCCGATACGCAGGGCCGCATTGCCGCGGGCGACATAATCGTCCACGCAGGCCGCCAGATACAAAGCGACCATGGCAAGAACTGCAGACACCCAACCTGCATTTTTATGAACACGCCCTAACATTATAGCTCTAAGATAATAAAAGCAAAGCCCCCCGCCATGGCGGGAGGCCTTTTAAGCTCGTTATAACTAAGAATTACTTAGCGATATCGTACTGAGCAACCAAGTCGCCTTCTGCATCGAGAGCGCGGACAACGTTTTCATCGCGCTGGAGCATGAGGTTAGCCTTTTCACCCTTAGCGGTGGTGATTTCAACAGACATGGTGCCGTCTGCGTTCTTCACAGCAGCAATTTCGTTGCCCTGAGCATCCTTTTCATAGTAGTTGTCGTCAGCAGCGAGGGGGTTGGAGCCAGTCCAGAATTCAACAGTGTTAAGAACGAGACCGTCAACCAGGCCGAGAGCGATACCGTAAACCGGGATAACCATCAGGAAGAAGTGGACGATGGAGTTGATCCACTTGTCACCGAGGGTGCCGTTCCACTGGTGAATCTTGTTGAAGCAAGCATTCTTGCCATAGCAACCGGTAAGAACGATCATGCCTGCGCAGAGAAGGGTAATGAGACCTTTTTTCATTGTATACTCCTTAGTAAAGAAATTGTCGGTTAGGTTCGACATAAGAAAATATAGGTAAAAAAAATAAGATTTTCGTCATCAGTCCGGTATTTTTTTTTCACCTTGATTTGGCTCACGGAGAGGACCTCGAAGAACCGGCGAAAAAATCCATTTTTATGCACAAAGCGCCCATTTTATTATAAAAATAATATACTTTTAACATTGCGGGTGGTACACACACCCCCCGTTTTTGAGTGTTTGTCAAGGAGTTGGAATGTTCAATTATCTCAAAAAAACCGTTACAGCCACGATCATGGCAATGGTAACATCTACCGCAGTCTGGGCCGCTAATCAGCCCCTTACCGTGTGGATTATGCCGAACGGAGCCACCCCTCAGGAAAAACTTGAGCAACGACTTGAACAGTTCACCAAGAAAACCGGTATTCCCACAAAAGTTCAGGTTCTAGACTGGGGAGAAGCCTGGAACCGCATTTCACAGGCTCTGGCAACCGGTCAGGATGCCCCCGACGTACTTCAGTTGGGCACCACCTGGATTCCCTATTTTGCCTCCCGCAACGAAATCAAGCCCCTAAACGACTGGATTAACGAAGTAGACCCTAGCCGTTTCGTTTCTGTTAGCTGGAATACCACCCATATAGACGGTGATACCACCATCTATTCCGTGCCCTGGTTTATCGATATTCGCCCCATTCTCGCCAACAAGCGCATCCTCAAGGAGCACAACATTTCCAAGAACGACTTAGCCACTTACGATGGCTTTGTCAAGGCAATCCGTGAAGTCAATGCCGCCAAGGAAGTGCAGGACGACGGCTCCACCATCCGCGGCTACGCCTTCCCGGGCAAGAGCGACTGGAACATCCCCCACAACTTCGCCCCCTGGATCTGGAGCAACGGCGGATCGTTCATCGAAAAAGACAATAACGGCAAGTGGCACGCCAATATTCTCTCAAAGGAAACTCTCCACGGCATTTCCCTCTATCTGAACTTCATCTTGGACAGCCTGGTCCAAACCGAAGCCCTTCAGGCCAACACAGCCCAAATCGCCCAGCAGTTCAACAATAGCGAATTGGCCTTTATCATCAGCACTTCCGAAATCGTGATGCAGACCCGAATCCACGGCACCCAAGGCGGTCTATCCAACGCCCGCATCGGCACAGATAGCGTCATGGTGGTTCCTATCCCCAGAGGTTCCGCTGGTTCTGTCAGCTTCATCGGCGGAAGCAACCTGGCCATTCCCGCCAAAAACGAACGTAAAGAGGCAAAGGCCCTGCTAAAGTTCCTGGTCGAAGACGAAAATCAGGACGCCTATACCAAGCAGATCGGCTTCCTGCCCACTTCCAAGAAAGTGCTTGAAAAGTGGTCCGAAGACGAAGACTACCGCGAACTGATAAACGCACTCGCAACCGGCAAAACTTACGTCGCCATCCCTGAATGGGGCGATCTGGAACAGTTATTTGTCGCCATGTTCAGTTCCGTCTGGGAACAGGTTGAAATTCCTTCCCTGTACTCCGAAGAAAAGCTGTACGATGTTTTCAAGCAGTACACCATCGAAATCGACAGAAAGCTTAACTACCCGTCCAACAATATCATGACCCAGGCCGAGTTCATGGATTTGTGGGGAAAACTGAACAAGAAAAAAGAAGATCCGTCCGCCACCGCAACCGCGGACACAAACACTGCAGAAAACAACATCGTCAACGACAATCTTAAAAAGGCACCCCTGGTATTTATCGTTATGATAGCCCTTGGTTTCGCCTTTAATTTCCGTAGAAAAACAAAGAGATAACTGAACTTATGAACGAGTCCCTGGCAACAAGGTTTTCCAGAAGTATCATCTTCAAGGTGATCCTGGTCCTGCTAGTTTCCATGACCATTGTGGTCACGGGAAGTACGTTCTTCATGAACGACAAACAGAACGACCTGATGCTAGAGTGGAACTTCAACAATAACGAAGCCCAGCTAGCCCAGATCATGAACACAGCCACAACCGAAATGCGACAGTTCGGTGACAGGCTTTCGCTCTTGACCAAGACGTCCGAATTGCAGGGCATGGAGCCGACAACAGCGGCAAGCTTCCTTAAAAGCTACAGCGTTTCGTCCCTGTTTATCTCAGGAGAAACAGTTACCGTTTACGACCGCGAAGACAAGTTCGTATGCGACAACGCCATGGTCAGTTCCCCCACGGAATCCCCCTACCCCATTGAATTTTCCAGAATAACCCCCCACCGCCCCTACATTACCCCCTGGTTTAGAACGTCACAAGACGCCCCTCCCCAGAGGATCTTTGCAATCGGTATCGTCAACCGCGCTGCCGGTGACGGTAGCCTGGTAGCCACCTTCTCTCTGCGCCGCATCTGGAAGCACCTGGTAGAGTATAAGGTCGGCAAGAATGGTTTCGTTATGGCAGTCAATAGCCTAGGCGAAATCCTCTACCATCCGGACTTGAAACAATGGCTCACGGGAACCCACAAGATTGCAGAATTGGGACTAAATATTGACCCCAAAAATTTTGACACGAAGAGTGCAGAATACCACACCCTGGCCGATGGAGTCACTTATCTGACCAATTTCAGATATGATTCTGCCTACGACTTCGCCCTATTCTCCTTCCAGCCCAAGAGCGAAATTGACAACATGGTGACATCGTCTTCCGTGGGCAACTGGGTCATCCTGGTAGCTTCCATGTTCATCATTTTCTTCCTGGCCGCCTGGATGTTTGCCAAGATGGGCCTGCCTCTGAACAATCTGACCTACCATATCTACGAAATCGTCGAAGGCAAGGAAATGGAGCAGATTCATGTGGGTAACCGCAATGACGAAATCGGCATGCTGTCCAAAGCCTTTAACGTCATGATTTCAACAATCCAGCGACAAATCCGCGAATTGGAAGCCCATCGTAAGAGCTTGGAACAGGAAGTTTCCGAACGAACCAAGGAATTGAAAATCGCCAACAAGAAACTGGACCTGATTTCAAGAACAGACGAACTGACCGGACTCCCCAACCGCCGTGACATGAATGAGACTATAGCCAATGAAATCGAAAGGACCCTGCGCAGTCGAAAGCCATTCTGTTTCATCTTCGTGGACATTGACCATTTCAAGGTAATTAACGACACCTACGGCCACGCTTGCGGTGACGTCATCCTAAAATCCGTATCGCAGACTATCCGCGGACTATTACGCAAGTACGACGTCTTTGCCCGCTATGGTGGCGAAGAATTCCTGACCCTCCTGCCCGAAACAGATCTGGAAGGGGCAACCGCCGTTGCAGAACGCTTCCGCCGTCAAATCGAGATGATGACAGTCCATTACGCCGACTACACCATCAACATTACCATCACCCTGGGCGTCTCCCAGTTTGACCACCGTCTCGGAGCCGACCGTAGCATCCAGCTGGCCGATAAGGCTCTGTACCAGGGCAAGGAATCCGGCAGAAACAAGGTTGTGGTATGGCAACCCGAATGGACCACCGAGTCAGACTACGAAGCGGCAGCCATCGAAATGAATGAAATTTCAAAGAATGGCGTCCCGACCGTAGTTACCGATTTTGGGGAACGCGCTGCGGGAAATGGTCTGAACTTCACAGACGAAGATATTAATAAAGCTTAATAGTCCCGCAAACTTTATAGAAGACCTTGGCAAAAGCCAAGGCCTTTTTCATTTGAACGCTGATTAGAACTTTTCTAAACGCCCATAATCGCACTAGGCACAAAAAAAGAAAAACCACAACTTTCGTTGTGGTTTTTCTATCGGGATGACTGAATTCGAATCAGCGACCTCTTGAACCCCATTCAAGCGCTCTACCAGGCTGAGCTACATCCCGAGGTCTCAATTAAGAGTGAACCAAAGGTAGTTAATATTTGAAAATTTGCAAGGCAATACGCCGAAAAAAGTTCAAATTTTTACTTCCAGAAGCCAACAACCAGCACTTCGGGGGTGGCCTTGGGGTATTTTTTGCTCTTAAAGCCCACAAATTTGCGGATACTCTGCTGCTTTTGTTCCCAGCCCTCACGGGATAGCCCCTTAGTGGAGAGGGTAATCTTGAGGGCCGGAATCTTGCCGCCTTCGGTGACCTTGCCGTTTTCGTCCACCTTAACCTTTACGTTCTTGGTCTTGATGGAGAAATCCTTGGCGGCTTCATCTGAAAGGGTCAGATCCGGGCGAGCCTTCTTGTCGGTCTCCCACACGTAGAAGGACCATTCACGCTTCTCGCCGGCGGTATAGTAACCAGCGTCAAACATCTTTTCGCTAAAGAAGAAAGGAGCCTTAACGGTACCTTCCATAGCGGCAGTATAGGGTTTGCCATCGGTGCCCACCAGCACGACGGTGGGGCTAATAGGGCCTTCCATTTCAGAGAAGTCCATGTCGAATTCTACAACCACCGGTCCCTTATTGGCAATGGATGCCGGGAACTTGAAATTGGAGCAGCCATTCCCCTGGCACATTACATTTTCTAGTTTGATTTCCTTGCCGGAGACATTAGCCCCCTTCAAGACAAAATGCTTGACGTCGCCCTGGTTCACTTCACCGATAGGGTAAACGGCCGGGGTAAAGACAACGGGATCAATAGCAAAAGCCTGGGCCGCAAGGGCCGAAGCAAAAATGGATGCGCCGATAATTGCGCGGGTATTAAAAAATTTCTTCATGGCATGAATATACAAACTTTTTACGTCTTGGTGTAAATAACCACAAAGCTTTTGTCTTTTACAATATTCTTGACCTGGTGATTCTCAAAATCCACCTGTTGACGGATGAAACGGCAGCAAGCCTTTCCCACAAAACCTCGGGGATTTCCGAACTGGAAGGCTATATAATCTATGAATTTAGACATAAACCAAGCAGCTTTTGATGGATGCAAAAATAGTTTTTTATTTTTGATAGCTGATATGAATCCGAATCCAAACAATATTCATCCCATCGCCGGATACGATAAAGAAATCTACGTAAAACCCTCCATCAAAAATCCAAACATCATCGTTGGGGATTTTACTTATATAGCTGATTCTGAATTCGAAAGTCATGTCACCCATTTTTACCCATGGAGCAAAGATAAGCTGATTATCGGAAAATTCTGCCAGATTGCAGCGGGTGTTGAGTTTGTCATGAACGACGCCAATCATCAAATGAACTCCGTGTCCACATTCCCCTTCTACACTCTTGAAGGGTGGGATATGGCTCCGCCAAAGCCAGAGGACATGCCCTTCAAGGGGAATACAGTCATCGGCAACGACGTTTGGATTGGTCAGAATGCGACAATCCTCCCGGGAACACAAATTGGGGATGGCGCAATCATCGGAGCTTGCAGTGTTGTTTCAGGAATCGTAGACCCCTACACCATTGTCGCAGGGAACCCAGCAAAACCCATCCGCAAACGTTTTGACGACGAACTCATCAACCTGATGCTAGAATGGAAATGGTGGGACAAATCCATTGAAGAAATCAATAGTTTGATACCCATTCTTACCAACAACAATCTCGAAATCGTCAAAGAAAAAATCAAAGAGCTTTTGAAATGACTAGCAGCGAAGAACTGAAAGAATTATTGGCCCGCAAGGAACTGTTCATTTTCGACTTGGACGGCACCATGTTCAATAGCTTGGGGGATTTGGCTCCGGCGGTGAATTTCGCCTTAAAGCAGTTCGGCATTCAGGAAATTTCAAAGGACAATGTAAGAAGTTGCATCGGCAACGGATCCAGGAATTTGATTCGCAGGTCTGTAGCGTCGGGCATTATGTTCGGTGCGGGCAAAACCGCCGGCGAACCCATTGCAGGTAAGAGCAGCGCCGAACATTTGGACGTTCGCGACAAGGAAGCGGTAAATGCGATTTTAGAAGGCGCAGGTTTTGACGAAGCTAAAATCGATGAAGTGCTGAAAGTTTACTCCGCTTATTACTGGGATCACTGCACCATCGACACGGAACCCTACGAAGGTGTGCTTGAATTTATAGACTGGATTTGTAGCAGCGAAAGTCGCGGCGAAGGTAAGAAAATCGCCGCCATGCTGACCAACAAGCCCGTGGCACCGGCAAAGAAGATTTTGGAAAAATTTGGATTAATTGGGAACGGGGATTCCGTGCAGGGGGACGCCGCGGACAAAATTGTCACTTACCTCTGCGGAGACACCACACCGGAACGCAAGCCCGGCCCCGGCGGCATTTACGCGATTTTGGAGAAGTTGGGCGTCGCCCCGGAAAAAGCCATAATGATCGGGGACGACACTCCCGATGTAATGGCCGCCAAGAACGCCGGCATCGACAGCATTATTTGCCTGGAAGGTTTCGGCCGTCCCGAAAATCTTTTGCCCCTGGAGCCCCGCTATACCATTAGGCACATCAAGGACTTGCTGAAGCTGGTATAATAGGCCGCTCAGCCCTATTTATCCGACGATTCCGAAAATTCAAACGGAACGGTCACAGAGGTGATTCCGTCGGATTTTTCAAATTTCCAACGACTTACAGCCGTCTTTATTTCTGCGTCAAAATCGTCATAACCAGTGGTTGATGATTTTACGACAGCATTGGTTATCGAGCCGTCAGGAGCAATGGTCAGCTGCAACACCAAGCGGCCTTCAAATCCAGGCTTCTTTTTTAAGAACTTATTGTAGATATGGCGAAGACCTTGTGTTCGTGGACATACAATTTTAGATAGATGCTCACCAGAAAGAGATCCCTCAAATTTAAGATCCCGTTCAGTCAATTTCTTCACTAGCCCTTTCGCTTTTGATTCGCCAATCGGTGTATGACAACCATAAAGACAATCCCCAACAACAGGCATCGTTCCGTAGAGAACAGTAGTTCCCTGGACAACAATACTTTCTTGTTTTGGAAGATACTTGGAATCCTTGATTTCTTTTTTCAGCAAGGAGCTAGAAGAAATGTCCCTTGCAGGCTCCTCCTTTACAGATTCTCTCTTCTCAGCATTGTCGCAACCTGCCCACAGGGCGGCTGCAGTCATAAGGGCAAAACGACCTAAGCATTTGTAGAAGAAACGGGCCATGTCCATAATATAAGAAAGCTCGGACGACGAGAGCCGCGGTCTACCGCAAAAAGGTTTTTACAAGGGCTTCCACTTCCTTACGATCCAGCGGGATGCCATCGCATTCCATGGTCAGAATCAGATTCTTGCCAGGAATAAAATCGTTCTTGCTGTAGGTGCGCAATTTCATCACCGTTTTCATCGAGTAGTCCGAATCATCCATACGTCCTAAATGCTCCCACAAAAACTCCTGACGAGTCCGGAGATTCACGCAGGTGAAATCGGGATAGACCGGAATCAGCTTGCCGCCCGCGGCCTTCATTTGCTGAGGGAGCTCGTACTTGTAAGGAATGTTGTTTTTCGCCAGGATGTCTGCAATAATCATCTCAGACTTGGAGCGGACACGTTCCCCGCGGCTGGTGAGAAATTCAGGCTCCCCTTCACGAAATGATTTGCACTTGTATGATTGGGCAAGCCAGCGGGCCGCATAATCCTCATCGGATAGCGTTACCGGAGAGATATAACCGCGACGCAATTCTCCGCGGGATCCGAATAATTCCCGCACCATAGAAGGATTATACTTCTTTATGAAATTATCTATCAGTTTTAGCTGGTATTGCAGTTCCGCTAAAACCGTCTGATCGTATTCCTTCTGAATAAGCGCCTTGATGAATTTTTGCTCCGAAACGGGAATGTACTTACCGGCAGGTTTTGCTGAACTTGTCACATGATAGCAGTGAATGTTCCCGCCACGACGAATCAGTTTGATTCGCCCCGCTGGCGCCTTACTTAAAGAGCGCATCTTTTCCTCTATAATAATGAGCAGTTCTTCTGCACGTTTCTGGACTGACGCCAGAATTGTATCTGGCGGTAAAAGTTCCAAAGTCTTCATAAATACCTTTGGTTATGGGCCATATACAAAATAGTGCGCACTCACGCACAAAACGAATTTACAAAAATCGCCTCGTAAAAACAGCTTTTTCACGGTTGCAAAATGAGTTTTCGATGATTTTTGGACTCCAAATAGTCAGTTAGTAGGCAAATGGAGCCCATAAAATTACTTTGTCTATAGTAGATTTTGTGTTATGGGTATTTATATAGACTCCAAATAAACAATATTGGTCATATTGGAGTCCAATGTCCGGCCTACAGTTTACTCAACCGCCCCATTTTCAACTAATTTATTCAAAATCATGGACTCCAAATCACCACTTTCCCTCCCAATGGAGCCCATTTTTCGGGAAAACACCTCATCCTCCGCAGAAAAGTCCCTCGCAAGCACCCCGCGCAGCAGCCCACACACTGAATTTTTCTATCTTACCCGCCGTTAAAACCATAAGCAGACTGCAATCCTCATGAAGAAATATTACTTGGCCACTTACGGCTGCCAGATGAACGAATATGACTCGGCCCTCATAGCCCAGAAGCTGGACATGGAAGGCTGTATGGAAACCGGCGACATTACCGAAGCCGATTTCATCATCGTCAACACCTGCTCCGTACGCGAAAAGGCAGAAGACACCGCATTCGCCAACATCAGCAAGTACCGCAAGCTGAAGAAAGCCAACCCAGACTTGAAGGTGGTGGTTTGCGGCTGCATGGCCAAGAACCGCGGCCCGGAAATTCTCAAGCGACTGAAGGTGGTAAACTACGTCGTAGGTCCGGACCAATACAAGAATATTCCCGAGCTATTGCTGGCAGGTCCCGATAGCCCGCTGCACAAGACCCATCACCGCATGTTCCTGGACGAAGACATCACCCAGAACTACATCGGCGATTACGCCAAGGTAAAGCACGACTTCAGTACCTTCGTTACCATCCAGCGTGGATGCAACAAGCGCTGCAGCTACTGCATTGTGCCCTACCTCCGCGGCCCCGAAAAGTACCGCGACATGGACGACGTTCTGGCGGAAGTTCAGAAGGCCGCAGACAAGGGCATTACGGAAGTCATGCTTCTGGGCCAGACGGTAAACGCCTACAAGAATGGCGACCACAATTTTGCAGACCTGCTCACCCGCGTGTCCGAGATTGGCGGCATTCAGCGAATCCGCTTTACCAGCCCCCATCCGAGGCACTACACCAACGAACTAATCGACGTACTGCTGAACAATCCCAAGGTTTGCCACTACGCCCACATTCCTATCCAGAGTGGTAGCGACGCCATGCTGAAGAAGATGCGTCGCCAGCACAACATGGAACAGTACATGAGCGTTATTGAGCAGCTTCGCAGCAAGGACCCGCTGTACGGCATTTCTACCGACGTGATTTGCGGTTTCGTTGGCGAAACCGACGAAGACTTCGAAGACACCATGAAGGCCTTTGAGGCCTGCCAGTTTGACAGCGCCTACATGTTTATCTACAGCCCCCGCAAGGGAACTGAATCCTACAAGGAAACGGAAACTCTGACCGCCGAAGAAAAATTGGCACGTCACACCCGCCTGGTAGCCTTGCAGAACGAGATTACCGCCAAGCGTAACCAGCTCATGATCGGCCGCACCGAAACCCTCCTTGTGGAGGGAAGCTCCAGCCGTGACGAAAATGAACTGATGGGCAAGACCGACAACTTCAAGAAGGTCATCTTCAAGCCCACCCGCATCGTGAAGCCCGGCGACTACGTGAAGGTGAAAATTGACGACATGAAGGGCTGGACCCTTCGCGGCACCTTGTTGGACGATTAAGATTTTATTGGACTAAAAAAGGCATCAGGATGAATTACATTAGCAAGCATTTAACCCTAGCAGCAATTCTTTTATCCGCAATTAGCGTTAGCGCACAGGACGCAGCAACAGCCCTGGCAAACGCACAGAAGTCCTATGTTTCCGGCAACTGGAAAGAAGCGGCAAGCGCCTACGAAAAGGCATGCCCCATGCAGCCCAAGGAAAAGCAGGCAGAATGCCTTTTGTGGAACATCCTCGCCCTTTCTCAAACCGGCGATGCAGCCTCTTTCAAGAAGGCAGGCAAGCGCCTTGATAGTCTGGTCCAGAAGGTTAGCCCCCAGGAATCCCTGTACGCGGACCTGATGATGACCAGCGCCCAGTTCCGCCTTTACCTGGGCAAGTACGAGTTGGCCGCCCAGGACCTGATCCACGCCATCGAGACATCCAAGCCCCACCACAACGTGGTACTCCAGAAGGTTTGTACCGCAGTAAAGGCAAAGAGCAGCAACGAAGACTTGAAGGAACGTTGCGAACTGCTGAAGAATCCTGATTCCCTGGCCGCCATGCAGAAGGCAAAGACTGAAGCCGCCGAAGCTCCCGCACAGGCACAACCCGCCACAACAGCACCTGCCGTTCCAGCACAGGCTGCAGCACCTGCCCCGACGCAAGCCACCGCCCCTGTACAAGCTGCGGCTCCTGCACAGCCGACCACCCAGCCTGCGGCGCAACCCGCTCCGGCAACTCAGACTGCAGAAGTAAAACCCGCGGCAGAAAGTCCGAAGCCTGCAGAAGCTCCTAAACCCGCAGTGGAAGCAACCAAGCCCGCAGCACCTGTTGCCGCCCAGCCGGCACCTGCAGTTCAAGCAAGCGCTCCGGCTGTAGCCCCCGCAGCAACTCCAGCACCCGCTGCAGCCCCGGCAGCCGACAAGCCTTCCGAAGAATACTGGATCCTCCAGTTGGGCGCCTACAGCGTAAAGGCCTATGCGGACTTGATGGTGAACAACCTGAAAAAGCAGAAAATTGCCTGCACTATCGTGGAGCAGCCCCGCGGCGAAAAGATCCTGTACCTGGTGCATACAGGTCACTTTGCGACAAAGGAAGCGGCCATTGACTTCGCCGCAGACAAACTGGTAAAGCAAAAAATCGAGTACCAGCCCCTTTTGAGAAAATAATTTTACATAAAATCGCGGTTTTTTAGCTTTTCTGCCTCCCAAAAAAAGAAAAGTGTTCTATATTTGTTGTACCCCTAGCCGGGGTGGTGAAATTGGTAGACGCGCCGGACTCAAAATCCGGTACTCGCGAGAGTGTGAGGGTTCGATTCCCTCCCCCGGCATTAAATTCGAGTGAATGGGCTAAGAAAGGATTGGAAAATGTCAAAATTGTGTAAAATTGCAAGTATGCTGCTTCTCTGCGGAGGACTTGTTTTTGCACAGTCCGACGACGAAGAATCCTACTCTTATGGCTCCGATGACACCGAAGAAGTCGGTGAAGCAACCGCATCCAGCGATGAATGGGCTGGTTTTAATTACGAAGAAATTGGTCTCACCCAGTGGGAATTCCAGCAGGCTAAGAAAGAAGGCCTGTCTCGCGATAAGCTGACCCACCTGGTTGAAACTGGCGTTCGCCCCTCTGAATACCTCCAGAAGCCGTGGGAAAAGCTGGGCGTTTCCGAAGAAGAATGGCTGAACCAGCGTACTGGTGGCATGGAAGATGCAGATATCGACCGTTCCTACCGCAATCACTCTGGCGATCAGCAGTATGCTTACCTCTCCCTCCTGCTCCCGTCCCTGTACCAGTGGAAGACCGATCAGTCCATGAAGGCCATCTGGATGGACGCTCTCGAAGTAGTTGGCATTGGTGTTACCGTTTATCTTGCAGCTGATGGCGCTTCTGACTGGTGGTATGGCTTGCTGGCTGTCGCCGGCGCACACATCTGGTCTTTCGCAGACGCATTCTTCAGCACTCAATGGGAAAACAATCCCGACGCAAACCGTTTCAGCTATGGAATCCTCCCCACTCCGGATCAGGGTGTTGTAGGTTTCTTCGGCGTAAAGTTCTAAGCGCTTAAAATGCAGCTAGAATTACTCAAAAGCAAAATTCATCGCGCAACAGTTACCGATGCCAACCTCAATTACGAAGGTTCCATCACTATTGCCCGCGACTTGATGGATGCTGCAGGAATCCTCCCTTTCGAAAAAGTCGGCGTTCTTGACGTGAACAACGGTTCCCGTCTGGATACTTATGTCATTGAAGGCCCCGCCAAGTCTGGCGTGATTTGCCTGAACGGCGCCGCCGCCCGACTGGTTCAGCCAGGCGACCTGGTGATTATCGTCGCCTACGCCACCATGAGCCCTGAAGAAGCAAAGAGCTGGACTCCCACCGTGGTTCACGTGAACGAAAAGAACGAAATCGTCCAGAAGTAATTTCTTTCTTTTTACCATATGGCTGTGAGCACTCGCCTTGGCGGGTGCTTTTCTGCTTATATAAAAGCCAAGCCTCCCCTCCAAGCTTTTCTATATTCTGGATGTGGGTATCCTAACCGCCATTGTCGCGAGCCAGCTCGCCTTATCGTCCGCAGCAAGTTCGCCGGTGGAGGTTTCCAGGGATACCATCGTGGACACCGTCTATGTGGAAGAATTGCCCGTGGAGGCCTCACGAAGCGGCATCCCCTGGAATCGGGAACGTTTCGACCGTGACCGTCTGCTCCGCCATTCCTCGCTGGATCCGGCCCTGTCTGTGGGCTACAGCTACTCCGTCAGCTTCGTGGGCGGCAGCTTCGGCAGTTTCGCCCAGCAGACCTACATGGCCCACCTGGCATACGAATTCACCCCGGATCTGCACCTTTACGCCGACCTTGGCCTTTGGATGCCGCTATACAGCAATTTGCGTTTCGGGATGCCCATCGCCAAGGAAGATTTGCGTCAGGGAAAGGTGGATTTCATCCTTCCCGACGTGGCCCTGGAGTATAAACCCAGCGAAAATACCCGCGTCCGCCTGATGCTGGTAAACGAAAACGATGCAGTTAAGGCTTATGGGCCTCACAGATACTACGACGGTCCCTGCTCCCCCTGGAGAAATTCTATTTTTTGTCACTGATGCGATTATCACTGGCAAGAATACCTTTTTGTCTCATTGCGTGTTTGGCAATTTTCGGGTGCAAGGAAGAAGTTGAAGCCCCGAAAGTTCAGGAAGTCCGCTCTTACAAGGGCGACGTAGAAGTCCTGAACAGCTGTGGTATGCAGGGTGCTGCTGCCTCCATGAGAAATTACCTGAGACAGAATGGTTTTGACGTGGTCAGTTCCCGCAATGACCGGTTGCAGAATTACGACGAGACGATCATCGTGCTGCGAAATCCGGAATGGGAAGGCGCGCAGGCATTGGCCAGGGCGCTCAAGACCGACAACGTGCTGGTTGTGGCAAGTAAGCGAGCCGTGGTAGACGCAGCGGTATATATCGGAAAAGACTTTAAACAAATCATCGAACCCGAAGAGGGAAATACAAAATGACAACAAGAAATGACCTGCCGGAATCCATCCAGCTGGGAGCAAGCATTCTTTTTGAACTGCGCGCCCAGAACGTGCAACTTATCGACCTTCGCGGCATCAAGGACGTAACCGACTTTTTCCTGGTTGCTACTTGCGAAAGCGAAGCCCAGATGCAGGCTATCCTCAATGAACTCCACAAGGAATTCAAGGCCAACAAGCTTTCATCCCTTGGTGTGGAATACAAGGAAGGTGTTCGTTGGGCCGTATTCGACGCAGGCCTGGACCTGATGGTACACCTGTTCGAAGAAGAAAAGCGCGCCGAAATTTCTTTGGACCGTCTGTATGCCGACGGCAAGATTGAAGAACTGAATGAAGCCGACTTCGTTCGCGAAGCCACCAAGAAGTCTGGAGACGACAATGAACTCGTTTGAGCAAGAAATTGCAAACGCCCTGGCAGCCACCGGCGCATTCGAAGCCGACGCCGCCCTGAAGCTTATCTCTGTGCCGCCTGATACCACCCACGGCAACTTCACCCTTCCCTGTTTCTCGCTGGCAAAGACCATGCGCAAGGCTCCGAAGATTATCGCCGAAGAATTGGCTGGTCAGGTAAAGCTGCCCGCCGGCCTTTCCAAGGTGGAAGCCGTGAACGGTTACCTGAACTTCTTTATCGACCGCAACTTCCTGGCAAAGTCCACTCTCGAAGCTATCGCCGAAAAGGGTCTCGCCTACGGCCACCAGGAATCCAACGGCAAGGTCGTGTGCATTGACTTCAGCTCCCCCAACATCGGTAAGGAACTGGCTTTCCACCACCTCCGTTCCACCATGATCGGTAACTCCCTGAGCCGTATTTACAAGGCCGCCGGTTACAAGGTCGAACGAATCAACCACCTGGGCGACTGGGGTACCGCATTCGGCAAGCTGATCGTGATGTACCTCCGCGAAAATCGTCCCACCGACCAGGCCACCCTGGATTCCCTGACAGTCAAGGAATTGAACATCCTTTATGCAGCCTTCTCCAAGGCATGCAAGGAAGAGCCGGGTCTCGAAGACGAAGCACGCGCCGCATTTACCAAGCTGGAACAGGGCGATGAATTCTACCGCACCCTGTGGTCTGCCTTTAAGGCCGCAACCCTGAAGGAACTGATGCGCATCTACGACATGATGGGCGTCGGCTTTGACCATTACACTGGCGAATCCTTCTTCGAAGACAAGATTCCCGCGATCCTCGACGAACTCCGCGAAAAGAACCTGATGATCAAGAGCCAGGATCTGGACGTGGTGATGCTGGACGAATTCGACCTGAATCCCTGCCTGATCCGCAAGAGCGACGGTTCTACCTTGTACGCAACCCGCGACTTGGCCGCAGCCGACTACCGCATGAAGGAATACAACTTCGACAAGTGCCTCTATGTGGTCGACCTGGGCCAGGCCCTGCACTTCAAGCAGGTATTCCATGTTCTTAAGAAGATGGGCCGCGAATGGTACACCAATATGTACCACATTCCCTTTGGCGTGATCCTCCAGCTGGTGGACGGCAAGTGGGAAAAGGGTAAGACTCGTACAGGTACCGCAAGCCTTTTGCGTGACGTCATTGAAGCCGCACAGAAGAAGATTCTTGAATTCATCGACGCCAAGAATCCGGAACTGGAAAACAAGGAACTGATTGCCCGCCAGATCGGTATTTCCGCACTGACCTTCAACGACCTGAAGAACAGCCGCGTGAAGGACGTCCGTTTTGATTGGGATGCCGTCATGAGCTTTGAAGGCGACACTGGTCCTTATGTCCAGAACGCACACGTCCGTCTCTGCAGCATCATGCGCAAGGCCGGCTACACCGTTCCCGTTTCCGACGTGAACTACGACCAGCTGGCAGACGATGCCGCCTATAGCTTGATCAACCTTCTTTCCAAGAAGGCCGACAAGATTCTCGGCGCTGTCGCCGCTGACGAACCCAGCGTTCTCGCCCAGTATGCATTGGAAATCGCAGAAGCCGCCCAC
Organism: Fibrobacter sp. UWH5; assembly: GCF_900142505.1. Lineage (NCBI taxonomy): Bacteria > Pseudomonadati > Fibrobacterota > Fibrobacteria > Fibrobacterales > Fibrobacteraceae > Fibrobacter > Fibrobacter sp. UWH5. The sequence goes on along the minus strand of NZ_FRBB01000001.1, from coordinate 151,233 downwards.
AAGTTCATCCACGAAGACCGAGTTCTCGGCAGCGCCGAAGAAAAGTCCCGTCTGTTCCTGGTGCAGTCCACCCAGATCGTCCTGGAAAACGTCCTGGACCTCCTGGGCCTCTTCCCGATTCGCTCCATGTAATACAGAAGCCGCAGCCAAAACCTGCGGCACCTTCAACAAAAAAGAACCGCGATCAAACCGCGGTTCTTTTTTTATTCGCAACAACGGCTCATCGCTCGTTGTTCAAAACTCAATACTAGTTTCCGTTGATGCAGCGGACAGAGTAGGCGTTGGTCTTGCTGGGAACCAGCTGACGGACCATCTGGTCACTCATGCGGCCCATAGCCCAAATCCAGATGGTTTCGTTACGACCATTCTGAGCTGACCAGAAACCGGCGTATTCACCCATGTCTTCGTAACGAACGGTAGACTTACCAATCATCTTACGGTAACCGGAAGAGAATACGGAGAAGCCATATTCATCGGTACCGCCACCGCCCTGCCAGCCAGTGGTAGCTTTCATCTTCTTGGCAAAAGCTTCGCACTTGTCAACACCATCATAGCAGTGGGTAAGGCCAGTAATCATGTCCTGCCATTCGCGGTCACGGGGCAGATGCCAGCCCTCGGGGCAAGCCTTACGAGCGCCTTCCAGATCGTAGAGGCGGCCACCACGCATGCAGTAGGATTCCTTATCTTCGTAGCACCAGGAATGACCATCTACGTTGAAGTTCACGTTCTGGGCAAACCATTCACGGCCTTCCACCTTAATGGTACGATAAACCTGACCATCGCGGGGGTCGGTAAACATACCAGAAACTTCGCGGAGGGAAGCACGCTTTTCCTGTTCGGCCAGGCGGAATTCAGCCACCTTTTCGCGGCGGTACTTTTCGCGGCCTTCCAGTTCCTTCTTCCAGGCTTCCTGGGCAGCTTCGTTGGTAAACTTGATGCGAAGATCGGACACAGCAAACAGCTCATTACCGCAAGCCAGATCCACACCGGCAATATTGATAATCTGTTCTACTTCAGACTTTTCCTTACCTTTGCCAGTTACAAAAGTACGAGGCTTGTTGAAATAGGAAATCCAGGCTTCCTTGGTTTCGCCGCAGACTTCATAGAAATTTTCTTTTTCAATTTTATCTGCAACGACAGTCAGATTACCGGCTACAGAGAATGCGAACGGACCTTCTTCAACCTTGAAGGACACCGGCTGCACAGCCTTGTAATGGGTGTACTTGCCAAAGCGGATATCGCCTTCGATTTTTGCAGAAGTGTAATCACCTTCGTTTTCTGCGTTGTAAATAGCGTCCCAAGTCTTGGGAGGAATTGCAAAAGAGCAGACTGCAGCCATGCCAAATGCCATAAAGACAGCGCTCTTGATCATGCGATTGAAATTCATTGTTCCTTCTTTTCCAAAAGAGATTTGTGATATAATTATAGCATTTTTCGGTACACTTTCAAACCATCTTTTTATAAACTAAAATCAACAAGGACCCAAAATAAACAACGGCCTAAAAGGGCCTGTTTTTTGTAAACAAAACAATAAAGTCAACAGGGATTTTTTAACTTTTTATCCATGGCTATCACACGTTACATTTTGCAAATTCATTGCCCTGACCAAAAGGGCCTTATTGCCGGCACCACGCAAGTTCTTGCCAAGGCCGGTGCAAACATCATCGATCTCCAGCAGCATACCGCCAAGGACATCGAAACGTTCTTCCTCCGTGCAGTTTTCGAAGCAGATTCAGAAAATATCGAAGAAGTCCGCAAGCATCTGGAAACCTTGGAAGGTCACCTCCAGCTGAACTGGAAACTTTTCGACACCACCAAGGTGGAACGCGTCGCTATTTTCGTTTCCAAGACAGACCACTGCCTTTACGACCTGCTCCTGAAGCACCGCGACGGTGATCTCCCCTGCGAATTCAGCTGTATCGTAGGCAACCACACTGACTTGGCAGCTGTAGGCGGCTCCTTCGGCGTGCCTTTCTACTATGTTCCGTCTAATCCCGACAAGAACATTCCGGAAAACCGTTTCCGCGAAATTATCGAAGAAACCAAGACCGACACCGTGGTGCTCGCCCGCTACATGCAGATTCTTTCTGCCGCCTTTACCGAAGAATTCAAGTACCGCATCATCAACATCCACCACGGCTTCCTGCCCGCATTCAAGGGTGCCAAGCCCTACCATCAGGCATGGAACAAGGGTGTGAAGATTATCGGTGCCACCGCCCACTTCGCAACCGAAGACCTGGACCAGGGCCCCATTATCGCCCAGGACATCCAGCGCGTGCCCGAAACCGCCAGCATCAATGAACTGGTGGAACTGGGTAAGGATATCGAAAAGCGCACCCTGTCCCAGGCCCTGAAGCTCTGGCTGGAACATCGCGTATTCGTTTATAACGGCCGTACCTTTATTCTCTAAGGAGGAATTATGTCCGAAGAACAGAACAATCAGGAAGTTGAAAATCAGGAAGCCGAAATCCAGGCCGCAACTGCTCCCGTGGAACCGGTTGCCGAACCTGTTGCAGAACCGACTTACGACCCCTCCATGACACAACCTCAGGTCATCGTCCAGAGGGAACGCGGATTTTCCCACTATGTGGGTTTCGCCCTGTTGTGCGTCCTGTGCATCCTCTTCTACTTCGCACCGGGCATCGCCCTCACCTATGTCATCAACATGATTCCCGGCGTAAGCCTGGGCGCCATGGCCGCATGGGTTTTCAGCGCCGTGCTGAGCGTTGTAGTCTGGTTGATCTTCAAGCTTAAGATTAAGGGTTTCAAGAAATCCTTCTACGTTTATATCGGAGTCTGCGTGCTGGTGGTAGCCATCCTGATTGCCGCAGAAATCCTGACCGAACAGACTGGCGTCTTTGCAAATATCGCCGCCATGCTGACCGGGGCAAACGCATAGAACCCAAATTTTGTATATCCATAAAAAACAGCGAGTTTTAAAATGACAAAGACTGATGCATTCGTCCATTTTCTGGTAGAATCCGGCGCCCTCAAGTTCGGCGACTTCGTAACCAAGAGCGGCCGTAACACCCCGTATTTCATCAACACCGGAGAATTCCGTACCGGCGCATCCCTTTCCAAGCTGGCAGAATTCTACGCCGCCGCTTTCGTCGAACATTTTGACGGCAAGGCAACCAACCTCTATGGTCCCGCCTACAAGGGCATCCCCCTGTGCGCAGCTACCGCCATGAAGCTTTCCGACGTGTACGCCAAGAACCTGACCTTCACCTACAATCGTAAGGAAGTGAAGGACCACGGTGAAGGCGGCTCCTTGGTAGGCTACAAGTATGCTGAAAAGACCAACGTAGTCATTATCGAAGATGTGATTACCGCTGGTACTTCCGTGAACGAAACCCTCCAGATCCTCAAGAACATCGAAAACGCAAATGTGATCGGTCTTCTGATTTCCGTGGACCGCAAGGAAAAGTTGGACAACGGCAAGTCTGCCCTGCAGACCGTTCAGGAAGAATACGGAATTGAAGCTCACTCCATCGTGAACATCAACGACATCATCGCCTTCCTGGAAAAGGAAGAAAACCGCAAGGCCATCAACGCTCCGGAAGGCATCCTGGAAAAGGTTTACGCCTACCGTGAACAGTGGGGCGCTGTTTAGGATAAAGGTTAAAGAATGAAGGTTAAAGGAGAAAGATTTTCTTTACACTTTAACCTTTACGCTTTACGCTAATATCGCTATGAGAAATGTTCTTGTTCTGATGATAGCTATTCTGGTTTGCACTCTTGTAGGGTGCAGCCAAAGTTATCATTGGACCAAGTCTCATCCCGCATACCATAAGGCCCCCTACGGGGAACTGGCCGTTGCCGGCGTACAGGACGCATTTGTCCTGACACGCACCAGCTGGTTTGCCAAGCGACTTGACTTTGGAGACAGCACCCAGATCAAGTCAACGGAATTCTGCGCCCAGATTATGCTGGACGAACTTCGCGGCGGATATAGCAAGCTGAATGTCCTTTCGGAAAAAGTCCTCGCCGGCTTCCCCGAAGAAAGTCAGAAACTGGACGACCGCATTTTCATGAAGGGCAAACTTCCTGAACAGGGAGTCGTCGTCAAGGACAGCGCAGGCAAAGTGCCGCCCGAGATTTTACTGATTCATGAAGTTATCGTCGGAACCGACCTGAAGCGGGAAGACTACTTTGATTACGCCCTGATCCACAATGAAAGTCAGGAAAAATCCGTAGTCCAGAATATCAGCGCCATCGTATCCTACACTTTATGGGACAATCTGAAGCAACGTCCGCTGTTTAGCGCCGTCGATGAAATTCAGCACCCCATTGTCAAGTTCAGTTTGCAGGACCTGGAGCTTCTTGTTCGAGCCTCCGTGCGACAGATTCGCAGCAACCTTTATACGGGAGTGAATAAATGAAGTCCTTCCGTTCTTTAATCGGTTTGCTGTTATTCGTCTTCATAACCATCGCCAATGCAGGCAACGTCTACTTCGATTCCAGGTGGACCCTCTGGCAGAATGCAGACATTCTTATCTGGAACATCGATAAGGAACTTCCCATCGACCCCAAGGAGTTCTGCCTTTCCCTCCGCAGAACCAACATGGGCATCGGCGAACCCAAATGCCGTACCCTAGGCGAATGGGAACGAGACTCTATCGCGGTCCGTTACGGAAGCTGGCTCAGCGCCAACATCGAGCCGGGTCTAACGTCGGGCCACCTCAAGGCACGACACCCTTCCATGAGTGCAAAGATTCAGTCTGTCGAAGACAAGATCGTCATGTTCATTTCGGACAAGGGTAGCGAGCTCCTGATTGCCATTTTTGACGAGACCTCTTCTGAACCAAGATCTGCGGGAACAGTACCAAAGAAAGCCGACAAGATCGCCCTTGGCGACGACATTGCAGGCACCTTTTTCGACCGCAATACAACCCGCAGGCTCAGCAAGGAAGAACGGGCCAAGAAGCTAACCGAACCCGATGACTTCTACAAGGAAGTTCCCGATTTCAGAGCATGGGCCGGTATTTCAGCCGGTTACGCCCAGGCCCAAATTCCCTTTACTCCGGACAGCTGGTACAACAGCCACACAAGAAGTCGCATTCACAATTACCGCACCACCAAGGATTCCGTTTCTCTGTGGAATTTCATTGACGACTCCACACCATTATTTACTTTGTACGCAGGCGGAACTTGGTACGGCTTTATCGGCGGCGAAATATTCTATCGTTATTCCAAACACGCCGCAAAAACAGATGATAGGGATACCATATATAACGAGTTGGACCACTGGGACTTTACGCAACACGAAGTCGGTCTAAACGTCATGTTTTCTAAATCCTTCGATCCTTTCAAATGGCTCGACATTCACAGTTTTGCCTTCCTGGGTTTCCAATACAGTTTCTACTCCGAAGATATCGCGGTCAAGAATACGGTCAGCAAGCCTTCTAGATCTTACGAATCCCGAGTCAAGTTTGAAGACGCCTATAAGGGAGCCCTACTAGGTTTTGGTGGGCAATTCGTATTCCTCGACCATTATGGATTTAGTGTCCGTACAGGAATTTCTAGCCGCGGACGCGATGTCTACACAGACCCCTCTCCCGAGGCTGCGGCGGAGCCCACAACAGTTGGCGCATCCACTGTAGACTGGTTCATCAGCTTCGGTATTGAATACCACTGGAACAAAATTTTCTAACTTTGCGCTCATTATGAGCGAAGAAGTAAAAGAAGAAAACGTTTCCAAGGAAACAAAAGTCAATCCGTTTTTGACTCCGATTAATATTATTGAGCCCGAGCACAAGCTCCCCGACTATACTTTTGACATGCTGCCGGCCGAACAGAAGGCCATTCTCGCAAGCCACGGCTGGACCGACCTGATGCCCGTCCAGCGTAAGACCATGCCCTATATGCTGGCCGCCCGCGATATGCTGGTGCAGTCCAAGACAGGTTCCGGCAAGACCGGCGCATACGTGCTGCCCCTTTTGCAGGTCATCGTTCGTGACCACCTGTTTCCCCAGGCATTGATTCTGGTGCCCACCCGCGAATTGGCAATTCAGGTGCAGGACGAAGTTCAGAAACTTTCTGCAGGGACAGGCATCAAGTCTGTGGCCATCTTCGGTGGCGTTTCTTACGAACCCCAGCTGAAGGCTCTTAAGGAAGGCGTGCATATTATCGTAGCCACACCGGGCCGTCTGATGGACCATGTGCAGCGCGGTAACGTAGACTTTTTGGACATCCGCGACTTGGTTCTGGACGAAGCCGACGAAATGCTTTCCATGGGTTTCTACCCCGACATGCAGAAGATCCGCAAGTATCTTCCCAAGCAGTTGGCCTGTACCATGTTCAGTGCCACCATTCCCCAGACCGTCAAGAGCCTGGCCCGCGAATTCCAGCGACCCTCCGCAGAGTTCCTTTCTCTGTCTTATGACAAGGTTATCGCAAACAATCTTGAACACCGCTGGTATTCCTGCGACGTAATGGATAAGGATTCCATGACCATCAAGGTTCTGGAATATGAGAACCCCGAAAGTTGCATGATTTTCTGCAACAAGAAATGCGACGTCAGCTATCTGGAACAGGTTCTTTCCGGTTACGGTTTTAACGTTGGCGCATTGTCTGGCGACGTTAGCCAGTCTCTCCGCGAAAAGACCCTAAACGCCTTCCGCGAAAAGAAATTGCGCATCTTGATTTGTACAGACGTTGCCGCCCGCGGTATTGACGTGGACCACGTCACCCACGTTATCGTTTACGACCACCCGGACGATCATGAAGTTTACGTACACCGTAGTGGACGTACCGCCCGTGCAGGCCGTAGCGGAGTCTGCATTTCCCTGATTACCCCGGTGGAAGAAATTGAAATCAAGAAGACTGCAGCAGACTTCGGTATCAATTTCATCAAGCAGGAACCTCTGACCAACGAAGCCATCGCCAAGAAGGTTGGCGAACGCACCCTCAAGCAACTGCAAGAGGTTAGCAAGCACTTCGGTGGACAGAAGGCCAAGGAACGCATCAGCCACTTCATCCCCCTGGCCAAGGAACTGGCTAACGGAACCCAGGATCAGCAGATGCTCCTAGCCTACCTGCTGGACCGGTATGTTTGGAAAAAATAGGTCTTGGGCTATGAGGTATGAGGTCGGCTCCTAAAGGAGCCTCTGAGGTATATCCAAAAACTCTACCACATAGTTCCTTAAAATCTCACCTCAAAGCGAGCAACGCGAGCGACCTCATACCTCAAAGCGCGAAGCGCGAGCTCACACCTCAAAATGGCTAAGATTAAAGTAAAGAACGCAAGAGAAATTGAACTGATCCGCGACGCAGGCGCTCTGGCAGCTGAAACCCTGATTCGCGCAGGCGAAATGTGCAAGCCCGGTGTCTGCACCCTGGAAATCGATGAATTCATCGGTGATTACACCCGTCAGCACAAGGGCATTTCCGCCTGTAAGGGTTACCACGGTTACCCCCGCTATGCCTGCATCAGTATCAATGAAGTTATCTGCCACGGCATCCCCGACGCCAAGACCATCCTTAAGGAAGGCGACATCGTAAACATCGACATCACCACCATCCTCCAAGGTTATCACGGCGACACTTCCGCCATGTTTACCGTAGGCAAGGTCAGCAAGCTAGCACAGGAACTGGTGGACACCGCCAAGTTCGCCATGGAAGAAGGCATCCGCGTTGCAGGCGAACAGGGTGCCCGCTGGAACGACATCGGTTACGCCATCAATGACATTGCCGACGAACACGGTTTCAGCGTGGTTCAAGACTACTGCGGTCATGGTATCGGCCGTGGTTTCCACGAAGAGCCCCTGGTGTTCCACTTCCGCAACAACGAACTGACCAGTTTCATTGAACCCGGCAACGTGTTCACCGTCGAGCCCATGCTAAACGCAGGCAAGCCCGGCACCAAGACTCTGTCTGACGGTTGGACAGCAGTGACCCGCGATGGCACCCTCAGCGCCCAGTGGGAACACACCGTGGTCAAGACCAAGGACGGCATCGAAATTCTGACCCTCCCCCGCTAATCGAAAAGGTGTGAGGCGCAAGGTATGAGGACGGAGCCTTCGGCTCCTTTCAGCTAGATAATCGCGACAAAGGCGCCTAACTTTAGCTCACAGCTCATTACTCATCGCTCACAACTATTCACTGTTCACTATTCACTCTTCACAACAATGTCTCTGCTCAGTAATCTCCGCGACAAAGCTGTGGTAGCCTTCGTCAAGAATCACGAACTAGTCAAGAAGTTCGGTGATGTCCAGTCCGTGTCTATAGATTCAGACAAAGGAACTGCAGACGTTTCCGTGTTGCTCCATGGAGAAATCTTCCCAATCAAGTTCCGCGGTTACTATTACTTTGATGATACCGATAAAGGTACCGACATCGTGATCCGCAAGATTACCAGCGAACGACAGTGGATTGATGAAGCCCTGGAATACTGGCTGGGCGATAAGACTCTGCGCTATACACTTCCTGGATTAGCCGGAGGCCTGGCCAAGGTATTGTTCTAGTCCATCAATAAATAGATCCGAAAACGAGACATTCAAAAAAAATCTCCGCCCCAGTGAGGCGGAGATTTTTCAGTTTAAGCCATTATTTCTTTTTTGCGGTTTTTGGTTTCGCAGCAGTCGATTTCTTTGCTGTTACCTTTTTTCGCTGTCACCTTCTTTTCTGCAGGTTTCTTGGCAGCAGGCTTCGCACCTTTCTCCCATTCTTCAAGGAAAATCGGCTTTTCTAAGGCCCCGAATATAATCCCAAGGAATTTCATCCCCTTAACATCGGGACAATTACTAAAGCTTTTCTCAATATCAAGATCTGCCAAAAGGAGCATCGCCCCACTCTAGGAACCAGTCGTATTCGCTCCGGCACCAGTCAAAAACCTTTTCTGCCATGGCATTGTCGGGTGAACCATCTTCCTTTTTGAAAGTCAGTTTATAGGTTGCATCATGTCTACAAGGGTCCTATCAATCATTCTTTTAGATATATCGTACAAAACGAAAATTCTTAAAGGGAACTCTCACAAACGTGAGAATCATCACTTCACGAGCAATCTTTCCACTTCGCTGTCAAACCGCCATTAGATTACTTTCCAGAATTCCGATAATCGTAGAACGAAACGAAAACCTCCGCAAAATAAGACACTGATGTTTGCGCATTTCATGAACGATCCTCAAATTCTATTGTATATTTCAAGGGCACTCACATTTTTTTGCACCAGAAGGATTCAAGAGGACTCTATGGAAATAAACGACAAGACCGCCGACATGCTTAAGGATAAATTTTCCAAGCTTCTTTTCGAACTGATTACCGAGATTCCCGAATCCCTCTATGTCGAAACAGCCGACCCCGGCGAAAAAGTGAAGAAACTGACCCAGCAGGCAGCCATCAAGGCAGCAGCCGTCAGTGCCACACTTTCTATCCCCGCTGGCTTTACCGGAGTCCTGACCTCCATCCCCGACATTGCCTCCGTCTGGCGTATACAGGCCCAGCTGGTCTCCGACATTGCCGCTACTTATGGCAAGGTAGCCCTCCTCAGCCGCGAAGCCATGGTCTGGTGCCTCTTCCGCCACAGCGCCGCCTCCCTCCTCCGCGACCTGGCAGTCCGCACCGGCAGTCGCATTATCGTGCAAAAGCTTTCCCTCAGCGCTCTGGAAAAGATCCTCCAGAAAATCGGTCTGAAAGTTTCTACCAAGATGCTTGGTCGAGTGGCCCTCCGAGCCATCCCAGCCATCGGCGCCATCGGCAATGGAGCCTACACCTTCTACGACACCAACGAGGTGGGAAAAACGGCTGCTGCCTACTTCAAGGCCCTTTCGGACCAGGATCCGGAAGTTCAGGATGCAGAACCTGCCGAGCCCCAAGATTAATATATAGGGTTAGCAGGTCGGTCCCGCAAACCTATAAAAAACCTTTTATTTTTAAAAATTTCAAGAAATCCGGGTCAAAAAGGCCTGGATTTCGCTGTTTAATGGCCCCAAAAATACCCCGCCCTTGACCCCACCCCCTTTTTTTTCTATCTTTGCGCGCAACTCAAATAACATCAACTCCATTTGTGGAATAAAAAATGAAAAACATTGCAACTCACAGAAACATTGGTATTTCTGCCCACATCGACTCCGGTAAGACCACTCTTACCGAACGTATCCTCTACTACACCAAGCGTATTCACGCTATCCACGAAGTTCGTGGTAAGGACGGCGTCGGTGCCACGATGGACTCCATGGAACTCGAACGCGAACGCGGCATTACCATTCAGTCTGCTGCTACCTTCGCAAGCTGGACTCACACCAAGTCTGGCGAAGCTGACACCATCAACATCATCGATACCCCGGGGCACGTGGACTTCACTATCGAAGTTGAACGTTCTCTCCGTGTGCTTGACGGTGCTATCCTCGTTCTTACCGGCGTGGAAGGCGTTCAGTCTCAGTCTATTACCGTTGACCGCCAGATGCGCCGCTATCATGTGCCCCGCGTTGTGTTTGTCAACAAGTGCGACCGTTCCGGTGCAAATCCGCTCCGCGTTGCAGTTATGCTCAAGGAAAAGCTGAACCACAAGCCCTGCGTTATGCAGATTCCTATCGGTCTCGAAGACCAACTGAAGGGTGTGGTCGACCTGGTTGAAATGAAGGCCTACTACTTCGAAGGCGCCAACGGCGACGACATGATCGAAAAGGAAATTCCGGCTGAACTGGTTGACCAGGCTCAGGAATACCGTGAAAAGCTCGTTGACTGCTGCGCAGACTACAACGACGAAATCATGGAAAAGGCTATGGAAGGCATGTATGGCGTTGATGAAATCGACAAGGATCTCATCAAGAAGACCATCCGCGAAGCTACCATTTCTCTCGAAATCACTCCGGTGTTCATGGGTTCCGCTCACAAGAACATTGGTATCCAGAAGCTCCTCGACGGTGTTGTGGACTACCTCCCGAACCCGACCGAAGTTGAAAACAAGGCTCTGGACATCGACAACAACGAAGCAGAAGTTGTCCTGAAGTCCGAAGATGCTGAACCGCTGGTTTGCTACGCATTCAAGCTGGTCAACGACCGCTATGGTCAGCTGACCTACATCCGCGTTTACCAGGGTACCATCAAGAAGGGCGACATGATCACCAACATGGCAACCACCAAGAAGGTTTCCGTTGGCCGTCTCGTTCGTATGCACGCTGATGAAATGGTGGATATCACCGAAGCTGGTGCAGGCGACATCGTTGCTCTGTTCGGTATTGACTGCGCATCCGGTACTACCTTTACCGATGGCAAGAACCACTACAATATGACCTCCATGCACGTTCCTAACCCGGTTATCGAACTGGTGATCGAAGCTAAGAACCGTGACGACCTGGACAACATGTCTAAGGCCCTGAACCGCTTCACCAAGGAAGACCCCACCTTCCAGGTTGAAGTTAACAAGGAATCTGGCGAAACCATCATCAAGGGTATGGGCGAACTTCATCTTGACGTTTACATCGAACGTATGCGTCGTGAATACAAGGTTGACGTCCAGACTGGTGCTCCGCAGGTTGCATACCGCGAAACCATCACTCGTTCTTCCAAGTTCGACTACACTCATAAGAAGCAGACCGGTGGTAGCGGTCAGTACGCTAAGGTTGTCGGCGAAATGCGTCCGATGGCTGTCGAAGGCGACTCCGAAAAGGTTTACAACTTCGTTAACTCCGTCGTTGGCGGCCGTATTCCTAAGGAATACATCCCGTCCTGCGATAAGGGTTTCCAGAGCTGCATGGAAGCAGGTTCCTTGATCGGCTTCCCGGTTGTGGGTATCGAAATGGACGTTCAGGATGGTGCATTCCACCCGGTTGACTCCTCTGATATGGCCTTCCAGGTTGCTGCTCGTATGGCTTTCCGCGAAGCTTTCGCTAAGGCCGGCGCTCAGATCCTCGAACCGATCATGAAGGTTGAAATCCAGACCCCGACCGAATTCCAGGGTTCCGTTGTTGGTAACGTTTCTCAGCGTCGTGGTACCATCGCTGGTACTAACGAAGAACTGGGCATGACCACCATCACCGCTGAAGTTCCGCTGTCCGAAATGTTCGGCTACGCAACTGACCTGCGTTCTATGACCCAGGGTAAGGCAGAATTCACCATGGAATTCTGCAAGTACTCTCCGGTTCCCAAGAACATCCAGGAAGAACTCATCAAGAAGTACGGCGACAAGGCTGGCGCACGCGCTTAACGAGACCGTTCGGGCCCATTCAGAATGCAAGTTCTGGCAGGCCCTCACTCTCGCTGAAAAGACCTCGGTTAATACCGAGGTCTTTTTGCTCACAGGGAGACCGTTCGAGCCCATTCAGAATGCAAGTTCCGGCAGGCCCTCACTCTCGCTAAAAAGACCTCGGTTAATACCGAGGTCTTTTTGCTCACAGGGAGACCGTTCGGGCCCATTCAGAATGCAAGTTCTGGCAGGCCCTCACTCTCGCTGAAAAGACCTCGGTTAATACCGAGGTCTTTTTTTGCTCACGGCCCCAAACGTTTAATTGAGTTCAACTCAGAATTAGAAGAAGTCCCGCGGGAAACCGCGGGACTTTTTCACATGTACACAACACAAGGAAGGGTGTTTTACCGACACCCTCCCATAAATACACAAGAGCCCCGCGGGACAAGCCCGCGGGACTCAGTGGAATTAGAAGAGAACAAGTGTGCTTCCTATCTATTCCTACCCGTATGGTTCGATCCGGCATCCCTTCTCTAGAACCAGAAATAGATTGGAAGCACGATAATAATATACCTCGCAAAACGGTTAGCGGAAGCTTTTTCTGCTAAACCCCTATTCCCAAAAAGAACGTTCCAATTTGTATTAAATCGGCGGCCTAGGGCAGCACCTTTGTGGCCTTCTTGGCAGCGCGCCAGAATTCCTGCAGACGTTCAGGAGTTTCCTCCTTCATTTCCTTGCCTTCGTCGCGAGCCATCTGTTCCACGATACGGAAGCGCTTTTCGAACTTGGTGTTGGCCCGTTCCAGTGCCAGGGCCGCATTGAAGCCGCAATGGCGGGCCACGTTCACCAGGCTGAACAAGATATCGCCGAACTCATCTTCCATGCGGTCGATGTTGTTGCATTCCGCAGAGGAGGCTTGCATTTCGGCACGGAATTCGCTAAATTCCTCCACAGCTTTGTTGAATACAGGTTCTGCCTCGACCCAATCAAATCCGACCTTGGCGGCACGCCGCTGGATTTCCTGGGCACGGGCCAGCGTGGGCATGCTCTTGCTTACTTTATCCATAGCGGACTTGCCGACCATGTCCTGATTGTTCTTTTCCGCAGCCTTGATGCGTTCCCATCTACGGGTCACCTCGGAGGCATCATCCACCTTGGCATCGCCAAACACATGAGGATGACGTCGGACCATTTTTTCGCAGATTCCCTGCACAACGTCGTCGATACAGAAATCGCCATTGTCCTTCGCGACCTGTGAATGGAATACCACCTGGAAGAGCACATCTCCCAGTTCCTCGGCCATGTGAACCTTGTCGTTGGCCTGGGCTGCGTCGATATATTCGTGGGATTCTTCCACCAAGTAGGGGAGCAGGGACTGGTGCGTCTGCTTACGGTCCCAGGGGCAGCCATTTTCCGAGCGGAGGGTGGCCATGATATTCACAAGATCTTGAAAGGAATACTTCATATGGGTAAAAATAGAAAAGCCGAAGAGTACGTCAGCCAGGAATTAGAACCGAAACTGTTTCCGCTACTGCTGGGCGAATCGTCTTTGAGGCCAAAGCGCCTATTCTACAAGGGCGCACTGCCAGAAAAAGACTCCATTGGAATTGCCATGGTAGGCACCCGACGTCCAGGCAGTTCCGCCCCAGAACTTTGCCGCAGGCTGGTACATTCCCTGAAAGGCACCAAGGCGGTCATCGTCTCGGGGCTCGCTCAAGGCATCGACAGCTACTGCCACGAAGCCGCCCTGGAGGCGGGCCTCCCCACCATCGCCGTCATCGCCCAGGGAATCGACGCAAGAATCCCCGGAGAACGCGCCGACCTGGCCCGCCGCATCCTGGAATCCGGAGGCGCCATCCTTAGCGAGTACGCCGGCGACCAGGCCTCCCTGAAGGGCATGTTTCCGGCCCGTAACCGCATCATCAGCGGTCTTAGCCGCGCTACGGTACTGGTACAGAGCAAGAACAAGGGCGGGGCCCTGATCACGGCGGATTACTGCCTTGGCGAGGGCAAGTTGCTATTAGCCGTGCCGGGAGATTTTGACAGCGAAGTGGCCTGCGGCCCCAATCTTTATTTGGACTGCGGCAAGGCAAAGCCAATTTTTTTACCGGAAAGTCTGAGAGTGCAGGCAGGAATTCCCTTGACCGCCCATAGCCAGGAAGCTCCCTCTTTGCAGAATCTCGCCCACACCGGCTGCCAGCTTTCCCAGGAGGCCACCATGATTTTTACAAAGTTCAACGGATTCCGCAAGACTTTTTCAGAAATTCAGGCGGATTGTAACTTTAAGACTGGCAACATTTTAGCTATATTAACGGAACTTGAGATTGCAGGATTGGTCCAGACGAAGGACAATATGCAGTTCTACTTTAATGGGAGCCTTTAGTTTTGAGCTTGAAGAAGCACTTAGTCATTCTCGCACTGTTTATCTTCGCCATCATCGTAGTGGCCCAGATGATGTTCGGAAAGAACAGCATCAGACAGCAGCGTAGAATCAACCGCGAGATCGCCAGCTACCAGCATCAGATTGATTCGCTGCAGATGGTGATCGACAAGCGCAAAGTGCAGATTCAGCAACTGAAGACCGACTCCCTCTACAAGGAAGGGCTTCTCCGCACACGCTATGGCATGAGCCGCAAGGGTGAAGTCGTCTTCCAGCTAGTTGAATAATTTTAAGCCATCTTACTTGCGTCAGTAGAGCTGACGTGCTCCACCTTGCCGGCGAAGTAGCTGTAGGCCGCAGGCACCACAAAGAGCGTCATGAAGGTCGCAAAGGTGAGACCGCCCGCAATGGCAATACCCATTGCGATACGGCTAGGCGTGCCCGTGAGGATCAGGGGCACTGCGCCCAATACCGTAGAAAGGCTCGTCATAAGGATTGGGCGGAAGCGGCGGGTCGCCGCCTGCCTAGCCGCCTCAAGCTTTGTACATCCGGTAGCCGCCGCAATCTGATTTGCAAATTCCACAATCAGGATGCCGTTCTTGGTCACAAGGGCAATCAACAGAATCAAGGCAATCTCACTGAAGATATTCAAGGTCTGACCTGTCAGGTAGAGGCAAGCCAACGCACCGGCCAAAGCCAGGGGCACCGTAAAGAAAATCACCAGGGGAGCGCGGAAACTTTCAAACTGACCCGCCAGCACCAGGAACACCAGCGCCAGAGCCAGCAAGAACACGATATACAATCCCGAAGAACTTTCCTCGAATTCCTTGGAAGCACCGCTAAGGGTCGTGCTCACGTTGGGGTATTCCTTCAGTACATCCTTTGCGATTCTGCGCATTTCTTCAACGCCATCGCCGATGGTCATCCCGGGAACAAGCCCTGCCTGAATGGTCGCAGAACTGAATCGGTTGTAACGGGGCAACGACGGAGATGCAGAACGTTCCTTATAAGTGATGAAGTTATCCAGGCTAACGGCCTCCCCCTTGCGGTTCTTCACCGTCAACAGAGAAAGATTCTGGGGAGAGCTGCGGTACTGATAACCCACGGCACCAATCACGTCGTACTGGCGGCCTTCACGATAATATTCACCATAGCTCTTTTCGCTGATAGAAAGCTGAACAGCCTGGGCTATATCATTTACGGATACCCCTTCCTCGTCAGCCTTGTCTCGCAGGATTTCAATATGTAATTCAGGCTTGGTAAATTTCAGGTTGGTGTTCACCACGCTGAATATGGGGCTCTTGCTAGCCGCTTCCATGAACTTGGGAACCAAGGTACGCAAAGTTTCGATGGACCCCGCCTGCAACACGAACTGCACCGGCAGACCACCTCGCTGGGTACTGATGCTCTGAGGTTCAAACACCATCACGCGCAAGTCCGGGTATTCGTTACCCAGAATCTGGATGGCATGGGCAATTTCGCTCTGGGGGCGACGAGCCGTCTTGTCGTCATTCAAGGACAAACGAATTCTGGAGTTACCGGCATTCCAGGCGCCAGCCTGCACTTCCTTATACTCACCGCTATCCAGAATGGTCATGACCTCATCCACAAACGCATCGGCCATGCGCTTGGTACGGGTAAGGGTCACACCTTCGGGCATATTCACGTTCACCATGACAGAGCCCGAATCTTCTGTGGGAGCCATTTCAGAGCTCATGTTGTTGAAGCAGAAATAAGCCGCAAACAGGAGCCCGGCTACCACCGGGAACAACAAGAAACGCAATCTAAGGAAGCCACCCAGAAGCACGGCATAAATTTTATTCAGACCTTCAAAGAACGGTTCCGTTATCTTGTAGAACGATCCCTTCTTCTGATGACGCAAGAACTTCGAACAGAGCATGGGAGAAAGCGTCAAGGCGCAAGTGGTAGAAAGGAAGACCGTCCCGATCATCACCGCCACAAATTCGCGGAATAGAAGACCCGTGGTACCGCCCAGGGCTAGCACCGGAATGAACACAGCCATCAAGACCACAGACGTTGCAATCACGGCAAAGAAGATTTCATTTGTTCCCGCCACGGCAGCCTGCTTAGGTGTCATGCCCTTTTCAATCTTGTCGTAAATGTTTTCCACAATCACGATAGCATCATCCACCACAAGGCCAATAGCAAGCACCATGGCCAGAAGCGTCAGAACGTTAATGCTAAAGCCGCAAAGGTACAGCACAAAGAAACTTCCAATCACAGCCACCGGCACCACCACCATGGGGATAATCGTCGTACGGCCTTCACGCAGGAATGCAAAGATAATGGCAATCACCAGAAGGAACGCCACAAAGATGGTCTCCACCACTTCCTTGATGGAAGCGCGGATATTAATGGAAGTGTCGCGGCCATAAAGCATCTCGACACCCTCAGGCAATTCCCGGCGGAGTTCTTCCACACGCTTGTAGAATTCGTCAGCGATGTTCACATGGTTACTGCCAGGCTGAGCCACCAGAGCGCAGGTCACCGTGTTCTTGCCGTTACGTCTAAATCCCTTACGGGTATCCAGCGGTTCGTAATGGATGTTAGCAACGTCGGACACGCGAATTACAGTGCCATCGGCCGCAGTTTTTACCGCAATGTTTGCAAAAGCTTCCGGGTCAGAAATTCGGCCCAGAGTACGAATAGAAAGGGTTGTTTCGGAACCTTCGATAGAGCCTGCGGGAAGTTCCAGGTTGCCCTTGGAAAGGGCGGCACTCATTTCGCTTCCGGTAACGCCCATGGCCTGCATACGGATGGGGTCAATCCACAGACGCACTGTAGGCTGCTTTTCACCCCAGATAACCACTTCGGAAACACCGTTAATGGTCTGCAGACGTTCCTTCACATGATTGCGTGCGATTTCAGAAACGTCCATGGCGTCCAGCTTATCGCTGACCAAGCTGATCATCAAGATGGGGTCGGAATCGGAGTCGCTCTTGTTCACCGTCGGTTCGTCCACATCGTCAGGCAATTTACGGCGGACACGGCTTACACGGTCACGGATATCGTTGGCGGCATCCTCCAGATCCATGCCCGTTTCAAACTCCACACTGATATAAGAAAAGCCATCGGAGCTGGTAGAGGTCAGGGCCTTAATACCCGGGGCACTGTTAATGGATGATTCCAGGACTTCGGTAACTTCGGCTTCCACCACGGCAGCGTTTGCGCCAGGATAAGAAGTTCTAACCTGAATAATGGGATAGTCTACGTTCGGGTATTCACGAATACCCAACTCACTCATACCGAAGGCGCCAAGCAAGATGATGACCAAGGCCATCACCGTCATTAGGACAGGTCTACGAACAGATAGATTTGCAACACTCATTTTTCTTTCGTCTCTCGTCTAATCCACTTCGTAATCGGTGTTGTTACGGATTTCTCGGATACGAACAGAACTTCCCTGACGGATGCTAATCAAGCCCGAAGTAATAACGGTATCGCCTTCATTCAGTCCAGAAATTACATCAACTGCAATGGGAGTGCGAAGGCCCGTCTCCACACGGCGCATAGAAGCCTTGCCATCCTGCACCACAAAGATATAGGCGCCATCCTTGTCCAGCGTAAGAGCTTCGGCGGGAACGGGAATTGTCTGGGTTCGGCCAGACTGCAATTCAACGCTAACCTTGGCATAACCGCCAGCAATCAATTCGCCCTTGGAATTATCCACGGTCACCATAATCTGGCGGGTACGGCTGCTTTCCGAAATCGTGGCGTCAAGGGCTGTCACCTTCCCCACTTTCTGGATGGCCCGTTCTTCGTCAATCAAGGTAATGGGATTGCCCACCTTCAAGGTAGTCGCATATCGTTGCGGCAAGGCGAACTTGGCCTTCAATTTCGTCACTTCACTTAAAGTCGCAATGGAAGTGCCCGTGGTCACCCAGGCGCCCACAGAAACATTCACAAAACCGAGTTTACCGCTAAAGGGGGCACGGACTTCAGTCTTTGCAATCTGAGCCTTTATCAATTCGACGCTGGCCTCGGCAGACTTGAGGGAGGCTTCAGCAGCTTCCATATCCGTCGTCGTCGCGGCGTTCTTTTCGACCAAACCCTTGGTACGTTCCATTTTCTGCTGAGCCAGATGCAGACTGGATTCAGCCTGCTTCAACTGTGCCTTCAATTCGGAATCATCAATCTTGGCAAGGAGCGAACCCTTCTGTACAGAAGCGCCATCCTTTGCATAAAGATTCACCAGACGACCGTTGGCGGCAGCGGACAACTCCACACGGTTCAAAGCTTCCAAGGTAGCCATTGTCTGGAAAGATCCACTGGGCTTGTGGAATTCTGCAATATAACCTTCAACGGCGAAAGTCTTGTTGCCACGACCACCAGGGCCACCGGGCCCCTTACCACCGGGCGCACCACTCTTGGCCGCAGCCTTGGAATCAGGAGCCTTGAAAGCAGGCACCTTTGCACCAGGAGCTTCATCGCTACACCCCACTAACAACAACGAAATGAACGTCGCAATTAGAATCGCAAACTTTATGGGGAATGCCTTTAAAAAATTAGAAGTACCTGCATGCATTTGTTCAATCCTATAATGTTGTTTAGGTGCTCCGCGGTCTCAAACAGCTGCCTAAATCCGCCTAAAATTTAACGTTCATCAACAAGCCGCTTCCATCTTCATAGAACTCGGGAACAAACTCAATCCGTTCCGAGAAGGCCTTAGAAGAAGTACGTCGATAAACACGGATCGTGTTCAGCATAGAAACCACACGATTCAAGACCAACGCACCAACACTAGCCTGGAAAACGATGCGGCTCACACGATAATGGCGCAAGCGACTTTTATATTCATCAATGTGTTCCGAAGTTTCGGGATTGTCGGAGCTACCCCAGTCCCACTGGATTTCAGCCGACAGGTCTTCATCGATTTTCTTGCCAGCACGAATCATGGCCTGATTGTAATCTTCATCCATATCAGGTGAAGAGTTCTGACCGTCAACACCGCCACGGCTACGATAATCGCCCACGGTATTCAGCATATCGACGTTCTTGCTGGAAGTATTAAGCCCTGCGTGACGAACCGCATATCCGTGAGCGGATGTCACATAGCGTTCACCAATAAAATAGGATCCAATGGCAGTCACCCACAGGGCAACGTCGGTCCACACGAAAGGCCGCACAAATTCCTGCTCGCCCAGGTACAGTTCGCCCATACCCGGAAGGAGTGCCGAAGCACCCATGGCTTTCCACCAGCTCTTGTCGCTATTCTTAGAAACATTGTCATCAACAGAGATGACCACCTGCGAAAAAGCGACCGCGGCGGCAAGAAGTAGAACTTGAAGGACCTTTCCAAAAGTCTTCATTAGAATCCCCAGCTAGCCATTACATTTACGCCAACAGATTCACCAAGAACTACACCACCGTCAAAGTGGAGACGGTCATACCAGGAAAGATCTTCCTGATACAGAGCCTTGTTATGAGCGTGGGCCGTAAAGGCAGCATCAACGGCAGACACAATGTGGTTCAGGATGATGCCGCCAAAGAACCAGGCCTGCATATCGGCATAGTCGTTAGCCTTGTTGCGCATGCTGCGGTAGGTGTCCTGATTGGAGGATGTACCTAGGGCCACAACTTCGGAACCGTTAGTTTCAAGATCAAGGCTTGCAGCAACAGCTTCATCCTTCACGTCGTCCCAGCCCAGCACGTAAGAGCCATCGGACACATGCTGGTACACAGCAGATTCATCGTAGAAGCCGTTCTTCTTGCGATCATCACCCAGCGACTTAGGATTATTAACAAAACGATTTCTATAGTCAGTATCCTTGTAGTAGACGTAAGAATCGTTGTAGCAACCTTCTCTATTCGCATCACCAAAAATGGCTTCGCAGAAGGACTCACGAGAACCGAGGTAACGGGAACGGAATTCAGCCCCATTCTCAGAAACATCCTTATACAGTTTACGCATCTTCGTTTCGTAGGTACCAATGGAGAAATGGTCGTTGGCAAAGTTCTTGTATCTGTTTACCTGTCGATCATACTTGTACACGGAATAGTAATACCAGCTACCCCAGAGAGCGGCTTCGAGAGCTAGATAAACACCACCGCGGACCTTGGTAAAGGTGGATCCGCCCACATACAGCTGACCGGCGCCCGGCACCACCAGAGACATGAACATGGCCTTGCGGGGGCTCCTGTACTTACCCTTCATATCGTCGAGGCCATTCACCTTGGAAACCTTGACGGGGCCAAGAATGTCGCGACGGCTCATGGAGCTGGAAGAGGGAATTGCTGTAGAACTGGCGCTGGCTGCCTGAATAGAATCGTTATAAGCCTGGATGCTATCGTTCCTAGCCTTTTCGACAGCGGCAATGCTATCGGCAGTCATTTGAGCAAGAGCGATAGAATCGCTGATATACTGCAGGGAATCACTGATGCGCTGCATTTCGCGGGCGTAAAGTTCGTTGCGGTCTACACCTTCGTAGGGGTCCTGCGAGGCAGCGGAGGAATCGGACGCAGCCCTAGCCTTTTCTGCTTCGGCAGCGGCACCTTCTGCCGTTGAGCGCATGATGTTAGCCGCCTTTTCTGCAGCAGCTCTTTTTGCAGCCTGTTCAGCAGCCAATTCTTCTTCGGTCTTTGCGGGAGCGGCAGCAGCAGCCTGGGCAGCAGCGGCGCTATCAGCGGCGGCCTTCTCTGCAGCCTTCTCGGCGGCGGCCTTTTCTTCGGCGGCTTGCTTTTCGGCGGCTACGCGTTCCGCCTCGGCTTTTTCTTCGGCAGCGGCCTTCTCGGCGGCGACTTTTTCTTCGGCGGCTTTCTTATCCGCCTCGGCCTTTTCTTCGGCAGCGGCCTTCTCGGCGGCGACTTTTTCTTCGGCGGCTTTCTTATCCGCCTCGGCCTTCTTGGCAGCCTCTACAGAATCAGCGGCGGCCTTATCGGCCACAGCGGCTTCTTCCTCAAATTCAGCAAATAAATCACGGGGCTGTGCAAAAGATTGAACAGCCAACAAACTGGCCGCACAGGCCATAATCTTAACAAAAGACATCAACGAAATCTTGCGCATGCCCCAAAAATAGAAAACTCACCCACCATAAACCAAACCTCAGGCGGCCGCAACGGCCTATAAATATGTTTTTCCGCAAAAATTCAGAAAAAAGGCAGTGGAAAAGCCGAAAACAGCCGCCCCGCCACCGCCTTTTCGTTAGTTTGCCTACAATAAAACATCTTTTTAGGGGGAGAGTGTCCATAACAAATCGCAAAATTAGGCTTTTACGGAGGTCAAAAGCCCAAAAAGTACTTCCAAAACCGTCTATTTTTTTATACAACATAATAAAAAGGCGGTGTAAAACCCTCTTTTTCAAATATTTCCACCGCCTTTTCCAACCAACTATTTTCCAACAAAAAAAGAACCGCCCCCCCCCCGATTAGGAGGGGAGCGGTCCGAAAGATCTAGTCTTTAAGGATTGACTTAAGCCTGTTCCTTAACGACCCAAACCTTAACCTGAGCTTCGACGTCACCGAAGACCTTGATGGTCACGGTGTAGACACCCAGCTGCTTGATGGGTTCAGCCAGTTCGACCTGAGCACGGGTCACCTTGACACCCTGCTTGGTGATTGCGTCAGCGATGTCAGATGCGGATACAGAACCGTACAGACGTTCGCCTTCAACAACGCGGCGTTCCATGTTCACAGAAATCTGAGAGAGCTTTGCAGCTACGTCGCCTGCAGCAGCCAATTCCTTCTGGAATGCAGCTTCAACAGCAGCGCGGTTGTTTTCGATTTCAGCGATAGCTTCCTTGGTAGCGCGAACAGCGAGCTTGCGGGGGAAGAGGTAGTTATTTGCATAACCATTCTTAACCTTCACAACGTCGAGCATCTTACCGAGGTGAGGTACGTTAGCCTTAAGAATAATTTCCATAGTCTAGTTCCTCCTTATTAGCGCATGCTGTCAGAGACAAACGGAAGGATAGCCATCTGACGAGCACGCTTGATAGCTTCGTTCAGCATACGCTGATACTTAGCAGAGGTGCCAGAAATACGGCGAGGAATAATCTTACCGCGTTCAGAGATGAAGCGACGGAGAGTCTTTTCATCCTTGTAGTCAATGAACTGAACGTTGTTTTCGGTGAACCAGCAAGTCTTCTTGCGACGAATACGGGTTGCCTGCTTCTTATCTTCAAAAGCCATTATTCAGCCTCCCCTTCTTCTGCGTCAACCGGAACGATTTCTTCGGTAGACTGAGCCATGTCTGCATTGTAAACGATTTCGGACATCGGATAATCAGCGAGGGTCATCCAACGGAGAACGTTTTCATTGAGCTTGAGAGCTGCTTCCATAGCGGCAACAGTTGCAACTTCTGCCTTGTAGTAGAAGATAACATAGAAGCCGTGCTGGCGCTTGTTGATAGAATAAGCGAGCTTACGCTTGCCCCAATCATCGCGACGAACAATTTCGCCACCCTTAGTGATTGCAGCGGCGATGGTCTCGATTTCAGCCTTGATGGCGTCGTCGGAGATCATAGCGTCGATGATCACCATAGTTTCATACTGTCTCATAATGAGATCCCTTTGGTCTTTCGCCCAGGTTACCAACATTGGCCCCGGGAGGGTTCCGATAAAAATCGGTGGCTCAAATATAGAAAATCAAACCGTTTTGTCAAACTGGAAGGGGCAGTCCAAGGGTTAAATGCCCAACTGGATGCCCACAAGACCGTAATTCGCCCAATCCTTTACACCATTATTGAAGTATCGCTGGGCGCCAAATTCCACCATAATCCAGGTAGAAAGCAGATTTTTCTTGGCCCAACCCCAAACTTCGCGCAAATTGAAGGCCACACCGGGCACCAAGGAGAGTTCCATAACCTTCGAGAAATTGTATTCGAAAAGAACACTTCCAGTCACACCCCAGAGGCGAGTCAGATTCAAACCAAAACCAGCACCCACGCCCACAGAAAAACCATCCAGCGACAGCATCCGTTCACAAGCTTCCTTGTCTTTCACAAAGGTCGTGTCTTCAACGAGAATTGTATCCGTGGTAACGCCAACAACCCAATCCGGCATATCATCGGTAAAATCGCCAACGACCTCCGTAGAATACTTTCCGCGGCTATTGATCTGGTCACGCAATTCAGAAATGCTTGTATTTTCAAAGGCCAACACCGATTCCAGGTAAATATCCAATTTCTGCCAGGCCTTATGGAACCTGAGGTTCGTACGGTAGCGCTGGTACATGACCATCACATCGCTATCCAGGTCGCCCCCAAAGAAACGGACATCGATACCGCCACTAATCCAATCGGCATAAAAGTATTCCAGCTGTCCTTGCCAAATACCCATGCAATCACAATCTTCCGTAGGATTGTAAATTCCACCACCAAGACCAATAGACAGGCCCTTGCCAGTATAGGCAGTCTGACGTGGAAGAGGAACATTTTTCATATTGCGGGCGGCAACCGCAGCGGAATCCAGACAATCTTCAGAGTCCTCTTCGGAGCAATCTTCCGATTCTTCACAATCTTCGCCCTCGCAGTCATCGTCATCATCTTCGCAGTCATCGCCTTCGCAAGATTCTGCACCTTCCGCTTCAGCCGCCATGACCGAATCCGCATTAAACGATCCCGTGGCAGCTCCCATCAGCACCATTCCCAAGGGACTTATCGAGCCATCTGCAGTCACCCCAAAAGAACCATTTGCGGATACTGCAAACGCATTCAGTACTAAAAAAAGGATGACGGACAGGACTGATTTCATATCGTGGATAATTATAATAAAAAGTATAACACAAAAGCCCTCGGCGTATTGCCGGGGGCTGTTGTAAAAATGCTTCTAAGGATTACTGTGAGCCGGAGTCGCCGACTAGTAAGTACCCAGCAAGGAGCGGACCTTGTCCATCATTGCCTTGGACTTGACGCGGGCCTTTTCCTTACCGTAGGCGAGAATCTTGTCGATTTCTTCGGTGTGGGCCAGAAGGTCGAAGTACTTTTCGCGAGCGGCGCCCAGATGTTCTTCGAGGACGTTCTGCAGTTCCTGCTTGGCGTGGCCCCAGCCCAGGCCACCTGCGCGGTAGCGGGCAGCCAGCGCGTCGCACTGTTCCGGAGTTGCGAAAAGCTTGTACAGCTTGAACACGTTGCAGGTATCCGGATCCTTGGGTTCTTCAATACCCTGGGAGTTGGTCACGATCTTGCCCAGGCGCTTCTTGAGAGCCTTGGAATCCAGGAAGATGTCGATGTAGTTGTCGTAGGACTTACTCATCTTACGGCCATCCAGACCCGGGATCACGCCGGTGGATTCCTGGAAAACCGGTTCAGGAACGGTGAACACATCTTCGCCAAAATGCTTGTTGAACTTGATGGCGATATCGCGGGCAAATTCCACATGCTGCTTCTGGTCCTTGCCAACGGGAACGATGTCTGCATTGAACATCAAAATGTCGGCATCCATGAGGCAGGGGTAGCAGTAAAGACCCATGTTCACGTTTGCGTCAACATCTTCGCCGGCGGCTTCATTCTTTGCCACCTTGTCCTTATAGGCGTGGGCGCGGTTCATGAAGCCCTTGGGGGTAAAGCAGCTGAGAGCCCAGCTAAGTTCAAAGATTTCGGGAATGTCACTCTGCTTATAGAACAAAGTCTCTTCCGGGTTCAGGCCAAGAGCCAGCCAAGTGGCGGCCACCTTGTAGATGTTGTCGCGCATTTCGGCGCCGTTCTGCACGGTGGTCAGAGCGTGATAGTCTGCAATGAAGTAGACTGCATCGTAAGTCTTAGTAAGTTCGAGAGCCGGGCGGATTGCGCCCACATAGTTGCCGAGGTGCGGAGTGCCAGTCGGCTTGATACCGGTAAGAGAAATCTTTTTCATAGGCGCAAATTTAGAAACATTTTCGTAATGACAAATACATTTATTACATTTTCTACCCAAATGATGCAAGACGAAAAGTACATATTGGTGGATAGCGAGGAGACACTAGCCAACCTTCTATTGGACCTGGAGAATTATGACATGGCCGCGGTGGACACCGAGGCTGACTCCATGTATCACTACACAGCACGCCTTTGCCTTATTCAAATCACCATTGGCGACCACCATTATATCGTAGACCCCCTCTGCGGCCTGGATCTGGCCCCCCTGTTCAAGGCACGCGCCATGCAGACCCTGATTTTCCATGGGGCCGACTACGACCTGCGACTGCTCTGGCAGACTTACCAGTTTAGCCCCACCCACATCTTCGACACCATGCTTGCCGCAAAGATCCTGGGCGAACCCCATTTAGGCCTGGCCGACCTGGTCCGCGAATATTTTGGCGACGAACTGAAAAAAGAAAACCAGCGTGCCGACTGGACCACTCGTCCCCTGCCCCTGGAAATGTGCGAATACGCCATCCACGACACCTTTTACCTTCATGAACTTTGCGCCATCCTGGTAGAAAAACTGCAGGCCGCCGGACGCATGAGCTGGCTCACCGAACAGTGTGACGCCCTTATCGAGCATTCCCGTAATCCGGCCCCGCCCAAAAAGGATCCCTGGCGCATTACCGGCAGCAGCGTCTTTAGCCCCTGCGCCCTGAACATCCTGAAGTACCTTTGGGAATGGCGCGAAAAACAGGCCGAAGAAATGGACCGCCCGCCCTACAAGGTGATGCCCGGCGACCTGATGCTAGCCATCGTACGCCACGCCGTCGACACCTACCCCCAGGTACTGCTGGACCACCTGCCCCGCCTCCCCCGCAACTTCAGGGACGAACGCCTGGATTCCTTCGTCAACATGATGGAAACCGCCATGGCCACCCCCGAAAGCGACTGGCCCGAACGCCTCCCCAAGGCACCGCCCCCGCCCGTAGTCCCCAATTCCGACCTGCTCTCGGTACTCAAGACCTGGCGCGACGAAAAGGCAGCCACCCTGAACCTGGACCCCTCCATGCTGGGCAACAGGGCGCAACTCATCTGGCTGGCCGCCCCCGGAACCATGCCCTGGGAAGAACGTTACGAAGAAGCCCACCTCATGAACTGGCAGAAGAAAATCTGGAACGAAATCCTCCAGGAAAACCTTCCCAAGGCCAAGCGCGTAGGCGATCCCGACTAACTCAACAGCGGGCACAGCGCCTGCAAAAAAATTATGGAAGCAGCACTCCTCATACTCCTCTTCATCGTGGTCCTGGGCGCCCGCGGGTTCTTTGACCCGGCCAAAAGAAAGCGCCCCGGCGAAGAGCTGATCAACAACCCCTGGGAAGAAATCCACGCCATACCTGGCTACAAGGAATCCCGTAAAGTTGCAGCCTTCTACCCCCTGAAAGGTGAACCCAACATCACTCCCGTCCTGGAACAGCTGGTCCGCGAAAACCGTCTGCTCCTGCCCCGAGTGACCGGCGAGACCACCATGGAGTTCTACCCCATCGACAATCTGAAAAAGGACCTGGCCCCCGGACGTTTCGGCATCATGGAACCCCGAGAAGGACTGGAACCCTATACCGGCCCCTTCACCGTATTCCTGGTCCCCGGTACAAAGTTTAACGTAACAGGCCAGCGCCAAGGACACGGCAAGGGCTACTACGACCGCTTTTTAGCAAAACACCCCGACGCCTACAAGGCAGGCATCGCCACCCCGAAACAAATCCAGGTGGAGCCTCTGGAACAAAAGGAAACCGACATCCGTATGAACCAGGTAATTGTGTGCAGAGCGAAAGAATAATGGGTTCGCAAAAAGGGAACGCATACTTTTAAACAAGAAGAAAGGAAACAACCATGGCATTTGATAGAGACAACAAAAATTTTGGTGACCGCCGTGAATCAAGCCGCGATTTTAACGATCGTCGCGAAACAAGCGAACGCCGAGGCTTCGGCCGCGCTCCCCGTCAGAACTACCGCGTCCGCGAAGACAACGAGTTCCGCCCCGCACGCCCCCAGGGCGATGGCCCCCGCGACTTTACTCAAGGTTTCCGCAACAATGACCGTCGCGACTTCAATGACCGCCGCGATTTTAAGCCCCGCTTTGAAGAACGTCCCCAGGACACCGCCCGCGCCTATGAAGACGGCGTGATCCCCGCAGTAGGCGACGCAGACGCAGCACCCCAGGTCGCCGTAGGCGGCATCAAGGAAGTCACCGAACTCCTGACCAAGAGCCCCATGCAGGTTCACCGCGTGCTCTTCATGCACAAGTCCGGCAACCCCAAGCTCTATGAACTGCAGAAGCTGGCCAAGCGCGTACACGTACACGTACAGCAGGTGGACTCCAAGATCCTGAACAGCTACGCCACCCCCAACCACGGCGTGGTCGCCCTCATGAACGAAAAGGAACTGCTGGTCTGGGAAGACGTCCGTGGCGAACTCTTTGCCGCCAAGGAAAAGGGCGAAAAGAAACTGATCGCCGTCGCAACCAACATCGAAGACCCCCGCAACCTGGGCGCCTGCATCCGTAGCTGTCTGGCTTTGGGCTGCGACATCTTGCTGCTCCCCGCCAAGGGCATGTGCGGCATTACACCCAGTGTAGCCCGCACCTCCGCAGGCGCTCTTGAAAAAATGCGCATCTGCCGCCCCAACAACCTGGAAGCTGCCGTTGGCGAACTGAAGCAGGCCGGTTACCAGATTCTCGGTCTGGATGCCGACACCGAAACCAACCTGGCTGACTTCCAGTTCAGCGATCAGGCCGTTATTGCAGTCGGTGGCGAAGACGTAGGTCTGCCTCCCTTCATCAAGAAGCAGTGCGACTCCATCCTCCGCATTCCCATGATGCCCGAAGCCCACTCCTACAACGCTTCCGTGGCACTGTCCCTAGGATTGTACGAGTACGCCCGCCTGCGAATTAAATAAAAGGCTACAGGTGTTACTAACCAAGCCGCTTAAAAAGGGAATTTTGGTTAGTAAAAAACGCCTAATTTAATACAAATTAACAAGCAATATACTAACCAATCAAGCTCCATTAGCCAACCTGGTTAGTAATTCGAGTGTAAAACGGGATTTTTGAGGCAAATATTACTAACCAAATTCCACAAACAGGATTATTTGGTTAGTAGCTCCCCCAAAAAATGCGGATTACAGTCAAAGCAAAGGCGTCCATGAAAGGACGCCTTTTTCAGCTACTTCAAAGTCATGCGACCAACACGCTGCAGACCCCCACTCTGAACGCGAACGATGTAAGTTCCACTTGCAAGCCCCTCCAGGTTCTGCGAGCCCCGAACATCATTAGCGGAAAATACCGGACGTCCCTGCAAATCCATCACGTCCACACGAGCAGACGCTACACCTACAAGATTCAAGGTGCGGTCACTCATCACGACCTTCAATTCGTCCCTAGCAGAAACACCACGGATCGCAGCCGGACGTTCGGAACCATCAGGGCAGCCCACGGCCTCGATCTTTGCAATGTACATGGCAGAAGTATTGCTGCTGTTGAAAGTCAACTGCGTGGGCCTAACAGCGGCATCACCGGCCATAGCATCGCGAACAGCCTGCAGGTCCACCGTCATACCGCTCCAGACCTTGGCGCTCAAGGGCCGCCCATTCTGCAAAGTCATCTTGGGATCGCCAGTTCCAATATTCACGTAGGCGGTACTCCCCGTAGGCCCATAGGCGGTAAATACAAGAGCCTCGCACTTCGACAGGAAATTGGAATCCACCACATCCTGAGGCAACGTGTAAATCGCATGCTGGTAGCCGCAATAATCCGCATTCTGGTCGCAACCCGCCAACGGAACATTCATGTAGCCCGTCTTGCCAGCCAGCGGTTCTGATTCAAACTTGCCATTGCCATTCTTAACATCGCCAGACCACTCTCCACGAGATTCAGCACCGGCCTGGCTGTAATCCACAATCACGTAGGAACCGTTTCCAAAAGGCGAAGCATCCTCCCAAACCAGGGGGACAATATCCTTAACCTTGGAAACCTTGTCTGCACTATGAGCCTTCAAACTAGCAACCAAACTATCGTAAGCAGACTTCTTTGCAAAACTGGAATCGAAAACCAGACCATTATACTTATACAAATCAGCAAGCCAACTATACTTATCAGAAAATCCCCAGATAACAAAAGCCTCCATGTTGGGAGCCTCCAGGAACACATCCATAAACTGACGGTACAAGCTTCCCTGTGCTTCAAAATCTGCCTTGGACACGTCCTTCTTATCAAAGCCAATGTCCAACTCAGTAATCTGCAAAGTCAAGCCTTCCGCTTCAAGAGCCTGAGCCAAGGCCTTTACGTTAGGTGGCGTCGTCACATGGTAATCAGAAATATGAGTCTGCGTCCCAAGACCCGTAATGTAAATGCCCGCAGCCTTCAGGCGCTTTGCCACGGAATCCACAGCGAACTTACCCTTCGCCCCTGCAGCCACCCCCCACTCCAGGGAATAATCGTTATAATAAAGCTTCGCCTCCGGGTCCGCCTTATGGGCCCACACAAAGGCTGAGTCAATAAACTCGCGACCGATATACTTGTACCAGACAGAAGAAGCGCCATCACGCCAAGCCGCAGGAGTACCATCGGAGATAGCTTCGTTTACCACGTCCCACTCGCGGACCTTGCCCTTGTAGTGCCCTACCACATTTTCGATATGATTCTTCAAAACCGCAAGCAAGGTGTCCTTGGCAGAGCCGCCCGCAGCAGCCACACTCGCTGCCAGATCAGGCACCCACTGAGGAACCTGACTATGCCAGGCCAGCGCATGACCGCGAACCTGCATGCCATTCTTTGCGGCGTACGCCATCAGCTTGTCGCCATTCTTGAAGTTGAAGGAATTTCGGGCCGGCTCCGTGGCGTCAAACTTCATTTCGTTTTCAGCCACCACAATATTAAACTGAGACTTATGAGTATTCTCATAAACCTCGGCATCGTCCCCAAGACCATAGCTAAACCAATTGGAATTCAGAATGGAACCCACCATGCGGCCACGAGCCTCCGCCAACTGACGAAGAGTACTATCCGCTTCTGCGGCCACCGCGCAGGACACACCTGCCACAAAAAGAAAAATGCCAAATTTCATATCTAATCCTAAAACCAAATGTAGACCCATTTACACGCGTCTACACAAAAACATAATAATTTTTTATTTTATTCGCGCTATGTTAAAAAATACATTCCTTTTTATTTTTGCAATTCTTGTTTCTGGCATTTTCGCCGAAGATCTTACTTCATCTTTTGTCCCAAGGGAACATCGCGGTTTCTACAATAGCGTAGGCTTTGGCATTGGCTACAACAAAATCAGCGCCAAAAGTACATGGGAAGATCTGGACAACTCCAGAATTGATAAAAAAGATATCGCATCATTTGATTTTTGGGGAATCACAACCCCTTCATTCGACTTTAAGTTCGGTACAGCCATTGCAAACCTGATTGCCTTTCATACAACATTCAATTTCGCGATCTATTCAGGCGTTATGGACTACGAAGAGGTTAACTACGATAGAGAGATCGCCCAAAACGAGAACGGCAATCCGCTCTATGACAAACAAGGGGATAAGGTTTACGCGGAAGATTGGAGAGCTTACGATTCCGAAGGATTTTCGGGCGATGCAGTAAATTTAAGAACCTTCGTTGGCTTCGGCACGACAATCTACCCGTTCCGAAATCCAAATTCAGCCATGAACGGTTTCTTTATCGGCGGATCTTTTGGTTACGTTATTTATGCATGTTTTGTAGCGGACGACTACTCCGCAGGAAACATCGCCTCCTTTGGAAGAAGCTTTATCGCAGAAATTGGCAAGGAATGGTGGGTAAGCAACCACTTGTCCATAGGTATTGGATTTTCATACAACCATTCTTCAACAAATTTTGATGAAGCTAAAGGTACAGAAACAGTGTACACCCTTTCGTTCCGCTTGACAAGAGGCTAAGAGACGAATATGAAAAATTTTCATAGTCACTTCGTCCAGATGGTTCTTGCCGGAATGCTTGCAGCGACCACAGTCTTTGCACAGGAATCCGAAGAAAATCCCGCAGAAACAGTCGAAGAAACCGTTACCCTCCAAAAGCCGGTAAAACTTTATCGACCGCCAAGGGAGCATCGTGGATTCTACTTTAACGCAAGCCTTGGCGCAACCTATGTAGGTTTTAATTACAAGCAATCCGATTACCAATACAAACATCATTATGACTATAATAACAACGACTATTCATATTCGTACGAAAGAGTAGTAGAGGAAGTTTATGAATTCAACGATTTCGCCATACCGACTCTCGGCTTGAGATTCGGTAGATCCTTTGGGAACCTCGTGGCGCTGTTCTTTGAACTAGACTTTGCCATGCTGATAGGCGAAGGCAAGTATAGTGAAACTTCTTACGAACGTAACTTCGATAATCAATATTCGGTCTTAGGATCTTCGCCACAAAACCTTAAAGAAAAAAACAGCAAGGATGACGATGCCTATGGCTTTTATAGTTTTGTAGGAGTAGGATTTACATTCTACCCCTTTAGAAATCCCCATTCCGTAATGAACGGCGCCTTCTTTAGCATCGCAAATGGGTTTGCATTCTTCGGTGAAGACATAAACCACAACAAAGAGAACCTCCATCAAACATTCGAAATGCTCGACTACGAAATGCAAGTAGAAATCGGCAAGGACTGGTGGATCTCTGACACATGGTCCGTCGGATTGAGCATCGGCTATTTGTATACGTTTGGCGCCAGTGATGATAGTGAAAACACCTTTGACTCGAACGTAATCAGCTTCATGTTCAGGGTAACCAGAGGCTAACACCAATTTAACGTGAAAAATCGATTCCGGCCCACCGGGATCGATTTTTTATTGGCTGAGTTTTTGCTACTCACCCCCGTGTTGATTATGATTCTTGCAGGGCTCGGCGTAGGCGAATTCAGCTGGCAAGCATTAGGTTACAGCGCAGGATT
Source organism: Fibrobacter sp. UWH5 (assembly GCF_900142505.1). Classification (NCBI taxonomy): domain Bacteria; kingdom Pseudomonadati; phylum Fibrobacterota; class Fibrobacteria; order Fibrobacterales; family Fibrobacteraceae; genus Fibrobacter; species Fibrobacter sp. UWH5. Next base: position 118,942 of record NZ_FRBB01000001.1, on the reverse strand, counting down.
TATGATTGTCCTGTTGGCATTGGGCATTATCGTGTTCAATAGAATCCAGAAGACCTTTATGGATACGGTGTAAGGCCAAGAAAGCCTAGCAATCACTTGTTATATCTCTTTCTTGCACGATTTTTTCGATTTCATCAATCGTTTCTGTGCAGCCGTCAAGACATTCATCTTCACGGATTGAAGCAAAACCAAGAAGAACTTTCTTTCTCAAATCCGAATACAAATTCAGAATCACGGACTGTCTTAATTTCAGTTGTTCCGCCAGGAGAACGAGATCTACCTTTCTGATTTTATCAATCTCATAATGGCTTCCAATTTTCATGGAAACCTTTCTTGTTAGAGTCGGATACAAAAGCGTACAGACGGCATCGTAAATCGGAGATAGTTTCAAGACACCGCCATCATAGAGCAAAGAATAATTTTTCCCGTGAGCGTCGCAGTTGCCAATAACGAGATTAAACAGGACGTACTGAATAAATGCCCGTGCGTCCAAAAGTGGAACTGAAGTTCTTCGACTAATCAGCTGAAAAATATCCGCAATGCCCGGACCACCATCATTCTGGTATTTTCGATCGCTAAGAATTCCCAACGCCTGGCACATATCCTCCTGATGTAAACGAACAACAGAATCACCTCTTTTGATTCTATCATAGCGCTCCACCATCATGAACGTTTCATCCTGAATTTTCTTCAAAGCCACATCAGGCACGCTGAGGCCCGAATATTTAGCAAGTTTCATGCACACATATTCATTTACAGCAAGCGACGACAATTCTCCCTTGCCCGTTGGTTTGATGACATGTGTCGATAGAGCACCATTCTTTGGAAAATGAAATTTTCCGTCAAAATATGCCAGAGGCAACTTTTCCTGAGCCCCAGCCAAAGAAAGTCTCAGCTCTTCATTAGCCTTCAGCAAAGGTCTCGTTTCTGCGTTCTTTATATAACCAAGTAAAACATCTTCTGACAGTTCCTCGTAATTGTCAGAATCCAGTCTATAAATCAACTTCTGATTAGGTTCGGCATCTTCTGGCAATACCGAAATCATACCGGCACATTCACCCCCAAGTTCCTGCAGCAACTTGAGCGTACTCGATTCAGAAACATGAAGATACTCAGAAATCCGGCGTTTTACATCTCCTTCCGGAAGAACTCCCGAGAAAAACGGCAAACATTCCTTTTGCGAAAAATCATCAGATCTTACAGGAAGCGAAATCGAAAGAGAATTTCCATTTTGCCTAACATAGGAATCTTCGTAAGCAAACACAATCCCTTTATCGGGAGTAGAAAACAAACTACCAGCAAGCTTATTTGCAAAATAAACCTTTAACTTCATCGATCATTTTCCCTTTCCACAACATGAAGGTTTAATCCAAGCATTTGCAAAACATGCAATACTTTATCAAGCTGTAGCGTTTCCTTGCCATTTTCCAGTTCCGAGAAGAAACGAACTCCGACACCACAAAAGGCCGCACAATCCGCTTGCGTCAATTTGAGCTGATTTCTTCTTTTTTTTACGGAAATCGAGATATCATTTACCTGTTGCACCTGCATACCTCAAATATAACTTTCCCGTACGGGAAAATCAACGTCAAACAGCAAGAATTGCGGCAAATTATTCCCGTACGGGAATAATCGTAACTTTTGCACCGCAAACTAAACTCAACCACCCAGCACATCCTCAATCAACTCGTATTTGAAAACGTGTCCAAAATAGACATAAAAACACACTTTTTGGGTAAACAACAAATCCTTTCCTTACCCAAAACAACAATAAATTTGTATATTTTGGGTATATGAAAAAGATGGTTGGTAGAGAAAAAGAGATAAAGTTGCTTGAAGAAGCGTATTCTTCCGGCAAGTCTGAACTGGCTGTGGTTTACGGCAGAAGAAGAATCGGGAAGACATTCTTGATTCAAAGTGTTTTTAGGGAACGCTTCTCGTTTTCCTACACTGGTGCTCATAACAAATCCCAAGCGGAGCAACTTCAGAATTTCGCAGAATGTCTTAAGGAGTACAGCAAATCCACCTTTGCACCTACACTGAAAAATTGGAATGAGGCGTTTTCTGCCCTAGAAAAGCTTTTGTGCACAAGCCGTGCAAAACGCAAGATCGTCTTTTTCGATGAAATGCCCTGGATTGATACCTTCAAGTCTGATTTTGTATCCGCCTTCGAATACTTCTGGAATTCTTGGGCAGCAAATCGTGACGACATTCTGTTCATTGCCTGTGGAAGCGCAACTTCCTGGATGGTCGACAAGTTAATTGAGAATCAGGGAGGACTTCATAACAGGATTACCCGAAAAATAAATCTGCACCCATTCTCCCTACGGGAATGCGAACTGTTCCTGAAAAACAAGAACTGTTATTGGGATCGGTTCCAGATTACGCAATGTTACATGGTTCTCGGCGGAGTCCCCTTTTATCTGGATCTGCTAGATGTTAACAATAGCCTTGCGCAAAATATTGACCGGCTTTATTTCGACAAAGACGGTGCCTTGCATGATGAATTTAATGAACTATACAACGCGCTTTTTTCCGGAGCTGACAGTTACATAAGGATTGTCGAAAAGTTGTCTAAAAAACAGAGCGGAATGAGTAGGCAAGAACTTGCTAGAATAACGAAAATTTCTGGGGGAACATTGACGCGCATGCTTGCCAACTTGGAGCGTTGCGATTTCGTAGAATGCTTTTCCCAGTTTGGCTCCAAGAGTAATAACGGGACATATCGTTTGACAGATTTCTTTACACTGTTCCATTTGCATTTTTGCGAAAAACAGAAGTCCAAGGACAAGGAATATTGGCAACACAACCTGATGAATCCCGGCATTGTATCTTGGCAGGGAATTTCATTTGAGCAGGTTTGTTTTGCTCATTTAGACCAGATAAAGAAATCGCTGGGAATAAACGGCATTGCAACGGAGTGTTCCGCCTGGAGATGTACCAGCCGCACAATTGATTGCAATACTGATGGAGCACAAATAGACCTTCTGATTAAGCGGGCCGACCGTGTTATTAATGTCTGTGAAATGAAATTCTCGCAGGGCGAATTCATCATCGATAAAAGTTACGAGACCAAACTCCGCAACCGCATAGAAATATTTAGGGTTGCCTCTAAGTGCAAAATGGCCTTGCTCAATACTTTTGTAACAACATTCGGCGTTATGAAAAATTCCCATTCCGGAGTAGTGCAAAACGAGGTTGTTTTGGACGATTTGTTTGGGTAGGTGTAAACGCATTGTATCCATTCAAGAAGGGTCATAATATGATGGTGGCGAGACTTTGGGCGTTCCCCGGCAAGCCGGGGCGGGCTCTCGCGTTATAAAATTTTCGCAAACATCTAGCCAGAACATCTTACACGAAAATTTTTCCGTTCAGCCTCGCTTCGCGAGTCCGAATGGCTTCGCCACTTCGATCCCTAACGCGAATTTCATCAAACATAAACCGACGACAAAAGCGACGATAACCTCATTTTCCGACATCAAAGCGACGATAAAACAATCCACAGCAAACACTGTCAAGGCCGAACAGGCAACTTCAACACTCCCTCAATCAGCTCGTGATAGACCTCAGGGTGTTCAATCTCGTTTATCGAAGTCACACGCTTTCCAGCATCTTTCGAAGATGCGCCGCAATGGAACATCTTTTCATGGTCCGTTTTGTAATCCAAAACGATATAACGGTCATGGAATATTCCGCCTGCAGGCCTCCGCTCGAAGGAAACGTCAGGACGAGCAGCCTTGAAGTCATCAATCATCGTTTGTGTCAAAGCGCAGCTGTTCCGCTGGTCGCTAAAAATCGTCACATTCACATTCTGAGCAACACCTCGCAATAAATCCAGTGTTTTTACGCCAACAAAATCATCAAACAAGAAAATCGACTTCTGAGCCATGCCATAAATCTGCGTGTAGGCAACATCGGCCTCTAGTTTTTGCCCATTCAGAATCAAGTGGGGCTTGTAGGTGGACGGGTCGTGGAAAAACTCCATGACCTTGCCCAAAGAATCTTGGGTTTTCTGGGACTCCACCTCCAAACGAGCCACATCCGTGCGAATTTCCGCAATTTCGTGGGAATTGATTATTCCGGCGTACTTTGAGCCACCAGTCCGGTACTAGAGAGCCACCCACAAAATGTCATGAAAACTCTATAATGCGAATGTCCACGACAATGATGCCGCGGACTTTTGATAACGTATATTGTCTTTCGCAAATTCCTCTAAGGGGGTAAAAAAATAGGATGAAAGGAGCATCCTATGGATAGCAATATAATTAAAATTGAATATACCGGAGCAAAGTACACCGTGAAACCGGAGTAATGGAAACCGGCGTACCGGTCAAACGGAAACCGCGGTTCCGGGGATAAGGAAACCTGTCTAATTTTAGCAAGCACAATTCCGTGCAAAAAATAGACAGGAGGTCGAATGACCAAATACCGCGAAATCCTCAGGTTGCGAAATCTGGGATTAAGCCAGAACGACATCGCGACAAGTTGTCAGGTGTCCAAGAAGACCGTCAACAGGGTCTTGAAACTTGCCAAGGAGCACAACTTGAATTGGCCTTTGGAAGAACGCCTTACCGACAAGGAAATCGGACATTCAACGGAAGCGACGGCACGGGAGTGCCGGGCCGCCCACAAAAAAAGACCCGCGCGGGGTCCCTTGTATCGCGGAGATTTTTCGCAGAGGTTACTTGGAGTTCTTTCCGGCGAGTTTCGCCTCAAGAGCTGCGATTTTGCGTGCCTGTTCGGCGATCTCGGCATCCTTCTCGGCGATGATTTTCTCGTTGCGCTCGCGTTCTTTTTCAGCAGCGGCTTCTGCGGCAAGCTGGATTTCCTGTTCCCATGTCATATAGCGCTCCTGTGTCTTTTCGTCTGAACGGTACCACTCCACCTTGGTGTGGATTTTCCTTGTCTCCGAGGATTCGGCGGCGTTTGTAGCAAAATACTTCAGGTACGGTTTAAGCGGGTGCGTATCCGGAAGTTTCTCGTACTGGTTAAATATATAGAAATTTTTGAAGGTGCGGTCGTTCAAGGCGAGTTTTTTGTTTTCTGTCGCATAGTTCTGGAAACTATAAATAGGCAGGCCTTCCTTGAAAATGTCTTCCGGGCAAATGAAGAGCACGTACTGGTCCTTAAGGCTGCTGTACATGCTTCCCTTGCGCAGCTCGTGGGTGTCATGAATAGACTGGTAGTAACGAGCGCGCTTCGGGAGTTCCTTGGTGTCCTCCATCTGCATCTCCAGATCGAAGGAGCGCTTGACTTCGCCGTCCTTGCCGGTTTCCTGGGCGTAAACGTCGTAGCGCACGCTTTTGACGCCTACGGCGTCCGCGGCTGCACTCGGTTATAAAATTATGCGAGCATAATTTTGCAACACTCGTTTTGCACGCTTTTGCTGAAGATGCCGACCTGGTCCGTCTTTTCCTGCTCGGGGTCCTTCAGGTCGTAAATCTTGATGCCAAGCGCCGCCTCGATGAAGGGCTTTGCGATTTCCTTGTGGCTCATGACCAGCGGGAACATGAAACGGTTGGTGATGGTGATTTTAGAGAAGTCGATGACTTTAGTTTCGTTATCAGCGCCTACGGCGGTTTCGTTTTCGTTCATACGTGTTGCTGGGTGTTGCGCACACCTTTGCGAGGTGGCTAAATCGCCGCCTGCTATATACACGCTTTTTTGCCGTAGAATGCTCCCTGGATTTTGAAAAAAGATTGTAAAAATTTTTCGCCCTTAAATCACGGGAGCGATCGTGACCCCAGCGAGAGTCGTGACAAGAACGCACTTGTGCGTAGCTTGGCATGACCGAGCGCAGGCAGATGTGGCGAAGCCTCATCTGACCCCTTGGGGCGCAGACTTTTGCTGCATTTGCGGAATTTTGGACTGGTTCCTTCGCGGCTGCTCGCCACTCAGGATGACGCAACGGGCCGTCGCAAAAAGTTCACGCTCCTTCCGAGGGCTCGGAAGTGGTATCGTCAAAAGTTCATGCACCTTCCGAGACGTTTGATGCCCCCCCCCCTTCCTCAGGCCACGTTCCTTGGGGCTTACAAGGAAATCCATGCGAAAAGTGTATGGGTTGAACCCATCTGAAGCACAATAACCCTAAAACAGGTGGCTCCGTCAGACCGGACTAGTGGCTCTCATTTTTCCGGACTGGCGGCTCCGCCGCTCCGGAATAATCAGGAATGTTGAGCCGTCAAATTCGCAATTTGAAGGCAGTTGGAACAACCTAGTAACTGCTGATTTTCGGCAGCAATGTAGTCCTTCATGTCCTTGAATAGACGGATTATTGCTTTACTTTGCAGCGTTGCAAGACCACCTCTAAGAACCGTCATGAGCATGTAAATACCCTGCTCGGTAAAGACAAAAGGAAGTTTTCTTGTTCCGCCCCGTCCAGTTTTTGATGTCAAATTTTTTGACATCAAACGTTTGAATTCATCATCCGTAAGTTGGAATCTAAAATCATCGTCAAATTTGTCGATGTTTAATTTCACCTGCTGATTAAAAGCTCTCGTCTCATACCCGTAAATCACCGCCAGATCGGCATCAAGCATAACCTTTACACCGCGGATGGTGTAAACCTTGCTCTTCAGCAAATTCTCGTCAATGAGGACAATTTCATTCCCAGCAACAGGGGCAATTTTCTTCATAACAAACCTTCTGCAATACAAGCAAAAAACAAATCACAGAATATAACCACAGCGGCGCATTCTAGGCCGTGACAAGCCAAACCAGCGCAAGGTTCATCACAAAACACACAAATGTTCACCACTTGTCAAGATTTTTTTGCGTTCCCCGGCAGGCCGGGGCGGGCACTCGCGTTATAAAATTTTCGCTATCATCTAACCAGAACATCTTACGCGAAAATTTTTCCGTTCAGCCTCGCTTCACGAGTCCGAATGGCTTCGCCACTTCGATCCCTAACGAGAATTGCACAAAAGCCCAACTAAATAAATCCATCTCGATCAACGTCAAAATCCCGAGCAAACGCTTCTAGTGTTTTCAGATTTATTTTAGGAAAGCTTACATCTTTAAGTTCTCTAAAATGCGAATCGTCAGAAACAATGTAATCGGCTTGGCACGCAAAGGCGCAGTCCACAAACTTATTGTCGTCAGGGTCCTTCTTTATCAACCGCAACCTGAAAAACGGATCTTTTCGTACAACATTAGAAGAAAACTGAATCGTTCTCATAAACATGGTTGCAACAATGTCTGCAGCCTTCTGACGAAAGATTTCTTCATATTCCAATAGGATTTCTGTTGAAACGCAAAGTACATATTCTTCGTTCAGAAATTTCTTCCACAAAAAATGGTAGGGAGACTTACTACCAAGCATCTGCAGCATGGCATTCGTATCAATAACAATCTTTCGCATGACTACCCCCGATAAGGAGTACGAAGATGTTCTGTCTTCAGTTGATCCAGTTTTTCCTGGCCGAAAGATCCGTCTTCCCAACGCTTATCAAGCTCTTGTTCAAGACGTTCTGCATAAAAATTTTTAAGAAGTTTTGTCAACGCAGCCAACTCTTCTTCACTAGTAACGCTAGCGAAGGACTCAACTACCAGCATTTGAGCCGGATTCAGAGAAGCCAAAGTCAGTTCGTCAGTCATAAAAACTCCCGTTTGCTCTTGGCTAATATAGATATTATTCTGCATTTGTTGCATAGTAATTTTCCTTTCCGTTTTACAGGCGTGAACAAAAACGGCTTTACTTTGGTTAGACTGCACAAATATACACCAGCTTTGCGAGTTTGACAAGACACTTACAATAAATTTTTTCACTCTTCCGCAAATTCCCATTCCCGCCACCCCCGACCAGACTTGGGCTCCATATTTTTTACTACATTCCTGAATATGGCTACCGCAATCGAATTCGAGAACATCAGCAAGCAGTACCGCCTGGGCTTGGTAAGCACGGACACGCTCAGCCACGACCTCAACGATGGATGCTAAAGCGTCCGTAGCATCGGTTCAGCCATACAAATGAACAAGTTCATTTGTGCGGCATTCACCTCGCATACTTTCTGGCAGACCAAGATCTTGCGCCGCGAAGCCCCCCCCCCTCATTCGCGCCACAAGAGCCTCGGTTGCCGCAGGAATCGTCAAAGAATCTACAAAATCGCCAATATTTTAGCAATAATATTTTTTTTAGCAAGCATAACCCGATCAAAAGGATCATTATGAGGTAAAGCCTTCGCGGGCCTAAAAGAGGACATAGTTTCATTATACATATCCTTTTTCCTTTCCGTTTTACAGCCTATTAAATTTTTTCATTTCCTTGTCCAAAAATGAATCCACGTATTTCGCATAAATTAATGTTGTATCCAAGTTGCGATGACCAAGAAGTTTACTTGTCGCAGGCAGAGGAATCCCCAAAGAAATGCAGGTCGTGGCAAAAGTATGACGAGCCAAGTGACAGTGCAAATATTTTGTAAAACCAATTTTCTTTGCCGCACGACGCAAGCGCTTGTTAAAAGTCGAATTTTCAACTACATGAAATACGGGACCATTTCCATTTAATTGGCTTGGCAAGAGCAAGCGTGCCTGTACTGGTATTGGAATATACACAGACTCTCCCGTTTTCTGAGTCTGTTTACGAATCTTCCAATCAAAAATTTCGTTGCAAGTTAACGATTGCAAATCACTATACCGAAGTCCCGTAAAACAACTGAATAAAAATACCTTCACACATTCACACTCTTCTCTTGTAAGCAAGAACTTGTTATCCGAAAAGTTTAAATAGAGCATCTTCAATTCTCGTACAGTCAGGAAACCTCGTCTTGTATAAACCCGTCCAATCCTCACCCCCTTGAACGGATCATTTTCAATAAGGCCTTCCCTACGCAAACGATTTACGAAAATTCTAAAGACAGACAAAGCCTTCGTCACGGTTGCGGGTTTATTTCCCAACTCCTGCATATGGGCCTTAAATTCGCGAATCAATCTTTCATCAATTGCAGAGCAATCAAGTTCAGGAGAAAAATCATATAATTTTTTCAAATTCCACTGATAAGTTTCAATAGACGAATCCGTGAGTTCACCAGGGTTATTTTTTAAACTTTCCATTGCAGCATCATAAAAAAGCATAAAGCCTCCATTCTACCCCAAAAACATTTCAGGGACGAGCAAAGTTTGAAAAAAAATGATATCAACACAAATCCCGTTTTCAAAACTCCCGCAGAATACGTGAAGTTGCAGGACGCATACGTTGCTGAAAAGGGCATCCGCGTTGGTAACTGGAAGGAAATCGGTTACTTGATGCAGAACTCCTCTAACTACTGGTACTGCGATGCTTCTTCTGCATGCGACGACTCTAAGAATGCAAAGGGCTACGGTGCAACCGCTTCTGTTGCAGACAACAATTACGTTGGATACTGGACCGCAACAAACAAGGCAACCTTGAATGATTGCGCAGCAAAGCAAGATTGGAAGCTTGTTACTGCTCAGAATGGTTCTGCAGGAGGCATGGTTAAGTACGCTGCTACGATTCACGGATCTACTAGCGAAACTGATGACTGCGCTGTTCTCACCCCGAACTTCCTCAAGCTCACTACCAATTAATTTTTAAAGTTTGGGTTAAATTTGAAAAAGGTTCATCTCTTAACGAGATGAACCTTTTTTGTGGAGTTCCTGAGAAGTGTTCGGGATTTTAACTGTTCGTGTGCCTGACTTCGACACACTTTCCGCTAACAGAAAATGTCAATACGGTGCCGGTAAGCTACATTTAATGACCGACTGAGGTAATCTCATGGAAGCCAATAAAATAGATTACGCACTGACAATTGCAGAGACCAATATTGTAAAGAGTATTGCCATATGCGCAATGCTAATCCATCATCTATTCTATAGAAATCCTGAATACGGACATTTCTTTTTTAAAGCGGCACTAACAGGAAAAACCTGTGTTGCCATATTTTTGTTCCTATCGGGTTACGGTCTTTCAATTCAATATGAAAAAATCCAGGGGCATTCTACCAAAGAATCATTTGTAAAAACAATTCAATTTCTATGCAAAAGACTCATAAAATTTTTCTTGAGTTACTGGTTTATTTTTGTCATCTTCGTTCCCATCGGAGTTTTTATATTCGGCAGAACGCTACACACCGCTTACGGGAGTGATGCCGATATTTATCTATGTCTTTTTAAAGATTTCCTAGGTCTACAGGAACTGTCATCATACAATGCCACATGGTGGTTCAACCGGTTGATTATCGTTTCCTACCTCTTATTCCCCATCATTTTCTGGGCCATGCGAAGCAATGTGGTTTCCATATTGGTTTTATTCATTCTCTTTTTTAATCCATACCGAATGACAGCACCTTTGGAAAATCTCGCAGCTGGTTTATCCTCTTATGCCTGCACTTTTGCCATAGGCTCTTTTATCGCTATTCGCAAAAAGAGCATCAACACCATACTCAACAAAATCCCAATTCAATGCGTTGTTCCTATTTCCTTCTGCTTGGCATCCTTTTGCTTTTATGCTCGCAACAACGTTCTCTCCCTTTATTTTTACGGAAACACTGTTGATCCCTTTATAGCATTGTTCACTTGCTTAGCTGTCGTCAGCCTCTGCAGATGGAAAAAAGTTCAGCTTAGTTTTTTGTCTTTTGTCGGGAAACATTCAACAAACATGTATTTAACACACACCTTTATTCTCGCATATTTCTTTCACAATTTTATTTACGGCTTTAAACACCCTTTAGCCATTTTTGCAGTGCTTCTCCTATCATCACTCGCATTATCCGTGACAATTGAAAAGCTAAAAGAAATTTGCAAATTCTATAAGTTGCAAGAAAGTGTTCTCCATAAAGTTGAAAATTTTGCAAGGTGAAACATACTATCGCAAATGGTCAACAAACGTTCCCTCCTTCCTCAGGTCAAAACATCCGCATGACCGGCACTATTTTTCAGCTTGAAAAAGCCATCATATGGCTGCCTAACTTTGGGCGTTCCCCGGCAAGCCAGGGCGGGCTCTCGCGTTATAAAATTTTCGCGAACGCCGTGCCAGAACATCTTTTGCGAAAATTTTTCCGTTCAGCCTCGCGTCGCGAGTCCGAATGGCTTCGCCACTTCGATCCCTAACGCGCACGCTCTCTAAATCAATAAACAATTGCATTTTATGACATTTAACCGACGATAATAGCGGTGATATAATAAAAAAAGTGTGTATATTTGAGAGAACATGAAAATAGCGATTGTTACCCAACCCCTGTTTCAAAATTATGGAGGTATTCTGCAAAATTATGCTTTGCAGAAAGTTTTAAAGCAGTTGGGCCATCAACCAGAAACAATTGACCAACCACCATTGATCGCTCCACTATGGATGTTTTTTCTTTCTTGGATAAAAACAATTCTACTATTTTTCATTCCTGGAAAAAAAAGGAATTTCGCGAAAATTCCTTCCACAAAGAGATTGCCGTATTTCGAAAGTTTTATTTTAAAATATTTAAACACATCTAATCCTTCTAAGCATTTTTCCAAACGACTTATACGAGACAACCACTTTGAAGCTATTGTTGTCGGTAGCGACCAAGTTTGGCGTCCTAAGTACAACCATAGCATAGAGAATATGTTTTTAAAATTTACGGGTAGGCATTCAATAAAACGTATAGCTTATGCAGCATCTTTCGGTGTAAAAAAATGGGAATTCACCAAAATACAAACATTGAGATGCTCTAAATTAGTTAAATTATTTGATGCTATAAGCGTACGTGAAAAATCGGGAATAGATCTCTGCAACAAGCATTTAGGGGTTCATGCAGATTTAGTTCTTGATCCAACTCTTTTACTTGACAAAAATGACTACTTAAATCTTTGTTCAAACATTTCTGTTAAAAGCGAGTCCTACATTGCCGCATACATTCTAGATTTAAATGACGAAATAAAAAAATTATGCGAAGACGTTGCTACCGAGAAGAAAATACCGATTAAATATTTCTCAGCAGAAAAAAATGCGAAATATTCACTACAAGAATGGCTCGCATTGTTCCGGGACGCCTCTTACGTCGTAACAGACTCATTTCATGGGACAATCTTTTCCATAATTTTTGAAAAAAAATTTAATTGCGTCTACAATGACGATCGTGGCGCTGCCCGTTTTGAATCTTTGCTTAATTTGTATAATTCCGGAAAATTGGAAGAAATGCGTCAGTTCTCGCTGAATTGGCTGAAGAAAGCATTGGAATCCTAAATGCCAAAGTCTCAACTTAAAATAGGCGCACTTCTTTCTTATGTAGTTTTGGCCCTACAAAATCTTGTTGGATTAATCTACACTCCCTTCATGCTTCGCATGATGGGTAAGTCCGAGTATGGGCTTTATTCCATTGCTGCGTCCATTGTAGCCTATTTGACGATTCTTGATTTGGGTTTTGGGAACGCAATTGTTCGTTATACGGCAAAGTATCGGGCGGAAGGTAAACAAGAAGAACAGTATAAAATGTTCGGAATGTTCTTCTTGCTTTATTGTGGAATAGGTTTGATTGCTCTAGCTGCAGGTGGTGTTCTTTATTTGAATGCAGAGAATATCTTTGATGCATCAATGACTGCTTCTGAACTAGATCGTACAAAGCTTATTCTGTTGCTAATGGTTGCTAATCTTGCGATTACCTTTCCGTTCAGCTTATTTGGCTCTATCATTACCGCTTATGAACAGTTTGTGTTCCAAAAAGTTATTGCCATTGTCCGTATCGTATTGAATACGGCTACGATGATTGTCCTTCTGAACTATGGTTATAAGGCTGTGGCCATGGTTGTGGTGACTACGGTGTTCAATGTGTTGACCTTGGCGGCAAATTTCTGGTATTGTAAACATTACCTGAAAATCAAGGTTAAGTTTGGCCGATTTGAATGTGGTTTCCTTAAGGAGGTTTCTATCTATTCCCTGTGGATCTTCATGAACGCCATTATGGATAGAATCTATTGGAGTACCGGTCAATTTGTTCTTGGTGCTTTTGCAGGCACTGCAGTTGTTGCTGTTTTTGCAGTAGCCATCCAGCTGCAACATATGTATATGGCATTCTCAACGGCGATTAACGGTGTCTTGCTTCCTAGAGTTACTGCTATGGCTGTTAAAGATTCAGACGGCAAAGCGATTTCTGATTTATTTATCAAGACTGGTCGAATTCAGTATTGTGTCATGGCCTTGATTCTGTCTGGCTTTTTTCTTTTTGGCCGTCAATTTATCAATCTTTGGGCGGGAGAGGAATATTCCGATGCATATGAGATCGCCCTATTGTTCTTTATTCCTTTGACTGTCCCCTTGATCCAAAATCTTGGAATCACCATCTTGCAGGCCCGTAACCAGATGAAGTTTAGGTCACTACTATATTTGGCGATTTCTCTGGTGAGTTTGGGCGCTCAGATTCCTTTGGCTAAGTATTATGGCGGAATCGGCTGTGCTTGCGCTATCGCGGGAGCCCTGGTTTTGGGGCAAATCATTGTAATGAACGTCTATTACCAGGTCAAACAGAAAATCAATATTGTGGGATTTTGGATCGAAATTGCTAAAATGTCAATTGTTCCGGGTATGTTGACTGTGGGCGGATATTTTGCTTTGCAGCATTTTTATCTTAATTCTTGGGTATTGCTTGGCTTGGGTATCGGCGTGTATCTGCTTGTTTATTTACCCCTGTTCTTTGCGTTCTCTATGAACAAATACGAACAAGACCTAGTGCTGAATCCACTACGGAAACTGGTTAGGAAATAATTTTGTCAACAGTTGTTTGCAAAATGCTACGGATGTTATAGAAATCGTTGACGACAAGAAATTTTTATTATATATTAGTGATACTTGAGCTGGTCAATTGACCCAGGTTCAACCAAAACTGGCGGGCAGACTGCTCGCCTTTTTTGCGTGTATAGGAGAGGTTCGTTGATGGATTTATCTGTTTTTGTTGATGAAGCGGGAGATTTTGGACCTTGTGATTCCAGGTGTCCGTATTACCTGGTTAGTATGCTTTTCCATAATCAAAAAGTGGATATTTCCTCAGCAGTAACACAATTAAACGAAAACCTCGCTTACCTAGGATATGACGAAAAATTTGTGATTCACACAGCTCCGTTGATTCGAAGGGAAGAAATGTTTTCTTGCTTGAGTCCGAATGAACGTCGTGCACTTTTTTCAAAACTTTTTTTCTTTGCTCAAAAGGTTGATTTTAAGTACAAGATTTTTCGTTTTGATAAAAAGGTCGCAAAATCTTCGTTAGATTTACAGGCGAATATAGCACGAATCATATCACGTTTTTTTCGGGACAAATCCGATTTTTTTCAATCTTTTGATCGTATCTTATTGTATTACGATAATGGTCAACATGAACTGGCTAAAGTTCTGAATTCGGTTTTTGCAACAGAGTTTGATAACTTTGAAACAAAACTAGTATTGCCCAAGGATTATAAGTTGTTCCAAGTAGCAGATTTGCTTTGCACTTTACATTTGCTATCAATGAAGTGCGAGAACAATTCTTTGACAAAGTCAGAACTTTTGTTGTTTCATGATAGGCGTTCTTTGCTGAAACAGTTTATCAAACCATTGAAAAAGAAGGAACTTCAATGAGTATTCCAGCTACGAATTGTTCTTCTTGCGCTGCTTGCGCAAATGTATGTTCTCGTAATGCAATCTCCATGCAGTTGGATTCTGAGGGATTTTATCGTCCGCTGATTGACGCGGAAAAATGCATTCAATGTGGAGCCTGTGAACGAGCCTGTCCCTGGATAACAGATGTTCAGAATCCAAATGATTCTAGCAATTCTCCCAAAACAATGGCGGCCTACGCCAAGGATGAAAAAATTCGTTTGGCATCGTCAAGTGGTGGTATTTTTTCAATTCTTGCAGAAAAGATTCTTGATGATGGTGGCGTGGTTGTTGGAGTTGCGCAGTTGTCTTCCACAAAATTTGGCCATATTCTTGTAGATAACAAGGTTGATTTGGCAAAACTTCGAGGATCCAAGTATGTTCAGGCAGATGCCGGGCTGATTTATAAAAAAGTACGTTCTTTGCTGAAGGATGGTCGCAAGGTTTTGTTCTCAGGAACGCCTTGCCAGGTTGCTGCATTGTATTCAGTTCTTGGCAAAAGCAGGAACGAAAATCTCTGGACCGTTGATATCGTCTGCCATGGAACGCCTAGCGTGAAGGTTTGGGAAAAATTTGTGGATGAAATCGAACGAAGCACTAATGGCTCTGTGAAACAATCGTTCTTCCGAGACAAAAGACATGGATGGAGACGATATTCAATGACTAATGTCATTGAATACTGTTCTAGAGAACTTTTTCAAACACACACACACATGTCCAAAGACATATACATTCAAATTTTTTTACAGAATCTTTGTCTAAACAAATCATGTTCCGATTGCCATTACGGGAAAATTCCACGTATCGCCGATATTACACTTGGAGATTATTGGAATATCGCAGAGGTTCATCCATCAATGGATGATGACAAGGGAACTTCAGTTGTGTTACTGAACACGAAACACGGAGAAAATCTACTTGATCAATGTTCCAGAAAAATTGACTTTTGTATTTCAGATCTAAAAAGGGCTATTGAAGGAAATCCCTGCATCATTCATTCAAGTATTGAACATCCTAAACGTGCTGATTTTTTTAAAGATCTTGACTCCACTTCTTTAAAAAAGTTACTCTTTAAGTACCGAATTAAAACTACTTTACGCGAAAAAATTTGGAAATTATTTACATTATTGAAATCATGATCAAAGTTTCCGTCATAGTCCCCGTCTACAAGGTTCCCCTAGAGTTTCTTAGGGAATGTTTTGATTCACTTCTTGCACAAACAATGAAGGAATGCGAGTTCATCGTGGTCTCAGACGGAGCTCCAGACGCAGAATGTTCTGTATGCGAGGAATATGCAAAAAGAGATCCAAGATTTAAATTCTTCCGTAGAGAACATGCTGGAGTATCCGCCACTAGAAATTTCGGGATTAGCCAAGCTCAAGGCGAATATATAACATTTGTTGATTCGGATGATTGGATAGACAAAGACACTTGTCAATTAGTATACAAAGCAGCATGCGAATCTAAAACAGATATTGTTCTTTGGGAATGTGCAGAAACAAACATCAACAAAAAAGTCACCAACAGACTTTCTTATAATGCCAATAACAAAGAGGATATTCTCTCTCATATTTTTGTTCGAAGCAATTTCTCTGCGGCTCTTTCCCAATTAACTGTTTGCAAATTATATAAAAACAGTTTCTTAAAAAACAATAATATTCTATTCAACGAAAAATTACCCATAGAAGAAGATACTGTTTTTAATTTTCAAGCCTTAGAAAAAGGCTCAGCAACCGTTTTACACAGAACACTTTACTACTGGAGAAAACACAACGATTCTTCATGCCACAAATACCGAGAAGATATTTGGGCTATTTTACATAAAGCAATGTTATGCTACAAAGAAATTGCTCCGACATACAATCAACAAATTTCAAATGCAACTTTAATAGCATTTTACGAATGCTGGGGAAAATGTTATTTTAATAAAAAAAACACCAAAAGTGTTAAAGAAAAGGTCAATGATGTCATTTCTCTATGGCAGTCAAAAGACCTTCAAGATTTACTTCTTGATTTAGATTTAAAAAAACTATCTCGTTTTTATCAAGTAGAGACCTGGTTTTTACAACACAACATTTTTCTTCCGCTTTGGTTGCATGCCATAAAGAATCGTTTTATTTAATTTCTACTGATTCTTTCAAATATTCTAAATAAGACTTATCTGTATCAAACAGCATAGTTCCGTGACAATTCGGTTCTTTAGCAGGCTGTTTCCATTGTTCTCCATAGGTTGCTTTTAAAACCCTATCGAAACCGTTCATTACAGGAACTTTTATGTATTCAAAGGGTTCATACCTAACTGAGCCAAAGTCTTCATTATAAAAATCATCATACATATTTGTAAAGACAAAAACTTGACTTTGTTTCGTTTTATTTCTGTTATATATTTGAGAAATACGAGTCATCTTTTTATAAAAAAAAGATTGTAGTTTCACAAATAGCGGCGAGAACAATTTGTGTATTACCTTTTTAGGAATTCGAGAAATTCCCTCTGCAGGGAAATACCTTGTAGAGAAAAATGCAAAACCCCACGTCAAAGTACGATACAGAGAACCCCTTTTCTTTTGAAAAAACTTCTTAGATTGTGCATCTGACAAATTATCCAAGGGAAAAATGTCTATTGAGATTCCCTGATTGTATGAAAAAACTCTATTTATTTCCAAAGCAGTTGTTGCACTATTACGAAGTTTTGCGCAACCAAAAACAAGCTCTTCTCCAGAATCAGATTCCTGAAGGAAATAAGGTGCATTAAACTCTCGGGGAGCAACTTCACACAAAATTTTATAATCTTTACGAGACATGATAAAATCCATGTCATCGTCCCAAGGAATAAACCCCTCATGGCGCATAGCGCCAAGCAGAGTACCTGAAATAGCATAAATATTCAACTTATGTTTTTCACAAACTCTAAGCAGTTCTTGAGCTAAATCCAATTCAACCGCCCAGACTTTTTTCATATCTGTAGAAATGGTATAGCCGTTACGTGTTTCCGTTTCAAGAAATTCTTTTGGTGGAGGATACTTTAATTTTACCATAAAAATCGACCATTTTCGTTATTCAAACATATCTATTCGAATTTTATGCTTTCCGCCCATAAAATTAGTATCAAGAAAAATTTCTGTAATCCGTTCACAAAGATCAAAACTGATAATACGAGCTCCCATACAAAGCACATTAGCATCGTTATGAAGTCTAGTAAACTCTGCAGATTTGGTATCGCCACATACTGCTGCACGAATGCCCTTCTGCTTGTTGGCCATCATGCTCATGCCAATGCCGGTGCCGCAAATCAGAATGCCTGTATCCACGCGACCGCTGGCCACTTCTTCGCAAACCTTCTTTGCGTAAATAGGATAGTCGACGGCATCAGTGGAATCAGTACCCACATTTACGATTTCATAGCCTTTGGATTCCAAATACTGAACGAGAAGCAGTTTGTATTCTACACCGGCGTGGTCCGCGCCAATTGCAATTTTCTTAATCATGTGAATTCTTTGATTAGGAGTTGAACAATTCTTCGTCACTAAACTTCATCAAGGACTTGCAAAGAGGTATGTCTTCCTTGCGGGTAATCTTGATATTGTTAGTGAACCCCTTTGAAAAGTAAATGCGTTCACCATAGTAGGTGCAAACTAGGTCCGCGTAAATAAAGTCATGTTTGTTTTCAGCTTCGGCTTTTTCGTAAACAGTGCGAATGAGTTTGTAGTTGTACGCCTGAGGAGTTTGTACTCGCATAATGGAATTTCGATCTAATTGCTCTATCCCACTCACGCCATCTTCTGTAAACAGAACCGTTTCATGGCACGGAATAGACAAGGAGGCGTTTCCCTTCTCGTGAGAAACACGAAGCATGTCGTCGATGGCCTGGGGAGGCAATATGGGGCGGGCTGCATCGTGGATGATGACTTGATCGTCGTCGTTCAGTTTGTCTTTCAAAAAGAAAATGCCGTTGCGAGAGGAATCGTGACCGGTAGCACCACCTTCGACAATGTACTTTACCTTGGGTACCTTGAATTCGTCCAGAATTTCTTTCAAGTGTTCGATCCAGTCCTTGATGCAAACGATAAGTATTTCGTCGATGCTATCGTGCTGCTGGAATTTTTCCAAAGTGTGAACAATGACGGGCTTGTCCATCAGGGAAAGAAATTGCTTGGGCATGGCTCCGCCCATACGGGTTCCGGAACCACCAGCCAGAATAATAGCTACATGCTTCATTGATTATTCCTGTGCGTTGAGAATTAGGCTACGTCGATCGCGACCAATTCCTTCATAAAGAGTTCCATGTATTTCTTGTCCCAAATGGTAACACGAAGGAAGCCTGCAGAATCGCCCTTTCCGCAAAAAATCAGAATACCCCGATTTTTCAGTTCTTCTGTAATTTCTTCGGCGGTCTTGTGTTTTGGGGTGATGCAAATAAAGCAGCCTTCAGTGGGTATGAAGGAATAGCCGATTTCCTTTAGAGCGTTCAACAGGTAGGCCTTGCCACCTTCAAACTTTTCGGTCAGTTCCTTCACCACGCGGTCGTAATTGGCAACCATTTCCTCGGCGACAGCCAAAGCAACTGCGTTCACGGTGTAGTGAGGCTTGTAATTGCGGATGTACTGTGCGTTTTCTGCAGTAGAAATGACGACGCCGATACGGAGACCAGGCATGGAGAGCATCTTGGAGAAGGTGCGGAGGATGACCAGGTTATCATATTCCTTCAGAAGGTCAATGGACGATTCCTTGTGGAAAAGGTAATAGGCTTCATCTACGATGACCATTGCATTGTGAGCCTTAGCCTTGTCCAGGACCTTGCGGATTTCTTCCTGGGTGTATGCGTTGCCGATAGGCATATTGGGGTTCACCAAGGATACCAAACTGGTGTCGTCATTAATTTCGGCCAGGAGTTTGTCGATGTCGAAGGAGAAATCTTTTTCGTAGTGAACGAACTTGGTATTCATTCCCTGCATGTCGGCGTAGACCTTGTACATGCCGAAAGTGGGGGTCACGCAAATCAAGTCCTTACCCGGCTCGCCGAAAACCTTGAGAACATAGCCCATGGCAACCACGCTGCCATCAGTGAGAGCGATGTTTTCTGCCTTCAGTCCGATAACGGCTGCATAGTCTTCCGTCAGCTTAGATTCTTCGGGATAAATGGAAAGGTATTCTGGAGTCACCTTGCTCATGGCCTTGTCGAAAAGCCACTGAGGAATTCCATCGGGATTTTCGTTTTGGTCAAGTCGTACATACTTGCCGCGTCCTTCAGGTTGGCCATAACGGAAGAAATTCTTGATAATCGGATTAACGTAATACATTCAAAAACGGTCCTTCAGCCTATTTCCCTTCCACAATTTTCAGCGCTGCACCAAAGTCTACCATCTTTTCCATTTCTTCAGGTTCCAAGGAAATGCCGAACTCACCTTCGATGGCGATAATCAGGTTCAGGTGCTTGATAGAATCCCAGGCTTCGCAGTTGGACTGGGAAACATTTTCATCAATGTCAGAAACTTCCAGAGTTTCCTTGAAAATATTCAAAAGCTTTTCTTTCATACACTATTTCCTTCTTCATAAGATAACAGCAAGGAACTAACGGATCGAAAATTGCAACAACGAACTCCCTTGAAATTCTTCAGATTTTCACCAGAATAAACAAGATTCTTGTTCAGAGTTTCAAATCCCGGCAACTTAGCGAGTTTTTCCATATTCTTAAAGTAATCAGAATTCACGCTAGAAGCAGACTTGATCTCTACAGCGTTCCACCTTTCATCAACTTTAAAGAGCATATCTACTTCAACGCCAGTATCAGTCCTAAAGTAGAAAAACTCCGTCATTTTATTTTCATTATACGCAGTTTTTACCACTTCCAGCACAACAAGGTTTTCAAACAGATTTCCAAGTAACGGATCTCTTGAAAGCTGCTGCGTATTTTCGATGCCAAGAAGCATTGTTGCAAGCCCGGTATCTGTAAAATAGATTTTCGGGGACTTGATTAGTCGCTTGCCGAGATTTCCAAACCAAGGCCGTAATTTAAAAATGATATTTGACGTTTCTAGCAGGGAGACCCACTCGCCAATGGTCTTGTTCGAAACGCCAACGTCACCCGCCAAGGCGGATGCATTAAAAACTTGTCCGATTCGCCCTGCAAGTAATTTGACAAATATTTCGAATTTGTCAAAATCTTTGATTCTCATTAGGGAACGCACATCCCGTTCTACGTACGTTCTAAAATAATCCCTGTAGTAGACTCCGGGGGCAATGCCACTATCATAAATTCTAGGCATTCCTCCCCAAAGGAGATTTTCATCACGACTCTTATCGATACCCGCTTGCGCTAGTTCTTTCAAAGACAACGGCAATAATGTCAACAAGGCGGTTCGCCCCGCAAGAGACTGCGTCACTCCCTGCATCAAGGAAAGCTGCTGACTTCCCGTTAAAATAAAGTTGCCGTTTTTTCCAAGATTATCGCTCAGCACCTGTATTTCACTCAGCAGGTCTGGACAATTTTGTACCTCGTCTATAATCAGGGGTGGCGGATACGATTCAAAGAATCCCTTAGGGTCCTCTTTTGCAAAGCGCCGCGTTTCTAGACGTTCCAAATTGACATAGGAATAGCTAGGGAAGGTCTCCCTAACCAAGGTTGTCTTACCAGACTGTCTTGGTCCAATTAAGGTGACAATCGGGTAGACTTCTGCCATTTTTTTTAAGGATTCTGTCAAATCACGATGAATCATGCCCTAAATATACCTATTTTCACGTAATTTGGGAGTTGCAGGTAAAAATTACGTAAATTTCAGCTGGTATAACGACTCATTTTCACATTTTTTTAGCGTACTAAAACCGACTGTCTCATAAAAATCAGCCACAGAACCATTCTTCAACGTCTTAACATAGCTGGCGCGGACGTTTTTCACCCCAGCAGCCTGCAGTTTATCAAGAATAGCCTTCATAAAGGTGTTCTCGATCTTTCGGCCAAGAATTCGGCAACTCAAAAAGAGATTGTCGATAGTCGCAGCCTCTCCAACAACACTGACTACAGCAGCGCCGGTCATGCCGCTATCCCCAAACTTATCCTTTACGGAGAGGGAGAACACCTTGCCGCCAGAAGCCATAACATCGGCGATTTCCAATTCCGTGTAGCGCTTGCCGGTCAGATTGAACTGATTGGTCTTCTGGCTCATCTGGGCGATGCGCGGAAAATCCGATTCATCGTTCACACGAATGGTTGTTTCGATATTCAGACTCTTGATGAAATCGTCAATGTTTGTAAACTGAGTCTGCAATTGGTGTCGTTCTGCATTGGCCTTGTACTGCTGGGTCTTTTCACGATCTTCCGCTCGGGCCTCATAAATCTTGAAATACTGATTCTTGAGATCATTAA
Organism: Fibrobacter sp. UWH5; assembly: GCF_900142505.1. NCBI lineage: Bacteria > Pseudomonadati > Fibrobacterota > Fibrobacteria > Fibrobacterales > Fibrobacteraceae > Fibrobacter > Fibrobacter sp. UWH5. The sequence goes on along the minus strand of NZ_FRBB01000001.1, from coordinate 97,028 downwards.
AGAAAACCGGCAGGGCGTAGGGAGCTGCAGGGAATTCCGGAACTACAACTTCGGGAATCATGGAAGCCACAAGTTCTCGCTCCGTAGGAGAATCATCCAGGAAAACCACGCTATCCAAGCCGATATTCAATTCCTGAGCCAGTTCACGAATGTTTGTAGCCTTGTCCGTCCAGTTAATTCGCCAGGCAGCAAAATGTTCCTTGTGCAGAACCTGATCACGACTCTGTTCAATAAAGTCCCATACATCGGATTCGTTGTTCTTGCTGCAAATTGCAAGAATTACTCCGCGCTTCTGCAACTCCAGAATCTGTTCCTGGAAAAAATGAAAAGCCTTGCCAGGATAGTCCCCGCCAATTTTCAAATGTTCCGGGCCATCTTCGCCAAGGATTCCACCCCAAAGGGTGTTATCCAGATCCAGAATCAAGCATTTCTTTGCGGTCTTTACCGTAGCTTCTTTTTCTGCAGCAAACCACTTTCTAAAGGAGCCAGCCAACTTCGGACTAATGGCCGCCTGGGACATAAAGTAGAATTTCCAGTCCACCAAATCTGCCTGGGCGTAACGATTGCAGAACCCAGTAAAATCCAAGATTTTTACATTGGAATTTTTCGAGGCAAAGTTCACCGCAAACGCATTAAAATCAGCAATCGCCTGCGCCACAGAAAAATCCGTAATTTCATTCTTACCGCTAAACAAGTCCACCAAAGTAAACACATACAGAGGTTTCGTTGAAGGCAACTGGGAATGAATAAAACTCAGGCGTTCCGCATAGCTATTAATTTCTTTAGCGGCAGCCAGTGCATCAGCCAAAATTGGTGCTGTATAAAACCATATATAGGAATCCGCTTCCACTTCGGGAAGGTTCAGTTCTTCATAGCCGGAGTAGCTATAGCCAGCTCCACCAAACAAAAGTTCTGCAGTTGTATTCCTAAAAATATGAGTCATACTAATATTCAACCAATTCGGAAATTTTCGTTTTCTCTAAACTCAGCCAGGCGGTTCCCCAGGAAAGCCCGGAACCAAATCCTGAAAAAAGAACGGACTTACGAGCAGAGAACTTTTCCTTATCAAACAGTTCCGATACAATAGTCAACGGCACAGACGCAGAGCTTGTATTGCCAAAACGGTCCAAGGAATACGGCGTCTTTGTTGCAGGGACTTTTAGATGCTTGCTAAAGAAATCCGTCATGAATTTATTGGCCTGATGGTAGATCAACAAATCCACATCATCAATGGTCTTATCTAAATGCTTCAGCAAATCACGAATGTCAGAAGGTACTGCTCGAATGCCGAAATTGAAAACCTCCATTCCGTCCATGCGCAAGGTTTCACCATTCTTGATGTTACCGAGTTCGTCTTCAACTTCTTTCAAACCCTCTTCGCAGCTGGGATTGCGATAGCCTCCATAGGGCATTTTCAGCACGTCCATCTTACTGCCGTCGGAATTCAAGGAAAATGCAGCAGCACCAAATTCACCCTTTTCAATAAGGGTCGCAGTACCTGCATCACCAAACAGCGGCACCGTTGCACGGTCTTTCTGGGAAATCGTCTTGGACATGGTTTCGCCTACCAACAACAGGGCTTTGCGGATACCAGGATTTTGCATAAAAGCAAAGCTCGTTGCCAAGCCATAAACGTAGCCGGAACAAGCCAAGTTCACATCAAAGGAAAGTACCGATGTAGAAAGTCCCAAACGATGAGCTAGGCTTGGCGCAGTGGCCGGCTGCCTGTAATCAGGAGTCTGGCTCAAGAAAATCACAGCATCGATTTCAGCAGGATCAACATTATTATCGGCGAATAATTTTTCGGCAGCCTTACAGCACAAGTCAGAAGCGCAAACGCCTTCATCTACATAGCGTTTTTCCTGAATGCCAATATAGCCTAAAGTACGCTTCAATTCGTCTTCATTCAGGAATCCTGCCAAATCAGAATTCTTCATAACGCGTTTCGGCACACATGCCGCCACCGCAGAAATCCCGATGTTATTATACTCTAAAATCGCCATACTAGGATTTCTTTTCCATAATCAAATCATAAAGTTCTTGAATAGTCTGCACCTTACGAAATTCATCACTAGAAAGAAGAACCCCAAAGTTTTCTTCAATCACAGTAATCACAAGCAAGGCAGTCATAGAAGTCCAACCAGAAAGATCATGGAATTTTGTTTCTGGAACAAAAGTTGTTTCAGAAGGGTCCACAAACTGTTCAGCAAACAATGACACAAACTCATTAATATTCATAAAGGACTACCCTCTTATAAGGACTTTCGCAAATCTATCACGTTGTTTAAAATAATCATTTTTATTAAGCGTATAGGTCAGCTTGGTGGTATCTGCAGGTGTTTCCGAGGAAATCTTGTAACCTAGCAGCACATTGAAATCAATGGCCCGCTTATTGTCGCTCATAATATGAGCCACCATGGATTCCAGTTTCAAATCATCAAAGCAAAAATCGTTTAATGCAAAAATAACTCGGAAGGGCACATCGGAATTCAAATAAGAATCCTCATAAATAAAGATACCGCCCTCGCCTGTTTTTGCAGCGAAGTCAACATCCTTTACATTGGTCAAACCAATTTCCTGATCCTTGTAGCAGATAATGAAATAGTAGTTGTTTTCATTATCCACTTTCGCAAACCATTTCTTTTGCATTTCTGCGGTAATGTGTTCACGGTATTCCATGTACTGCGAGATCTTGGGATCATTACGCCAATGGCGGACAAGCTCAATCTTATCCGCAGTCAGTCTTTGCAACGTTACACCATACTTGGAGAATTCCATTTAATCCTCGAAGTTCACCTTTTCAGAAATAATGAAAAGCTGGCGGCCCTTGACCTGGTCAAAGATTTTACCCACGTACAAGCCCACCACCCCAAGCATTGCGAGCAACAAGCCGCCCACAAACCAAATAGAAAATACTGTGGTCGTAAAGCCTGGTACACGAATCAAGCCCAAATTATAGGCCACCAGATTATACACCGCCAACAGGAAAGACAAAACAGCAAGGACAAAACCCCACTCCACCGCAAGCTTCAACGGTTTATTGCTATTTGCAATAGTCACGTTAAAGCTAAGATGAATCAGTTTCGCCAAGGTGTAACTGGTTTCACCAGCAAAGCGAGCCCCGTGCTTTACGGGAATGGCTGTGGTCTTAAAACCTAAATAAGAAACCAGCGAAGGGAAAGAGCGCGCCTTTTCCGGCATGCGGTTAAATTCCCGAATCACCTTCTTGTTGTAAATGCCGAAGTTGGCAATAGTCTTATCGGTCTTGATCCCGCTAAAATAGCGGTAGCAAATATGGAACAACGTGGAAGACAGCTTCTTGAAGAATCCATCCACGCGGTACTGGCGCTTTGCAAACACTACATCAAAGCCCTTTTGAGCTTCCGCAAAAAGTGCCGGAATTTCCTTAGGGTCATCCTGCAAATCACAATCCATCACCACAGTCCAATCTCCCTTCACCAGACTCAATCCCGCTGAGATTGCATAATGCTGCCCAAAGTTGCGACTGAGATTCACACTCTTCACACGAGAATCTTTCGCAGACACCTCCACCATCTTTTCCCAGGACTTATCCGGAGAGCAATCGTTCACCAGAATAATTTCAAAATTTTCTGTAACGGTAGAAAGTTCCGTCACCAAGCGGGAAACCAACTCGTGCACAATTTCTTCCGCACGGTAAACCGGAGAAACAACGGAAATCAATGGATTTTGAGCATTTGCAGTCATATTGCAAAGTTAGTATTAAAAATCAGTTCAACACCACGTAGGGGACCCATCTGCGGTAGAATTTTTGCCTAAACTCCTGTGGCGACAAAATGGGTTCATGGTCCCCTTGCACAATAAAGCGGGTTTCGGGGTGTTTTTTGGCTAATTCCGCAACAATTTTCAAGGTGTTAAACATCTTTTCGAAGTATATCTTTTCTACTGTAGCAGCATCATCTCCCATAGGGAATTGAGTATCGCGAGTAGTCCAGGCCACGAATGTTTTTGATGTGGAGTCCTTCAACATGGAATCAATCTTTAACGCAATCACACTGTCAGAAGAAATCTCTTTGGTAAAGACAACTTCATCAAAACCCATTCGGTGAATATACCGATCTCGGTGCTGGATGGAGGAATCTCCCCCAAACATAAACACAGATTTAAAGCCCTTGTTGCTTAAGACTGCAGGAATAAACACTGAATCCCTTGAACCATTTTCATTTTTAATTATGGAATCAACCAAGTCTTCTCTTTCTGCACCACGAGTTCTTGAATAGATTCGGGAGTGGGTTCCTGCAAAATTCAAGCATCCTTCAAATATCTTCATTTCATCATTGAAAAAATTTGTATCGATAGGAATTCCCCACGATTCTACTAAGATCATAACATTATTTCGGCTACTATCTACATACAGCCGAGAGACCATCGCAGAATCAACCGCATTATAGCGTTTCTTCAAATCTTCAGTTAAGCCGATCCTTTCTGACGGTGCTCTAAAAGATGAAGTCATGAACCTAAGGACAGGCATTTCAAAAACAGGTTGCGACGGGAAGAAATTTGCGGCAACAATATTCACCCCCATACTCACAAACATTATAAAACTTATCCCATTTAAAGAAATCTTTCTCGTCTCCTTTAAAAGGACAATAGCTATAGCCGTTGACACCAAAGGTATAATCCAATACCACGACAGATTTCCATGGTTCGCAGAGAGAATATTTTTCAAATCAAGGAAACTTGTTGCCGCAACAAGAACCGCAATCAAGGCTAGACACACCTTTTTTGATTTAGCTTGAGATTCACGCACATAAACAAATAGCAGCAGCAATCCAAAGATGCTGTAGCACAAAAGCCCGTGAACAACGTTTTGCCCCTTTTCGAAGGTTAATAGAAAAGGGGCTATCGTAACTAACGCCGTTGCGATTATTGGATATAGGATTCTACTCATCAAAACCTTTCTTATGTACTACTCTATATTTTTCAACTGAAGTTTCACCAATACTTAGAACCGTATCGACTTCAACACTTTCATTGGGATAATGGTATCTTTCTAAAAACCTGTCAAAACGATCTCCGACAACAAGCACATTTTCTTTAACGGCATCCTTAACTGGGTTATTCAATCCCCATTCCCGCAAAGTATTTTCCACATCGGGGAAATAGGGTGTCCAATATCCCAAGGACACGAATTTTTTCATTGCACCAAAAGGCATTGACAAATAATGGGGCGTCAATGTCTTACCAATCCCCATATATGGTTGCATTGTAACCAAGAATAAAATAGAATCTGGTGCAGACTGAATATAATCAGAAAAACCCGAATAATCCGTTTGATTTTTTATAGAATCTACGCGTTTACTTGAAATAGGATCTCTAGAATCGCCTGAGGTCATCGTATAAAAAATCGTACAGTAAATCACCAATATCACAAAAACAAGGGCAGACACCTTATACGAGAATTCCTTAACCGGTTTTAGGAGGGGTATTCCCATAACAGCTGCATAAAGCAAAAAACCATTTTCAACTCGGAAGACAACTCGACCCAAGTAGAAGAGATACCCAATTAAAAGAAGTATTGAAAAGAACGACAACCAAGAATAAAAACTTTTCTCTTTATTTTTCCACAACAGCAACAAGCAAACAAGTATCCACGGCCAACAAACAGAACGTTCGATCAATACAGAAAGTTCTGCAAGTGCCTTAGAAAGTGAATCATGTAAATTATTTTGAGTTTTATGATTTCGAATGGTTTTTATAAAAGGTTTTAAATTGCCAACAGAAAAAACATCCTTATCGTAAAGGAACCAGTCTTTAAGGAGCATCAAATCCTCAACGGGAACGTCAGATTCATCTAAATCTTCGTAAACCGCATTAATGTCGTAATCATTGCCATCGCCCAACACAACTCTGTAAGGTTGAAATTCCTTAAATTTTTTATACTCAGGCAATGTATAATGCGCCGAATCTATTTTTTGCAAACCGAACGTTCCGCAAAAAGCTATAACAATGCATAATGAAAGCCTGAATCTATTTTTCCAACATGTTTTTAGCTGAATCAACAAGGCAAGAACAACAAAAGGCACCCCCATTAAAAATGCTTGATACCGCATTGCTGCACCCCAAAACAAAAGGCCAAAACCAACAAAGAATAAAATCCACCTTCTATTTCTACCACCAGATTCTTGACATATTCCATAAACAATTGCGAGCATGCCCGCCGCAGACAAAACAGAGGCACACTGCGTAAACTGCAAAACCAAATAGTAATCCGAAGCAAAGCAAGCTACAAAAAAAGTGGCAAAAACCGGCCCCCATTGGAGGCCTACTTTACGAATGGCGACAAAACTTATTGTCGTCAACGACACGAAAACTGCTAAGACATCACCGACATAATACCAGCTGATTTTCGGAAACAAATGATATAGGGGTAACAAAACATACCCGTACAAAACATTCACGAAAACCAAATGAACATTATAATCGTTACTGTATGCTCCCTCTAGAATCTTCGCCATGAAGAAATCATCCATGGCACCAAAACGGCGCAGTCCAAAGACTAGGCACAAAACCAGGAAGAGGGTATTTATACCCAAGGCGAAAAACAATGCTTTTTTGCAAGCATTATCCATACAAACTACATTCCAAAGAATTCAAAAACCTTCTGACAGGTATATTCGATTTCTTCCTGCTTCAGTCCATAGAACATGGGCAAGCGAAGCAGTCTGTTACTTTCTGTGGTGGTATAGCGGTCTTCACCATCAAAACGACCATACTTCAACCCAGCCGGCGAAGAATGCAACGGCACATAGTGGAACACCGCGAGAACCCCATTAAAGGTTAAGTGTTTTAGGAGAGCCGTTCGAGTTTGCAGGTCTTCGACTTTTAGATAGAACATATGGGCATTATGCTTGCAATGTTCAGGAATCGTAGCAAACTCCACCAAGCCTTTTTCAGCAAGAGGAGTAAGCAACTTTTTATACTGATTCCAACAATTCATGCGGTAATCATAAATGATGTCCGCACATTCAAGTTCCGCATAAAGGTAGGCGGCATTCAATTCGCTGGGCAAATAGCTGGATCCTAATTCAACCCAGGTATACTTGTCGACTTCGCCACGATGGAACTGGCAACGGTTGGTTCCCTTTTCGCGAATGATTTCTGCACGGTCACAGAACTTTTTGTCGCGAATAAGCAAGGCTCCACCTTCACCCATACTATAATTTTTTGTTTCGTGGTAGCTATAACAACCAAAATCGCCAAGGGCCCCTAAAGCCTTACCCTTATAGGTAGCCATCATGCCCTGGGCAGCATCTTCGACAACCAACAGGTTATTTTTCTTGGCAATTTCATTAATTGAATCCATTTCACAAGCAACACCGGCATAGTGAACCGGGACAATAGCCTTCGTCTTTTCGGTAACGGCTGCCTCAATCAAGTTTTCATCAATATTCATCGTATCTGGACGAATATCGACGAAAACGCACTTTGCCCCCTGAGACACAAAGGCGTCCGCCGTAGACACAAACGTAAAGGACGGCATAATGACTTCATCGCCAGGCTTAATATCGCACAGGCGAGCTGCCATTTCAAGGGCATGTGTGCAGCTGGTCGTCAGGAGAGCCTTCAAAGATCCCGTTGATTTTTCAAGCCATTCATGACACCTTAAGTTAAAGGTTCCATCTCCACAAATACGGCCACTTTCAACAGCCTGTTTTACGTAATCAAATTCAGTCCCTACAAAAGGGGGCTTGTTAAAAGGAATCTTCATCATGTGTTCAAGTATACATTATTTTACACCTCTTTGGTGCAATCCCAAAGTTAATGCTACATATTTATTATCTTTTTGACCATGAGTAACAAAAGAGCCCTCGTTATCTCTCTTTTAATAAATCTTTTCCTTTTAGGACTTTGCCTCATCTTTGGCAATCTCGCCTTCGGAGCAACAGACGACTACTTTATGGCTCGTTTGCTGGAGGGTGTTTACGGTGAGAATTATAACGTTCATTTAACGTTTGTCAACGTGCTTTACGGTTATGCCTTGCTCCCTTTCTACCATCTTTTCCCAAAAATCGGATGGTACTATATTGGCGAAATGACCGGGGTATTCCTATCCTTCACCACCATAGGAACTATCATCATTAAGCGGGCTGGGATACAATGGGGCCCTTTACTGGCTTTGCTATTTTCTGCGACATTCGCTTCTGACTGCTATTTGTCCGTTCAATTTACCCAATGTGCAGCGCTGTATTCCGCCACCGGAATGCTGCTATTCGCCCTTTACTCAAGCCAGCTAAAAGATGCTCCAACAAAAAAGAAACTAATCTTTTTATTAGCATCCCTGTTCTTCTTGATTTGGGGCACAATCATGCGCAGAGAAGCTTGCCTAATGGGAATGCCATTTCTCGCCTTGACGCTACTTATAAATATAAAGGACTGCTGGATTAACAAGAAATGGGTCATTACAGGCCTGGTCCTTCTTTTTATAGGCATCAACGCCATTCAATGGATTGATAAAAAACATTACGAAGCACCAGATTACAAGTATTACAAACAATTTCAATCAGTAAGAGCAACCATTGGCGATGGAGCTTTTTTCGATAGCCACAGAGTAGAAGATGAATTAGACGAATTAGGGTTATACAGTGAAGATTACAGACTTCTTCGGGATTGGACTTTTTACGATACAGAAGTTTTCTCTGTCGACAGCCTTCATTCCTACGCAAAACAAATCTATAAAAATAAACTTAGCACCAACTATTTAGGACTAATAAACTCGATCATATCAGCAATTTCCAATACAGCAAACAAACCCATTTTTTGGATATGGCTAATATTCTGCGCGACGATATTTTACTCTACGAAAAAAACATCTTATCTTTGGATTTCATTTTGCATACTAGCAGTTCTGATTGGTTATCTACTTAGCATTCATCGGTTAGTTTATCGAGTAGAACTTGGATTTTGGATTTATGCAACAACTTTGGCAATTCCATTCATAAGAAATTTGCCACTTTTTTCAAGAAAACTCTCTCGAATAGCAACTACATTTTTGCCAATTTGCATTTTCGTAACATTTTATGTAGACGGGAAAAGCGTAAGGGATGCCACTTCCGGAAAAGCACGCCAAGCTTTACCATCAAGGATTCACTACAAAAATGCATTAGATTACATCGAATCCTTACCCCAAAATTCAGTTGTTTTGGTACCCCATCTGCAATATATTTTTATGACAGATGAAAAACCATCACCGTATAATTCCGAGCCTTTTGGAAGCTGGAAAAAAATCATTCCCATGGGCTATTGGACCCCATATTTTCCAGATGTCATCCAATCACTGCAAGAAAAAGGCATTTCAAATCCGCTAAAAGACATCACAAAGGAAAACGTCTATGTATTAAGCAATGGTTATTTGGCTGATTATATACAACGTCATCATTATAAAGAAAATAAAATTGAGGTAAACGTTGTAAAAGAATTTGACGTTTTGAAGATTTATAAGTACTCAAATTTACCAATAGAAAAGTATAGTGAAAATAAATTATAGTTTAATCAAACAAGCGGTATAAAAATGATTGCATTATTAATCATACTCTCTTTGTCTGCATTATTTTTTACAAGCTTAATAAATTTGATACCTCTATTAGAAAATTTCTTTCCAATTGATCGCGTAGAAGCTGTTTTATTTACTATTAACCAAAACATGGATGGCTCCAACGAGATTGTTTCTTTTTTCCTGAAAAAATTATTTTTGGAATCAGCATACTATTTTGCATTAGTTACAGTCGGTGTCTCAGCAATCTCTTTTGCAATAGCAAAACAAAAGCGACTTCCGCTAAAACAAACTATCATTAAAACGGGCATCATCTGCAACATTCTTTTGTTCACTTCTTTCATCTATGTTGCTTTAAACACATTCCCCCTTGGTCGCTACCTAAAACTTTGGCGAGAAAACATGAAAGAACCAGAACATTCATTCTTGTACACCAACGAATATATCCCTTATTCAAAGATTTCTTTCAAGGAAGGTAAAAAGAATCTAGTTGTGATTTTCCTGGAATCAATAGAAAGTAACTTTCAAGATAAAAAAAATGGAGGTGATTTAGATACAAATAGAATACCTGAAATTACTCAATGGATAAAAGAAAACGACAGCTTTTCTCCTGGAGGAAAACCAATCTTTGGAACGGGATGGACTATAGCCTCAACAGTTGCAAAAACCTGTGGAATACCATTAAATTTTCCTTCGGGCGTTTTCCATAGCGTCAGCGGCATAAAAAATTTTTTGCCCGGAGCAACATGTCTTTCCGATATTCTAAATGATCAAGGATATAACGTTCTTTTTGCGCAAGGATCAAAAAGTGATTTTGCTTCAATGAATGCCTTTGCAGAAACCCACGGGAAAAGTGATTTACACGATTATGATTACTATGTAAATAGTGGAAGGTTCTCTAGCGAGAATCGCGTAAATTGGGGTATAAATGACAGAACCTTATTTGAGTTAGCAAAAGATGATTTAGATTCTCTATCAAAGAAATCTAAGCCTTTCGCAATGTTCCTTAGCACTATAGATGCCCATATGCCTTATGGCTACATGGACCCACAGTGTAGCCATCCGAATCAAAGCCCGAAAGAGCAGTATCCATACGTTTTACAATGCAATTCAAAACTTTTAGATGAATTCTTAAAATGGTCAACAAAACAGCCTTGGTTTGACAATACAATCATAGCAGTTATGGGAGATCACGAGACCTACGTTCCGGCAGAAGCAGTTGGATTCAAAAATTCAGAGATAACACACCACTGGTTAAATTTTTTCGTAAATTCAAAAGCTTCTTCAAAAAAAGAAAAACGGGATTTCACTTCATTTGACATGTACCCAACTATATTAGAAGCGATGGGAGCCGAAATTACAACACACGCTCTAGGCCTCGGAAGGTCTCTTTACTCCGACGAACCAACCCTTCTCGAAAAATATGGAAGCGACTCATTAAACAACCTGTTAAAAGGAAGAAGTAAAGAATACGATTTCTTTCTGTACGGCAAAAAGAGCAAATAGAATTCGTCAACAAACTGAAAAGCTCTTTAGCGAACAAGAAAAATTAATCATAGTTTCACTCATACGGGTAATCCTAAGTACCGATTACAAGCAAACACCATTGACACCCCTCCTCAAAAAATCGAGACAATATCCCTACCAGAAGCTATCGTTTCATAAAAAGGAACCCACCTGCGATGGTCCTTACCCGGCTACCCGTAAACGGGTTATTTCTTTCCGAATAGGCCTAACTGTTCTCCGTACTCGGCTTCGATATTTTTTCTGTAATTCAGGATATTTCTCATTGATCATCAAACTGCTTTTGCCCTTCAGGTATCCGACGATTGATGATGGCGAGTATTTCGGGGGAATCGAAAGCAACATGTGTACATGATCAACGCAGACTTCGGCTTCAACAATCTCAATATCCTTCCATTCGCACAATCTTCTCAGAATCTTTCCTATCTCAAGTCTGCGTTCCCCGTAGAAAACTTTCCTTCTAAATTTGGGAGCAAATACAATGTGATATTTGCAATTCCACGTTGTATGGACGGTTGTATTTCTATTATTCATATTAATCCTTTGGTTTTATTGTGATGCAGTTGGCAGACCGCACCACTAATTTAGCCAGAGGATTTTTTTCATGATCGCCAGAAGACTTTATTTGAACACCCCAGCATAGCTGGGGGGGGGGGCTTTTTATACAAGAAAAGGTTTCCCCTTCAAAGGGGAAACCTTTTTCAAAAAATAACCCAGAACGATTACTTCTTAGTTGTCAACTGCTTGAAGTTCGGGGTGAGAACTTCACAATCGTCATTTGTAACAGAAGCTGTGTAGGTGACCAAGCCACCGTTAGAGCTGTTGCCAGCAGTTTCAAGGCCCCAGTTGCTGGCAGCCTTACAGTCGTTCAAGGTAGCAACGCTAGTTGCTGTCCAGTTTGCAGAAAAATCGTAATCTTTGAAAGAGCCATTTGAATTGGCCTTACCATCAGTATTATCACCCTGTGCGCAATCAGCAGACTTGTCGCAATAGAAGAAGTTGTTGGAGTTCTGCATCAAGTAACCGATTTCCTTCCAGTTACCAACGCGGATACCCTTTTCAGCGACGTATGCGTCCTGCAACTTCACGTATTCACCGGCTGCGGGGCCGACTTCAGATGCCTTGGACTTTGCGATCATGCCGAACAGCTTAGGAACTGCAACAGCGGCCAGGATGCCCATGATAACGATCACGACCATCAATTCAATAAGGGTAAAACCTTGCTTCTTCATAGTGTACTCCTTGTTATTGTGACACATTCTTTTGAGATTCACAGCTCTTGAAGCGTTTGTGTTTCAGAGTGTTTACTCTCGTTTACATTGATAAATATACCTCAATTTTTTCGAAAGTCAATAGTTTTGTCAAACTTTTTTGCACTTTTGTCAAAGTTTTTTCACGTTTCTGTCATAGAATTGTCATGAAATTTTACTTTGTATCAAAAGAAGTCTTCCAAAACCGTCTAAATTTCTTAAAAAACGGGGGATTTCCTCAATTTTTTTGATGGACTTAAGTATACAAATATTTTTCATCTGTGTGAGGCATTCATAAAAAAAATGTGAGAAAAAGTTATTCTTGTTTGGAATATTGTGAAGTTTTTCACACAATTCCCATTTTACGCTTTCGTTCAAAATGCACTCGATCCGATAAATAGCCCTCAAAAAGTTCTTTTAAACCGCCTTATATCCTGCGAATTCGCATCAAAATATCTTTTAATCCCCATCGGTACGATAAATAGCATTCCAGAAGTTCTTTTTAAGCGCCTTGCATCGGATCAATCGAATATTTCACACCAAGGCAATAGTCCGAAATTAGACGAGATTCCGAAACAAGTTCGGAATGATGTTTTACTGGAGTCTTCCTTTATTTTCTATTATATAGTCACTATGAGTGAAAACTGCCTTTTTTGCAAGATTATCAAGGGTGAAATCCCTTCCAAGAAGATTTACGAAGATGACGATGTGTTCGCCTTCTACGATATCGCCCCCCAGGCACCGGTTCATTTCCTGGTGATTCCCAAGAAGCATATTTCCAGCATCATGGATATGCAGGCCGAAGACTGCGAACTGGTGGGTAAGCTTTTGTTCCAGGCTCAGCGTATCGCCAAGGAGCTTGGTCTCGAAGAATCCGGCGCACGTTTCGTGTTCAACTGCAAGGCTGACGCAGGCCAGACCGTTTTCCACATCCATCTGCATGTGGTTGGCGGTCAGGTGATGGGCTGGCCTCCGTTCCCGGCTAAGTAATAGGCAAGAGGCTTCTGCGCCCATGATCGTCAAGTCCCGGGCCATTGTGCTGCACCGGTTCCCTTATAGCGATTCCAGCTGGATCGTGAAGGTTTTAACCCAGGAATGCGGCGTGGTTTCGTTTATTGTAAAGGGAGGCAAACGCAAGGAGTCTCCTTTTAAGGGCGCTATGGATCCGCTGTCGCTGTGCGAGGTGGTTTTTAACCAGAATCCACAGAAGGCGGGTGGCGGGGACTTGCAGTTCATAAAGGAAGCGACGCTTCTTGACTGGCATGCGGGTTTAAGGGCGGACCTGATGAATCAGGCGGTGGCCCAGGTGATGACCGAGATTCTGCTGAGGTACGCTCCCCAGGGGGTGCCGCTGCAAGACGAGTTCGAACTGTTGGAACAGGCGCTTAGGGACTTGAATTCTGGCGAAGGCTCCAACGGCGCCGCGACGGAATCGCGGGAAGAACTGCAGCCGCGAAGGGTGCCTTCGGATGAGGTTTTTGCGCGGTGGCTGCTGGATACTTGCGACTTGTGGGGTTACCACCTGGATCTGGATGTCTGCAGCCGTTGCGAACGCCCTCTAGAAGAGCCGGCGGCGGACTTTCACCCGGAAACGGGCGGCTTGGTTTGCAAGGCCTGCCTGGGCGTGGATTCTGCCAGGGCCAAGCCCGAAACTTTGCTGGGTTTATGGAAGCTTAGGGGCGGAACTTACCCCAACTCCCCTGCCCTATCTTTAAAGTCTGCTGGGTTCGCCCGCGTATTCGTAGAAAATGCGCTCCTGGCCTACCTGCGGAATCATATCGGTTTCTTAAAAGAGATTCATTCACTAACGTATTTACAGGAGATTCGGAAATTATGCTCAGTCCAGTCGACATAATGGCAAAGAAAGCCCGTGGTGAAAAGGTTTCAATGATTACGTCTTACGACTACGCTTTCGCGCAAATGGCGGAGGCTGCAGGCGTAGACCAGATTCTTGTTGGCGATAGTCTGGCCAACACCATGTTAGGTTATAAGAAAACCAGCGAGATCGGTATGGCCGAGATGCTGATTTTCGTGGCGGCGGTTTGCCGTGGCGCACCCAACACCCATGTGGTAGCCGACATGCCTTATTTAAGCGACAAGGATCCGCAAACGGCTTATGACAACGCCCGTCGATTCCTGGATCTGGGAGCCGCTTCGGTAAAGCTGGAAGGTACGCCCGAAGGCGTGATTGAATTTTTGCGCGCCCACGATGTTCCGGTTTGCGCCCATCACGGTTTGCTGCCCCAGACTGCAGCCAACTTCAAGCAGAAGGGTCAGACCGATGAAGAGGCTGCAGCCATCATGGCGGCGGCGAAGTTCACCGACGAACTGGGCTGTTTCGAGATGGTGCTGGAGCATATTCCCGAAGCCTTGGGTACGGCTATCACTCAGCAGGTGAAGGGCGTTACCATCGGCATTGGCGGCGGCAAGTTTACCGACGGACAAGTGCTGGTAATGCACGACGCCCTGGGCATGCACAATCGCAAGAATCCCCCCTTCGCCCCGAAGTTCGTAGACATGTACACGCTGGGTGTAGAAGGCTTCAAGAAATACATTGACAGTGTGAACGGCAAGTAAGGCCGTCAAACGATTTTGTAACAAAGCAAAAAGCCCCGCTTTTAAAGCGAGGCTTTTCTGCTATTTAGCCGACCCCGAGAGTCTCGGGGTGAACAGCCAGATTACTTCTTCTTGCCCTTCTTAGCAGGCTTCTTTGCGGACTTCTTGGAAACCTTAGCAGCCTTCTTGGACTTTGCGGGCTTTTCGGCAGCAGGAGCTTCTGCGGCAGGAGCGGCAGCAGGTTCTGCAGGAGCGGCTTCAGCAGCCGGAGCAGGAGCTGCAGGCTGAGCTGCAGGTGCCGGAGCGGCAGCGGGCTGAGCAGCCGGAGTCATTGCGGGTGCCGGAGCGGCTTCAGTCTTCTTGGGCTGCTTTACGTGAGAAGCAAACACAACGCGGTTGTTCTTCGGGTTGCTCTTGGCCTTCTTCTTACCCTTCTTGTCGGTCTTGGGGAGAACCAGGAGCTGAGTATCACCGTAAGCGGCGGCACGAACGTGCTTAGAGGGAACGCCCTTCTTAACCAGGTAGTCTACAACGGCGTCTGCACGCTTCTGAGACATATCCTTGTTCTTTTCAGAAGTTTTCTGGTCATCGGCGTGGCCCTGGATTTCAATGCGCAGGTTATCACGGTGGAGCATGATGCCAGCCAGCTGATCGAGAGCCTTGGTTGCACCCTTATTGAACTTGGCGGTCCCCTTCTTGAAGGTCACCAAAGACTGGAGGTATTCCAGGTCTTCATTCTTGTTAGTGGGGCAGCCATCGCCGTCAACGGCAGCTTCGCTAATGGTCCTGGGGCACAGGTCCTGAGCGTTAACAACGCCGTCACCGTCGTCGTCGAATTCGCAGCCGTTTGCGTCAACCGGAGCAGCTTCGTTAGATCCCGGGCACTTATCCTGAGAATCAACAACGCCATCGCCATCGGTATCCACTTCGCAACCATCTGCACCGACCTTCAGGCCAGGCAGAGTACCCGGGCACTTGTCGACCATGTTGGGAACGCCGTCCTTGTCATCGTCGCCAGAGAGCTTGGCCAGGGAGTCATTGACTGCGGCGACAGAATCAAGTCTTGCTCTGTTCACGGAGTCCGCCACCATGTCAATCACCTTGATGGTGTCAACAGTGGTAATTGTGTCGATCTTGGCGACGGTATCGACCTTGGCAATGGTATCAACCTTGGCAATAGTGTCGACCTTAGCAACAGTATCGATCTTGGTGGTAGTGTCGATGGTTGCCATGATAGAATCCACCTTCACCTTGGCCAGAGAATCGGCACGGACCTGGATCAGGGAGTCTACGTTAACTTCGGGCTTATCCACCTTGCTGCCAAAGCGCCAGACAAAGGAGAGAGAGCCAGAAACAATAGGAGTAGAGGAATACTTATAGGTATAGACTTCACCATCGCCCACATTGTTGCGAACGTCAAAGCCTTCCTTGCCCTCGAGATCCTTGTCAGCAGTAAAGTCCAGGTTCTTGAACATACGTCCGGCAATATCCACACCCAAAGCAATATCCATATTCTTGCCGGCATGGAAACGCACACCCGGTGTAATCAGGAGCGGATCAACCGTAGGATCAATGGGAGCTACGTCATCATCCAGGTGCATTTCGCCGGAGAGTTCCAGGAAGATGTCCAGGAGGCTGATGGGAGAAAAGTTAAAGCCGGTGCTATAGGAAAGAACATCAGACTCATTATGATCCACTACGCGGATATAGCTAGCCTGAGTATTCCAACGGAGAGGAGCACCAACGCTGTTAAAGTCAAAGGTGAAAACGAGACCACCACCAAAGGCAAAGTCACCTGCGGTGTAAGGCTTGGTATCGTGCTTGCTCAGGTACCAAGCGTGACGGGGACGTACACCGGCATCTTCGCTACCGGTGGGAGCATAGAGCTGACCCAGAATAGCGAGTTTGAACAGGGATTCGTCGTTACCGACAGCGCGAACCTTGAACCAGGCTTCCAAATCGCCCAGACCCGGAGAGCGCATATCGGAGTCGCTCAAACGGTCTTCGTGGTCGCCAACAATATCCATGTTAAAAGGAAGGACAACACCCAAGTCCAGCCAATTGGTAAAACCCATGGCCAGATTTACATTGCCAGAAAGAGCTACAGCTTCGTCGTTAAGCACAAAACGGTCGCCGTTCTTGTCGTGCATTTCGCCACCGGCAGCCATGGACCAGCAGTCCAGAGATGCATTTCCGCCGAGACCGAACGACACATTCCATTGACCGAGGGTATTGGCACCAATCTGATGCAGACCATCCTGACCACCAGCCATACCGCTCTGTGCGGACGCCATACCGGCAGCCCCAAGCACAAGCAAGGAGCCCGCAAAAATTGAACGCAGTAAACTTGTCTTCATGTTTTCCACCTTAAATTTTTATTGATTGTAGCATAAAATTAACCTAAAAAATGGTTTTTGTCCAAACAGACCGTCAAAATGTATAGGAAAATTGACAAAAGGTTGTCACAATAGACAATTCTCATTTTTATATTATAAGATATGAAGAATATTGTCATTACCGGCGGCGCAGGCTTTATCGGAAGCCATGTAGTACGCCTTTTCGTGAATAAGTACCCCGAATACAACATCATCAACCTGGACAAGTTGACTTACGCAGGCAATCTGGCCAACCTGAAGGACATCGAAGGCAAGCCTAACTACAAGTTCGTGAAGATGGATATCTGCGACTTCGACGCCTTCTACAAGCTGATGCAGGACGAAAAGATCGACGGTATTATTCACCTGGCCGCAGAAAGCCACGTGGACCGTTCCATCAAGGATCCGTTCACCTTCGCCCGCACAAACGTCATGGGCACCCTGGCTCTGCTCCAGGCCGCAAAGCTTTATTGGGAATCCCTGCCCGAAAAGTACGAGGGCAAGCGCTTCTACCATATTTCTACTGATGAAGTCTACGGTGCCCTCAAGATGAACCATCCGGAAGGTATCGAGCCGCCGTTTACCACCACTGCCTCCAGCTCTGAACACCATCTGGCATACGGTGACGACTTCTTCTACGAAACCACCAAGTATACTCCCCATTCTCCGTATAGTGCATCCAAGGCTGGCTCCGACCATTTCGTCCGCGCCTTCCACGACACCTACGGCATGCCTACCATCGTGACCAACTGCTCCAACAACTATGGCCCCTACCAGTTCCCGGAAAAGTTGATCCCGCTGTTCATCAACAACATTCGTCACAAGAAGCCGCTGCCGGTTTACGGCAAGGGCGAAAACGTTCGCGACTGGCTCTTTGTCGAAGACCACGCCCGCGCTATCGACGTTATCTTCCACAATGGCAAGATTGCCGAAACCTATAATATCGGCGGTTTCAACGAATGGAAGAACATCGACATCATCAAGGTGGTCATCAAGACCGTGGACCGTCTGCTGGGCCGCGCCGAGGGCGAAGACCTTGACCTGATCACTTACGTTACCGACCGTCTTGGCCACGACGCCCGCTACGCCATTGATAGTAGTAAGTTGCAGCGCGAGCTCGGCTGGGAACCTTCCCTCCAGTTCGAGGAAGGTATCGAGAAGACCGTGAAGTGGTACTTGGACAACCAGGAATGGCTGGACAATATTACTAGCGGTGAATACGAAAAATATTACGAGAACATGTATAATAGAGTGTAAAGTGTAAAGGTTAAAGTGGAAAGACTTTAACCTTCAACCTTTAACCTTTAACCTAAAAATGACACTCCAGTGTCATTTTTTATTGTTATATTCTCCCTTACTCCCCTGATGGGAGCTGTTGTAAACCAGGGCCTAGGCCGAGACTCCTAGTTAAAGGCTGCCGGACCCTATAAATCAAACTGGAATTAGAATTATGGATTTTTCTGCTGTTATTGCTGAAGAACTGAACCTGGAAGTATGGCGTGTCTCCAAGGCACTTGAATTGATGGACCAGGGTGGTACCATCCCCTTTATCGCCCGCTACCGTAAAGACCAGACGGGCACCCTTAATGAAATTGAACTCCGCGACATCAGCCACCGTCGCGACTATCTGCAGGAACTGGTTGACCGCAAGGAAACCATCCTGAAGAGCATCGAAGAACAGGGCAAGCTTACACCGGAACTGAAGGCTCAGATCGAAGCCTGTAAGGACAAGACCCTGCTGGAAGATATTTACGCCCCCTACAAGCCCAAGAAGCGCACCCGCGCAACCATCGCAAAGGAACTGGGTCTTGAACCGTTGGCTCGCCTCATGTGGGCTCAGGAAGAAACCGGCAACACCGCCGAACAGATCGCCCTCATCTACCTGTCCGAAGAAAAGGGCCTGGCAGATCCGAAGGCTGCACTCAAGGGCGCTTGCGACATTCTGGCCGAAGAAGTTGCAGACAACACCGAATTCCGTCAGTACCTCCGTAGCAAGGTGGAAAAGACTGGCGTCATGATTTCCAAGGTGAAGAAGGACTTCGAAAAGGAAGAAACCAAGTTCAAGGACTACTACGACTTTAGCGAACAGGTGAGCAAGATTCCGTCTCACCGTATGCTGGCCCTGCGCCGCGGCGAAAAGGAAAAGGTGCTCCGTCTTTCCATCGAAGTTCCCAACGAAGAAATGGTTGGCTACCTGAAGGCAAACGTCATCAAGGGCAACACCACCTGGACCCCCTATCTTGAAGCTATGTGCCAGGATGCCTGGGACCGCCTGCTGGCTCCCAGCATGGAAAGCGAAGTCCGTCTGCTTTTGAAGGACGCCGCCGAAGAAGAAGCCTTCAAGGTATTCAGCAAGAACCTGCAGGACGTTCTGCTGGCTGCTCCCGCCGGCCACAAGGCAGTTCTCGCTCTCGACCCGGGTTTCCGTACTGGCTGTAAGGTTGCCGTACTTGACGAAAACGGCAAGTTCATGGACCACGGCATTATCAAGCCCCACGAACCCTGGAACGACAAGGCCGCCTCTGCAGTTTACCTCATGGGCCTTATCGACAAGTACAAGATTGACTTGATCGCTATCGGTAACGGTACCGCCAGCCGCGAAACCGACGCCTTCTGCGCCGAAATGGCAGCAAAGTTCAAGGGCAAGGTTCCGCCCCGCGTTATCGTTTCTGAAGCTGGTGCATCTGTCTATAGCGCAAGCATGATCGCTATCCAGGAATTCCCCAAGGAAGACGTTACTACCCGCGGCGCCATCTCTATCGGCCGCCGCCTGCAGGACCCGCTGGCAGAACTGGTGAAGGTTGACCCCCAGTCCATTGGCGTGGGCCAGTACCAGCACGACGTGAACCAGCGCGAACTGAAGAAGCGCCTGGACGAAGTGGTGGAATCCTGCGTGAACATGGTGGGTGTGGATGTGAACAGCGCTTCTGCCCCGCTGCTTTCTCACGTTGCAGGCCTCAGCAATACTCTTTCCGAAGCCATCGTCAAGCACCGCGAAGCTAACGGCGCCTACGCCAGCCGCGAAGACCTGAAGAAGGTGAAGGGCTTTGGCCCCAAGGCTTTCGAACAGGCCGCAGGCTTCATGCGCATCCCGGGTGCAGAAAACCCGCTGGACGATTCCGCAGTCCATCCCGAAAACTACGCCCTCATCGAAAAGATGGCCGAAAAGGCTGGCGTACCGGTGAAGGAACTGGTGGGCAATGCCGATGCAGTCAAGGCCATCAACCTTGAAGAATTCCTTTCCGACGAAGTGGGTAAGGAAACCCTGCAGGACATCATGCGCGAACTTCAGAAGCCCAGCCGCGACCCCCGTAAGGAATTCCGTTACGCAAAGTTCGACGACAAGATCAAGGAAATCAACGACCTGATTACCGGTAGCTGGATGGAAGGTGTGGTTACCAACGTGGCTAACTTCGGCGCCTTCGTTGACATCGGCGTTCACCAGGACGGCCTTGTACACGTTTCCGAAATCAGCGACAAGTTCGTGGAAGACGCAAAGACCGTTCTTACCGTGGGCGACGTGGTGAAGGTACGTGTTGTTGCCGTTGACGCCAAGCTGAAGCGTATCAGCCTTTCCATGAAGACCGAACAGGTTGATGGTGTGGCCGGTGCAGGCGTTAGCGGTCCTCGCGGCCAGCGCGTCGGTGGTCCCCGTGGTCAGGGCAACGGTCGTGGCGGCTTTGGCGGTCGCGACAATGGTCAGAACCGCGGCAGCCTCCAGGGTCACGCCACCATCGCAGATCTCAAGGCAAAGATTGCAGGCAAGGGTAATCCGGGCCAGGGCAACCGCAACGCCCCCGCTCAGCCCGCCAAGGTCAACCCCCTCCTCAAGTCTATGATGAAAAAGATGAAATAGGTTATCAAGCGCAAGTGCTTGCACTTGCATTTGATAACCGCCACATCTAGCACTGCGAAGCTGTGCCAAGTTCAAATAGAGTCTAGTTCAAATAGCCGCAAGGCTGAGGTTGAAATTGAAAGTCCGGGAGTTTTGCTCCCGGGCTTTTATTTTGCCATTAAGTGAAATTTCTCACGTTCAATCTTGTCTTAAATATGTAAACTTGTTTTCACTATCTACACTTCCTATATTGTTATAATAATGAATAAATTCGCTTTGAAATTCGCTTGTGGCCTAATCTTCATCACGGGACTCACCTTGCTGGTCCTGGCCATAACTGGAAATCATAAAAAACCCCGAAATATTGTTCGCGACTACTCTGTCGTACCTGAAGGCTTTGCGGAACAGCAGAAACTGGCCAACAGCAACTCTTCCGAATCCTTTACCGGTACAGTCATCATGCCCACCATCGACGAAATATCCGTCCACGGCAATATGGAAGGCGGCATGGCAGAAATCGAAAAGTTCATGAAGGACCGTACCAACGGTCTGAATTACATCTACAAGAAATTCCAGAAGCAGAACCCCGGCTTCGAAGGCAGCCTCTCCCTGGACGTTACGATCGACGTGTGTGGCGACGTAGTCGGCATGACCGAAATCGCCTCCACCACCGGCTACCCCAGATTCAATAACGAAGTCAAGAGTTCCCTCTCTAGGCAGAAGTACCCCAAGACGACCCAGGGGCACTACACCCTGTCATTCACCCTGAAGTTCGTGAACCAGGTTCCCGTTTCAGAAAAGGGCAATGTAAAGCCGTTGCCGCAGTCACCGGCGGATAGCGTTGCGGAAAATTGACGTAAGTTGTCAAAAACGTGTAAAACTTTTTATCAAAATTTAACGTTTTACACCCGACATCCCATAAAAAAACGAAAAGAAAGATTTCAGCGTGTAAAATTTGTTTATTTTACGGTTCATGAGTATTGCTCTTGAACGTTTGTTTGACTACGACGACTTCCGCAAGTTCCTGCAAGATTACTTCGAGGAACAGAAAAAGATGCGGGCCGTTTTCTCCCATCGTTTTTTTGCGGCAAAGGCCGGCTTCAGTAGCAGCTCCTACTGCCTGAACGTGATTCGTGGCCGGTTCAACCTGACCCAAAAATCCATCGAGAAGATCGCCAAGGCCATGGAATTCGAACCCCTGCAGAAGTCCTACTTCGAGGCGCTAGTGCAGTACAACCAGGCCCATCAGGTAGACGAACGCGAAAACGCCTGGGAACAGATCCTGCAAATCCGCAAGCAGCTGGAATTTTCCCACATCACCACCCGAGAGCAAGTCTATTTTTCAAAATGGTACTACCCCATCGTCAGGGAACTGGCCGTTTCTTCTAACTGGAACGGCGACTATATGACCTTGGCCCGCCTGGTGGAACCCCAGATTACCACGGAAGAGGCACGGGAAGCCATCAAGAACTTGCAGGAAATGGGGATAATCAGACAGGTTGACGCAGACAATGGAGAAGTCCGTTTCGAGGAAACCGCCCAGATGCTGGATGCCACCCGCATCCCACCCATGGCCCTGCGACAGATCCGCCGCGAATATATGCAGCACGCCATCGGCGCCGTGGAATCCAAGCCCAAGCAGGAACGGTTCGCCGCATTCACCACGCTGGCCATGAGCGAAAGTTCCTACGACTACGCAGTCGAAGTTCTGGAAGAAGCCCGCAAGAAGATCATCACCCGCGCCGCCAACGACCCCAACGTGGAGCGAGTCTATGAAATGATGCTGGTAGCATTCCCCATGAGCAAGAAGGTTTCAAAGGAGGACAAGGTCTAATGAACATGCCGAATTTGAAATTCTTGCTGATTGGCGCTGCCATCGCCTCCTTCGTATTTAGCGTCACCGTACTTACCGGATGCTCCGATTCTAACGATGTGGCCGGCGGCGTTACCGACATTGGAAACTCCGTAGCTACAGGCATTGTCCTTGACGTGGCGGGAACCCCCGTGGCCCGCGCCCGTGTTGTAGCCTACTATGACAGCTGGCAACAAGATGGCATCGAGGATTCCGTAGAAACTGTAACCGACGCAGAGGGCAAGTTCGAACTGAACCTGGATGGCAACAAGGCCGCAGTATTGTTCGCCTCTGCCGGAGACAGCAGCGGTTTTGCAAAGCTGGTTCAACCCAAGATTAGCGCAAGATCCACTGAACAGCAGACTGTCACCATCGCCCAGCACAAGATTTACTCCGGCCAGATTGCCGACCGTAACACCGGCATAGTCCGCATCGTAGGCAGCAACGCCACCACCAAGCTGGACGCAGACGGTTACTTTATCTTCTACGACATGCCCTCTGGCGATATCACCCTGACCTACTCCGACACCAGCGCCTCCTCTGACAACGGTCAGTTGCAATCCCACCTGGAATTCAACACCTACGGCGAAAAGCAGATTTACGTATTGCCCAAGATGAACTTCTGGGAAGCAGACACAAGCTGGCTCACCGTAAGCAGGATGGAATACTATAGCGAAAAGGGGCACGACGGCATTATAATCGCCGCCCCGAAATCCGTAGATTGGACGCCCGCAAGTTCAGCAAGCGCCCCCGCATCTTCCGATAGCGCCATCAACTTACTCTTAACCATGGACGGCTCCGAATCCGTCTATGACAACGACACCACTCCCGCAACCAAGGTCGAATACGTCGAAGGCGTCTCGGGCAAGGCCATCCTGCTGAAGCCGGGCCAGTTCATTAGCCTGGATTCCCTGGACCCCACCGGCGGCAACTTCACCCTGTCGCTCTGGACCAAGTGGAACGGTACCAACGGAAAGCACCAGATCCTATTCAGCCAGCGCGCCTACTGGAGCGACAGTACCTCCAGATTCCAGTGGCACTTCGAACATTGCACCGGCTGGTTCACTGCCATGAAGAGCACCCCCGGCGATCCCTATGCCATCTACTTCGGCGACTCCTCCATCGTTCCCGTTGGCAAGTGGTCCCACCTGGCTTTGATTTCCAGGAACAAGAAAGTCAGCATGTATGTGAACGGCGAAGTCATGCACTTCAAGGATGAAAAAGGAGACGACTACACCGAGTGGAAGTTTGTTCCCAACGACCTAAAGCGCAAGGTTCCCTTCCGTGTCGGCGGCGATGAAGTCAGCACCGAAACCTGGAACGGGGCAATTGACGAAGTCCTAATCGAGACCGTCGCCCACGACGCCAACTGGGTTAAGGAACAGTACAAGAAATACACCAAATAAAAAAACTCCCCCGAAAAAAATTAAGGCGAGCCACAAGCCCGCCTTTTGCATCTAAAAAAGAAATCCTCCCCTGCGATGGGGAGGAATCAGAAGCCACCCGCGAAGGGGTGGGGTCCAGGGCGGACAGCACTTGGCAACTTGTTGCCTTAGTGCGCATGGTCCCCGAATGGGGAGGAGGGTGCGAGTCCTCCTTTGCATCTAAAAAAAGAAATCCTCCCGCGATGGGGAGGAATCAGAAGCCACCCGCGAAGGGGTGGGGTCCAGGGCGGACAGCACTTGGCAACTTGTTGCCTTAGTGCGCATGGTCCCCGAATGGGGAGGAGGGTGCGTAACCCTCCCATGCATCTCATTAAGCTTCTTCGAACTTAATCACGCCAGCGGGGCAGCCTGCAGCTGCGTCCTTGATAGCGTCTTCGTTAGCAGCGAGATCAGCGTCAGCCTTAACCTGCATCTTTTCGGGAACGGTGAAAACTGCATCGCAAGTAGCTTCGCAAGCGCCGCAGGAAACGCATTCATCACTGGATTCGTCCAGCCAAACCTTAGTAATTGCCATAGTTATACCTCTTTGGGGTTGTTTGTAATTAAGTTTGGTTTAAATATAACAAAAAAAACATTGAGGGATGACAATGTTTTTCTAAATTTCCCACAACAGAATGAAGCCTGTGGCTTGCTATATATTGCGGGAGGTGCCCGCGACAGCCATATGCTTAAACTAAGTGAGGACATCACAAAAAATGAAAAAAGTGGTTGTTAAAATTGGTGGCAGCCTGGCTATTGACGAAGCCAAGTTGGCCGATTTTGTGGCAGCAGTTTCCAAGCTTCCGGCTATGGGCTGCCAGGTCGCCGTTGTGCACGGTGGTGGCAAGGACATTAACGAAAACATTTCCCTGCTGCGAGAACAGCCCACTTTTATCGATGGCCTCCGAGTAACTACACCCGGCATTATGAAGATGGTCGAAATGACCCTCTCCGGTCATGTGAACAAGAAGCTGGTCCGCATGCTTCTGAACAACGGCGTGAATTCCATCGGTCTTTCCGGTGTGGATGGCAAGCTGTTCGAAGTAGTCAAGAAGCAGGGCAAGGTAGACCTGGGTCTTGTGGGCGAAGTCAAGAAGGTGAACCAGAAGATCGTGGAAGACCTCTGGGCAGCCGGCTGGGTTCCTGTAGTTAGCCCCATTTCTTACGGTCCCGACGAAACTGGCGTAGGCGTCAGCTGGAACGTGAATGCCGACACTGCCGCAAGCGAACTGGCTGTGGCACTTCAGGCTGATCAGTTCGTGCTGGTGAGCGATGTTCCGGGCGTTATGGACGGCGAAAAGAATGTTATTCCTGAACTTTCTGAAAGTGATGCCGAAAAGCTCATTGAAGAAGGCGTTATCAGCGGTGGTATGATTCCCAAGGTCCGCGAAAGCTTCAAGTCTATCCGACGAGGCCTCAAGAGCATTCATATCGTAGGCTGGAAGGACGCCGAATCCTTCATCAAGCAAATCAACGGCGAACACAACTACGGCACTATTCAGCGCTAGAAGTGATTGGTAAACAGTGATTAGTAAACAGTGAAAATAAGGCGGCTGCGCCGCGATTATAAAACTAACCACTAACCACCAATCACTAACCACTAAAGGAATTTTAAAAATGAGTTTTATTGAACAAGACAAGAACGTCATTGCTCCGCTTTATGGCAAGGCTGACATTGAAATTGTAAAGGGCGAAGGCTCTTACCTCATCGACTCCAAGGGCGACAAGTACCTGGACTTCGTTGCAGGTATTGCAGTGAACGCCTTGGGCCATCAGAACAAGGCCATCAAGGAAGCTGTGGTAAAGCAGATGGATTGCTTCAACCACATCTCCAACCTTTATGTGAATATGCCCCAGGTTGAACTGGGCAAGAAGCTTTTGGAAATCACTGGTTTCGACAAGGCTTTCTTCTGCAACTCCGGTACCGAAGCTAACGAAGGTGCCATCAAGTTTGCTCGTAAGTATTTCGATCGCAAGGGTGAAGCCAACAGGCAGAAGATTATCACCTTCGTGAACAGCTTCCATGGCAGAACATTTGCCGCTCTTTCCGCAACTGGTCAGCCGGCTCTGCGTCAGGGTTTCGGCAACATGCCGAGCGACTTCGTACACGTTGCCTGGAATGACTGCGCTGCATTGAAGGCCGAAGTCAACAAGGACACCTGCGCCATCATGCTGGAATCCCTGGCTGCCGAAGGCGGCGTCATGACTCTGTCCGCAGAAATGGTTGAAACCATCAACAGCCTCCAGAAGGAATTCGGTGTGCTGGTGATCGTCGACGAAGTTCAGGCTGGTTGCGGCCGTCTGGGAACTTTCCTTGGCTTTGAAAAGTATGGTCTGAATCCGGACCTGGTGACTCTCGCTAAGGGTATCGGTGGCGGCCTCCCGCTGGGTGCCGTTCTTCTCCGTCAGAAGATTGCCGACGAACTGAAGGCTGGTGACCACGGTACTACTTTCGGTGGTAACCCCATCGCTTGCGCTGCAGGTCTCGCTGTGGTGAACCAGATTGCAGAACCCGCTTTACTTCAGAATGTTGTGGATAGGGCTGTGCAGATCCGCACCGCTCTGGCTGACATCAAGGCCAAGTACAGTGCCATCAAGGAAATCCGTGGTGAAGGCCTTATCGTCGGCCTCGCTCTGGATGAATCCTTGCCGGTGGGTAACGTTGTGGCTGCAGCCCGCGCAGAAAAGCTCATGGTACTCTCTGCCAAGGGTAACGTGCTCCGTATGCTTCCGCCGCTGAACATCAGCGCTGCCGAAGTGGACGAAGCCATGGCTAAGCTGGCAGCAGCATTCGCAAAGGTCGCTGACTAATCCGCGCCTCGCGAATCAAATCGCCTCCCCTAAAAAAGGCGGTGGAAATTGACCAAATCAGGTCTTTTCCACCGCCTTTTTATTATGTTATATTAAATCACACCACAAAAACCAACCGTTCGCCAACCATATTGGGTGATTTAAGGACAAAATCACGTTCCAAAACACCTCTGCACCCCCTATTCTCGCCGCCAACCACAAACAAAATAAAGAAAAGGCAGTGGAAACCTCGCTAAAATAGCCGTTTCCACCGCCTTTTTTGCACACAGTCCAAGCTTTTCGCGCAGCCGCGCCTTATTTTCTATATTTTCATTCGCATTATTATACATTCCCTATCTGATTACTCAGATTTTTTATTATATCGTCCCCCTAAATTTTCGCTACAACCAGACTTTAGAATTCTGGTTTTCATCAAAAGCGTCATAACAAAGGATTATCATGGAAAATGTATTAATACATTTGTCCAAAGACAGTGTGCTGTCTTCACTTCAGAAAAGAGTTGAAGAACTTGACTCCGCAATAAGACAACTCGGGATTTGTTTAAAAAATTCTCCAACAGAAAAACTCAAGGTTTCACCACACAATGGAACATATCAGTATTATCTCATATCCTCAGAAACCGGTAAAAAAGGAAAATTCATTTCAAAAAAAGAATGGAACATTGCAGAACGAATCGCCCAACGCGATTACGATACCAAACTACTAGAGCAATTAATCAACCAACGAACGGCATTACAGACATGCATCGCTACATATCACCCAGAAATTGCTGAAACTTTTTGGTCTGAACAACATCCAGGACGTCAAAAGCTAACACAACCCAGAATCATTTCTGATGATGAATACGCCAATGAATGGCAACTTAAAGAATTCTGCGGTCGTCCTTTTGACAAGACGGATCATGAGCTAAAAACTGCTAGAGGTGAACGGGTCCGATCCAAGTCAGAAGTCATCATCGCAAACGCCCTAGATCATTTCAATGTGCCATATCGATATGAATTCCCGCATAAGTTGAAAATCACCCAACAATCTATCAAAGGAAAGTACAATTCAAAACGCATCAATATCTTTCCGGACTTCACCTGCCTCAACAAAAAAACTCGAAAAGAAATCATATGGGAACACTTCGGGTTAATTGATGACAGCTCCTATGCACAGACAATGGCCTTGAAGCTAGAGGAATATCAGCAGAATGGTTTCTTCCTTGGAGATAATTTCATCATGACCACAGAAACTAGTGAACATCCCTTAAGTTATGAAACCGTTGAAAAGCTTATCCGGCGATATCTATGCGAATCGTGAGATTGTAAGACGTTTTACCGCAAAAAAGGCGGTGGAAATTGACCAAATCAGGTCTTTTCCACCGCCTTTTTGTTACGTTATATTAAACTGTGTCACGAAAACCAACCGTTCGCCAACCATATTGGGTGATTTAAGGACAAAATCACGTTCCAAAACACCTCTGCACCCCCTATTCTCGCCGCCAACCACAAACAAAATAAAGAAAAGGCAGTGGAAACCTCGCTAAAATAGCCGTTTCCACCGCCTTTTTCCCACTCAAATTCCAACTTTTCGTGGAATCTACTGCTTGATCGTAGGGGCTTGTCTTGCCACGGGGGCCAGTTCGCCGTGCTTGCGGAACAGGTGTTTGACCAGGGTGTTGAAGCCGCGGAACACGCGATAGCGTTCACGGGGATTCTTGATGGCCATGATGCCCTGACGCAGGATGTAGCTGGGGCGCAGGTAGAACTCGCGGCGAGCCTTGTCGCAGAAGTCCACCAGAGCCTGGCTGGTCAGTTCACCACGCTGGATGGTAGTACGGTGGAAGCCGTCCTTGTCCAACCACTGGTTGTAATCCTTGGTCTGCAAGGCGCCACTTTCCAGAGCTTCCTTGTAGGCTTCGGTGCCGGGGTATGCCATGATCGGGTAGAACTGAGCCGTATTGGGATTCAACTTCTTGGCGTAGTCCAGAGTCATGCGGAGAGTCTGGGGAGTATCGCCGGGGTTACCCACCATAAAGCAACCGTGAACCAGGAGACCAGCCTTGCGGGCATTCTTGGTAAACTCGATAGCCTTGTCGGTATTCTTGATACCCTTGCGGATATTCTGGAGAACTTCGGGAGATGCGCTTTCGAAGCCGACGCACATTTCACGGCCGCCAGCCTTCTTCATCAGCTTAAGCAATTCCAGGGGAACGTCTGCACGGGCATTGCAGCTCCAGGTAATCTTGAGACCGCGTTCCAGAATCAGGTTGCAGATGTCGCGAACATGCTGGTGGTTAGCGGTAAAGGTATCGTCTTCAAAGAAGACTTCACCCAGATCTTCAAAATTTTCCTTGATGTACTGCAGTTCGTCCACCACATCCTTGGGGTCGCGCATACGGAACACATGACCGTTCAGAGTCTGGGGGATAACGCAGTAGCTACAGCGGTTGGGGCAACCACGACCGCTCAAGATAACAATCAGCGGGTTCAGGTTGGCGCCGTAGAAATACTTCTTGTAGCAGCTGTAAAGGTACTTGCGATAGACCTTGGAAACCCAGGGCAGTTCGTTCAAGTTTTCAATCTTCGGGCCTTCGGGCTGGAAGTCGGTAGTTCCGTCTTCCTTGCGGTAGGCAAGACCAGCAATCTGACCTACAGGGGCAGCACCTTCGTCACCACGGAGGGCACGGGCAAGATTGCGGCAGGTGTAGTCTGCTTCGCCAATAACCACATAGTCAAGGCTGGGTTCCATTTCCAGGGATTCCAGAGGTTCTGCGGTGGCGTGGGTACCCATGATGGCAACCTTGGCACCAGGCATAGCTTCCTTGATGGCGTGAACTACCTTAAGATCATTTAAAATACTGGGGGTACTGGTGCTGCAAATAACCAGCTCCGGGGCAAACTTCTTCATGCCTTCCAGAGTCTGTTGCAGATCAAGTTCCATGGCGGGGCTGTCGATGAGCTGGATTTCGTTTCCGTCGGCTTCTGCGGTGCCGGCGGCATAGCTCAGGAACATGGGCCAATAGAGAGTACTAGACTTCGTTACACACGGGCTGCGAGATTCGCGGCTGAACATGGGGTGGAACGGAGGATTTAAAAAAGTAATACGCATAAGCCTTCGCAAAATACAAAAATATAGCGGTATTAGCTACATTTTAAGTAATTGATAAGGGTTTTTCTTGTGTACAGAATGAAATATTTGATCCTCTTAACATTAATGCTGACTTTTAACGAGGCAATAGCCCAGGATTCGCCTTCTAACCCCGAAGTCAGTACCGTTCTGGACACAATCCGCGAAGCCTATCCCGACGGCTCCCCCTCCAGAATCTACACCGTGCAGCACGGCACCACAATCCGCCAAGGCACGGCCATCAGCTACCACCCCAACGGCAAAGTGGCCGTAGAAGCACCCTATGTAGACGGCAAACTGGACGGTGTATTCCACAGCTATTTTGAAAACGGTAAAACCTGGCAGACCATCGGTTACCGAAAAGGCATCGAAGAGGGCATCACTACCACCTACTTTGAAAACGGTTTCAAGAAGAGCAAGGAAGTCTACCGCAGCGGCATCCTTCATGGTGACGTAGAAGAATATTACGAAAGCGGAAAGCTTCGCAGGCGCCTCCCCTACATTTTAGGACAGCTCCACGGTACCGCCAAGGTGTTTGACGAACTGGGGGCAGCCACCGAAGAGATGACCTTTGAAAAAGGTTTAAGGCACGGCCCCTACCGCAAATTCAACAAGGGCATCAAAACCTTCGAAGCAAAGTTTGCAAACAACCGCTGCGTAGAAAACTGCGACTTCTAATCCAGTCTAATACCCGCTCTAAAATTCGGCCTAGTATCCGGCCCACTCGGCTGCAATGCTGGGGCTTGATTCGCGGAGTTTCTTCGCCTCGGGGGAATCGTCGGCAACGGCGATATCGCCGCTGGCAATACGTTCCTTAATATCGGTAAAAGTCTTGGGGCGTTCCGCCTCGGGCAACTTGTCGCCAGGCACCATGCAAGGGGCATCAATGGCGGTCTTCGCCTTGTCCTTAACCGGAGAATACTCGCGGGCGGCAGGAACCACGTAGAACTTGTCTTCTTCGGGGCACCAGGCAGTTAGCTTCTTGCCATAGACGCATCCAGAATCCAGGCCCACAAAACCGGGGCGACGATCCACGAAACCCATCTTGGCCCAATGCCCAAACACAACCGTCTTGTGCCAGTTCACTTGTTCGAACCAGGGAATATCATTCCAGTAGCGGACAGAAAGAATAACCTTGGGATCCATATCTTCGAGGCGGAACTTGCCCGGTTCAAGACCGGCATGTACCAGCAAGGCATGAGGCGTATCGCGCCACAGGGGCCAAGTCTTCACCTCGTCAAGGATGTAACGCCAGTCCTCAAGAGGGAGGCGGGAAAAACGGGCGCGCTGCTTTTCGGTCCATTCGCTTTCGTCGGTTGCCATCATGCGGATCAGATGTTCCTCGTGATTACCGCGAACCGTCAGAATCCCATTTTTCTGGATAAACTTGAGAGCCCTCAACATATCGGGTCCCTTGTTGATAATATCGCCGGTCTGGTACAGCGTATCCTTACCGCGGACAAAACCGAAAGCATCTACAATGCGTTCCAGTTCATCGGCGCAGCCATGGACATCCCCGATGTAGAGTGTGCGGGAACTCATACGTGAACTGCCTGACGGACCTTGTTCATTTCGTCGGCGGTCAGTTCGCGGAACTCGCCTGCAGGCAAGTCGCCCAGCTGAAGGCGGCAATAGCTAACGCGCTTCAAGTCGCGGATTTCATAACCCACGGCACGCATCATACGACGGATTTCGCGGTTCTTGCCTTCAATAAGCACCAGTTCCACAAAACCCTTTTCCAGATAGACATCCGTTGCGAAAGCGATTTCTTCAACGTCGGAATCTTCATCGCGAATATCCACGCCGTCTACCAGGCGCTGAGCGGCATGTTCGCTGAGGGGGCGATCCGTCCACACGAAATAGCTGCGGGGCACTTCAAAACTGGGATGAGTCAGACGATGGAGCAGTTCACCATCATCGGTAAAAAGCAACAGGCCGCGGCTCTGCAAGTCCAGTCGACCCACATACTTCAAGGACTGGTAAGCCGGCGGCAAATAGTCGTAAACGGTGCGGCGACCCTGAGGATCGTCCTTGGTGCAAACGCAACCGGCCGGCTTATGGAACATGATGGTGGTGGTCTTCTTGGGAAGCTTGGCAACCTTGCCATCCACCAGGACCTGGTCCACATTTTCATCGATCTGATGACCCAAATCGTCAATGACCTGACCATTCACTTCTACACGGCCATCGGCAATGAGAGCATCTGCAGCACGGCGGCTGGCAATTCCACAAAGAGAAATAAACTTGTTTATACGCATAACGAGAAATCAGTGAATAGTGAACGGTTAACTGTTATTCTTCTTCAGCCAGGGAGGTGTACGCTTGGCCTTGGGTTTTTGTTCTGGTTCTACTTCGGGCGGGTACAGCAAACCGAACCTAAGTCCCGCAGTACTGATGCGGAAACTTTCAACGCGGAGTTTTTCAAGCAGGGACTTCAGCCAGAACAAACCGCAAATGATAATGTCATGACGACCATTTTCGAGGCCCGGCAACATGGCGCGCAGTTCCTTGGACAGGTTGCTGATACGGGTCGTTACCGCATCCAGATCGCTAATGGAAAGTTCCAGTCCTTCGATAGCCTTGTAGTCGAACACCTGCTTGTTCAGGAACACCATGGCCAGGGCAAGGCCCGTCCCACCAATCAGGTAAACAGGCTTCTTGGTCATACCCTTGAAGCTTACGTCCTTGAAGGCTTCCTTCACAAACTTCTTGTACTCGGGTCCGGGAATGGGGCCCATCTCCTTGAACATCTTCAAGGCACCCACCGGAATAGAGAAAGCCGTTTCGCCGTTGGACAGTTCCGTCGAACCGCCACCGATATCGATGGTCACCAGATCCTTGCCGTGCCATTCACGGACAGAACGGAAGGTGAGCTTGGCTTCTTCTTCGCCAGAAATAATGCGGGGGCGAACCCAGATCGCCTTTTCGACGGCAGCGATCACTTCTTCGGAGTTGCTGGCCTTGCGCATAGCCTCGGTCATGACAACAGCCTGCAGGTCTGCACCCAAGGCATGCAAGTCCATACGGAACTTGGTCATGATGGAAACCAGTTCAGCGATTTTCTTTTCGCTAATGGGGCGCTTGCCCTCTTCATCTTCGGCATCGCCATCGTAGACATCGTCGCCCAGGCGACATACTTCAATTTTCTGGAGCTTTGGGACAAGAATCTTGCGAGGCGCAGTTGATGCGGCAGGTTCACTGGGGGCAGCCGGTTCGCTGACGGCAGGTTCGCCGACGGGTTCGGCGGCAGCAGAGTCTGCAGTTTCGGCAGATTCGGCGGAGGCTGCGGATTCCCCATGTTCAGACGATTCAGCGGATTCATTAGCGGCAGATTCGCTGGACTCGGCAGACTCAACGGCCTCTCCAGCCATTCCGCCAGCCATTTCGGCGACCTGCGCGGGAGCCTCTTCAAAAGCTGCAATCAGCATGATACAGCTATGGCTTCCTATATCCACTGTAGCTAAAAGCTTGTTTTTCATGACAATCTCGACGCTAACCGTTCTGTTCTGATTCGGCTACACGGCCATCGGCGGGAGTTTCGGCAGAGGCGGCGGGCACAGAGTCAGCAGCATTGGCGGCTTCGGCAGCCTTGGCTTCAGCCTCTTCGGCCTTCTTCTTGAAGCCAGCCTTGATCTTTTCGGCAAGGGCGGCGGGATTCGTCAAAAATTCCTTTGCGGAAGCAATAGCCTCTTCCACAGTCCATTCAGAATACTTGCCCACCCAACTGGCCACCAGGTCGCCGGATTCGGAACCAAGTTCCTTTCCCTGGCGAAGTTCCTGACCCATCTTAAGGGCCAGAAGCAAACCCAATTCAAAAGGACGGGGTTCGGACTTTCCTTCCAAAAGCTTTTCTACACGGGAAATGCGTTCCTCGTAAGGAACACCCTCAAACTCAGCAAGATCTTTCTCTGAAATCATAGGGATAAAGATAGAAAAATGCGTTCATACAAAAGGGGCCCTGGAACACGTCCAGGGTCCATAACAAGGAGGTAAATACAACGATTACTTCTTCTTGGAAGCCGGCTTTGCAGCAGGCTTGGCGGCAGCCTTCTTGGCGGCCGGCTTTGCAGCGGGCTTGGCGGCAGCCTTCTTGGCGGCCGGCTTTGCGGCGGGCTTGGCAGCAGCCTTCTTGGCGACCGGCTTGGCAGCGGGCTTGGCGGCAGCCTTCTTGGCGACCGGCTTTGCAGCGGGCTTGGCGGCAGCCTTCTTGGCGACCGGCTTGGCAGCGGGCTTGGCGGCAGCCTTCTTGGCGACCGGCTTTGCAGCGGGCTTGGCGGCGGGCTTGGCGGCAGCCTTCTTGGCGATCGGCTTTGCAGCAGGCTTAGCAGCAGCCTTCTTGGCGGCCGGCTTGGCAACAGCCTTCTTGGCGGCCGGCTTGGCAACGGGCTTGGCGGCGGGCTTGGCGGCAGCCTTCTTGGCGACCGGCTTTGCAGCGGGCTTTGCAGCGGGCTTGGCGGCAGCCTTCTTGGCGGCGGACTTTGCAATTACAGTTTTTGTAGCCATTTTTTCCTTCCTTATGGTGAGTTATTGTGAATTTATTGTTTATAAAATAAATTCCAATCCACAAATAATCAACACTTATTTAAACAATTTTTGTAAAAAAGTATTTCAGGCGACATTCATCACATTTTTTTATAAAAAATCAGCATAAACTATCGGCGTTAAAAACAAAAAAAAAAGAGCTGCACCTTCTAGGTACAGCCCTTAAATTTTCGAGGCGTTTCAAACAACGACGGCGACGAACTTATCAATAACGAACTTGTCAGCGACAAATTCGCCGCACCACCTCAGATTACTTCTTCAGTACGCTACGAGCCTTGTCGAGACGTTGCACTCTTACGAGTGCTAGGCTGTCGGCTCGGCAATAAAATAGGCTACGCCTATTTTGCTGCACTCGCCTTATCAAGCCTTTCCTGAACGATAGCGTCGATAACGGCAGCAACGGTCAGGTTGAAGATGTCGTGGACAGAAGCTTCGGAGTCGGTGAAGTGAACCGGCTTCTTCAAGCCCATCTGTACAGGACCGATGGATTCGCCAACGCCCATTTCCAGGAGCATTCTGTAGGTGGTGTTTGCAGAAGAGAGGCAGGGGAAGATGAGGGTATTCACGTCCTGGCCCTTGATGGTATTGAAGGGGAACTTCTTGTCGCGGAGATCCTTGTTCAAGGCCACGTTCACCTGCATTTCGCCATCCACGGCGTAGTCCGGATACTGTTCGTGAAGGATCTTCACGGCATCACGAACGCTACCAGCGGTACCCAGGCTTGCGTTCTTGTCGGCACCGAAGTTACCGTAGCTGAGCATAGCCATCACCGGTTCATGAGCAAAGAACTTCACGGCGTCGTGAGTGAGCTTTGCAATGTCCACCAGAGTTTCGGTATCCGGGTCGCGGTTCACCAGAGTATCTGCCAGGAAGAAAGTACCCTTCTTGGTAGAGAGGATGTGCAGAGCGCCGAAGTGCTTGTAATCTTCGCGGATACCGATCATCTTCTTGGCCAGACCGATGTTGGTAGCGAAGGAGCTGTTGGAACCGGAAATCAGAGCGTCGGCGTCACCGGTCTTCACCATCATCATACCGAAGTGGTTGTGTTCCGGCATTTCGTAGGCGGCCTTTTCGAAGGTTTCACCGTTACGGCCATTTTCGGCAGCGTAGATTTCGGCGTACTTCTGACGGCGAGCAAATTCTTCCGGAGAACGAGGGTTCACAATTTCGATACCGGTAACATCCAGCTTTTCAGAAGCGGCCAGTTCCTTGATGCGTTCCGGGTTGCCCAACAGGATGGGGAATGCGATTCCTTCGTCCTTGGCCTGGATTGCAGCCTTGATCATGTTGACGCTGAGGCCTTCGGTGAATACCACGCGCTTGGGGTTGGAACGAGCCATGTTTTCGTATTCACGAATCAGCTTGTTGTCGTAACCCATCATGTCGCGGAGGCTATCGGCGTAGGCATCCCAGTCGGTAATGGGCTTGCGGGCCACGCCACTTTCGATAGCGGCTTTGGCAACGGCGATAGAAACGTCGGTCAACAGGCGCGGATCCAGCGGCTTGGGAATGATGTACTTGGGGCCGAAGCTGAAGCGTTCGGAGTTGTAGGCAATGTTCACTACATCGGGCACCGGCTTGCGGGCAAGAGCGGCAATGGCGCGGACGGCGGCATGCTTCATGTGTTCGTTGATGGCAGTGGCGCGAACGTCCAGAGCACCGCGGAAGATGTAGGGGAAGCCGATAACGTTATTCACCTGGTTGGGATAGTCGGAACGGCCAGTAGCGAAGATGATGTCTTCACGGGCGCTGACGGCTACATCGTAGGAAACTTCCGGAGTGGGGTTTGCAAGGGCAAACACGATAGGCTTGCTTGCCATGGACTGGATCATTTCCTTGGTGAGGATGTTGGGCTTGGAAAGGCCAAGGAACATGTCTGCACCCTTGATGGCTTCTTCCAGAGTCTTGACGTCGGTACGATCGGTAGCAAAGAATTCCTTTTCGGGAGTGAGCTTGCCGCGACCCTTGTAGATAACGCCCTTGGAGTCCAGCATGACCACGTTTTCTTTCTTGACGCCCAGGGAGAGGTACAGCTTGGTGCAAGCCACAGCTGCAGCACCGGCACCATTCACCACCAGCTTGATCTTGTCGATTTCCTTGCCGGCGATTTCGAGAGCGTTAACGAGAGCGGCACTGGAAATAATGGCGGTACCGTGCTGGTCATCGTGCATCACGGGGATGTCCAGTTCCTTCTTCAGGGTTTCTTCGATTTCGAAGCATTCCGGAGCCTTGATGTCTTCCAGGTTGATGCCGCCGAATGTGGGAGCGATACCCTTAACGATCTCGATGAACTTCTTCGGATCCTTTTCGTTCACTTCGATATCGAAAACGTCAACACCTGCGTAGATCTTGAACAGAAGGCCCTTACCTTCCATCACAGGCTTGCCGGCCATGGCGCCAATATCGCCCAGGCCAAGAACGGCGGTACCGTTAGAAATAACAGCGACCAGGTTGCCCTTACCGGTATAGTCGTAAGCGGTTTCCGGGTTCTTTTCAATTTCGAGACAGGGAACTGCTACGCCCGGGGTGTATGCCAGGCCAAGGTCGGTCTGAGTGCTATGGGGCTTGGTCGGAACAACTTCAATCTTACCCGGCTTGCCGTTAGCATGGTATGCAAGTGCCTTTTCTTCGAAGGTCATCTTTTACTCCTTGAGAGCCTGTGCAACAGATCCATTCAGCTAGATCACCCTTTAGGCTCAATTTTCGGCGCGCAAGATAGAAATTTTCACAAAATTTGTAAAGTTTTTTATTCAGCAGTTTCGCCGTTCAAATCCTCAATTCCGGTAGAGCAATTCTCGGAGCTAGGATCCAGAAGGCATTCGTCTTCTTCTTCGGCATTAGCGGAGCCACCGCAGGCAGAGAAAGCGGCAACAATAGAGAGCAACAGGAACAGACCCAGGAATTTACGTTTCATAAGAACCTCTTCTAATTCAATAACAGTCAACAAAATACAAAAAAAATGCCAGGCTGAAAGCCAGGCATTTTCA
Organism: Fibrobacter sp. UWH5; assembly: GCF_900142505.1. Classification (NCBI taxonomy): domain Bacteria; kingdom Pseudomonadati; phylum Fibrobacterota; class Fibrobacteria; order Fibrobacterales; family Fibrobacteraceae; genus Fibrobacter; species Fibrobacter sp. UWH5. Next base: position 59,229 of record NZ_FRBB01000001.1, on the reverse strand, counting down.
AAAGCTCTAAATCAAGCCAGCAAGAAGGATTACTTCTTCTTGGAGTTCTTCTTAGCAGCAGCGGTAGCCTTGAGGCCAGCACCAACCTTGAAGGAAACAGTCTTGGAAGCCTTGATCTTGATGGTAGCGCCAGTCTGCGGATTGCGACCGGTACGTGCTGCACGTTCCTTAACCTGGAAGGTACCGAAACCGATCAGCTGAACGAGACCGTCCTTCTTGATACCAGCGGTGATACCGTCGAGCACAGCGTCAACAGCGCGGCCAGCAGCAGCCTTGGATTCAATGCCAGCTTCCTTGTTGGCGAGAATTGCTTCGATGAGATCTTGCTTGTTCATTATATAACTCCTTGAGTTAGGTTGAGAATTTTTATGCGTATATTATACCTTTTTTTTGAAGCTCTGCGAGAGATTTTTCAAAAAGTTTTCAAAAAATTTTCACAAAACCCCAATAAAATCAAGCCTTCGGCGCCGTTTCGTCCCCGCGATCCACGATTTCATCGGCCTTGCGCTGGATTTTCTCCACGTAGACCAGGCACAGACAGGTAAAGGGAATGGCCACGATCAGCCCCAGGAATCCAAGCAACTTGCCCCAGATCGAAAGGGAAAGAAGGATTCCCACCGGCGGCAAATCCATAGAGGAACCTACGATTTTCGGCACCAGGAAAAAGTCCTGAATCACCTGCACCACGGCGTAGACCACCAGCACGATAATCGCCACTTCCCAGAAAGGCATGCCCGTATCCAGGGCGTAAACCACCGCCAACAGCAAGGCCACGGGAATGGTGGTCAGCTGCAGGTAGGGCACCATGTTCAAGGCTCCCGAGAACAAACCGAAAGCTACACCCATAGGCAAGCCCACAATGCTAAAGCCGATGGCGTAAAGCACACCAACACTCAAGGCCACCAGGGACTGGGCGCGGAAATAGTTACCCATGAAGCGGTCCATTTCCTTGCCCACGGAACTGGCCGTATGCTTGAACCTGGAAGGCAAAACGCTCACCGCCGCACGACGCAGCTTAGGCATATCCAGCATGATAAACACCAGGTACATGATTACCGCAATCACGCCCGAAATTCCCAGGAAGATGCTGGAGGTCTTCGAAAGCACACCCCAGGCGCCGGGCAAGATCTTTCCGGCCGCAGACTGCACTGCATTCCAGAAATCCAATGTCTTCATGGCATCGGCCACCTGGTCCCAGGAAATCAGGGAACGGGCAGTCCTCCACATATCAGCAGGCACGAAAGCCGTTAGACGACTACTCCAGGCAGAGTCACTGAACATGCGCGGGATCAGTTCCCCCAGGTGCCGCACTTCGTTCACCACCATCGGAATAAAGATCCACAGGGCTCCGGTTATAAGAAGCAACGCCACCAGCAGCACAATGATTACGGCCACGATACGATGTTTTACCTTTGTCTGCAATTTACAGACCAGCGGGTCCAGAATATATGCCATAAGGAAGGCGGCAAAGAACGGAGACAGCACCCCACTCAGGTAGTTCAAGACCCACAGGAGCGCCACCGCCCCGAGCACCATGATCAAAAACCGCATAATGCGGTCCAGCGTCCAGATTTTCGTCATTTTTCTTCTTCCTAGTTTTTGGAAGTACGGGCCACGGGCTTGCGAACAGAGAGGTACACGGAAAGTGCAAAACCAATAAGGGCGAGACCGAGAGCCAGGTACATCAAACTTTTAAAGGGGCGATTCTCGCCCCACAGACGGATGGAGCGCAGAATGATTTCGTCAGGAATTCCGCGGAGGGTTCCTTCCCCATTATAGACTTCAAACAAAACGCCACGTTGCATATAACGTAAGCCATCATCTTCTTCAAGCCCCAGACCAGCCAACCACCACTCGGGCACCTTGAAATCAGACAAGGCGATACGGGCTTCCTGGTCAGCCTTCGCCGGAACAGGCACCGAGGCCACCAGCGGACGATAGCTGGCATAGGACCCCTGACGGCTGTACACCGGGTCGTTGTTCATAAAGCGGAACGAAACCTTGGCCATTCTCCCTGTTTCAACCAAGACAGCCATGGAATCAAAACGGGTAAAGTCAAAGAAATCCGCAGCAGGGCGATTATCTACCGAAAGCAAGTTCAGCCCCATACCCGCATAAGGGTAAGCCATGCCCGAACGGATATTCACCCGGGCGCTAACCACAGAATCTGTACGAGAAAGTTCAGATGTTGAAAATCCGCCTACCACGCCATCGGTCAAGGCATAAACTTCGTGATGTCCCGTAGGGAACAGCACCATGTGATTTTCGTGGAACTTTCCAAAAACAAAAATCCAAGCTACCAGGAACACCACCAGGCTGCCTACGGAAACAAGAACTTTCTTGAGGGCAGACTTAGTCATGATGTACCGAATGCTTGCGGCCCACAGCCACGATGGTCAAGACCAGCATAATGAACAGCACTCCGCCAAATACCTTGTTGCTCAGACCTTTGGCCTCGATCTTGTAAATCTTCAGGAAGAACGGCTTGCCATGGGGTTGGTTCCAGCCCGGAGCGATTTCAAGACGCACCATGGCCTCCTGATGACGGTCCACCAGAGAAGTATCCACGCGATTGTCGCTATACCAGAATTCGGGAGTGTAGAACTGATCCATGGGAATGGAAACACGCTGACGTCCCTGGACCAGAGGAAGTTCCTTCATGAGCAGACGGTAAGTCCTGGCCACATTGGTATCAGTAACCTCGGGATCGAAGGCCCACAACTTCAGCAGAATTTCAGAAGTGCCTTCGGCCTCCAGGTCAACGATAACGGAGTCTACAAAACTCCAGTCGCGATTGGCAAAACCAGCCTCATCCTTTTTGCGCAAGTCAAAAAGGATGCCGCACCAGCCGCCCTTTTCAGATTCGCCCAGGGCGCAGGTAAAGCGAATGCTGGATTCATCCGCTTCGGAAGAAACTACAGAGGCACCACCATCCGACCTATCATCATAAACAACGACAGAACCCTGGCATTCAAAGGGGAAAACACCATCTATAAAAAATCGTATGGGCAAATTGAAATACGCCACCAAGGTTGCGGCAGCAATTATCGCAAGAATGAAGCAAGTCTTTTTCATTATGCACCAAACAGCATTAGATTTTTCGGTTAGGTCTCATCAGGATCCACAACCGGCTTGATATGAAGATTGTACTGTACCAGGTCCAACGGATCTTCGTCGGGCAGCTTTTCACCAAAAAGCTTATCCACCACATTAAATAATGCCCGGATAAAGAAGAAGTGGTGTTTCCCTTCTTTCTGGGGAGTCTGGAACTTGAATTCCAAAGTTCTCTTTAAAAGTTGGACGGTCTGGGAAGGGGGCAAGTGGAACATCTTGCAACAATTGGTCACGTAGCCGTCAAATCCATAGTCGGGAACCTTGCCCCGTTCCAGCGGTTCACCATGATCAATGCACTTGGGATTTTCGATTACCGGATCCTGGACGTTTTTCTTGAGGAGCGCGTCTAACCACAGTTCGCGGGACTTGTCAGTCAGTTCGCCGCGAAAGGCCATGGTCTGGTCGCAAGGGAAAAAGGTGGAACAGCACTTGGGGCAAATACGAAGATCCAAGTGGCGGAATTTAATTTCGGCTACCTGGGAATTACAAAAGGGGCAATTACTCATGTTATGCAATATAAAAAATGAACAAAGAACATTGCCCGAAAAAAGCGTTCCCGCTTTACTATATTGCACCCCATGGCAAAAGTTGTACAGATTACCGCAGAAAATTTTGAAACGGAAGTTGCACAGGCTTCCGAAACCCGTCCCGTTGCAGTCCTCTTCTCTTCCGCCGAGTATCCGGATTGCGCCCCCTATTCCCAGCTGGTGGGAAAGTTCAGCACCGAACTTGACTTTACCCTGGGCGTCGTCAGTTGCGACGATCGCGCCAACATGCAGTTGATCCAGGCATTCCGCGTACGTTCCGTCCCCGAAATCCACGTGGTGGAAAAAGGCCAGATTGCCGACGTGATCGCAGGCGTGCTGCCCGAAGACGAACTGAAGAAGCGTCTCGAAAAGTTCTACACCAGCGACGAATCCCGCTTTATGGAAGCCCTCGAAATCGCCATCGCCAGCAAGAACTACGAGGTCGCCCTGCCCATGCTGAACGAAGCTCTGCAGAAGACTCCCGACGACAAGAAGCTTTTGCTCCTGTGGGCCAAGGCCAGTCTCGGCATGGGCGATACCGAAAAGGCAAAGGAAATTCTCAAGAAGTTCAACGAAGCCGACGACCAGTATAAGGAAGCCAAGTCCCTGCTGGAACTTCTGGATTTCCATGCGGAAGCCGCCAAGAAGGATGTTCAGGGCAAGGAAGCCATCGTTTATCACGAAGCCTGCTGCATGGCCGCCGCCGAAAATTTTGAAAGCGCCCTCCAGGCATTCCTTAATTTGTACGTAGAAGCCCCGGAATGGAACGACAGCGCAGCAAAGAAGGCCATGCTCACGCTATTCGGCGTTCTGGGACCCAAGCACGAACTGACTTGGAAGTACCGCGCCAAGCTGAACACGATCATGTTCATCTAGTTTAATATTTTTTAGATTAATGTTTAAAGCAAAGATGGGATTCTAGGAATTCCGTCTTTTCTTTTTCAGTGAGATCGCCACGACAGACTCTAATTCCGTCAGCGTAATTAATCCCCATGCCAACCAGGCCTGCGGTTCCACCAACAACTGTACCAACAGAGGCTCCAACAGCAAAACCAATGGGCAACATGGCAAACATCAAGGAGCCTACAACAGGATTAGCGACAAAGGTATTCTCAGCTACGTTAAAAAAGAAATATCCTCCCCAATAGAGCCCCTTTTGGGCGCCCCCGGACAAATGATCAAGGAAAACCTTTCCATTACTTTTGGGAGTCCAAATTTCCGTTCCGCCTTCACAAATCTGGATTTTTTCTACCGGTATGGAAATGACGCTTTTCGAATCATTCGTCACGAACTTTAGGGCATCCTCTCCATAGCTGTAACAGTATCTGCTGGCTTCGAAAAAAGTCACCTGAGAACCGTACTCGTACCGGAAAGTTCTCTCATCACCATGCTGAACTGCAGACTGGTAGGCATTCAAATCGCTTTCATCTATGGGCTCTGCTTCCGAAAGTTTTTCTGAATTATCACTAATCGAACCAACCTTTGATGAGCTGGAACAGCCCAAAAGCACAGCGGAACACACAATCAGAATCAAATTTAGACTTTTCATAATCAGACCTTCTAACCATTCCAAATCTACATTTTTTCTACATTTGATTTTATGAATATTGATTTCAACCGCAGATTGTCTATCGCCCCGATGCTAGATTGCACCGACCGCCACGAACGTTATTTTTTGCGTTTGATTTCAAAACATACTTTGCTGTACAGCGAAATGGTAGTGACCCATGCACTGCTCCACGCTAAGCCCGAGATGTTCCTGGGGCACGAGGAATTCGAATATCCCGCCGTGCTGCAACTGGGCGGAAGCAACCCCGCCGATTTGGCCAAATGCAGCAAGATGGTAGAAGCCGCCGGATTCCAGGAAGTGAACCTGAATTGCGGCTGCCCCTCGGATCGCGTCCAGAGCGGAAGTTTCGGAGCCTGCCTCATGAAAGACAAGAACCTGGTGGCCGACTGCTTCAAGGCCATGCAGGACGCTGTGAGCATTCCCGTTTCCATCAAGTGCCGCATCGGCGTAGATGAATTCGACAGTTGGGAATTTTTCCGGAATTTCGTCGGCACCGTCGCTGATGCAGGCTGCAAGTACTTTATTATTCACGCCCGCAAGGCCTGGCTGAAAGGTTTAAGTCCCAAGGAGAACCGCGAGGTTCCTCCCCTGCATTATGAGTTTGTTCATAAGTTGAAGGCAGAAATGCCCCAGCTGAATATTGCCATCAACGGCGGCATCCGCAGCATGGACCAGGTGCTTGCCCACTTGAATGGCGACCCCACTTCTGCTGGCACGGGTGTGGCGCTGGACGGCGTCATGGTTGGTCGCGAACCTTACGAAAATCCCTGGTTCCTGCACGACGCCGACGAACGTGTTTTCGGAGATACCGCTCCCGCCGCCAAGTCCCGCAAGGCCGTCCTTGAAGCATACCTACCCTATGTAGAAAAGCAGTTCGCCGAAGGTTGCCCCGCCACCATCCTGGTGAAGCACATCTACGGCCTTTTCGCAGGCCTGCCCGGCGCCCGCAAGTTCCGCCAGATGCTCAGCGAAGGCGCCCCCAGAGCCAAAAATTACGGCGGACCCGCGGAATTAATCCGCAAGGCCATGGAATTTGTGGTGGAAGAATAAGCAAGAAAAACTCCAGTGCAATGCACCGGAGTTTTTCTTATCAACTTTATACCCTTTCGGCGGCGATTTTGTCCGCTAGCTCCTGTACCTTTTCAAGAGGCAACTTGAGGACTCGAGAGACTCGTTCCACAGGGTCATTATCTCGTAGAAGCGCTTCTGCGTCACTGAATTTGGTTTCTTCACAGCCTTCTTTGTGTCCTTCTTCACGGCCTTCGCGGCGGGCGGTTCCGATGCGTGTACTGATTTCAGCTTCTGTGACCATACCTGTTGCAATCTCCGTGATAAAGTTCTTCTCGAGGGCGTTTACTGCCAGACGGCTGTAAACATCCGCAATGACGGGATCCTTCGTCTTGGGGGCGTCCTTCGCCGAGGCCATCTTGGTGAAAAGCTCCAGCCATTCCGTCTCGGCAGTGTTCAGGTTCAGAACCTTCGCATCCACCTTGCTCAAGTCAATGACAATATACTTTTTTTTATTGTATACCGGCAAGGCGTCAGGATTACCCAGGCTGGAAAAACGGAACAATCCCAGTTCCTCACGGTAGTTTTCGCAGAAATCCACCGGAAAGTTACAGATCCATACGCTGTAGGTACTGGGCATCAAATAGGGATGGTCTTCCTTCTCAGTCGCGGTGCGCTGACTATCGAAATGAATCTTAGATTCAATGGAAAGCTGGTCGGCATAAAGTTCCACACGATCTGCAAAATCCTCGTGGGACGCCCGCTGCATCTCCAGGTCAATAAACTCGTTGTTGTTCAGCTTGGCGTGAACATCGAAACGCACTTCCTCCACGTCAATTCCGGAAGTTAGCGTCGATGCAGGCTTCTTGCGTTCGATGCTTACAATCTTCCGCTCCTCGGGCAGGTGCAAGATTGCGTTCAAGAAATGGATTAGAGTCGCATCCTTCGAAAAGATTTCCTTGAAGACCCTGTCCCGGGTCGGATCCAGGAACGTATGCTGCTTTAAAATTTCAACTTGCTTTTCGACTTTTTCCTCAAAAGTTGCCATAGTTTTATCCAGGCGGGAACGCCCCCGCAATGGCGCAAGGCGGTTTCGCCCTACATACTATAACACGTTTTGAACGAGGAAATGTTGCATGATTTTATGTAAAATAATTGTAAAAACTCAAGTAGGTTTTCATTGCCATCTGCATTCAATTCCCTTAAACTTTTCGGCGGTATCGCTTAACAGAGATGTTACAGAATCAATTTTTTCAGAGATGCCAAGAGAAGAAATGTCAAAGCTTGAAACGGAATCAATAGCCTTTGTAACTTCATCACCGATTGTCGCAGACAGACTTTCAAACTGTTCTGCATAAGCATCCAGTTTTTCCACCTCGAATCCGGAGGCGGCATCCATCATTAAGCGTGGTTCTAGATTTTCGATCTTGAAATTCTTCTTAGAGACTTTTTTAGCCTTTGCTGACTTAGAGGAGACTTTCTTGGAGGACTTACGGGAGTTATTGTTCATTGAACGCCTGCGGCGTTAGCGGCGTCACTCGGTCATAAAATCAAGTGAACTTGATTTTGCGACGCTCGTTTAGCACGCTATTTAGACATGAGATTAGCCTTGAGACGCACGATGTGCGTCGTTATAGATTAAACTTGGGAATGGGAGCCCTCACCATGAGGGTTCCCGAGAATCTTTTTATGGGAAATTTTTTAGGAGATTGGTGTTACTCCACCATTACACAACGGACGGAGAAACCTTGCGTTTTCAGAACGTTATCAAATTCAAGAATCGTACTTGTACTTGCAGAAAATGACGATCTAACAGTTTCTATATTCAATTCCTCAGGATAGTACCAATATGTACCCGTATTTACGTTTCTAAAACTTTGGTTAAACAAATACCCAGCACCAACCAAAGAGTATCCGGTAGTATTAAAGCCTCCAAAAGGAACTGAGCGAACACCTTTGATACCATCCTCATTTCCATCTGCATGGACTATGGTGTACATATCGTTATAGGTCAGCAAACGCCAGCCCTCGGGGCAAATGCCCTGATGGTTTTTCTGAATCAAATCGGCGCAACTTTCCGTATTGCAGCGGCTGGGCAAAGCCATCATTTCCGCCCACTGGTAAAGACCGCCATACTTATCGCAATTGGTGGTGTCGTTATCATAACAATAACGTTCAATCTTGGAATCATCTTCCTGGTTTGTTCTTCCGCGGACCATTTCACCAATATTCAGGTTTTCGGCCATGACGGTCACAGAATTAGCCTTGTAACTGGTATCCCTACCTGTAATGGTGATATAGTAGTAGCTACGGCCAGTACGTTCATCAGTAAACTGCTTGTACACGCCGTCTTCATACTTTGCTTTTGACAAGAATTTTGCATGATCAAACGGCACATATTCACTACTGCTGGAAATCTTCACAGAGCTGGAGGAAGACTTAGCACTGGAACTAGAAGCAACAGAAGAACTGCTCTTTGCTGTGCTAGAAGAGGACTTTGCGCTAGAGCTAGAAGCAACAGAGGAGCTGCTCTTGACCGAGCTACTGGATCCTTCGCTCGATGAGCTCAGGATGACGCTGGAAGAGCTGCTGCTCTTTGCAGAGCTGGAGCTGCTCCTGGCTTCGCTGGAGGAAGAAGATTCGTCCTTCTTGACGATCCAGCCCCACTTATTCAGTTCGGCGTCGTGGATGCAGACCAGCTCCACGTTGCTGTCGTAGTTGTAAGAAAGCTTGCCTTCGCGGTTTTCGTCACACTTGCAGCTCAAGGCATCAGCCAAGGTGTAAATGTCGCAGACGTACTTTGCTACGCTGGAGCTAGAAGATTCCTTAGCAGAGCTGGAGGATTCCTTATCGCTAGAGGAGCCATTCTTTGTGCTAGAGGAGGATTTTTCCTCGTCAGCAACGCTGCTAGAGGAATCTTCGTCCTTGGCGCTGGAGCCGTTATCGCCTCCGCAGGCAATAAGCATGATCGCGGCGATGGACAACATCGCTAGATTCTTCGCTACGCTCAGAATGACACTCGGAAAAGAATTTTTCATATGTTCTCCTAATTTATTCCCTTTTTTCAAAAAAAATATAGTCAAAAACGCAGACTGTCATAATCTGACTTTTGCAATTTGTATATTTATCCCAGCCGGAAACGCCGGTTTTTATTACATCCCCCGACAGGGGCCCGCGAGTTTCCTCGCATCATGGGAAATGCGTTCCTCGGAGTATCCGATGGAAAATCAACTGGAAAAAACGCCCGAAAAGGGTGAAATCATCGCCTACCACACCGATGGCGAGTTGCATCTTGATGTCCGTCTCGAAAACGAAACCGTATGGCTGACGCAACAACAAATTGCGGATTTATTCGGGACGAAAAGGCAAGCTATAACAAAGCATTTAGCAAACATTTTTTCGTCAGAGGAACTCATCGAAAGTTCAGTTAGTTCCAAAATGGAACTAACTGCCGCCGATGGGAAAAACTACAGAACAAAACTTTACAATCTAGACGCAATCATCTCTATCGGCTATAGAGTTAACAGCAAAAATGCAACCCGTTTTCGCCAATGGGCCAACAAAGTCCTTAAAGATCACCTCCTCAAAGGCTTCAGCATCAATCAGCGGCTTCTTATAGCAGAAGAGCGCATCGACCACCATTTGGCAAATCACGAGAATCGCATTACCGACTTGAAAAACGAGCAGGAGGATCACTCTGCACTCTCCCAGCCAATTCCCGCTGGGACGGCTTCGCCCTCATTGCAGAACTTGTAAAATCCGCCGAAAAATCCGTAGTGTTCATCGACCCATTTGCAGATGTCACCGCATTAAATTTCGCAGCATTTCGAAAGCCGAAAGTTACAGCAATCGTCTATACAGCTCGCATCACCACGGCATTACAAAACCAGGTGGAAATCCATAACAGACAATACCCCGGGTTGCAACTCAGGAACATGCGTCAAGTTCACGACAGGTTCCTTCTCGTCGATGACAAGGTCTATCACTTTGGAGCCAGCTTCAAGGATATGGGAAACGGACTTTGTGGCTATAGCCTTATGGATTTTGCGACCGTAGAGCAGGTAATGGAAATGGTGGGAAATCCTTAACGGTATCCGCAGCGGGCTGAGAGGGGGTGGCGGAAGACTTTTAGCCGGGGCCGGCGACCAGGGGGAGCCGTCGGGCGGCCTCCTAATGTTATTTTTTTGCGTTTTTGGATGTTCTAGGCTGTTTTTGGCGATGCCACGGCGTAAAAAAAGGCTGCAGCCAGGGGGAAACTTCCCCCCTATCCCTTGACAAACGACTTGTTTTTTTCTCTATTTGGAGGCACAATTTTAAGTTTCACCTTTAACGGAGATACAATATGCCTTGCGGAAAGAAAAGAAAGCGCAGGAAGATTGCGACTCACAAGCGTAAGAAGCGCCGTCGTCGTGACCGTCATAAGAAGAAAATTCGCTAATTTCCGTTAGCATTCTCTTGTGATTTTCCTGTTAAGGAATTGAAAGACGGAGTGACAAGCTCCGTTTTTCGTTTTTTGTTTTTTTAACCGAGCAGTTCCTGAGCTCACCAAAATAAGGAATAGAAAATGATCGATCGCAGCAAGCACTTCCTCCGCCTCGCCGACTGGAGCGAAGAAAGAATTCTCGAAACCGTAGCCATTGCTTCCCGCCTGAAAAAGGAAGTCCATGCAGGCCAGGTCTCCGACCGTCTTCACGGCCAGAACATCGGTATGTTCTTCGAAAAGCCGTCTCTGCGAACTATCACTACTTTCCAGGTGGGCATGAACCAGCTGGGTGGCCACGCTGTGCTGCTCTCCCCGGACTCCATCGGTCTTGGCAAGCGCGAATCCATCAAGGATGTGGCCCGCTGCCTTTCCCGCTGGGTAAACGCTCTCGTTGTCCGCTGCTTCAAGCAGGACCTGGTGGAACAGCTGGCTGAATACGGTTCCATTCCCGTTGTGAACGCCCTGACCGACGACTACCACCCCTGCCAGGCTATCGCTTTCGCCCAGATGATCGAAGAAAATCTCGGTGGCATGAAGGGCAAGACTGTGGCCTTCATCGGCGACGGCAACAACGTTGCTAACTCTTTCCTCGCCCTCTGCTCCAAGGTGGGCATGAACTTTACTTTGGCTTGCCCCAAGGGTTTTGAACAGCCGGCTCACGTGATCGAAGAAGCCCAGGCTGACTTCAAGCGCCACGGCTGCCAGTACCGCGTATTCAACGATCCGAAGGAAGCTGTCAAGGACGCCGACATCCTTTATAGCGACGTATGGGTCTCCATGGGTCAGGAAGGCCAGAAGGAATCCAAGCAGAACCACTTCTTGCCGTTCCGCATCGACGCAGACCTCCTGAAGTACGCTCCGTCTCACGTGAAGGTTTCCCACTGCCTGCCCGCTCACCGCGGCGACGAAATCACCGACGAAGTGATGGACAACCTGGACCTGAACATGAGCTACGAAGAAGCCGAAAACCGCCTCCACGCCCACAAGGCTGTGCTGTGGCAGGTCATGCCCCCGTTCAACAAGTAATTGAACAGCGTAGACTTTTTAAAAAGGCTCCCTCTGGGGGGCCTTTTTTCGTTTCCGTTAGAGTACAAAAGGCAGGCTCCCGCGAGAGCCTGCCTTTCTAACCACCAAATTCACTTTAGCTGTTCCGCACTCCGGCGCGTTCAGAACAGTCCTTACCTTAAGTCCTTTTCATTAACTCCATAAAATTTGATGTCATCAATCCAGATTTCCGTATCAAAATATGCGGAAACTGCGATGTTCGTAGCCTGCTTACTAACGTAATCCCAGCCCATGTTTCCATAGGTGCTGTCGCCCACCATAAAGTCGGAAGGTTTCACCACCACACGCTCCCATTCATCCGCACCACCAAGGGTGTCCAGGAACACTGCCTTGCCAGAAGTTCCGTCAACAATGGCTTCAAGATTGAAGGAATAGGAGCCCGTGCCACGAACGAAGTATTCCACGGAATCAATGCCGCTGAAGTCACAAGGATTGGAACTGGAGCAAATCCACAGGCCCATGAAAGACCAATGTCCCTGCATTCCAGAAGTTGTCCAGTGGAATGCCTTGCCCTCGCGACCTGCACCGGCATCTACAACGGCCAGGGCGGCGCTATCTTCAACAGGAGACATGACCACCGTGGTGTCCGTAGGCTTCAAATAAAGTTCGCTAGAATCTCCGGCAAACAGGACGTTAGACTTCAATCCGTTTTCGAAATCCAGGACATTTAGGTATCCCAGGGGCGCGGAGGAACCCGGTTCCTCGTCGGATGAGGATTCCGACTCATCGCTGGAGGAACTTTCGGCAATCTGACCGCTAGACGAACTTTCAGGAGCCGCCAGAGGAACAGTCACCAGGTCCTCGACAATAGAATCGCCGGCGACGATTCGAACGCGGTAATCTGCAGGAGCAAGGCCCTCAATCTTATAGAAGCCTTCGCTATCGGTCTTGACCTTCCGATCGGTACCGTAAACCTGGATCCAGACGCCATCGCTGCCTTCGGGCAAGTCGATCCTACCCGACATGACACTCAGGGGGCTAACGGCAATTTCAGAGGAATCCCCCATCTTGATCTGATTGGCCAGGAGCAGGGCAAATGCGCCACGGCCTTCATCCATCACCTCGAGGGTCATGGAATCTGCAAACAATGTATCGACGCGGACAATGCCGACGGAATCCGAGGTAAAGATCCTGACGGCAGTTTCCTTCTTCAAGACTTCCAAGGCAGGCAGATAGTTCGCAGCCCTCAAGACTGCAGTGGCGTTGGCCACAGGGGCACCACCTTCGTCCACCACCTGGACCACATAGGCGTTTTCTGTTTCGACAGTACTGACACCTGCCACCTCGCTATCCGTGGAGCAGGCCACAAGCCAGCCGCCCACAAGCCCGGCAACAATGCACTTAAACATCTTAACCATACCACACCTCATTTTTTTACCCCTTTGGTGGCAGCGGCCTTGCCCGCCACACCTCCATTCTTGACAGCGGCCTTGCCCGCCACCGCGTCCATGTCGGCCACCGGGAACAGCGAGAACATGAACTGCATCACCTTGGTAGGCTTCTGCACCTCTTCTACGCGTTTCTGCACCTGGCGGCGGAATTCCAAGGTCATTTCCTTCAGGTCGTTAAAGCAATCTTCATCTACGCCCACCAGCAGCGACGACATATTTCGCCGGTCAGGTTCGATGGTAGCCAGGGCATTCTGAGCCAGAGCCAGCAACTGGTTCTGGTAGCTGCGAATGGCTGTCACCTTGGCGGTACCCGACGAGGTAAAGTTAGCCTGCCCCACCGCAAACCGTTCCGACGCCAGGGGCGTAATCAGTTTCAGTTCCTTCAAGACGCGGATGGCTTCTTCCACCTGTTCCTTGGAAACCACAGGCGTAATCTGCTTCACCAGCTGGGACACCACCGCCGAGCCGTTGTTCATCTCGATCAGGGTTCGCACCACCGGAATCCACCACTTGCCTAAAAACAGAAGCTCGTTGGTATTGAGTTGGCGCATCTTGACGTCCTTCAGGGACAGCGCCATCTTATAAAGCTTATCCTTCTTGGCGGGGGATTTCGTCTTGGAAGCCGCCACCAGGATTTCAAAAAGTTCGCCACTTCGGCCCTTCAGATCCAGCAGGTCCTTGACCAGGGGGATGCTGCGATTGGGCAAGTGAAGTTCCTTGTTCAGTACGCGGAACATCTGACTGGTTTCAAGGCCAAGTTTCTGCCCCATCATCTTATAGGAATACAGGGGCAACTCCAGCTTGCGCTGGGCATAGTAATTCTTCAGCAGATCCCTGTAATCACCAATTTCGTCGATATTCAGCATAGGCCCTTCTTAATTCTATATAATTTCCCATCTATAAGATAGATTCGCCTCCTGATTTTTTGCCCCCGTTAAAAAATGCCCTTTGCAAAAATTGCAAAGGATTTGTTGGATCAAGGGGTTACCGCAGACGGTCAAGAAGCTAACTTAAAGGTATCGTAAAACCACACCACAAAAAAGCCCCGGGAAGGTCCCGGGGCTTTTTTTAAACAGTCAGAATTCCCTACGGCTTACGGAGCGCTGTAATCAAACCAGTCGTAGTATTCCAGGTCTTCGTCATAGGTGCAGACCACCACTACATCAAGATCTGCTATGTAGGCGGTAGTACCCTCCATATCTTCATCGCAAGCATACACTCCCAAGTCGTCAACCTCATCCAGCATGAGATCATAGCTTCCGGAATCGCCACTAGAGCTGGCAGGAGTTACGCTGGAGCTAGAAGGCAGAGTGCTGGAGCTGGAAAGATCGTCGTCATCATCGTCGTCATCATCGCTGGAAGAAGAGCTAGGCGGAGTAATATCTTCTTCGTCCATCCACATGTAGTCTTCCAGGTCATAATCGTAAGCGCAGATCAATTCCTGCTCCACGTCCTTGATGTAGGCAGTCTGACCCTTGGTCTTTTCGGAGCAGGCATACTTAGAAAGATCAGAGGATGTCATCACTTCTACATCGTACTTGGAATTGACAGACCTGTCATTGACACAACGCACGGAACGGTAGATGGACTTTTCCAGGGTATTCTTCCTGACACCGCCATCGGTGCTGGTAAAGCGCCAGCTGATAGCGTTTTTCAGGTCAAATTCATCGGAACTCCAGAAGGAGGCGTAATCATCCTGCTCCAAAAACTCGTTACCCTTCTTGTAGCCGGAAGCCAACACGCGGAAACCATACTTGTCGGTTCCGTTACCGTCATCATCCCAGCTAAAGGTTGCCTTCAACTTCTTGCCGGGGTCACTTCCCACAGCGTCAAACAATTCCTGCCATTCATCCTTAGAAGGCAAATGCCACCCATCGGGGCAGACATCCTGGGCATCGCCCCAGTAATACAGGGCGCCGTAATCTTCACAGTTGTCTGTCTTGTCATCATAGCAGAAAGAATTGGAGGACTTGTAGTTCAGGTTTTCCGCCATCCAGAGCTGATTACCGATAGTCACGGTCTTGTAACGTTTATTATCGCGGCTGTCCTTAAAGTCACTGTAGGAAATGGCCGGATTGAATTCTTCAAAATCAACCTCTTCGGAAGAGGAACTCGCGCGCACGGAACTGCTGGATTCCAAATCGTCATCAGCTTCGTTGTCAATCTTGGCGCTGGAAGAAGAAAGGATTTCTTCCTGTTCTTCGCTCGCACTACCGTTACCGCTATCGCCGCAAGCCACAAGGCCAAAAGTGAGGGCACTGCAAACGCCGGCCACACAGCCAACATAAAGAGCATTCTTCAAGATAGTCATAAAACCTCCTAATGATATCGCAAAGATAAAAAAATTTTTTGAATCCTCCGTAAAAATGGATCCAACGACCTTTTTTTCTATCTTTTTTATCGCTATGGCTAACATCGGATATAGTTTTCTGCTTATTCTGGCGGCCTTCATCTGGGGAACGACCTTTGTGGCCCAGGCAGAAGGCAATTCTGCAGGCCCCTTCGTTTTCACCTGCACCCGCAATCTCATTGCCGCCGCACTGCTTTTCGGCCTAGCCAAGACCCTTGATGCCACTGGCAAAAGCCCTCGGCGTCCCGCCACTCCTGCCCAGCGCAAGAAACTCTGGAAGGCAGGCATTCTCTGTGGCATCGCCCTAACCTTCGGAACCAACTTCCAACAGCTGGGACTGTACCTAGGGACTTCCGCCGGAAAATCCGGATTCCTGACCACCTGCTACATTATCCTCGTGCCGTTCTTAAGCGTATTCATCGGGAAAAAAATCAACTTAAAGTCCTGGATTTGCGTAGGCATCACATTGGTGGGCCTCTACATGCTCTGCATCAAGGACGGCTTCACAGTCGAAGTTTCTGATGGGGTGCTGTTGCTGTGCGCGCTATCTTTCGCCATCCAGATCCTATTCGTAGACAAGTACGGCCCCGACGTAGATAACGTCCGCCTTTCTGCCATACAGTGTCTAGTGGCCTGCGTCCTTAGTGCCGCCCCCATGTTCCTAGTGGATATGGAATGTTCGGCTGCGGGCATGGTCCGTGCCGTAGAAATTTACTCCCACGGATCCGCCTGGATTCCGCTGCTTTATGCCGCCGTACTTTCTAGCGGTGTGGCCTTTACCTTGCAGATTGTGGCCCAGAATAAAATCAAGCCCACCATCGCCTCGTTGCTCATGAGCCTGGAATCGGTGTTTGCGGTTCTGGGAGGCTGGGCCGTGCTGGGAGAACAGCTGACCCTTCGCGAGGGCCTTGGCTGCATCATCATGATGGTAGCCGTCATTCTCAGCATCAAGAAATAGCTCGTCCGAAAGGACAGGGGGCAAAAAGGCAGTGGAAAAGAGAAATTCCACTCCATTTCCACCGCCTTTCTTTTAATTTGTATCAAACAAACTCTCAAAACAAGACAAATTTTACCTCAAACAGGGGTAAAAATGCAGAAAAACACAGCCTTACCCCACCTCTGGCCCCCAATTTTGCGAACGAACAAACAAAAAGGCAGTGGAAAATCGGTTCATACGCCCTTTTCCACCGCCTTTTTTCATTACCTCCGCGAGGCATCTCCATCTCCAAGCATAAAAAAAGACCTCTCTTTCGAGAGGTCTTTTTCAGTGCGGATGAGAGGACTTGAACCTCCACAACCTTGCGATTACTAGAACCTGAATCTAGCGCGTCTACCAGTTCCGCCACATCCGCATGTTCGTGTGCCCAAATTTTGAAAATTATTTGCGATTTGTCAAGGGTAAAGGGCAAATTTTATTCATTTTTCATTAAAAATTTCCAAAATCCAGTCTTTTTGATGACTTTTCCAGTAACTCCAGTCATGTTCACCGGCCGGATCGAACTTCATATCGCACTGAAGAGAGGAATTTGCCTCCGCTCCCTGGTCCAGGGAATTGCAAAAGCGGGTAATCCAGGGAACTGTCACATCGGCAGGATACAGCCGGTCGGAACCGCCCTGAATAAAACGCCAACGTCCGGTTTGCAGACGACGTTCCCGGGCAATTTCTGCGGCATCGCCAAAGGCGGCCCCATAGGAACTGATCAGCAGTCTGGATTTCACCTGTCGACGGCCCCACAGGGAATAAGCCATTACACCCAGCGCCCCGTCTGAAATTCCCACCAGGTAGATGTTATCGATAGGGTAACCACGACGCCCCGCAATGGAATCCAGGGCCGCATCCACCCAACCAACAGCCACGGGAGTTACCCAATGGTCCTGCTTACAGGCAGACGCACTCATTACGATAAAACCGGGAAGCAGCTCCGCCATATCGCCGCCTGCAACTAACCCCTTTTCACAATTACCGCTAGTCATACCGCCGTGGAACCACACGGCGACAGAACGGTGATCATTGCCCTTGTTTTGTCCGTTAGACTTTAAATTCCAGACGCCCACCAATCCCTTTTTAGGAGCAGACATGCCCGAAGCTGAGCCATAGGCGACCACGTTCAAGGTATCTTCAGCGGAGGATCCCCAGCACGAAGCCGCAAGGCCCACCACAAGAAACAGCGCCCAGACGGACTTAAAAAATTTCATTGGCTATGCCCGCTTTTTAACAAGCCACATGATCAAGAGCACCAGCGCAGCCAGGGCCATCGCCCCCACAATGCCGCAACCGATAAAGGCATAATAGACCTGGTAATCCATCACCAGTTCATCAAAGCTCAGTTCCCCATCCATAGACGAAATGGAGTGTACTACAAACAAATTGCTTTTTACTCGTACAGCCGTAATCTGCAACGGAATATCCCCAGCATCCATGGCGGCAAAACTGTACCATTCAGCCATATCATCCATCATGTCCTTGGAAGCATACAGCACGAAATTCACATTGTCGTCACCGTTAATCTGGAAGTTGGTCTTGTCAAAAAAGGGAATGTCCGTTCCGCCAAAGATGCTTGGAATCGAGGCGTGGGTCACCGTACCATAGAAAAGCTTGTCTTCTTCCGTAAATCCCTTGAGGGCAGGCATCATATAGGAAAGCAGCCAGCCCGCCAAGAACAGCAGCAGGAAGGCGAAATGCAAATAGGCCGGTTTACGGGAGGTATAGAAACGGAACATAAAACCCACTAGTCAATATTTTTAGAACGGAAGATAAAGAAAAATGTAGAAAGCAAAAGCACCAGACTCAAGAAATAGAAGGCCATGGGAATCCTGGATTTCAGGGAAAGCTCATCCATATTCTGGGACTGGAAGAACTGGATCATGTCTTCACAATACATAGCCGCCATGGAATTGTCGAAACGGCTCCAGGCCAGGGCAAGTTCCTCGTTTTCACGAGACAGCTTGATAAAGTCCGTCTTCAAGTTCTGGGGCAAGCGGGCAATTTCATCTTCACTTAGAGATCCCAAGCCCACCAGGTATCCGGCACGCATGGAATCCAGGGACATCACCATCTTTTGATGAAGGGAGCCTTCCAATTCCATAACCTGGGACCGCACCCCTTCCAGCTGATGATTCCAGGCCATTCGACCGGTCGTATAGCGGCGCATTCCCGCCACCTTGCTCAACACTTCCTTTTCAAAGCGGGACACGGACTCGTAGGACGGGACCTTTACACCAAGACCGCGAATGTTATCCATTTCCCTTGAAAAGGAAACGGCCATTTCCCGCAGGTTCATGGTCTGGGCCTGCACAAAAACAGAATCCGCTCCAAAGCCGATGCGGACACGTTCCATACCGCGCATGGTAAAAGCTTCCTGCAGCTGGTAATCCGTCAGAGATTTCAGATGACGGGAGTAGATAACCAGTTGCGGCTTCTGGGAAAAATAGAACAGCGCCGTAAGCCCAACCGTAATGGCCAGGACAAGCCAGACCCAAGGCGTACGGACCCGCGTATTGAAGGTATCAGCAAGCTGTTTATTCTTAATATCTAACACAACACGAAATTACCTTTTTCTACTTTAGTTCGTATGAGAGCTTTTCGATTTACAGCTGTTTTTCGGGTCATTTCCCGTTTTTCTGCAACCTTTGCCGTCTGCGGAGCACTCTGCAGTTGCACAATCGAACGAGCCGAAGAAACCATTCTGGCCACCCATGCCAATGGCGCCAAGAAAACTTCCATCTGGGTTTACCCCAATGGCGAAATTCTAAAGCGCAACGAATGGTACTCCGACGGAATCAAGGAATACGAAATTCCCTACAAGGATAACGAGCCCGACGGTGAATTCAAGCGCTGGACGGGCTACGGCGACCTGGTTCTCGAAGGGGAATACAAGAAGGGCTTACGCCACGGAAAATGGATCAGCTATTACGGCGGACATTTCAACAAGAAGAAGGAAGCCATCCGTTACTACAAGGAAGACCACCCTGTAGGCGACTGGGAGGGCTGGCACTTTAATGGTGAGAAAGCATTTGAAGAACATTATAACGAGAACGGAGATTCCGTTGGCGTCTGGAAAAAGTGGGACGAAAACCGAACCTTGGTTGAAGAAAATTCCTGCTTCAGGTCTAACGAAAACGGGCACTTCGAGAAGTTCGCCAAGAGTTGCAAGATTCTTGAATATTACGATTGCCGCCAGGGAATGAAGGTTGGAAAATACAAGCGTTACTACGAATCCTTTGACGAGCCCGACTCCACCGGAGCCAGTTGCAACACTGCAAAAATTCGGGAAGAAGGCGTCATCGACGGATGTGAAGGCACAATGTTCCCTCAAACTTTCTATAGGGCAAACGGATCCGTCATAAAGAAAATCGAATATCAAGAAAGCGATTGCGGAATGGTAAGGTCCAAAACATCATGGTTCGATGAACAGGACAAACTGTTGAGAGAAACCATTTTCAAGAACATCAACCATGATGGTTCCGAAGGTTATGCTTACGGATTCTGCGAAGGATCAACCAATTTGTTCTGCGCGGAAACTTCCTTCGTCCAATATGGGTATGGAGTTCTGGACAGCAGTACCTTAAGCCAGAAAGACGCCTTCAGTCAAAACGTTGGTCAATACAAGGCCTCGATTCGCTACATAAAGCCTGACCACAAGTTGCTTTACGAAGAGTACTGGGATTTTGACAGCACGGCAAAATCTGCAGGTCAGATCCTCCTTGCGACACGCAGTTTCTACCCCGACAGCATGGGCGGCAAAATGGCCAGTGAAGGCTTCTGGAAATACCACTTTAGCAAGGGATCGCAGCGCAACGGCATCTGGCGCAACTGGTACAAAAACGGCGTGCTGAAGGATTCCCTCACCTACGTCAACGGCGAGCGCGTTGGCGAGCAATTCGGCTACGACTCCACCGGCAAGCTGACCATCCACAAGACCGAGAACGGCAAGAACCGCCCCGTGATTATGCATATCCTAGGCAGCGAACGGTAAGAGGACGGGTATGAGGCGCGAGGTATGAGGCGCGAGGTATGAGGGCGGAGCCTGCGACTCCCTTGAGATATTATAATCGCGCCAGAGGCGCCAAACTTACTAATTCATATCTCATAATTCATAACTGTTAATCGTTCATTGTTAATCGCCTCTTGCAAGAAGAACCTCAAAAAATTTCTATCTTATGCCCCACTATGAGTGAAGCTATTAATAACGTAAAACAGGCATTTGACGCAGAACTTGCTCAAACTGACCTCACTAATCAAGAAGCCGTTAACAACCTCCGCGTGAAGTACCTTGGCAAGAAGGGCATGGTAACCGACCTGATGAAGCAGATGGGTTCCCTTTCCGCAGAAGAAAAGCCGGCTTTCGGCAAGCTCGTCAACGAACTTAAGGTGGCCGTCTCCGAAGAAATCGAAAAGGCCATTGCTACCGCCAACGAAGCCGCCCTCCAGAAGAAACTTTCCAGCGGCAGCGTCGACGTATCCCTCCCCGGCGCAGGCATTCCGTCTGGCTCGACCCACCCGCTGTACGACGTCCGCGAAGAAATCATCGACTTCTTCAGCCAGATGGGCTTTGAAGTGGACTTCGGCCGCGACATCGAAACCGACTGGTACAACTTCGAAGCATTGAACACTCCTCCCGACCACCCGTCCCGCGACATGCAGGACACCTTCTACGTGGACGACAAGGTGATGCTCCGTACCCACACCAGCGGTACCCAGATCCATTACATGGAAACCCACAAGCCGCCTTTCCGCATGATCGCTCCGGGTCACGTATTCCGCGTCGATAACGATGCTACCCACGCCCCCATGTTCCAGCAGTGCGAAGGTCTGGTGGTAGACGAAAACATTTCCTTTGCAGACCTGAAGGGCGTCCTCCAGGTGTTCATGAACAAGCTCTTCGGTGAAGGCGTCAAGACCCGTTTCCGCCCCAGCTTCTTCCCCTTCACGGAACCTTCCGCTGAAATGGACGTGAGCTGCGTGTTCTGCGGTGGGGTCGGCTGCCGTCGTTGCAAGGGCACCGGCTGGATGGAAATCGGTGGCTGCGGCTCCGTGGACCCCAACGTGTTCAAGAACTGCGGTATCGACGGTGAAAAGTACACCGGCTTTGCATTCGGCTTCGGTCTAGACCGTATCGCCATGCTCCGCCACGCTATCCCGGAAATCGGCTTGCTCACCGGCAACGACCAGCGTTTCCTGGACCAGTTCTAGTCCGAGCCAAAAGCTTTACAGGGCCTCGCCTTTGGCGAGGTCTTTTTTTACGTACAAAATTACGAACAAGAAAGGCGGACCTTGCAAGGTCCGCCTTTCTTTAATAGTTTGCGATCTCGTTTAAGACGTCCAACAATTAGCGCTGCTTAAACCAGTAGCTAAGACCGATTTGGATACCGAAACGGTTTGAATCCACATTATCCAAATCAAAAACATTGGTCAAACCGTAGGTAATACGGCCATCAATGCCCAGACCGAACTTGAACACATAGCCCAAGCCTGCAGCGAAGTCTACGTTAAATCCACTGGCCTCATCTATGGATTCTGCATCGGTAGACCTACTTCCATATTCAGCCCAGCTCAAGGTAGTCAGGTTAAGGCCCAGGTTAACACCCAGATCCATGAAGAAACCCGGAGTAAAATTCAGACGGGCCAGTACGGGGATACTCATGTCAACATACATGATGTATCTATGGTAGTTATCATAATCATCCACATCAAAGTCATATATGGCGTATTCAATACCTGCACCGGTATGAATGCCGAAATTTTCGTTAACCGGGAAGAGCATTTCGAAAGTGAAAGCATCACCGGTACCGATGTTACCATCGGCATCACCCATCAGGGAACCAACGATAAAAGCATCTCGGAGACCGAGACCCACAGCAAAGCTCTGCACGGCGGCAAAAGCAACGAAAGCAAGAACGATTAGTTTTTTCATGTTTCCTCCATATTTAATTTAAGGTGGAGCAAATATAAAAACTTATCCATAAAAAAAGGCCACGAAAGAAAATCTTTCGCGGCCCACTATTGCTAAACAAACAGCTATGTTACTTTACACGATGGAAGTCATCTTCGACGCGGATGATATCGTCTTCGCCGGTGTATTCGCCCACCTGGATTTCGACGATGACCAGCGGAAGCTTGCCTTCGTTCTGCAGGCGGTGTACTTCGCCAACAGGAATGTAGGTAGATTCGTTGGGACGGACGTAGAACACCTTGTCGCCCACGGTGACGGTTGCGGTACCGCTGACTACGACCCAGTGTTCAGAACGGTGCAGGTGCTTCTGCAGGGAGAGGCGCTTGCCCGGCTTCACCACGATACGCTTCATCTTGTAGCGTTCGGAAGATTCCAGCACGGAGTAGGTACCCCAGGGGCGGTTCACAGTCTGAGGCACGCTGATCAGGTCAGAGCCGCGGACTTTCAGTTCTTCCACCACCTGCTTTACCTTCTGGCTGCTGCTGAGAGGAGCAACGAGAAGCGCGTCGGGAGTATCCACGATGAGCATCTTATCGAGATCGATGGTTGCGATGGCACGCTGGGAACCCATGACCAGGGAGTTCTTGGAGCCCACTGCAATGTGGCGGGGGTTTACGTTGTTACCATTTTCGTCGTGGGGATATTCGCCATAGAGGCTGTCGAAGGAACCGAGATCGCTCCAGCCGATATCGCTGGGAACCACCTTCACCTTGTCGGACTTTTCCATGACGGCGTAGTCGATGGAATTGGAAGGAATGGCCATCATGTCATCCATAGAAACGCGGATGGGTTCCTTTTCTTCAATGGCCGTATTGGCCAGAGCCTTCTTGGAAGCGGCCAAAATATCCGGAGAATGCTTCTGGAGTTCGTCGAGGAAGGTCTTTGCCTTGAAGCAGAAGATACCGGAATTCCAGTAGAAGTTACCTGCCAGCAAATACTTTTCGGCGGTGGCACGGTCCGGCTTTTCTACAAAACGCTTTACGTTTTCGCCATCGGCTTCGATGTAGCCGTAGCCAGTTTCGGGGCTGGTGGGAGTGATACCGAAAGTGACCAGGTTGCCTTCCTTGGCAAGTTCCTGGGCGCGGAGCAAAACAGCCTTGTATTCATCCTTCTTGCGGATTACATGGTCGGACGGAGAAACCAGGACGATTTCTTCGGGATCCAGGGTCAAGCAGGCCAGGGCGATGGCAGGGGCGGTATTACGGCCCACCGGTTCCAGCAGGAACTTGCCGCCCTTCTTGCCTTCGGCTTCCAGCTGGTCCTTAGCCAGGAAGAACTGGTCGGCGTTGGAAACGATGAACTGGGCTTCGCAGACTGCGGAGTTGGTCACCACGGTCTTGCGGAAGAGGGACTGTCCGTCAAAGAGCGGAGCAAACTGTTTCGGCATCAGGGAACGGCTTACGGGCCAGAGGCGAGTGCCGTTACCACCACAAAGGATAAGGTTGATCATTGAGTTACACCCTATAAATTAAACTTAGAGAATTATTACCGTCCCCACTGACCGCTGGACATCAACTGGATATTACGTCCAGTACTTGCAGCATTGTTAAGCAGAGCACCGGTCGGAGCAATCAAAGAAATGATACGGTTCCAGGTTGCAAGGCCAGAAGCGTCCACATAGACCACGTCATGAGAAGACAGGTTGAAGCGTTCTGCCATAGCAAGGGCCATGGCATTCTTGGCATTCAGCAGATAGACATCGATTGTCGTCTCATTGGAATTGCGAATCACATACACGGAACGGGAATCCGCATTCAAGGCATTCAGACCACCGGAAGAAGCCAAAGCTTCTACAAGGCTCAGCTTGCCATTGTTCACATCTACGGTTCCTACACGGCCAACTTCGCCAAGAACGTAAACCTTGTTGCTCTTCTGAGTTTCCTTCAGAGCGGGAACAAAGATCTGGTCACCGGGGCGGAGCAGAATCTTTTCAAGAGCTAGATTGTTCTGGAAAGCATCCAGATAGTTGATACTATAAACCTTGCCATCGCGGCGGAACTGCATGGCGGAAGGATCGGCATATTCATCAAATCCACCCACAAGGGAAATAGCGTCGGGCAAAGTCATGGGCTTTTCATCAAAGCCTACAGCACCGGGCTTGTTCACGGCGCCAGAAACAAAAGCCTTGCGACCATTGTAACCCGTCACACGCACGTCCACCTGGGGATCGTTCAAAATCTTATCGGAGAGGCGCTTTGTAATTTCTAAACGAAGTTCCTGTGCAGTCAAGCCAGCGACATTCAATTCACCGGCATAGGGGTAGAACAGCTTACCATCGGTAGTGACCTTCTGACCGGCAGGCTGGTACTGACCCATAGGAGAAGTCAGTTCCGGATGTTCCCAAACCACGATCTGGACCATATCCAGAGGTCCAATATGGTATTCCAGCTGAGGCAGGGAATCCACCATCAAATCCTTGAGATTGCCTGCGGCAGATTCTTCTTCAGCAGAGGCGGCGGCAACGTTTGCCTTGCCCAGATCGCCCTGATCAATGTAGTGAACACGAACGGTATAACCATTATACTCGGCAGAATCGCCAGGCAGAGCCATCTGCATCTGGGGACCAGCGGCGCATCCAGACAAGAGGGCAGCAGCAACACCGCAAAGTCCCAAACAAATCTTCTTCATAAATTCCTCACACCAGGCCTAGGCCTGGCCCTCACTCTGTTTAATTTTTTCGACCCAGTAGGGAGTCAGCTTGGAGATGTAATTCCATGCAAGAACAAATGCATTTTCCGGACGGCGATAGGGGTCAGGTACGTCGACCCTCATGTTTTCGCCATAACGGAAAACCTTGCCTTCCATAAAGGGATAGCGGGCAAGAATATCCATCTTCTGACCGTTTTCCATAGTTAGAATCAGGTCGGCCCACTTTACAATATCCAGGTTGATCTGACGTGCACGATGGGCACTCATATCTACACCATGTTCCAGGGCAATCTTCTGGCTGATTTCGTGAGCAGGGTGATCCACCAGGGCACCCAGACCAGCACTCATCACATTATAATCGGGGCCGAGTTCCTTCTTGAGAAGGTATTCGCCCGTGGGGCTACGGCAAATATTGCCGGTACATACAACAAGAATATTTTTCATCAGGTCAATAATAAAAAAATTAGGCCGATTACAATTCAAAAGCGAAGCCAAGATCCTTCAACAGAGGGTTCTTGGTGTCCTTTTCGCTGAGAAGCGGTTCAAAACCATTTCCCACAGGCCACTCGATTCCGATGGCCGGGTCATTCCAGAACAGACCGCCTTCATCCTTGGGATCATAAAGGCGTGTACATTTGTACACAAAGGTTGCAGTTTCACTCAAAACCACAAAACCGTGAGCAAAGCCTTCGGGAATGTAGAACTGGCGCTTGTTTTCGGCAGAAAGCACCACACCTTCGTACTTGCCGAAAGTGGGGCTGCCCTTGCGCAGGTCCACAGCCACGTCATAAACTTCACCTTCCAACACGCGGACAAGCTTGCCCTGGGGATTCTTTTTCTGGAAATGAAGGCCGCGAAGGACACCCTTCTTGGAGCGGGATTCATTATCCTGAACAAAAACCATATCAAGACCGGCTTCATCAAATTCGGCCTTGTTATAGGTCTCCATGAAGTAACCGCGATGATCACCATAGACGGTGGGTTCAACGATAGTTACGCCTTCAATACTGGTCTTTATAAAATTGAACTTTCCCATATGATTACCTAATATCTAATCTTTCCTTCGGCGACTTTACGCAGGTGCTGGCCATAGGGGCTCTTACCATATTTGGCAGCAGATTCCAGCAACTTGTCCTTGCTGATCCAGCCATTGATGTAGGCAATTTCTTCTATGGCGCTGATCTGGATGCCCTGGCGATTTTCCACCATACGAACAAAGTCTCCAGCCTCGATCAGGCTGTCCATGGTACCGGTATCCAGCCAGGCAAAACCGCGACCCAGCAACTTCACATCCAAGTCACCCTGATCCAGGTAGGTCTTGTTCAGGTCCGTAATTTCCAGTTCTCCGCGAGCGCTGGGTTTCTGGGACTTGGCATATTCGACCACGCGGTTGTCATAGAAATACAAGCCGGTAATGGCATAATTGCTCTTGGGTTCCTTGGGCTTTTCTTCTACAGAAATCACCTTTCCGGCTTCGTCAAATTCCACAACACCGAAACGTTCGGGATCATCCACATAGTAACCGAACACACTGGCGCGACCGTTCTGTTCGGCGTTCTTGACGGCAGCCTTCAGAAGGGGACTAAAGCCGTTGCCGTAGAAAATATTGTCGCCGAGAACCATGGCGCAGCAATCATTTCCAATAAATTCCTCACCCAGAATAAAAGCCTGGGCTAGGCCATCAGGGCTGGGCTGAACCTTATAGCTAAGGTTGAGACCCATCGAGGAACCATCACCCAACAGACGTTCAAAATTGGGAAGGTCCGTCGGAGTGGAAATAATCAAAATATCACGGATTCCCGCCAACATCAAAGTAGACAGCGGGTAATAGATCATGGGCTTGTCGTAAACAGGCAACAGCTGTTTCGAAGTCACCATGGTCAGGGGATAAAGTCTAGTACCGGAACCACCGGCGAGCACAATACCTTTCATTAGTATTTCCCGTACTTGTAGCCGTAACCTTCGGTGCGGCTATGTTCATACTTGTTGATGACAATAGAAGCATGTGCAGTACTGTTGCCCTTGAGGATCTGGCTCATACCTTCCTGAATGGCTTCAATAGAATGCCTATTGTATTCGATGACCATAACGATCTGGGCAGCCAGGCGGCAAGCCAGGGCAGCATCCGTCACCAGCATGATCGGCGGAGTATCCACAATCACCAGATCATACTCAGACTTAAATCTTTCAATCAAATCGGCATAATGCCTGGAGCCAAGAAGTTCAGCCGGGTTGGCAGGGACATTGCCGCAGGGGATCACAAACATGTTTTCCACTTCGGTGGGGTGAATAACTTCTTCCACCTGGACTTCACGGAGCAGCACCTGGGAAAGACCGTTGCCGCGCTTGATTCCGAATTCCTTATGGAGGCGACCCTTACGGAGATCCGCATCAATGAGCAAGACCTTCTTGCCCAGACCTGCAAACAAGGCTGCCAAGTTCACAGAAATAAAGCTCTTGCCTACGCCGGGAATCAGGCCGCTAACACCAATGACAGAACCATTATCGTCCATCATAGAGAATTCCAGGGAAGAACGGAGAGCACGGAGGGATTCCACGGCCACGTCGTCGGGTTCCACCACGGCCAGCGGTCTTGTGCCCTTGGTTCCCTGGGGATTGCCCTTGGGCACCTTTGCATAAACCGTAAAACCAGTTTCCTTTTCGATAAAGCTAGCGCTCTTTACACCGCTGCTGAACTTGGTCTTCAGAGAAATAATCAAAGTACCAAACAGGAAGCCAAGGAACAGGGCGACAGCAACAATCAGCTTGGGCTTGGGCTTAGTGGGTCTGAGAGCCTTTTCAGCAAAGTCCACAATACGCACGGAGCCCACTTCACCGGCAGAAACAAGACGCAGCTGCTGGATATTGTTCAGCATGGTGGTGTAGAGAATCTTGCTCTGTTCCACTTCGTTAGTCAGTTTTAGCACTTCCTGCTGAGTGGTGGGAAGTTTCTTTACCTGGCTGGCGGTTCCTGCCAGTTCACGCTTCAAGGCATCTTCCTGATCTTCCAGAGTCTTTACAGTAGGATGTTCAGAATGGAAAAGTCGAATCGCTTCCTGCTTACGCTGTTGCAAGGCAAGAATGTCCTGTTGCAACTTCATGCGGCGCTGAAGCACCAACTGAGTTTCTGCATTCACGTCTACAGAACCCACGCGGTTACGATAGGCGTTCAAGTTCATGAGAGAGGAATCCATCTGGGCCTTCACATCAGGCAGCTGCTTTTCCAGGAATTCCAACGTCTTCTGGGCTTCAGCATTACGTTCTTCCACATTCTGACGTAAATAAGAAGAGGCTACCTCATTCAATACGGCCATGCCACGATCCGGATAGATATCCTGATAGGTAAATTCCAGGATTCCAGTCTTTTTACCCTTTTCCTTTACGTCAAAGGCGCTACGGAACGAACTGATGGCATCGAGACGCTTACGCTTACGGACGACAAAACGCTGACCCGGGCGAACATCGCAGCTGATAATGCCAAATGCGGCAGAATCACCGGCATAGGGAAACTTGTAGGTATGGCCAGGTTCACCCGATAGAACAACTTTATCAAGGTGGTCATACAGGTCAAAACGACCAGTACTGTCCTTGATTTCCACTTCCCATTCCTTAATCTTGTCAGTCTTGGGGACGCTATCCCAGGGGACTTCAATCTGCGCAAGGTCAAGTCTGCCTTCCCTATGGAGAAGACGGTCCAGGAAATTCAAGGGTTCAGCCTCGTACTGCAGGCGCATCTTTTCGACAGCGGCACCCATCACCTGACGGCTACGAATCAACTCAATTTCTGTTTCGGCAGGAGAAGCGTTGGAGAAAAGGGCTCCAAGTCCACCCATCATACCCATAGAGTTCTTGCTGTTTTTCGATTCAATCTGAAGAAGAGCATCTACCTGGTAAACAGGCCTAATCCACAAGGAGACAAAGACACCTACAATGCCAGCAACCACTAAGCAAGGCAGCATGATATACCAATTTTTGGCAACATCCTTAAGCAATTCAGTCAAGTCGGTTTCTTCTTTCTTTTTCGATGCCATAAAGACCCTTATCTAGAACGAGTTTAAATTCACACCAATGAACTCAAATTTAAAAAATCAGACGTTCCCTCAAAAAAACTATCTTTACTTTTATGACTGAAAAAGCCCCCGTTTCTTTAAAAGACTACTTGACTAAAGCCGATTCCGATGTATCATCTGAAGCCCTGCTGGAAAACTTTCTGGCCTGGGCTGATGCCAAGGGTACTACGCTGTACCCCGCCCAGGAAGAGGCAATCCTTGAACTTTTAGACGGGAAAAACGTTATTCTAAATACGCCTACGGGTTCAGGAAAATCCATGGTAGCCCTGGCGCTCCATTTTGACAGTCTGGCCCACGGCCGACGCAGCGTCTACACCTGCCCCATCAAGGCCCTGGTCAACGAAAAGTGGATGGCCTTGTGCAAGGAGTTCGGTCCCGAAAATGTAGGACTTTCTACAGGAGACGCTACCGTCAACCGCGACGCCCCCATCATCTGCTGTACCGCAGAAATCCTTGCCAACATGGCCCTCTGCGAAGGGGAACAGTCCACCATTTCTGACGTGGTCATGGACGAATTCCATTACTATTCCGACAAGGAACGCGGCGTCGCCTGGCAGGTCCCCCTCCTGACCATGCCCAACACCCGCTTTTTGCTCATGAGCGCCACCGTAGGCGCCACGGAATTTTTCGAAAAGGAAATGACCAAGCATACGGGCAAGGAATCCGTCACCGTTCGCTCCACCCAGCGCCCCGTACCCCTGGATTTTACCTACTCCGAAACCGAAATTTCCAACACAGTTCAGCGCCTGATCAACGAAGGGAAGGGCCCTGTTTACGTGGTTCACTTTACCCAGGCCGCAGCCGCTACCAACGCCCAGAACTTCATGAGTCTGGACCTTTGCACCAAGGAAGAAAAGGTGGCCATTAACGAGGCCATCAAGGAAATGCGTTTCAGCAGTCCTTACGGCCCCGAAGTAAAACGTTGGCTGAAGCAGGGCATTGGCATCCACCATGCGGGTCTACTTCCCAAGTACCGCATCCTGTGTGAAAAACTGGCCCAAAAAGGTCTGCTGAAGGTCATCTGCGGAACAGACACTCTTGGCGTAGGCGTGAACGTACCCATTCGTTCCGTGCTGTTCACCCAGCTTTGCAAATATAGCGGCGACAAGACCGCTATTCTAACCGCTAGAGACTTCCACCAGATTGCAGGCCGCGCAGGCCGCAAGGGTTTTGACGACATCGGTTACGTTGTGGCCCAGGCCCCGGAACACGTTATCGAGAACTTGAAACTGGAAGCCAAGACAAAACAGACCGGCAAGAAATTCCAGAAGAAGAAACCGCCCGAACACGGCTACGTTCCCTTCGACAAGAACACCTACGAACGTTTGATCCAGGCACAGCCCGAGCCGCTAACGTCCAGTTTCCACGTCAGCCATGGCATGCTCTTGAACATTCTCAGCCGTCCCACCGACGGTTGCAAGGCCATGCGCAACCTGATCAAGGACTGTCACGAAACGGCCGCCAGCAAAAAGCAGTTGAGCAAGCGCGCCTTCCAGCTTTTCCGTGGTCTGGTAGAAGGCCATATTATCGAATTTGCCCCGCAAGTGGCACCGGGCTACAGCAAACTTCGCGTGAACATGGATCTGCAAGATGACTTTTCCATGAACCAGCCCCTTTCCCTGTACTTGCTGGATACCTTGCCCAAGCTGGATCGTGAAAGCCCCGAATACGCACTGGACGTCATTACTTTATGCGAAAGCATCGTTGAAAATCCCGAAGCCATTCTCCGCATCCAGATGAACAAGGCCAAGAACGCCCGCATGGAAGAACTGAAGGCCCAGGGCATGGAATTCAACCAGCGCATGGAAGAATTGGAAAAGGTGGAATACCCCAAGCCGTTGCGGGATTTCATTTACGACACCTACAATAACTTTGCCGAAACCCACCCCTGGGTAGACGTAAATGTGGAACCCAAGTCTATTGTCCGCGAGATGTTCGAAAACTTCAGCACCTTCAGCGGTTACATCAAGCAGTATGGTTTGCAGCGCATGGAAGCCATCTTGCTCCGACACCTGAACGGGGTTTACAAGGTGTTGGCCCAGACCGTTCCCGACAGCTACAAGAACGAGGAACTTCACGACATGGAAGATTTCCTAGGCGATATGATCCGCAGAACGGACAGCAGCCTGTTGGAAGAATGGGAAAAGATGGCCCACCCCGAAGACTACCAGAAACGTATGGACGATGCAGGCGCCACCGAAATGGAAACCGCCTTCGGTGCCGACAAGGTGGCCGCAGACATTACCTACGACAAGAAGCGCTTTATCAACATGGTCCGCCAGCGCATTTTCCAGCTCATGAGTGCATTGCAGAAGCAGGCTTTTGGCGACGTATTGGATATGTTGGCAGACGACCTTGCAGAAGGCCAAATGCTAGTGGATGGCGAAGGCAAACCCTGGACCGAAAACCGTCTGATGGAAATCATGGCAGCCTACATTGCAGAACACCACAAGTTCCGCCTGGATGTGGAAGGACGTTCCATACACCACACCATCATTACCTACGAAGGCGAAATCATGCACGTCCAGCAGATGCTTCAGGACGAAGAAGATTTCAATGACTGGAGTATTGACTTCAAGATTGATCTAAAGGAATGCCGTGAGGCAGGCATGCCCCTCCTGAACATGGTCCGCATCGGGGAAGTCTAAAACATCGCGCCGGCGCCTAGCAGTCTTTCACGCAGCGGATAGCAAAGGCGTCGGTCTTGTAGGTATAATCGGCACCGATCTTTCCGCCACGAAATGAAATGCTGCGATATCTAGCATATTCATTTCCCATGCTGGTGGAAGTCCAGTAATAGGCAGACTTGTTCAAGTCATAAAAGTAACCCATGCTATAGCGGCCGCCAGAAGGTATGGAAGCAAAACCTACGCTATCCTTGCCCACCACGGAGCCGTAGCATTCTTCCCAGTACTCGGAAGACTTTAGCATGGTTCCCGGCAGACCGTCCTGCAAGCTTCTGCAAAATTCGCACAGTTCATGCCATTCTTCTTCAGAAGGGATGTGCCAACCTTCGGGTGCGATTCCGCGGAACCTGCCCGACGTAATCAGCGATTCCCCTTCAGCGCCCAATTCGTCTTCGTTATAGCGGGGGCTTAAATTCATGGCGGCGGCCCAGGTATAAAGTCTACCGAACTTGCCCACATTTTTTTCCACCTCGCCGTAGGCGTAACTTCCCACATCGTCGTCGGCGGCACCGCCCTTACTCACATAACGAAGGTTTTCCGCCATCCAGATTTGGTTTCCGATTTTTACCGTACTGTAGATTTCACCGTCACGTTCGTCAACTAAGGAACCATAATCGAATTTCACGCCGTTTTTCATCAAGTATGCGGCATGCTCTTCGTCTTTTACAGTTTTCGTAAATTCAGTACGGTTAAAAAACATAATTTACATCCTACTCTTTACACTATTTGAAATCTTTTCATTTCTTTTCCAATTGGACGTCCCCTATACGCAAAACCCATGCCAAGGGAGGAGAAAGACTAGAGTGAAGAGGAATTATGAGACACAAAAGAAGTATGCTGAGCGGACTGTCATTCTGAACTCGTTTCAGAATCCCATGAATGCATGAGACCCTGAGCGCCCACAGGGCGACGCAAGGCGCCATCGGCGCGATTATGATAATTCGTATCTCGTATCTGATATCTCATATCCTATATCTGGTATCCAATGTCTCGCGGTTCTGGGGTGGGGACGCTGATGGGGTCCGTCTAATTTTTTTATATTTAGGCCATGACCGCAGAAGAACTTTACAACCGTCTTAAGAGTATCCAGCCTGGAGCTGTCCTTTGCACCTATTCCATGGAAAAAGTGGAACAGATGCTTCCCATCATCAACGAAATCAACGAACTGAAGAAGGAACGTGACGCCGTCATTCTCGCCCACAGTTACGTTGCCCCGGAAATCATCCTGGGTGTTGCCGACTACGACGGCGACAGTTTCAAGCTGAGCCAGGACGCCACCAAGGTGGAAGCAAAGACCATCGTCTTCTCCGCAGTCCGTTTCATGGGTGAAACCGCAAAGATTCTGAACCCCACCAAGGACGTCTTGATTCCCGGACCCCTTACCGGCTGTAGCCTGGCCGACTCCATTACCGGAGCCGAAGTCCGCGCCCTCCGCGAAAAGTATCCGGACCACACCTTCGTCTGCTACATCAACACCACCGCCGACGTAAAGGCAAACTGCGACGTTTGCGTTACCAGCTCCAACGTGATGAAGATCGTGAGCAGTCTCGAAAACGACAAGATTGTGTTCGTACCCGATGGACTCATGGGCCAGAACCTCATCGAAGAAATGAAGAAGCGTAACATCAAGAAGGAAATCGTGCTCCACAGCGGTTGCTGCTACGTGCACGAAACCTACGATTCCGAACTGATCAACTTCTTCCGTAGCCAGAATCCGGGTCTGAAGGTGGTAAGCCATCCCGAATGCCACCCGGGTGTCGCCCTCCTCAGCGATTACGTGGGCAGCACAGGTCAGATGGTTTCCTACATCAAGGAACAGCCGGAAAATACTCCGTTCCTGCTCCTTACCGAATGCGGTCTCAATGCCCGTATGCAGTACGAGTTCCCCAACAAGCGCTTTATCGGCAGCTGCAGCATGTGTAAGTACATGAAGTCCAACTCCCTGGAAAACATCCTGGAAACCCTGCGCCATCCGGAAGCAGCCCAGCATGTGGAACTGGACGAAGCCACCCGCGTCGCCGCCAAGAAGTGCATCGACGCCATGTTCTACTACGCAGCGAAATAGTTGGAAGTTGGAAGTAGACAGTAGACTGTAGACTGTTTACTGGGGTAGAGTTATGCGAGGTGCCAAACTTTAACTCATTGCTCACCTCTCACAGCCCATCGCTTTTTGAGGAAATTGATGAAGAAGTTTCTTTTTGTTCTGATTGCCGTGGTCGGTATGCTGTTTTCTCAGGCAGCTGCCGACGAGGGATACTGGCCCAAGTCCTACTTTGCAGAAGTAGGTTTCGGCATTATTGCATCTAAGGGCGACTTTAACGAAAGGTCGACTGCAATCACAGATACCGCAGGCAAAAAAGGTCTCATTCACCAGCCCGCCCTGGATTTTCTGGCAACACCCGACCTTACCATCGGTGCCAACATCGCCCAGTTCACCCTAGCCCTGAATTTCCAGTATTGGACATCCAACCAGACCTTAGCCGGTTTTTCCGATGAATCCTACACGGCAGATTCCCGCATTTGGCGTCTCGGCTTTGAGTTTACATACAACTTATTCTGGCCCGACTATTTCCAGATCGGCCTCGGCGGCGGTTACTCCTACACAAGCATCAACACTAAAAATTCTGTCTACTTCCAGGATGGAGGCGTCCAGAGTTCTGAACTGATGGGTTCTGCAGTAGGCTTTATCGCCAACCTCCATTACTACTTTACAGACCAGCTTTCCATGGTTCCGGCAATCAAGGTTTACGAAAACTGGTTCAAGAACGCATACAGCGGAAGAACCGACAATTGCGATCTGGATCCGTACCTGTGGCAGACCTTCGTGCTGGCCTCTGTCAGTCTGCAGTATACCTTCTAGACAATACATCAACCTCGGACTTTTACATTTAGAGGCCATGCAAAAAAGGTCGTCAATTTCTATCTTTGGCGACCATGAAAACAATCTCTAGAATCGCTTTCGCTTTCAGCTGCCTCGCAGCAACCGCCAACACATTTGCCATGGACGCCAAGGGCTGGGCATCCACCTACGAATCCATGGCCGCCTTCGAAGACAAGGGCGTACTCAACGAGTATTACAACAACCGCCCCGGCTATGTAAAGCCCATTATCGACAATCTGGGCAATGTGCTGAACAGCAACTGGTATGTAAGCGCAAACGTTCCCCAGAGTCTGACATTTGAAGTGGGCATGCCCTTCTCCATCGTCCCTATCGGAGATGATGACAGAAAATTCTCCGAAACCTTTGACATCTACGGAACTCCCATGGCCTTCGATGTCCCCACCATTTTCGGCGAACACGGCAATCCCCAGGAAAACACCGGCCTAGTTTACGGTAACGAGACCTTGAACGGTCTGGGAGTTTTCACTTACCCCTATCTGCAAGTTGCAGGTAGTTTCTACCACGCACGCGTTATCCTGCGCGGTATGTTCCTGCCCAGCATCAGCAACCTGACCAAGTTCAATCTTTTCGGTTTCGGTCTGCAGTATAGTTTCGGTCACCTGTTCCAGTATATGTTGCCTCCCGCAGCCCAGGGCCTTGACGTAAGCTTTGTCTTCGGCTACAGCACCAGCGGCATCGGCTACCGCCCCGACGAATACAAGGGCTCTCTCGATCTGGATGTTTCCGCCACCACGTTTGACGTTGTCATTGGCTATAAGCCCATCAACTTTATCGAAGTGATGATGACCTTGGGTTACCAGAGCGCCACCATGAAGTCTTCTGGCCACATGTACCAGGTTGCCGGAACAGATCCCTTCACCGGCGCTGAAATCGAAACCAACGTTATTAACCCCAACATTTCTGTAGACGGCAATAACGGTTTCAAGTTCGGCCTGGCCGTGGCCTTCCAGTTCGGTAGTTCCTTCCACCCGGTTCTCGGATTCGATTACGCCGGCAAGTCCAGCTACACAACCAACGTACTTTACTTCCGTCAGCAGTTGGGTCACGACAAGACCCCCGACGAAATCGCAAAGGAAAAGGGTTACGTTCGCGGCGCCGTGAACGAAAAGGAAGAATCCAAGGTTGAATCAGTCCAGGAAGAAGCTCAGGATTCCTACAATGAAATGAATGACTCTGCAGAACAGATTTCCAACGAAGAACCTGTCGCAGATAATTCCAACGACGATTTCGACTCCCCGTCTTACGACGATTAATCAAATAAAACAAAAAGGCACAAGATGATTACTTTCCTAATTGGCGTTGCTATCCTTATTGGCGGCTACTTCACTTACGGCAAGTTCGTAGAACACGTGTTCGGCCCCGACGACCGCAAGACTCCCGCCACCGAAAATCCCGATGGTGTGGACCGTCTGGTTCTCCCTCACTGGAAGAATATGCTGATCCAGCTTTTGAACATTGCCGGTATCGGTCCTGTGATTGGCGTGATTCTGGGCATCAAGTTCGGCGCCATCGTCTTCATCTTGCTGCCTCTGGGAAACGTGCTGGGCGGAGCCGTACACGATTACTTTAGCGGTATGGTCAGCATGCGCAACAACGGTTACAACGTGCCGGCCCTTTCCCGCAAGTTCATGGGCAAGGGTCCTTCCAAGGTGGTAATGACCTTGATTTCCGTAGCCCTGATTTTGGTGGGCGCCGTATTCACCAACACCCCCGCCCAGCTGATCAACACCCCCATCCTCGTCGGTAACGCCGTATCCCCCACCCTGTTCTGGATTGCGGTGGCCTGCATTTTCGTTTACTACTTCCTCAGCACATTCTTCCCCATCGACAAGATTATCGGACGTATCTACCCGGTGTTCGGCGGTTTGCTGATTTTAGCCTCTCTCGCCATTCTCGTGGGCATCGCCCCCAACCTGAA
The DNA here is from genome assembly GCF_900142505.1 of Fibrobacter sp. UWH5. Classification (NCBI taxonomy): domain Bacteria; kingdom Pseudomonadati; phylum Fibrobacterota; class Fibrobacteria; order Fibrobacterales; family Fibrobacteraceae; genus Fibrobacter; species Fibrobacter sp. UWH5. The sequence goes on along the minus strand of NZ_FRBB01000001.1, from coordinate 22,542 downwards.
CGTACTTGACGAAATCAACTTCAACGACTTCGGCAGCAACTTTACGCAACATCCGGCTCACCAGCCCATCTTGCCCATGCTGTTCGTAACCATCGCCTGCGGCATCATCAGCGGATTCCATAGTACCCAGAGCCCTCTGGTGGCACGTACCGAATTTACCGAAAAGACCGGCCGTCAGACATTCTACGGTATGATGATTCTGGAAGGTCTCATCGGTATGATCTGGGCTGCCGGCGGTATGTTCATCTATCACCTCCATCCGGAACTGATTACTGGCGCCAGCGGCGTCAAGGTCTTGAGCACCCTGGTTTCTACCGTGCTGCCCTTCGCCCCCATTTCTGTGCTGGTCGTGGTTGGCGTGATTGTACTTGCCATTACCAGTGGCGACACAAGCCTCCGCAGCCTCCGTCTGACCATTGCAGAACTTTTGCACATTGATCAGACTTCCGCCAAGAACCGTTTGTTCTTGACCGTTCCCATGTTCGCCATCTGCCTTGCCATTATCTTCTGGAGCAATCTGGACAAGGAAGGTTTCAACATCCTGTGGAACTACTTCAGTTGGAGTAACCAGCTCATGGCCGTCTGCAGCCTCTGCGTTACCGTGGTCTACCTTCGCTGCAAGAAAAAGAATTTCTGGATTGCACTTCTGCCCTGCATGTTCATGACTTTCATTACCGCAGATTATATCCTCTGGGTCAGCCCCACCAACTTGAAGGGAGCTCCCGTAGGTTTCGGTCTGGACTATAACACCGCAAGAGTCATGGCCGTATTCGTAGCCATCGCCCTGGGCGTTTGGCTGGTCCGTCGCGGCAAGGAACTTTCCAGGAGGAACGAATTCGACCCCGACAAGTGGGACCACGAACTGGACAAGAAGAATAACTTCAATCCGCAGTTGCGCAGAAAACAAAAGTAAGCCAACCTAAGTAAAGAGCCGTGAGCTATGAGCAGCGAGCTTAAAGCGGAAAGGTTTAAGCGGAAAGAGAAACTTTAACCTTTAAACTTTAAACTTTTAAACTATGCAAATCCAGGGGACCATTAAATCCATCACATTCCACAGTCCGCAGAATGGCTTTACCGTTTTGCGCCTTAATGAGGCGGAATCCAAGAAGGTGGTAGTGGTCACGGGAACCCTCCCGGAACTGAACGTAGGCGAGAATATAAAGTTCGAAGGAGAATGGGGACGTCACCCCAAGTTCGGCACACAGTTCAAGTGTACATCCTTTGAACTCATCGCCATGGCCGACGACAGCGACGTGGTGGCCTACCTGGGTAGCGGACTTTGCCAGGGTATCGGTCCCAAGACCGCGCAGAACATCTATGATGTTTTTGGCGAAGAAACTTTCGACGTTTTAGACAACGATCCAGACCGTTTTCGCAGCGTAAAAATTAAAGGTCTGCCCAAGGCCAAGGTGGAACTTTTCCTGGCCCGCTGGCAAGAGGCACGCCACAGCCGCGAAACCATGATGTTCCTGTACAGCCACGGCATCGTAGGAAGCATCGCCAAAAAACTCTGGACCCGATTCGGCCAGGGGACTGTCCCCAAGATCCGCGACAATCCCTACATGCTCTGCGAGGAAGTTTTCGGCATCGGCTTTTTAAAGGCCGACGAAATCGCCATGAAGCTGGGGCTCCCCAAGGACAGTCCCACCCGTATGCAGGAAGCCTTGCTGTACACCCTGCAGGAAGCCTCCATGGGAGACGGCCACGTATTCCTCCCTAGGGAACAGTTGCTGAGCCGCGCCATCAAAAATCTGCGAATTGACATTTACGATGAGGATTCCGTAAACCGTCTTATTGACCAGTTCGACATCCTCTGCGGCAACGAAAGAATCAGACGTATAAACGACGACTGTTTCCACCCCCTCCTATTTAACGCCGAGCAGCGAATTGCAGACAACATCAAATTCCGTTTATGCAATACCGCCTACGAAGCCATCGGCGAAGAATTCGCCAACAGGGAATTACGGGACTGGGAAAGGGCACAGAAATTTTCTTTTGACCCCATTCAGCGCGACGCCATTATCCAGGCTCTGAGCCACAGGATGTTCATCATCACGGGCGGACCCGGCACCGGTAAGACCACCATTCTAAAGGGCATCCTCCATCTGGCCAGAAAGCTGGGCGACAACATCCTGCTTGCCGCCCCCACGGGCCGTGCCGCCAAGCGCATGGGCGAATGCTGTGGCGAAAAGGCAAGCACCATCCACCGCCTTCTGGAAATGGATCCGGTTTCCAGGAAATTCTCGAAAAACGGTTTGAACCAGCTGGATTGTAACCTGCTGGTCATTGACGAATTCAGTATGGTGGATACCTGGCTTGCCGCCTCTCTGTTAGACGCAATCCCCATGAAGGCCCGCATCGTCATTGTTGGCGACGCCGACCAGTTGCCAAGTGTCGGACCTGGCAACGTATTGAACGATTTACTCAGCAGCCCCGGCTTCCCCCATATCCGTCTGCAGCACATTTTCCGTCAGGCCAGCGACAACGACATCGCCGAAAAGGCAAGCAAGATTAACCAGGGAATCACCCCCACTCCCCTTGACGGCCCCAACTTTCACTTTGTCCCCTTCGAGACTCCCGAAGAATGCAAGGCCCATCTGGAGCAGTTAATCTCCACCGGCATCAAGAGCAAACTGGACATCAATCTCACCGAGCAGATGCAGGTCCTGGTACCTATGCGCAAGGGTCCCCTTGGTATTTTCGAGTTGAACCCCTTCCTGCAAGGTTTGCTGAACCCCAATGTTCCCCGCCACAAGATGATGGGCGTCGAATGGAGCCAGGGCGATCGCGTCATGCAGGTGAAGAACAACTACGAAAAGAACGTCTTTAACGGCGACGTCGGTACAATCTGGCGCGTGGACGCGGTCAACAAGAAGATTACCGTTTTCTACGACGACAAGACCGTAGACTACGAAGACGACGAGTTGGAAGAACTGACCCTAGCCTACGCCTGCACCATCCACAAGAGCCAGGGCAGCGAATACCCGGCAGTCATCGTGGTACTGGATTCCAGCCATTACGTTATGCTCCAGCGGAACCTGATCTACACGGCCATTACCCGTGCCAAGGGCCATGTGTGGATTCTCTCGGCACCCGGTTCCCTGCACCAGGCCATACGTACCATCCGTAACGCCCGCCGCTTTACCCGTCTTACCGAAAGGCTGGCTACAGGATTCTAATTTCGGGGTTAAACGAACCAAATTCCCTCAAAAAACGCTTTTTCGCCTACCATTTGACGTTGTAAGAATCAAAAAACTTTTTTCTTGAACTACATTTTGCGCGGAAATGCTTTTTACAGTGCTTACATACACAGTGGTTTCACTCCTGGCAGTGTTCTGCCTTTTTTACGCATGGCTCGAAGTGCGCTTTTTCCGCGCGCTGGGTTCTGTGCGTAAGGGCGACTCCGATGTGGAACCCGCTCCAAAGGTAAGCATCCTCATTGCGGCCCGAAACGAAGAAGAAGGGATCCGCGAAACTCTTGAATCGGTCATGAAGCAGGATTACCGCGGTTTTTGGGAAGTCTGGGTCGCCGATGACCGCAGCACAGACAGAACTCCCAAAATCCTGGCCGAGTACGTCGACAAATACCCCGACAGGTTCCATGTCCTGACCATCAAGGACATTCCCGAGGGAGTCAGCCCCAAGAAGCACGCCCTGAGCCTGATGATCGAGGCCTGCAACGGCGAAATCCTCTGCCTGACCGACGCCGACTGCATCGTAAAGCCCACCTGGGTCACAGGCATCGTCGCCGAATTCGAACCCGGCATTGAACTGGTAGCAGGTCACTCCTACATTCCCACGGTCAAGGGTAAGTCTAGCGTTCTAATCTGTATGCAGGCCGTAGAGACTCTTATATATAGAGTGGCAGGAACCGCTGGCTTGGCCATGCACCTGCCCCTGACCAGTACCGGTAACAACCTGGCCTACCGCAAGAGTTTTTTCAAGAGCGTCAAGGGCTTCGAAAACGTCATCAAGATCCAGAGCGGCGACGACGACCTGCTGATGCAGAAACTGGCAGCCGACCGCCCCTGGGCCATGCGCTACTGTATCAACGAAGCCACCTTCGTTACGACTAACGGCAAGGAAACCCTGAAGGAACTTTGGGAACAGCGCAAACGCTGGGCCTCCAAGACCATATATTACACACCGAAAATCGTTTTCGTACTGAGCATGGTGTTCCTGTTCCTGCTGATGGAATGCATCGGGGCGGCCCTTTCACCGTTCAGCTTTACAATTTTCCTGGCCACAGCGATAACATTCGTCGTCAAGTGCGCCGGTGACCTGATTTTAATACTCCGGGGGCTAAGAATCTTTAGGCAGGAACACTTGATCAAATGGTGTATCCCGGTGGAGTTCATCCACGCCCCCTTCACCGTTCTGGCCGTACTCTTCGGCCTCTTCGGACGCTTCAAATGGAAGTAATCTATGGCAACAGCAAAGGCAACTGATACTACTGCGGCAAAGGCTACAAAAACTGCAAAGGCAGCTAAGCCCGCCACAAAAGCAAAGAAATCTGCAGTCCCCGTCGAAGGGAAGACTCTCATTATTGCAGAAAAGCCCAGCGTCGCCCTGGACTTGGTCAAGGTCCTAGGCCAGAAAAACTTCACCAAGGGAAACGGCGTCTACGAAAGTGACACCACCATCGTCAGTCACGCCATCGGCCATTTGGTTGAAATCGCCGACCCCAAGGAAATCGACGAACGATACAAGAAGTGGGAAATGAGCACCCTCCCCATGTTGCCGGAGAAGTTCCCCCTTTCTGCCAACCCCACCACCAAGAGCCAGCTTTCCATCCTGAGCAAGCTGATCAAGCGCAAGGACGTAACCACCCTTGTAAACGCTTGCGATGCTGGCCGCGAAGGTGAATTGATATTCTTCTACATCCTGGACTACGTGCTGAAGGGCAAGTTCACAGGCAAGACCATCAAGCGCCTGTGGATGCAGAGTATGACCCCCGCCGCCATCCAGGAAGCCTTTGACAACATGCGCGATGGCGCCGACATGGAAAACCTGAAGGCAGCCGCCATTTGCCGTAGCGAAGCCGACTGGCTCATCGGCATGAACGGCAGCCGCGGACTTACCGCCTACAACAGTTCCATGGGCGGTTTCCAGATTACCCCCTGCGGCCGTGTGCAGACCCCCACCCTCGCCATCATCGTGAACCGCGAAGAAGAACGCCACCAGTTCGTCCCCAAGAAGTTCTGGACCATCGAGGCCAACTTCGACAACAGCGGCAACAACTATCAGGGCAAGTGGTTTACCCCCAACGGCGACAGCAAGCAGAAACAGATTTTTGACGAAGCCAAGGTCCAGGAAATCCTTTCCAAGTGCAAGGGCAAGACTGGTACCATCGAAGAGACCACCGCACCCAGTTTCCAGAAGTGCGGCCCCCTGTACGACCTGACTACCCTCCAGCGCGAAGCCAACAACCGTTTCGGCTTTAGCGCCAAGACAACCCTTTCAATCGCCCAGGCCCTCTACGAACGCCACAAGGCAACCACCTACCCCCGTACCGACAGCAAGCACTTGCCCGAAGACTACGTAGGTCCCGTCAAGGCTACCCTCGGCAAGATTACAGGCTCCCTGTCCACTTTCGCACAGACCGCCCTCAACAACAACTGGGTCGTAAAGACACCCAAGGTTTTCGACAACAAGAAGATCTCGGACCACTTTGCCATTATCCCCACAGGCATCATGCCCACAGACCTGAGCGAAGCGGAACAGAAAGTGTTCAACATGATCTGTCAGCGTTTTATCGCTGTCTTCTACCCGCCTGCAAAGTACCTGAACACCACCCGCGTGACCACCGTCGAAAACGAGACCTTCATTACCGAAGGCAAGATCCTGGTGGAACCCGGTTTCAAGGCCGTGTACGGCAAGGATGCAGACGACGAAGCCAACATCCCGCAGCTGAAGGGCGACAAGGCCAAGACCGTTGAAATCGAAGCCAAGGAAGACTTTACCAAGCCTCCTGCCCACTACACCGAAAGTACCCTCCTCTCCATGATGGAAAGTGCCGGTAAACTGGTGGAAGACGAAGAACTCCGCGACGCCATGAAGGAACGCGGCCTGGGCACTCCTGCCACCCGCGCAGCCATTATCGAAAAGCTAGTCACCGACAAGTACGTGGTCCGCGACGGCAAGGACATGATCGCTACGGCCAAGGCCTTCGACCTGATCAAGGTATTAAAGGCTATGGATATTGAGGCCCTCACAAGTCCAGAGCTAACTGGTGAGTGGGAATATAAGATGGAGCAGATCGAGAAGGGCAAGGAAACCCGCGAGAACTTCATGAACGGCATTGTAGAAATGACCCGCACCATGGTGAAGAACATCAAGGGCTTCAAGGAAGAAAGCACTACAGGCGAAGCAAGTTTCAGCCCGGTGAACGGCAAGAAGGTTTTCGAGACCGTCAGCCGATACACCACCGAAGATGGAATCGTCATCCGCAAGATGATCGGCGGCAAGAGACTTTCCAACGAAGAAATCGTGGAACTCCTGACCAACCACAAGATTGGTCCCCTTACCGGATTCCGCAGCAAGAAGGGCGTAGAATTTTCTGCCGTAGTTATCATCAACGACCAGAACAAAATCGAGTTCGTCTTCGATGATAACAAGGAAGGATCCGAAATTGAATTGGGCCAGCAGGTAGGCAACTCTCCGCTGGACAACTCCGCTGTGTACGAAACCATGACCGGTTACGTCAGCGATAGCTATGTAAAGAAGGAACCTAGCGGCCTGCAGCTGCCCAAGATTCTTCTCGGCAAGGAAATTCCCCTGGAACAGATCCAGAAGATGCTCTCCGGAACCGAAGTGAAGACCGAACTGATCAAGGGTTTCCGCAGCAACAAGACACACCGCACCTTTGACGCTTTCCTCTACATCGACAAGAAAGGCAAGTTAAAGTTTGACTTCCCGCCCAGAGAATTCAAGCCTCGCCGTTGGGGCGCCAAGAAGGCCTCCGCAAGCAAGAGCTCCGATGAAGATTATGTTCCGTAATGGATCGGCAAGTTCCTTACCTTAAAGGGTAACGAGCAAGTCGAGAGGTGTATGGATTTTGAAATTTAGAACAGCAGTCTTTATTGTATCAAGCGCATTCTGTGCCGTTTTCGCACAGCCGGTGCCGTCCGCCCTAGACAGTGCCGTCATGCAGGTTTCCCCGGACACGTCCCAGGATATTGTCCTGCAGGACCTTTCTGCCATGGCCGCCAAGGCCGCCGCAGATTCCGTTACCGTCAACGAGTCCGTCGCAAGTACCGGAACCGACGCAGAATCCACAGCAGGCACCACCTCCGCAGGCGCCGTCTCCGCAGAATCAGCCCCTGAATCTGCCGCAGAGCCCACTGCAACCGCAGCCACCGCAACAGAGTCCATCCAGGACACCGCAGCGGTCCCAAACCCCTACGACCTTCCCGACGCCTTGATGCCCCTATGGAATTCCATGAGCATCAAGCAAAAGGCCGCCCAGATGGTCATGGTCTATATGACCCCCGCCAGCTTCATGATCGAAAATGAATTCGGCGGTATCCTTGTAATGCGCAGTCACCTTAAGGATCTGGAAAAATTCAAGGATGTCATCAGCACCATCAACGACAACCTCGCAATCCCCCCCGTCGTCGCCGTAGACCAGGAAGGCGGACGAGTAAACCGCATCTCCAGCATCTCGCCCCAGTGGGCAAGAACTCCCAGCGCTAAGGCCATGAGAAAAATGGAGGCGGACTCTATCCAGCAACTGGCTCAGCAAATCGGAAACGTGCTGAAGGAAGCGGGAATCAACATGAATCTGGCTCCCGTCCTGGACCCGGCAAAAGACAGCCGAGGCAAGCGTTCCTTCATGGAAGAATCGGACCGCAGCTGGGGCGAAGACACCACCAATGCCTACAAGGTCCGCGCCTTCGTAAAGGGCATGGCCCAGAGCGGCATCGTCTGCGTTTCCAAGCATTTTCCCGGTTATGATTCCTGGACAAATAGCGACCACCAGATCGCCATCAGCACCACTCCCAAAAAGTCAATCAAGAAAAACGTCGCATTTTTCAACGCCCTCGCCGCAGACATTCCCATCACCATGATGAGCAGCGTCCGCTTTGTCCGCGTGTCAAACCGCCCTGCCGTTTTCGAGCCCAAGATTATTTCGCTGGCCCGTCGCATGTCACCAGAAACAGTCATCCTCACCGACGACCTGTGGGGCGTTTCACTCCGCGCCTGGATCAGTGGGACCGAACGAGTCACCAGCAAAAACTACCCCTCTAAGGATTTCAAGAAACTTGTGCAGACAGCCCTCACTGCAGGCAACGACATGTTCATGATCACCTATCCCCAGAAAGCAGTGGAAATGGTAAAAATCCTTACGGCCATGTCCAATCAGAACGCCAAGTACAAACAGAGAATCGAAGAGTCCTGCGCCCGTATTCTTAAAATGAAATACCGCGCCGGCATTCTAAAGTAAGCGCGACGCGGTTATCAAAAAATTAGAACATCACTTCTGCTTCAGCCTTGGTAATGTTCTTCACTTCCTTCCGGATTTTTTCGGGACCTGCTTTCTGCAGGCACAGCTTCAGCAATTCCGCAGCAGCCATGGCATCTGCCAGCGCCCGGTGGTGATTAAAGTCCGGAAGATTCAAACTCATGATCAGGTTGTGCAGGCTGTAACTCCCCTGCCCCGGAAAATATCGACGGGTCAACTTTACAGTGCAAAGCCTGGGCGGATCAATCTTGACGCAACAACGACGCAATTCAGCCCGCAAAAAACGGCAGTCGAACTGAACATTGTGCGCCACGAAAATGCGGCCCTGCAAAAGTTCGGCAACATCCTCGGCAACAGAAGCAAACTGCGGCTGCCCCTGAACCATCTCGTCGGTAATTCCGGTTAAGTTCTGCACAAAAGGCTGTATGGGCATTCCCGGATCCAGCAAGACCTGGTACGTCTTCACCACCTCGAAATCATCCAGCAGAACAATCCCGATTTCTGTAATGCGACCATTTTCCGGCGTACCGCCGGTGGTCTCCAAATCCACAACAGCAAACTTCATGAGTCTACTTTACAGGAATTTCAAATTCAATAGTTTCGCGACCGCAAACAGCCTTGGCCTTCAACACGTTTGCCTTGGGGCGAGCATAAAGAGGAGCCACCATCAAGTTCATAATCTTGCTGCTTTCGCTGGGAGTGGCGGCATCATCGCTGGCAGACTGTGTAAAGATGGGATTCTTGCCCTTGTCGTAAATGTAGAATGTCAAGTCGCGGACCATACCCTTCTTGATCTGTTCCTTGGGAACCTGGAAATAGACGATACCACCCTTGGGAACCTTACGCAGACTATCCTTGATTTCTTCTTCAGTGGCAAAGTCCGCTTCCATAGCCATGCGGACATCTTTCTTTAACTTGTCTACACTTTCGTAATCCACAGAAATCTGATACTTCACATCCTCCGGAATGGCGGTCGGGCGCACATCACGAATCTGAGCATTGTTCTGATAATATTCCCAACGGCCATTGTCGTGCAGGATAACGGTAGAGCCATTGGAAGTCTTGGCAATAATATCTTCGGCAAAGGCACCAACAGTCAAGGCCATAGACAGGGAAACAACAGAAACGAAAGCAAATTTATTCATCATAGAACCAAATATATATGAAAGTCAAAAAAAGGACTGCAAACCTTTTGAAAAAATGTTTTTATAAACAGCCTATCTCATCATGTCGCAGACTTCAGAACCGATGACACCATTCTGGATCGTGGTCATCAATAGACGCTGTTCAATATCGTCCGGCGGATCCGCAGGTCCCACAAAGGGAGCCTTACCCGAGGTCCTGTATTCCTGAACAAGACGTTCTCCAAGTGCGGCATGCAAAGCAAGACTCGTATCGATGTACTTGAGATGGGTAGGTTCATCTAACATGAAGTTCAAGGGAGCCTTGTGGTTCAGCACACGGCTTTCGGGAACGAATTCACCGAACTCATCTTCGACGCCCATGTTTGCCACCACCAATTCCGGGCGGTTCATGATGACTGTCGTCGCCGAGATAGACAGAGCGCCCTTTACGCCAGTAGCGGTCACCAGGAAGTCAGCTTCTTCAACAGCAGCCTTTACAGCACCATCGTTAAAGCAATCCACGATAGTTACATCGTTGCGTTCCAGCACATGGCAAAAATCAGACGAAGAACTTCTGCGGTTTGTGTCGGTAACAGTTGTCACCTGCATTCCGCGACGAACTCCCTGCAGGGCGATGCCGCAACCAACCTTGCCGCTTCCAAAAACAATCAGCTTCTTATTTTCGAAATCATTATAGCCAAGTTGCTCCAAACCTCTAAAGCAACCATCGCCTGTTCCCAGAATGGTTTCAATGCGCTTCACGATCCCACTATCAGCCACATACACGGGGAATTCAGACTTTTCAAAGAACTGCACACCGCTGCGAGTCAATTCCACAAAGCCCAGCTTCGGATGGCAAGAAGCGAACTGACCCGCACAATCAAGAATCAGGTCAAAGTCATCAGCCACCTTACCGCATTTAATATCATCATCCGTAACAACAGGGACCCCAGATTCGGTCAGAAGTTCGATAACCGATTCATCACAAGGCATCTGGGTATCGCCTGATACCGCATGTCCCACATAGACCTGAGCCCCGCCAGCAATCAGGGTTCGGTATTCCAGGAGAGTATTCCTGTAAATGGGAGTCGCCACAAGAACCTTGAGGCCTTCAAAGGGGCGTTCACAAACCCACTGGTCCGCAAGGAAAGCCAAGGCGGGATACTCACGGGGATCATAATGTTCGTTGATAATCTCTTCAAAAAGCATGCGACAAAGTTAATAATTAGCGAACAGGTCGGTCGGCATTCGCCTCCCTATGAGGCCCGAGGTCGGTAGCTTCGCTACCTAGAGGATTGAGGAGAGTGAATAGTGAATAGTGAATAGTGAATAGTGAATAGTGTAAAGCTTAAAGAATAAAGGAGATATCTCATATCTCATACCTCGAACCTCATTCGGTGTGATTCATAACTATATTTCCACTTGATAAAAAAGGAACTCTTATGAAACGTATTGCAAGGAAATGGATTGAGCTTAGCCTCATCATTCGTATTATCATCGGACTAATTCTTGGCGCTGTCCTCGGATTATTCGCTCCGCAGCTCAGCGCCATCGGCATTCTCGGCACCCTATTTGTAGGCGCCCTGAAAGGTGCCGCCCCCATCCTGGTGTTCGCCCTGGTGGCAAGTTCCATTGCAGGAGCCGGAGAAGGAATCGGCAGCAGATTCCGCAAGGTGATTCTTCTTTACGTCATCAGTTCCATTGGCGCAGCCGCCTTGGCTGTCGCAGGAAGCGAACTATTCCCAGTCACCATGAAATTGTCCGTCTCTGCTGCAGAAGGTGCCGCCCCTAGCGGCATTGGCGAAGTTCTGACGAACCTGGTAAAGAACTGCGTCCAGAATCCCATCGCAGCCCTGGCCGGTGCAAATTACATCGGAATCCTCTTCTGGTCTATCGTATTCGGCTTGGCTCTTAAGAAACTTCCTGTAGACCATACCGTCACCGTCATCACCGACGCTTCCGCCGCCATATCCCAAGTCATCCGCTGGATTATCCAGATGGCACCTTTCGGCATTCTAGGTTTGGTATTCTCCTCCGTTGCCGAAAACGGAATGAGCATCTTCGCCGACTACGGAAAGCTCTTGGCCTTACTGGTGGGCTGCATGCTGGTAGTCGCCCTTGCCCTGAATCCCATCATCATTTTCATCACACTCCGTAAAAATCCCTACCCCCTGGTATTCCGCTGCCTTCGCGATAGCGGCATTACCGCTTTCTTCACCCGTAGTTCTGCAGCCAACGTTCCGGTGAACATGGCACTTTGCGAACGCCTGGGTCTTGAAAAGGACTTCTACTCTGTTTCCATTCCTCTGGGCTGCACCATCAACATGTGCGGTGCCGCCGTGACTATCGCCGTCATGACTCTGGCCGTAGCAAACACCCTGGGCATCCATGTGGACCTTCCCACCGCCTGCATTCTCTGCGTTATGAGTGCCATTGGCGCTTGCGGAACTTCCGGTATCGCTGGCGGCTCCCTATTCCTCATTCCCATGACCTGCTCTATCCTGGGCATCAGCGGCGACATTTCCATGCAGGCCGTAGCTGTGGGCTTTATCCTGGGCGTGGTACAGGACTCCATGGAAACCGCACTGAACTCCAGCAGTGACGTCATCTTCACCGCCACGGCGGAATATCACCACAGGAAAAAGAACTGCTTGAAGATTTAAGGTCTCGCGCAACGCAAGAAATCAAAAATCGCAAACCTCCCGATTTTTTTCGGGAGGTTTTTCTTATTCACTTTTTTAGAATAGAAATTAGATAATACACCATACAGCCTCCAACACAGAGGTCTACCCCCTAGAAACAGATTTCTACTTATCCACACTAATCAATTGTGCGTTTCCACGGCCGGGCAGGGGCTTGAAGATTTTTACCATGGCGGTAAGTTCTTCGCCGAAGGCCTTCATGTTGCAGGTAAACATGTAGTTGGTTCCCGCCATAATCTGGGTGGACACGCTCATGGGTGTAAGCTTCAAATAGCCGTAATCCTTGGTGGCTTCGGCAAACACAGCCAAGTCTTCTTCCGTGGGCTGGCGAGATTCACCATATGCGCCTACGAAATTTTTCTCATCGGTACCAGCGCGGACTGCGGCAATATGCTTTTCAATTTCCTCGGCCACATTCACTTCGGGATTGTTGGCGCGACGATTAGAAATGCCGTAGGAAAGCACCACGTTGGCGTTGGGTTCCAACTGCTTTAATTCCTTGGCACTGGCCAGGCGACCGCCGCTTCCGTAAGTACAGAAGGGCACCACCACCTTTCCGCTCAAGTCGTTAGAATCCAGGAAGGTATACATAGGCGGGGCAAAGAAACCAAACATAATGGGAGCGCCCACATAGAGCGTATCGTACTTGGAAAGATCCTGCTTGGCGTTAGCGAGGGCAGGCCACTTCTTAGATTCGCGTTCTGCACGGACAGCGGCAATGGTGCTGTCGTAAGTGGAGGGATAGGGCGTTACAAGTTGCAGTTCAATGGCATCGGCACCTAGCTGCTTTACAAATTCCTCGGCAACCTTCTTGGTGGTTCCCGTCTGGGAATAATAAATCACAGCGGTTTTCTGCGCCTTTGCGTCAGGTTCCGCAGCAGTTTGATTCTGCGCGGTTTTCTGTTCATTGCAAGCGGTCATGCAAGCTGCCACCGCTACGACACCAAATACACTTAAGAACTTTTTCATATAAGGCCTCAACTTTATTTCTAAAATATAAGAAATAAAGGCAGACCTATTTTTATACAAATTAAAAAATGTCTTTTTCAAAAGAGCTATCCTATTAATTTTTTTAAATTTGCCAGAACACGTTCAAAGTTCCTCAGTCGGCCCGTCATTAGGCAAGCGCAATCGCAACATAAATTCACGTACCGCTAGACAGAGAATCCATTCCAGCTTATGAGACAAAAGGTCAAACGTTCTATTCAGAAAGTCATCCCTTGATTCACATTCTTCTCCATCAAAATAATTTACCGGTCCATCTTTCACCATCCCCTTCACGAAAAACAAACGCATACTAAGCTGACCATTTTCGTGATAGGAGCACTCTACACCTTCAGGCAAATTTCCATTCTGTTCAACATTCCAAATTCTCGATAAAGACGGTTACTGCGATCATAACAGCGACAACGGCCTTTTTCCCAGTATTCAGAAAACGCAAGAGAGCCGTCCCTTCCAAACACAGGAACAAAGCCATCAATCACACGACCATCCCGAAAAACATGGCGACAAATCCGCAAGCCATTTTCAAAGGTCATGATTCTTGGCCCATCTAGCAAACCTTCCCGATAGGTGGCGGTACTACGCAGTGCGCCAGAGGGATAATATTCCTTGCAGGCTCCATCGCGATAGCCGTTTTTCAGAGGGCATTCAAACCATACTTTCCCATTTTCGTGGTAACGTCTTTCCATGTTGTCCATTGTAGACCTCCTTATGCCTACAATGGACCTTTCGGAAACGCTCTTTAGGTCGCCTGACAGGCGACATCAAAAAACGGAAAATATTCCGTCTAATCTATTCCGGCCACACGAAGGTGGCGTTCAGATCTTTCTCGCCGTTATCGATGAGAATATCCTGACCAGTGCAGTTCTTGTTCACCACCGTAAGGAAGTACACCCACTGGGCAATATCTTCGGGAGACGCCCAGCGCTTTAGGGGCGTTACATCCATGATCTGTTTCCAGAGTTTTGCATCATCCATGACAGGGCGGTTCAATTCCGTGGTAACGCCACCCGGCGAAATGCTATTGCAGGTGGCGCCATACTTGGCAACCCGCAAAGCCACGTTTTTCATGTAAGAAAGAAGTCCGCCCTTAGAAGCGGAATATTCCGGAAATTCGGCACCGGAGTGAGCGGAGGCGGATGCCACCAGAAGTACCGACTTGATGCCGGCATGAAAGGCATACTTTTCTACAAAGTTGATGGAACCTTTCAGATTCACTTCGATGTCCCTACCGGAATTCTGGACGCCAGCGTTACTGATTACGATATCCATCGGTTCATCAATTGCGGGAAGCGAATCCTTGTCCGAGACATCGGCGATGTAATGTCTATATAGTTTGCTCTGGATACTTGCGGGCCCAATATCCAATCCAAAAACAGCGCAACCATTTTGCAGAAAAAGTTCCGCAATGGCGCGGCCAATACCGCAACTTGTACCGCTAATCAGGACGTTCATTTTGCAGCCTTCATGTTCAGGTATTCACGGCCCACGTCATGCTTTTCCCAGCTGCAGACCATCTTGTAGCCAATGGGGCTAATCAGAATTTCACAAAGCAGCTCCATCACGGAACCGGTAATGGAACAGACGATCACCTGGGTCATGGTCCAACCGAAGAACACATGGCTCACCACCATGGCGAAAATAAAGTTGTCTACAAACTGGGCCACCATGGTGGAGATGTAGGAACGGAGTGCAAAATTTTTAAAGCCCGTGGTTTTCGTACTTTTGGCAATCAGGTAGTTCACAATGGAGTTGACGCCCGACGAAGTGAACATGGCAAGAGCAGAACCCAGCACCACATACCAGGAACCGCCAAATGTGGCATTCAGCGCCGCGTTGGCTACGTTCGCCATTTCGGGATTGGAATCCACGTAGCTGTAGAATTCGCCCCACATTCCGGGGGTGCGTGAAAGCAGACTGAACAAGGCGCAAGTGACCAGGTTGATAAACAGCGCCACCATGGAAACCTTCATGGCGGCCTTGGGGCCAAAGCGCTTGCAGATCATGTCCATGCAGAGGAAGGAGAACCAGCTCAGGGTAAAACCGCAATCAAGGGCCAGGTACTCCGTAGAGAACAGCTCCTTGTTGGCGAGCAGGTTCATGCAAACCACAGACAATACAAAAAATGTAACAGCCAGGGAAGGGATATTTCTCAGGAGAACAACGAGGTCTTTCACCTCGTACTTGATTTTTTCAAATAGTGTACGCATAGTTGTTTTTTAAAGAAGGTTAGACAATGACTTCTGTATCACGAAAAATAGAAAATTTTCTATCTTTGGCGCACCATGGTTCCGCATCCCGCGGCACCCAAACTTAACCGGAGGCTAAAATGGCACTTCAATTCTACAACACCGCATCACGCAAGAAAGAGATTTTCACACTTCCTGAAGGCGTTCCCGCCGTGCGTATGTACTGTTGTGGCCCCACGGTGTACCACTTCGCCCACATCGGCAACCTCCGCACCTACATTTTCGAAGACTTCCTGGTCCGTACCTTGAACTACTACGGTTACAAGGTCAACCACATCGTGAACATCACCGACGTAGGCCACCTCACTAGCGATGGCGACTCCGGAGACGACAAGATGGAAAAGGGCGCAGCCCGCGAAGGCAAGTCCGTCTGGGATATCGCAAAGTTCTACACCGACGCCTTCATGAACGACTGGCATCGTCTGAACATTCAGGAACCCACCCGCTGGACTCCCGCCACCCAGCACATCCAGGAACAGATCGACCTGGTGAAGAC
Source organism: Fibrobacter sp. UWH5 (assembly GCF_900142505.1). Taxonomy (NCBI): domain Bacteria; kingdom Pseudomonadati; phylum Fibrobacterota; class Fibrobacteria; order Fibrobacterales; family Fibrobacteraceae; genus Fibrobacter; species Fibrobacter sp. UWH5. The sequence goes on along the minus strand of NZ_FRBB01000001.1, from coordinate 6,505 downwards.
CCTGGAAGAAAAGGGCTTTACCTACCGCACTTCCGATGGCATCTACTTCGACAGCCTGAAGTTCCCCCGCTATGCCGACTTCGCCCGCCTGGACGTGGAAAACCTCCGCAAGGGTAGCCGTATCGACATGGGCGAAAAGCGTGCCGCCACCGACTTCGCTCTGTGGAAGTTCAGCCCCACCGACAAGAAGCGCGCCATGGAATGGGATTCCCCCTGGGGCGTAGGCTTCCCGGGCTGGCATGTGGAATGCTCCGCTATGGCCATGAAGTACAACGGCCCCACCTTGGACATTCACTGCGGCGGTACTGACCATATCCGCGTGCACCACACCAACGAAATCGCCCAGAGCGAATGCGCCAACGGCGTAACTTTCAGCCGTTTCTGGATGCACGGTGAATTCCTCCGTACCGCCAGCGAAGAAAAGCTGGAAGACGGCACCACCGCCACTACCTTCGGCAAGATGAGTAAGTCTAGCGGCGAATTCCTCACTGTTGACCTGTTGGTAGACCGCGGTTTCAATCCGCTGGATTACCGCTTCTTCGCAGTGGGCAGCCACTACCGCAACTACCTGAACTTCACCTGGGAAGCTCTGGAAGGCGCTAAGGAAGGCCTCAAGAGTCTCCACAAGAAGACCGACGCCCTCATCGGTAAGGCAACCGAAATCAAGAGCGAAGCCGCCAAGGCATTCCAGGAAGAATTCAAGACCGCCATCGGCGACGACCTGAATATGCCCCGCGCTCTCGGCATCCTCAATACCATGCTGAAGTCCGACATCGACGACGGCGAAAAGGCAGCTCTTGTCCTGGATATGGACAAGGTATTCGGCCTGAAGCTGGACGAACCCCGTCAGGACTACAAGAAGAAGGCTGACGAAGGCACCGCAGGCGTTGACGTCGCCAAGGTGGAAGAACTGCTGGCCGCCCGTAAGGAAGCACGCGCCAACAAGAACTGGGCCGAAAGCGACCGCATCCGCGACGAACTTGCCGCCATGAATATCGTGATCAAGGACAGCAAGGAAGGCACCACCTGGAGCGTCAAGGAATAAGGTTCTCCGCGTCATCCTGAGCGAAGCGCATAAGCGCAAAGTCGAAGGATAAAAAATTAAACCGCCCGGCGTTCATCATAGCTGGGGGTTTTCATTTTATACAAAAGAAAATTGCCCTTGGTATGGGCAATTCAAACAAACCATTGTTAATTTTACAACGCCAACGAAGTAAACTCTTTAAAGGGTAACCACCCTATTCTTACCTGAATTCTTAGCCTTGTAAAGGGCTTCGTCCACACGCACACAAATGGCGTCAATGGAATCACCCCATCTCATTTCTGTAGCACCAAGACTGATGGTCTTGCGTCCCACTTCGGGGAACATCACCTGGGCGAATCCGGTACGAACCGTTTCCGCAAACTCAACCGCTTCCTTAATACCCATATCAGGAAGCATGATCATAAATTCCTCACCGCCCCAACGGCCGGCATCTGCATCGGGAGCCTTTTCGTAGGTAGCAATCTGGATCTGCTTAGAAAGGCCCTGAATCACAATGTCACCAATCTTGTGGCCATAGGTATCGTTCACCGACTTGAAGTTGTCGATATCGATCATCACCAGCGACATAGGAGCATCGGGATTTTCTGCATGGCGTTCTGCAATGCGGCGCTGGATTTCACCACGATTGTACAAACCGGTCAAGGCATCCGTAATGGAGTTCTTGGTCATCATGTTGTACATTTCCACCAGTTCGGCAGAAGACACGTTGGTAAAGTTCGCCAAGCGGGTAATCACAGAAACCCTGCCCGCCCGTGAATCGTCATTCACCACGGCAGTCTTCATCTTGGACGTATTCGCTTCGCCTTCGCGCATACCTACCACCACAATGGACAGGTTATGCAGCTTTACAAAATTTCTTGTGCGCAGGAACTGTGCCGTCGCATAAAAACCAGAAGCCGGAGCAATGGTATCGAAGGGAACAGTTTCGTTGTTCACATCTGTTTCACCCCAGAACATTCGGCGGCCCATGCCTGAATACATGTAGATGGCATCCGGGCAGAACTTTGACAGTTTCGTCGTACCCAGGCGCACGCTATCCATAATGGATTGAGGATCGCCATAGGCAAGCTTCGTAATGATCCCGACACCCATGTCCGATGCCAAAAGCAGGGCCCCATTTTCAGAACAGGCCATAGGGCAACGCAACAGGTTCTCACCATCCTCGTTATAGAACAGGGGAAATTCCAGAGTGTTCTGGAAGAAGTAATAGTCGTTCTGGATATTCAGATATTTGGAGAAAGCTTCAAAGGCAGGCTTGCCATCCAGCTCATGAAGAACGTTCCCCTGAGCCTTAGTCACCGTAAACGGTCTACCCAGGGGTTTCCATCCAGAAACCTTGACCGTCTCCACATGGAAATTTTCACCGCCATACAGAACGCAGACGACGGACTCGTTAGAGAAGTCATAGACGTTGGAAAATACATAAGCCGGAGTTTCTTCACAAGTTTGACCTGCCAGCCCGCCAAAAACCTGGACTTCGGGCCGCATGGTACTCAAGCCATTGCAAAAACCGGTAAAGGAAAATCCGGGAGTAGCCGCAAGCATTTCTACAGCCGACACCCAGGGGCGCTTTCCAACTTCTCGGGCCAGATCTTCCGCAATAGGTTCGGCAGACTCCTCCTTCAGCACATACTGAAGAACCTCGATCCGAGTAGCGGGATCTTCAAACACAGAGCAAGTTACAGTCACAGACTCGCCCGAGAACGCGCCATCCACAATATTGCCATTACCCGAACAACCCACACAAAGGGCATCAGGGAAAAACTTGACAATGGCGCTGCAGACAATCTTCAACTGTCTAAAACCAGGCTGTTCCGAGTATATATGAAACAACAACTTCAGCTGCCTGTTTCCGCGGAAACGGGCTATATTCTGAAGTACATCACCCAGGTGTTCCGGGTTAACGTATGCAAACTGAAGCTGTTTCATCCAATATCAATATAGTTTTACTCTTGAAAAGATAACAAAAGTATTTTACAAACTACTGTTCTAATCTCCAACCGCAGTCGTTATGATATACCATTTGGCGGGTCATCCCCCCGTCGATACAGATATTCTCACCTGTAATAAACCCAGCCTTATCGGAGGCCAGGAAAAGCACCATGTTTGAAATGTCCAGCGGGTTGCCCACACGACCTGCAGGCTGTTGCGTAGCGTCGGGACCTTCGTAAACAGTAAAGTCCGTATCAATCCAACCCGGCGAAATAGAATTCACCCGGACGCCTCGCCCACCGAGGCTCACAGCCAGCGCGTGAGTGAGGGCAGCAATGCCGCCCTTGGCCGCCGTATAGCTTTCAGTCTGTGGCTGACTCATGCGATCGCGGGAAGAAGAAATGTTGATGATGGAAGCGCCCGGCGCAAAGTGGGGAGCAAAAAGTTTCGCCAGATAAAATGGTGCGGTCACACCCACAGCCAAGGCGTAGCTGAATTCTTCATAGGAACATTCATCAATGCCCTTCATCAAAGGCAGGGCGTTGTTCACCAGCACGTCGACATGGCCATATTTTTCAATGACAAAGGCTGCAAATTTTTCCAGGACATCCTTCTTGGAAAGGTCACCTACAAAGCATGGATTTTCGCGAATGTCAATGAGAGCCACCTTGGCTCCTTCACGTTCAAATTCGCTAACGATGGTCTTGCCGATGCCGTGGGCACCGCCCGTCACAACAATTACTTTATCTTTAAATCCGTTCATCGTATTTCCTTGTCTATTCAGCTAAACGATATCTATCAGGCGAAAAAATCTGGATCAAAATATCACCTTGATAAACCGTATAATATTCCTGTCTGACAAAAGCGGCGTTATATTTTTTTGAACCCACCATAAATGAGGAACCGCTACTAAACAGCAAGTGGTAAGAGGTTCCGCTTTTTGATCCATGAGACTTATACTTATCGACGACAAATTCCTTATGGAGTTTAGGCTCCGCCTTTAACCTTGTGGGGAAATCCAGGTTAGGGGCAATAGAGGCCGAAAGGCCTATAACAGGAAACACAATGAGCGCACAACCCAGATTCCATTTTTTGTGTTTCTCTTCAAACCTTGGAAACTTGTATTTGAGGGCGATGTAAATGCAAATGGCTATTCCAAAAGTGACGGCAAGTACAGCGGATGCGTCCTGGATGATCTCATAATTTTTGTACTGAACAAGCAACTTCAAAAAGTCATTATTGATTACATACCCAAGTTCTGGCAAGGAATGAATTTTCAAAGTCGTAACAAGACAGATCACGCAACAGACCGCAATCACCACCGCATAGGCAATAACAAAATGATCTTTTAAAACGCGCTTTTTCATACCATGGTAAATATAAATGTTTTGAATCTGTCGCGGCTGTGCGAAGCCCGTAGAAATTCTATTTTGTGCAATAAGGATTGCAAATGAAAGTTTTTTACCACCTTCCCGGGCTATTCGAATTCTACGATCTGTACAAGGCGTTTTTGCCGCTGTTCCGTGAGCATCGGGAGTGGTTTTACGACTGGTGTGAAATCGGTTCCATTTATGGGGCTCCCGCCGACTGCATCTGGGGCGGCGGCCGCGTTGGCTTTGGCGACGAGCCTGCAGAACGGGTGGCGGAGCTTTTAAAGGAATATGGTATTTCTGCAAGATTGACGTTCAGCAATTCCCTGTTAAGGGAAGAACATCTTTCCGACACTCGTTGCAACGATCTATGCAAAATGTTTGAAGGAAATGCTAGTAGTGAATGCGCCGGGCAAAACTCGGACCGTGCACGAAATCCAGATAGAGACTGCGCGCAAAATGGCATCATCATTCATTCCGACTTGCTATTGAATTATTTAAAGTCAAAATATCCGGGATTCTATTTCGTCTCTTCCACAACGAAGGTCATTACGGATTTCGCGCAGTTCCAACAAGAATTGAGCCGCGATGAATTTCGTTATGTTGTTCCAGATTTTAGACTAAACAAGGAATTGGATAAGTTCGCCACGCTGTCACCAGCCCAAAAACAGAAAGTGGAATTTCTCTGCAATGAATGCTGTTGGTTCGGTTGCCAGGATCGCAAAATTTGTTACGAGAACGTGAGCCGCAAAAACTTGGGCGAAGATTGCAAGGATCATATCTGCAAATCGCCGGGTGCAAAGAAGGGCTACCGCTTTTCCGACGCCATGAAAAATCCTGGTTTTATCGGGATTGACGACATTCAAAATATTTATGCCCCCGCAGGTTTTTCACAATTTAAAATTGAAGGTCGCAGCCTCGGCAGCGCCCTCATCCTGGAATTTTTGCTTTACTACATGATCAAGCCAGAATACCAGCTGAACGTCCGCGAAGAAATTTACCTGGACAGCACGCTGGATTTATTTTAGCATAGCAGCAAAAATTCAGCCGCAAGTCGCTATACTATACACTTTATAATACAAACCAGCAAAAAAACAAAATTTTCATGTAGTAATCTTCTCCACGACCATTCCGTGGAGGTTTATATTTTAGATGTGATAAAATCTGTATTTGAATACGACGACTACCGTTCTTTCATGAGCGATTATTACCAGTGGAAAAAAAGGACTTCCGCTTTTTCCTGGCGTGAATTTGCAAAAGTCAGCGGTTTTTCATCACCAAATTATCTGAAAGTCGTTTGCGATGGTAAAAGTGGGCTTTCCAACCCAGGAACAAAACGCGTTGCAAAGGCGATGGGGCTTGTCGGGGCAGAATACGATTACTTTCAGCAACTGGTCAGATTTGGCCAAGCCAAGAAAGATGCAGAAAAAGAAGACGCCTATGCGGAAATGATCAACATTGTAAGTTCTCACCAAGTCCGTGTACTGGAAGGCGAGTCCATTTCGTTTTATGAGTCCTGGAAATATCCGGTGCTTCGTGAGTTGGTGCCCATGATGCCCGGGGCAAAACCTTCGGATTTATCCAAGGCTTGCAGAGGCGTTTTCTCCGCAGAAGAAGTCCGCAACGCACTGGCATTTCTGACCCGCGCAAGATTTCTTAGGAAAACAGCAAGCGATGTCTATGAGCAAGAGGATCGTTCGCTTCAGGCCTCTGTAGCGGCCATGCCCACGCAGGTTCGCGCCATGCACAAGGAAATGGCAAACTTTGCGAAAGACGCCATTGAAAAATATCCCGTAAGCGAAAGAAATTTTTCTGGAGCCACCATCGGAATCGATGAAGAAGATTACGCCAAGATCGTAGAGGAACTTGACGCCTGTCGAAAAAGGATTATTTCCATAGCGACAGCAAAGAAGGGAGGCAATCGAGTCTATCGAGTGAATCTGCAGTTGTTCCCTCTAACCGAAAAAATTTTAAAAGGTGAATCTGGTTCCGCAAATAAAGGATGTAAAAAAAGGCTCTTCATCAACATGTGTGGGTGGCTTCGCCACCCTTTTTTGTTGACTTTCGCCTAAATTAAACAAAAAATGGGCTATTTTCTAAAATTTAATCGCCAAAAAAAACAGAAGAAAAAGCCCATGTCAAAATTATACAAATCCAT